>NZ_JAZHRX010000001.1:0-686500 GCF_036924645.1 Bradyrhizobium sp. AZCC 2176 | reverse complement strand
ACGTCGGTGACGACGTTGTAGCCGTTGGGGGCGCGCTCCTCGACCATCTGCATGACTTGTTCGGGACCGTTGCGGCGGTTGAGCATCACGAGATCGGTGGTCGCCGGGCGGCGTTCCGCTTCATAAGCCGCGAGCGCTGCGTTCGTCGTTCCTTTTGCGAGGATTTCGCGGGTGATGACACGGGCGTCCAATATCGCCTGCGACGCGCCGTTGGAGCCGATCGGGTACATCGGATGCGCGGCATCCCCCATCAGCGTGACCCGGCCGAACGTCCACTGCGCGATCGGATCGCGATCGACGAGCGGATATTCATAGGCGTGCGGGCAATTCTCGATCAGGCCGGGTACGTCGAGCCAGTCGAACTTCCAGTCCTTGAACCACGGCAGAAACTCTTCGAGTTTTGCCGTCCGGTTATAATCCTCACGCCGCCACCGATAGGTCGGCGGCATGTGCCGCTCGGCCACCCAGTTGATCCTGAATTTGCCGGCGCTGTCTGCCTGCTTCGAAATCGGATAGCAGACGAATTTCAGGATCTCGTGCCCGGCCATGATCATGGTGCGGCCGGACAGAAACGCGTCGCTGTCGGTGATGCCGCGCCACAGGATGCGCCCGTTCCAGATCGGTGGGCCTTCATCGGGATAGAGTCTTTCGCGGATCGCCGAATGGATGCCGTCGGCTGCGATCAATAGCGCGCCGTCATGATAGCCTTTTGGTTTGCCGGTTGCCTTGTCGATGAATTCGGCGCGGATGCCGTTCTCCGTCTCGCTCCAGCCGGAGAGGTGATGGCTGGTGAGAATGTTCTCTTTTCCCAGCCGCTCGATCGCGGCATCGAGCAAAATCTGCTGCAGCGTGCCGCGATGGATCGAGAACTGCGGCCATTTGTAACCGGCCTCGATGCCGCGCGGCTCGCTCCAGATCGGCTTGCCGTGCTTGGAGAAATACGCGAGCTCCTTGGTGCGGACAGCATGCGCATCGAGTTTGTCGTACAGGCCGAGCTCGATCAATTCGCGCACCGCATGCGGCAGCACGTTGATGCCGACGCCGAGCGGCCGCAGCTCGGGCACGCTTTCAAAGACCATGGCGGGAACGCCAATCTGGTGCAGGCTGAGCGCCAGCGTCAACCCGCCGATGCCGCCGCCCGCGATAAGTACGGTCATGATGAGCCCCCCGATAACCCTAATTTACATGGTCATGACATGGCAGCGCGGCCGTGGGCAACCGCGAAAAACCCAGTATCGCTGCTGCAGCACTCGGGTGGACGGCGGAACGCGGGGCCGTTAACCTCAGCTTTCCCACTGGGAGGATTAACATGTTCAAGCTCTACTACGCCCCCGGTACCTGCGCGCTGGCTTCGCATATCGCTCTGGAGGAGGCTGGCGCCTCCTATGCGGCGGAGCGGCTCGACTTCAAGAACAGCCAGCAGACCACCCCGCAATATCTTGCGATCAATCCGAAGGGGCGGGTGCCGGCGCTGGTGACGGACCGCGGCACCTTGACCGAAACGCCCGCAATCCTCACCTACATTGCGCAGAGCTTTCCGCAGGCGAAGCTGGTGCCGGACGACCCGTTCGCTTTTGCGCAGGCGCAGTCCTTCAACAGCTATCTCTGCTCGACGGTGCATGTTTCCCACGCCCACAAGATGCGCGGCTATCGCTGGGCCGTCGAGGAGTCCTCGTTCGCCGACATGAAGCGCAAGGTGCCGGAAACCATGGCCGCAGGCTTTGCGCTGATCGAGCGCGACATGCTGAAGGGACCGTGGGTGATGGGCGAGCAGTATACGATCTGCGATCCCTATCTGTTTACGATCGCGCTTTGGCTCGAAGCCGACGGCGTCGATCTTGCGACGCTGCCGAAGGTTGTCGCTCACCGCAAGCGGGTGTCGGAACGGCCGGCAGTGCAGAAGGTGTTGGCGGAAGAGAAAGCCTGATCGTATGTCAGACCTCATCCTGAGGAGCCGCGTTAGCTGCGTCTCGAAGGATGATGGCAGAGCCGGACCACATGGTTCGAGACGGCGCTAATGCGCCTCCTCACCATGAGGGTCTGATGGTTACGATGTGGCTTTCCTCCGGTCCCGCTCCATCTCGCGACCGATGCCGAGCATGAGGTTGCGCAGCCAGATCGAGCCGGGGTCCATCTGGGCCCGGGTCGGATAGAACATGAACTGCTCGTCGATCCCGGGATCGAGCGGCGGCGTGATGGCTGCAAGCGATAACTGCTTCGACAGCGCGCCGATCAGGCGGCGCGGCACGAAAGCGACGAGATCGGTGCGCGCGGCCACATGCAGCGCCTCGATATAGCCGGGCACGACCAGCGCGATCCGTCGCTCGATGCCCTTGGCGCGTAACCAGATGTCGATCAGGTCCTCGCTCTGGCCGCGGATCACGACCGCGACATGCCGCGCGTTGAGAAAGGTTTCGATCCGCTTCAGCCGCGCGCCGGCGGGGTGGCCGCGCCGGACGGCCAGCGCATCGCTGTCGGTGTAGAGCCGTTGCCGGTGAAATCCGCTGAAGGCGTTGCCGATCGAGATCACCATGTCGATCGTGCGGGCGAATTCCGCCGTGAAGATCGCCGGTCCCCGCCACGGCACCACGTCGACCCGAACGTTCGGCGCTATCTTCGTGATCTTCTCCATCAGCGGCGGCATCAGAAGCTCGACGGCCAGATCCGGCATCATCAGGCGAAACTGGCGCTCGCTTCTGGCGGCGTCGAAATCGTCGGAGATAAACAGGGATCGCACCTGGTCGAGCGCCTGCGCCAGGGGCGCACGCAACGCCTGCGCGCGCGGCGTCAGCTCCATCCGCGCGCCGGTGCGAACCAGGAGGGGATCGCCAATCAGGTCGCGCAGCCGCTGCAACGCGTGGCTGGCGGCCGGCTGCGACAACCCGATCCGCATCGCGGCGCGGCTGACATTGGCTTCCCTGAGCAGCGCGTCGAGTGCGACCAGCAGATTGAGGTCAAGCGAATTCAAATTCATGGAATGAATATATATCATACTCAGTATCGATTGGAAGAATGACCACAGGGCGCGCAATGATCGGACATCAGATCAAAGGAGAAGCCGCCATGGGCGCAGCAGAAAACAAGAAGCTGGTGCAACAAGTCTACGCAGATTCAGCGAACCGCAGCGGAACGACCTTCGTTGACAATATCGCCGAGGATGTCACCTGGGTCGTCACCGGCCAGTATTCCTGGTCGGGCAAATTCAAGGGCCGTGAGGCTATCAACGACGGCTTGATGGGTCATCTGCGGTCGCTGCTCGCCGCCGGGCGGCCGCGCACGCTGGCGTTCAACTTCATCGCGGAAGGCGATTACGTCGTCGTCGAAGCCCGCGGGGACAATGTCACCAAGTCCGGGGAGCGCTACGACAATCAGTATTGCATGGTCTGGCGGATCGAGAACGGCAAGATCAAGGAGATCAAGGAGTATTGCGACTCTGCGCTGGTTGAGCGTGTGCTCGGCCCTTTCCCCGCGGAGCAAAAGCTCGCTGCTGCGGTTTGAGACATAGAGTCGTTGCGGAGCTGAGCTCGTAGGGTGGGCAAAGCCACCGGGTCGCGCGAATGCGCGCCCGATGACAGGCTCCGCGTGCCCACCATTCCTCACGCAGATGCTTCAAAAAAGGTGGGCACGGCGCAAGCGCGCCTTTGCCCACCCTACAGGTTCTCTACGATTTTCTCGGCGTTGCTCAGGCCGCCTTCACCGAAAGATGCTTGAACATGTTGCTGCGGGCCTCGTCGTCCATCTCGGCCTTGAACTTGAAGTTATCCTTCAGCGCGATCGCCTTGGCTGCCGCAGGACGGGCCGAGATCTCGTCGACCAGCCGCTTGACGTTGGGATATTTCGCAACCGCGTCCTCGCCGAGAACGAAGGGGAGCATGCGGGCCCAGCCCCAGACGTCCATGTCGACGATGGTATAGGTGTCGCCGACCATATAGCGGCGGCTGGCGAGATGGTCGTTGAGAATGCCAAAGTGCCGCTGCGCCTCGAACTGGTAGCGGTTATGGGCGTAGTCGATCTTTTCCGGTGCGAAATGCTTGAAGTGCACGGCCTGGCCTGAAAACGGGCCAACGCCAGTGGCGGCGAACATCAGCCAGGACAGCAATTCGCCGCGGTTGGCGGGCGTGTTCGCAGGCAGGAACTTGCCGGTCTTTTCCGCGAGGTAGAGCAGGATGGCGTTGCTGTCGAACACCTTGACGCCATCATCGTCGATCGCCGGCACCTTGGCGTTCGGATTGATGGCAAGGTATTCCGGCTTGAACTGGTCGCCCTTGCGGGTGTCAACGGCGACCGGCTGGTAGGCGATGCCGGCTTCCTCGAGGAAGAGGGCGACCTTGGTCGGGTTGGGCGATCC
This sequence comes from Bradyrhizobium sp. AZCC 2176, assembly GCF_036924645.1. Classification (NCBI taxonomy): domain Bacteria; kingdom Pseudomonadati; phylum Pseudomonadota; class Alphaproteobacteria; order Hyphomicrobiales; family Nitrobacteraceae; genus Bradyrhizobium; species Bradyrhizobium sp. AZCC 2176. The sequence continues at coordinate 682,152 of NZ_JAZHRX010000001.1, read as the reverse complement.
GTTGAAGTAGAATTTGAGCATTTGGAATTTTCCCCGATTGCTTCTTGCAGGCTGGCTTGTGCTGAATCCGGACACGGCGGAAAGGCCACCGGACAGCACGTCCATGCTCAAATTTTTGCGGGGCGCGCAAGCGACGAGTTCGTGAAAGGCCGGGCCCTACGATAGGACCAGGCCGCCTATGCCGAAGACCGCAAGGGCGGCGCCGGAAGCGATCATCACCGACGCAAAGCGCATTTCCGAACGGAGCGCCGTTCGTTGCCCCGTGCGCTCCGATCCTCGCGCATAACCATGGACGATGATTTGCTCACTGAAGGCGCCGCTGGCGTCCAGAATGTCGGTCAAGCCCGCGCTGGCGACCAGGATGCCGAGGATGATCAGTCCGGCGGGGCCCAGCAAACTCAACAGCAGCATTGGAAACAAGCCGATCAGGAAGATCGGTAGCAGCGGCAGCACAATGAGCGACTCGGAGCCTCGGGTGCGCATGGGAGCAATCTCTTATGCAAAAATGAATGTAGCACGTATGCCCCGAAATAGGTGCGAAAAGGCGCATCGCCACCCGCGCACATGGCACGGCTGCCATGCCGGCGGACCGCGCCGGCTGCGCGGTGTATGGGCAAAGCCGAATTTCGCGCCATCTCCGGCCCGGGCGAGCCATACGCATGCTGTGGTGCTTTGGCGCGGCCGTGCCGTAGGCCGGGTCTGGGCGTGGCGCGATGATGTGAAACGAGGCTTAACCCGCCGCCATCCCGGAGCGGATTTCGGCGCGCAGCTCGTCGATCAGCTTCAGGCCGTTCTTGGTCTCGACATGCCAGAAGGTCCAGCCGTTGCAGGCGCCGGAGCCCTGGGCAACCGCGCCGATGCGGTGGATCGAGCCGACCTTGTCGCCGAGCATGATGGCGCCGTCGGCGCGGACCAGGGCGCCGTGGCGCTTCTTGGAGTCGACCAGCCTGGTGCCGGGCGGAATCATGCCGCGTTCGATCAGTTCGGAGAACGCCACGCGGGGGGCATCGCGCGCGGTCATGAACGGCGCCAGCGTCGCCTCGGGCAGCGGTTCGATCGCCGCGATACGTTCTTCGGCCGCTTTCGCATAGTTCTTGTCGCGCTCGAAACCGATGTAGCGGCGGCCGAGACGTTTTGCCACGGCGCCGGTCGTGCCGGTGCCGTTGAAGGGATCGATCACGAGATCGCCAGGCTTCGACGATGACAGCAGCACGCGCGCCAAAAGACCCTCGGGCTTCTGGGTCGGGTGTACTTTCTTGCCGTCGGCGCCCTTGAGGCGTTCTTCGCCGGTGCAGAGCGGGATCAGCCAGTCGGAACGCGCCTGCACATCCTCGTTGGCGGCCTTCAGGGCTTCGTAGTTGAACGTATAGCCCTTGGCCTTCTCGTCCCGCGCGGCCCAGATCATGGTCTCATGCGCATTGGTGAAGCGGCGGCCACGAAAATTCGGCATCGGATTGGTCTTGCGCCAGACGATATCGTTGAGGACCCAGAAGCCGAGGTCCTGCATGATCGCGCCGACGCGGAAAATGTTGTGGTAGGAGCCGATCACCCACAGCGTGGCTGACGGTTTCATGACGCGGCGGCAGGCGAGCAGCCAGGCGCGGGTGAAATCGTCGTATGCCGCGAACGATGAGAACTTGTCCCAGTCGTCGTTGACGGCATCGACATGGGATTCATCGGGGCGCTTGAGGTCGCCCTTGAGCTGCAGGTTGTACGGTGGGTCTGCGAACACCAGATCGACGGAACCCGCCGGAAGCTTCGACATCTCGGCGACGCAATCGCCGATGACGATGCGAGCGCTGGACTCAGACTCAAATTTGGTGCGGGGCGCCCTTACAGACGCCCCGCGACGCGACACAACCATGACTCAATTACTCTGACTCAGGCGACGCTGTCGGCGACGCGGGACTAAACAACCGACTGGCGATACATTGACCGGGCAAAGTAAAAATCGACTTAACCAAACTGGTTGCCGACAGAGAATGCGGAAGAGAGTCTGCCGGCCACGTTGCCAGCAGAGATTGCGTCGGCTTGTGCACTAGGCAATTTTTGCCGGGCGGGTTATTGATTAATGGAATGGAAATTCTACGTGATTGTCGCGTTGGGTATTCGAGCAGGCAGCCGGGGATGAGGAAATACCGCCATGCGTTACGATGATTTCCGCCGTAGCGACGACATTGAAGACCGTCGCGACGATAGCGGCGGCGGAATGGGTGGCGGTGGCGGCGGTTTTGGCCTGCCGATGGGTGGCGGCGGGCTCGGCATCGGCACCATCATCGTGCTCGGCCTGGTCGGCTATGCTTTCGGAATCGATCCACGCATCCTGATCGGCGGTGCCGAAATCCTGACCGGCGGGGGACAAGCGCCGACCTACCAAACCGATCGCAGATCGGGGCCGGCCAAGACCGGTGCCCCGAAGGACGAAGTCGGCAGCATGATATCAGGCGTTCTCGGCGAGATCGACGACCGCTGGAGCGAGATATTCCAGTCCAGCGGACAGAATTATACCGGACCGCGCATCGTGCTGTTCCGCAACGCCACCAATGGCGGCCGCTGCGGCATGGCGCAGTCGGCGATGGGACCGTTCTACTGCCCGCCGGACAAGCAGATATTCCTCGACACCAGCTTCTTCCGCGAAGTCGAAACGCGCTTTCGCGGCTGCTCGGGCAATGCCTGCAAATTCACGACCGCCTACATTATCGCGCATGAAGCGGGACATCACATCCAGAACCTGCTCGGCATCCTGCCGCGCGTGCAGCGGTTGCAACAGCAGGCCGGCAGCAAGGCCGAAGCCAATGCGCTGCAGGTCAAGGTCGAACTGCAGGCGGATTGTCTTTCCGGCGTCTGGGTCAACCGCGAAGAGAAGAAGCGTCCGGGCTTCATAGAAGCCGGCGACATCGACGCGGCATTGAAAACGGCAACCGCGATCGGCGACGACACGCTGCAGCGGCAGTCAACGGGCAGGGTGGTGCCCGATAGCTTCACCCACGGCTCGGCGGCGCAGCGCAAGCAATGGTTCATGACCGGCTACCAGCAGGGCACGGTGCAGGCGTGCAACACGTTTGCCCAAGGTGCTCTATAACGGTCTCGTGCCCCGGATGCTGCGCAGCACCGAAAGCGCGTTCACGCGCGTCTTCGACGCGCTATGGTGATGCGCTGCTGGTCCGGGGTCCTTCTTTGAGTTAGGTCCCGGCTCTGCGGAGCAGCGTGAAGACGCTGCACCGCGTCCGGGACACGAGGGATCGAGCGAAATGTCCTCCATCGATGAAACCAAACAATTCGTCCCGCTCAACATCGCGGTGCTGACGGTCTCGGACACCCGCACGCTGGCCGATGACAAATCCGGCGCCACGCTGGCGGAGCGGCTGACCGCGGCCGGTCATCTTCTTGCCGCGCGCGAGATCATCGTCGACGATGTCGATGCGATCCGCGTCATCATCAAACGGTGGATCGCCGACGCCGGCGTCGATGCGATCATCACCACCGGCGGTACCGGTTTCACCGGCCGCGATGTGACGCCGGAGGCGGTCGAGCCGCTGTTCGAGAAGCGGATGGATGGCTTTTCCATCGCCTTCCACATGCTGAGCCACGCCAAGATCGGCGCCTCGACGGTGCAGAGCCGCGCCACCGCCGGCGTTGCGGGCGCGACCTTCATCTTCTGCCTGCCGGGATCGCCGGGCGCCTGCCGCGATGCATGGGACGGCATCCTCGCCGCCCAGCTCGATTACCGCACGCGGCCCTGCAATTTCGTCGAGATCATGCCGCGGCTCGACGAGCACCTGCGGCGGCCTAAAGCGCAAGGCGCTTCAGCCTGACCAGCAAGCTCCATAGCCCGCGCCACATGTTGCGCCAGGCTTCGACGCGCAACTGATGCGCGTGCTTGATATGGAAGTCGATGAGTTCAGGCGTCACGCGCCGCGAGCTGTCGCGACGCGCGGGCTTCACAGTTCCAGTTCCCAGGTTTCGCCGACCAGGTCCTGACCGAAGCTGCGGTGCGGCTCGGTGGCGACCAGCTTGAATCCGGCTTCCTGATAGATTTTGCGGGCAGCGACGAGGATGCTCTGGGTCCACAGCGTGATCTTGCGATAGCCGCAGGCCTTCGCGAACGCGATGCATTCGGCGACCAGCCGATGGCCGAGCCCCTGGCCACGCCCGGCCGGGTCGACCAGCAATAGCCGCAGCTTGGCGACATCGTCGGTGTGCCGCACCAGAAATATCGAGCCGACCTGCGCGCCATCGATATCGGCGATCCAGCAACGCTCGCGCGACGCATCGAACGAACTGAGGAATTTGGCCGCGATTTCGGCGACGAGCCCCTCGAACGAGGAATCCCATCCGTATTCGCGGGCATAGAGTGCGCCGTGGCTCTGCACCACCCATCCCATGTCGCCGGGGCGTGGCTCGCGCAGCGTCGCCGGTCGTGGTGCGGCAGGCGCATCGCCGAGCAGTCGCTCGATATCGGCCATTGCCCCGATCAGGCGCTCCCTGCCGCCGCGCGGTAGCGCCCCAAGCATCGCCGCGACGTCGTCCTTTGTAGTGCGCTCGAGTTCTGCGAACGCCTGCCGTCCCTTGGCCGTCAATCCGAGCCGATATTGCCGGCGATCGGACGGCAGCGGTTCGCGAGTGATCAACCCGGCTTCATCGAAATTCTGCATGATGCGGCTGAGATAGCCGGCATCGAGACCCAGTTCGGCGCCGATCTCCTTTGCCGAGAGATCCTGGCGGTGGGCGAGTTCGTACAGCACCCGCGCCTCGCTCAGCGAGAACGGAGTCTTCAGGAGCTGCTGATCCAGCACGCCGAGCTTGCGGGTGTAGAAGCGGTTGAAGGCGCGTACCGCTGCGATTTCTTGTTCGGAATCCAGTTGGGACATTAGCAACCCTCGATAATTGCTATTGTCAAATATATATTTGCTTTTGGCAAGTATATATTTGGCAGGCCTCCGACGAGGCGCGCCAAGGCCCGTTCTACTTTGCATGGGGTTGTTTTCGATATTTTGGGTGTCGGCGCTGCGATATACCGCCGCACTGCCCGAGCTAGGCGACCACCATGATCCGGCTGCGCAACTGGGTGCGCGCCGAGCGGCCGAGCTGGCGCAACAGCCGCGTCTCGGAACGGCGGGAATCCGGCCGGTAGCCGCCGAGCCGCTCATAATGATCGCGCGCGATCAAGAGCCCCTGTTCCGCCGACGGCCCGGTAATCATGCGGGCGACAAATTTGAAGCCATCGCGCAGCCGGGTGTCGGCATACGGCGAGCGGGCATAGCGAAACACTCCGGCGCGCGGCCGGCCGCTGCTCGATACGTTTTGGATGAATTGCGTGGTCTCTTCGATCCAGCCGCTGTCGAGCACCGCGCCGGCGTGCAGGAACATCAGCCATGGCGAGCGCGCCGCCCGAGCACCCGCGGCCAGCGCTGCGGCGCGCGTTCCTTCAAACTCGAGGAAGCGGCAGCCGGCCACGTCCGCCACCCGTTCGATCACGCCGTTGCCGGCCCTGTCGACCAACAGTACCTCGCGGATGACGCCGGCTGCGGCGCCCGGCACCAGCGCCGCCAGCGTTGCGACGGCGGGCTGCTCGACACCTTCGGTCGGAATGATCACGCTCAACATGGATGAGGCTTCGGTGGCTCAAACGAGGAAAAACGCCGCACTGTTATCACCTTGTCATAATCAAAGCAGCCGTTTGCGTGCAGTTTTTTGCGGCACTGGCGCCAGCCCTTTTCCAAGGTTTATGCTTCGTCGTGAATTGTTGTTGATGATGTTCTTGATTTGTTCTTTTGGCGTGCTATGTTCGCTCCATGAGCCGAGCATCCTCTCATGCCCTCAAGCACCCGCCGGTCACGGCGCCCTCCGAGCCGGCGGGTGCGACACCTTTCCCTGAGCTTGCGGTTGCCATCGAACAGCAGCGACGGCGTGGCCGCGGCGCGCAATCGAACGAGAGCGGCCGGTTCGAAGCCGAGGCGCGGGTTGCGTTCGACGATGGCTGGCAGAGCCTTGACGACCTGCCGCCGTTCAAGACGACGGTATCGCTGGATACCTCGCGCAAGGTCATCACCCGCAACGACTCGCCCGACATCGGGTTCGACCGTTCGATCAATCCCTATCGCGGCTGCGAGCATGGCTGCGTCTATTGCTTCGCGCGGCCGACCCACGCCTTTCTCGGCCTGTCGCCCGGGCTCGATTTCGAATCCAAGCTGCTGGCCAAGCCGGACGCGCCCGAACTGCTCGAGAAGGAACTGGCCGCCTCGGGTTACGAGCCGCGCATGATCGCGATCGGCACCAATACCGATCCCTATCAGCCGATCGAGCGCGAACACAAAATCATGCGCGGCATCCTCGAAGTGCTGGATAAAGCCGGTCATCCCGTCGGCATCGTCACCAAATCGGCGCTGGTGACGCGCGACATCGATATTCTCCAACGGATGGCGAAGCGCAATCTGGCCAAGGTCGCCATTTCCGTGACCACGCTGGATCCCAAGCTGGCGCGCACCATGGAGCCACGCGCCTCGACGCCGCCGAAGCGGCTGGAGGCGCTGCGGCAATTGTCTGAGGCCGGCATTCCCGCGACCGTCATGGTCGCCCCGGTGATTCCTGCGCTGAACGATTCCGAGATCGAACGCATTCTCGATGCCGCGGCCCACGCCGGCGTCAAGGAAGCAAGCTATGTGCTGCTGCGGCTGCCTCTGGAAGTGCGCGACCTGTTTCGCGAGTGGCTGATGGCGAACTATCCCGACCGCTACCGTCACGTCTTCACCCTGATCCGCGACATGCGCGGCGGACGCGACTACGACTCGCAATGGGGAGCACGGATGAAGGGTACCGGCCCGATGGCCTGGATGATCGGGCGGCGGTTCGAAATCGCCTGCGAAAAGCTCGGCCTCAACAAGCGCCGCTCGAAACTGACGATCGATCATTTCGTCAGGCCGAAGCGCAGCGGACAGCAACTGAGTCTGTTCTAGGTAGTTATCGTTATTGCGAGCCACCGGGTCGCGCGAATGCGCGCCCCGCGACGAGCGCAATTGCGCTCGCATAGTGATGACAGGCTCCGCGAGGCAATCCATTTATCCGAGCAAGAAGTGTGGATTGCTTCATCGCTTAGGCTCCCTTGCGCAAACGCTTCGCGTTTGTCGCAGGCAATGTGGAGAGTAAGATGAGCGAAAAATCTTCGAAACCAACCCCGCGGTTCACGGTCATTACGCTCGGCGTAACCGACATGCGCGCCAGTATCGCGTTTTACGAAGCGCTCGGCTTTGCCCGAAGAATGCGGGCAACCGGTGAGGCGGTTGCTTTCTTCGATACTGGCGGCACGGTGATCGCGCTTTTCCCGTGGGATCAACTCGCCCGCGACGCCACGCTGCCGGACGAGCCACGGCCGAAAACCTTTCGAGGATCGACGCTCGCCTGGAATTGCGGCTCCGTCGAGGAGGTCGACGCGGTGCTGGATTTCGCCATTTCCTGCGGCGCGTCGCTATTGAAATCCGCGCACAAGACCGACTACGGCGGTTACTCCGGCTATTTCGGCGATCCCGACAACCATCCCTGGGAAGTTGTGGTCGCGCCCGGGATCGAGGTCGGCGACGACCGGCGGGTTCACCTGCCGGATTAGAACCCACGATGGTGTGGCCGCACCGCTTCTCTCTGCCGGCGAATTGGCGTATTGCGGCTGGATGAACCAGCAGCCCGCGCCGGTATCGGAAAAGCAGCCACTCGTCATCTTGGCGACGCCGCGCTTGATTCTGCGCGCTGCGGCCGAAGCGGATATATCCACTCTGCACAATCTGATCTTCGGCGACAGTGATGTGATGCGCTTTGCATTTTCCGGAGCGCCGATGGCAACGGACGCCGCCGAAGATTTCATCCGGAGATTCTTCACCTTCGGTGGCAGCCTCACGGGGATGGCGGTTCTGACCGAAAAGCCCGCGGGCGAAATCATCGGCTTTGCCGGCTTATCGCCATGCGATGCGCTTGGAGCCGACGATTTTGAGATCGGGTTTGTCCTTGCGCGCCGGGTATGGGGCAAGGGGATTGCAACCGAAATCGGCAAGGCGCAGCTTGCCTTGGGGTTCGAGCAACTCAACTGCGGCAGATTGCTCGGGCTTGTCGATCCGCAAAATGCACCGTCCATTCACGCGCTCGAGAAGCTCGGAATGCGCTATCTGACGACCATTGCGGACCCCAGGCGCGGAAGCCGGCGCGTTTATGTGATTGAGGCCGAGGAGTGGCGCCAGCGGCGCGCTGAATAACGGGAATTGTGCCGGGTTCCCGGTTGCGCCGGGGCACGCACTTTCGCAGGATCCCGCCATGATTCGGGACAAGTCCGCCAAGAAAAATGATAAGAAAACCGCCGACAACAAGGTCGGCAAGGAACAGGCCGAGCCGCTGAAGGGCGTCATCGCGGTCGCACCGCCGAGCTTTCGCCGCGAGCGGGCGCTGATCAAGCGCGGCGTCTGGCCGGTGGCCGGCTGCGACGAAGCCGGCCGTGGTCCGCTGGCGGGGCCTGTGGTGGCGGCGGCCGTGGTGCTGGACCCGAAGCGAGTCCCGAAGGGGATTGACGATTCCAAGCGGCTGACGGCCGAGCGCCGCGAGGAACTGTTCGAGGAGATCTGCGCGACATCGTCCTTTGCGGTCGCCTTTGCCTCGCCGGCGCGGATCGATCGCGACAATATTTTGCGTGCCTCGCTCTGGGCGCTGGCGCGCGCGGTCCGTGCGCTGCCCGAGATGCCGAAACATGTGTTTGTCGACGGCCGCGACAAGATCGACGCGCCCTGCGACTGCGATGCAGTAATCGGCGGCGACGGCCTGGTCGTGTCGATCGCAGCCGCCTCGATCATCGCCAAGGTGACGCGCGATCGCCTGATGTGCGCATTGGCGCTGGATTGCCCGGGCTACGGCTTCGAAACCCACAAGGGCTACGCGGTCCCGGAACATCGCGAGGCGCTGGACCGGTTAGGCCCGAGCATCCATCACCGCCGGTTTTTCGCCCCGGTCATTGCCGCGCGGCTGAAACACTTCCCCGAGACAATCGAAGAGACGGTCGAGCCCGATCTCTTTGCCGTGGATGGGGAGATTGATTCCGAAATTTCAGTGGCGATCTGAGGCCGGTTGCCTCGGCGGCTCGTGCGCTCTATCAAACGTCCCTTAAGGACAGGGCTGCTCGGCCCGGCATTCGGACGTTTCATGCGCTTCACCTCGCTCGTTGTCGAACTGATCCGCGCCCGGCCGCGGCTGGTAGTCTGGCTCGTGGTGTTGGCGCAGGCCGGACTTTGGCTGATGCTGCCGATGCTGCTCTACCGCAGCCCGCCCGGCGACCTTGCGACCGCGCTGGCCTTCGGCCGCGAATACCAGGTCGGAACCTGGCTCGGCCCGCCGCTGGCGTTCTGGCTCGCCGACATCGCCTTTCGTGCCGCCGGCAACCACATGTTCGGCGTCTATCTGCTGGCGCAAGTCTGCGCCGTCGTTACCTTCTGGATCTACTATCAACTGGCCCGCGCGATCGTCGGCGGGCAGCAGGCGGTGCTCGCGGTCCTGCTCTCAATGACGGTGGTGGCGTTCAGCTCGCCCGGCGTCGAGTTCGGACCATTGGTGCTGGCCCGCCCGCTGTGGGCGCTGCTTTTGCTGCATTCCTGGCAGTTGATTGGCCAGAACCGGCGCTACGCGTGGTTCGCCTGGTCGATCGAGGCCGGGCTCTTGCTGCTGACGACGTCGGCCGCGCCTGGAATATTGTTGCTGCTCGCCGGATTTGCCGTTGCCACCGCGCGGGGGCGGCGTGTGCTGATGTCGCTCGATCCGCTTTATGCGCTGCTCGTGATCGCCGTCCTGGTCCTGCCCTATCTGGTCTGGCTGCTCCGCGCCGACGCACTCGCCATGCCGCCGTGGCCCGCAATCTCCGATCTCGGCACGCGCGCGCTGCAATGGGGCGGGCTGCTTGTCGGCCTCGTGCTCGCGATGTCCGCCATCGTGCTGCTGGCCATCCTCAATTCGGGCTGGTTCGCCCGTCACGCGGAGGAGGCGCCGATCATCTACCGGCCGCCGGTCGATTCGCTGGCGCGCGACTTCGTCTATTTCTTCGCCGTCGCCCCAGGGCTGCTCGGAAGTTTCCTGGCCGGGCTGTTCAATCTTGATCACGTCGTGGGCGGCGCGGGCGTTGCGCTCTTGATGTCGGGGCTCGCGGTGATCGTGGCAACCGGCGATCTGATTCACCTGCGGCGTCAGCGTGTGTTGCGGACGGTTTGGGCCGCAGCAGTCGTTGCTCCCGCCCTGGCGGTGATCGTGACCACGCTTGTTCTGCCCTGGACCGGAGCTGCCGAAGTGCCGACCTCGCTGCCGGCGAAAGCGATTGCCGCATTCTTCGGCGACAATTTCGAACGGCGAACCAATCAGCGGCTGCGCGCCGTGGCCGGCGATCCGCAACTGGCGAGTTTCATCGCGATGAGCACCGGGCGCCCGCATCTGTTGCTTGACGCCACGCCGGAACGAACGCCGTGGCTGTCGGCCGCGAAATTCAATCAGACCGGCGGCGTCGTGGTCTGGCGCGCCTCTGACACGTCGGGCACGCCACCTCCCGACATCGCGCAACGCTTTCCGGGCCTTGTGCCGGAGGTGCCGCGCGCCTTCGAATGGATGGTGAACGGCCGCCAGCCGCTATTGCGCGTCGGCTGGGCCATCGTGCGGCCGAAGGCGCCGTAAGCCTCAAGCCGGGGGCGCCTGCTCCAGCGCCTTCGCGATGGCGCGCAGATCCTGCCACGACATCCGCTTGTAGGAGGGCGACCGCAGCAGATACGCCGGATGGAACGTCGCCATGGCGCGGATAGTGCGCGTGCCGGTATCGTAGTCGAGCCACTTGCCGCGGGTCCTCATGATGCCCTCGCGGGTCGACAGCAGGTTTTGCGTCGAGGGATTGCCGAGCGTCACCAGCACGTCCGGGTTCACCAGTTCGATCTGCCGCTGGATGAACGGCAGGCAGATTTGCGTCTCCTGCGGCGTTGGCGTCCGGTTGCCGGGCGGTCGCCAGGGGATCACATTGGCGATGTAGGCCTTGCTGCGGTCGAGCCCGATCGCCGCGATCATCCGGTCGAGCAATTTGCCGGAACGGCCGACGAACGGCAGGCCCTCGATGTCCTCGTCGCGCCCGGGCGCTTCGCCGACGAACATGATGCGCGCCTGCGGATTGCCGTCGGCAAACACCAGCCGCGTCGCGGTGTTTTTCAGCGCGCAGCCCTCGAAATTTTCCAGGAGCGCGCGCAGCGCTTCCAGCGTCGGCGCCGTTCGCGCCGCCTCGCGCGCAAGGGCGATGGCCGCTTCCGGCGGAGGCGCGATTTCGCTCCGCGGAACTCCCGGTATCGTAGCGGGCATTTCCCTCACCGGGCGGACTGGCGCAGCCTCGCGAACCGGGACGGGGGCTATCGGGGCCTCTAGCTCGCTCAGCCGATCGACCGGCTCCTCCGTCAACGCGCAATCGACCCCGGCTTCCAGATAAAAAGCCAGCAATTGCCGAAGATTAGGCGCGGGTTCGGGGATCAAATCCATTATGCCAATCTAGTATGGATCGCGCCGGCGTGAAACGTCTCGCATTGCATTTCCATGGTTGTTATCGGCGCAAAAATCGGAAACAACGAGCCTTTAGAGCCGTTCTCAATCGGGCTGAGACCAGATCATGAGTGCAGAAGAACTTCCTCCTCGCGAATCCATGGAATTCGACGTCGTAATCGTCGGCGCCGGGCCGTCTGGCTTGGCGGCAGCGATCCGGCTGAAGCAGCTCAATGCCGATCTCAGCATCGTGGTGGTGGAGAAGGGTTCCGAAGTCGGCGCGCATATCCTCTCAGGCGCCGTGATCGATCCGGTGTCCCTCGACAAATTGATCCCCGATTGGCGCGAGGATGCCGATTGTCCGCTAAAGACCCAGGTCAAGGACGACCGCTTCTACTGGACCACCGCAACCAGCGCGATCCGGCTGCCCAACTTCGCCATGCCGCCGCTGATGTACAACCATCACTGCTATATCGGCTCGCTCGGCGATGTCTGCCGCTGGCTGGGGCCGAAGGCGGAGGCGCTTGGCGTCGAAATCTATCCCGGCTTTGCTGCGGCCGAAGTGCTGTACGACGACAACGGCGCGGTGCGGGGTATCGCGACCGGCGACATGGGCATCGCCAGGGATGGCAGCCTCAAGGATTCTTTCACGCGCGGCATGGAACTGCTGGGCAAGTATACGCTGTTCGCCGAAGGTGCGCGCGGCAGCCTGAGCAAGCAGCTGATCGCGAAATTTTCCCTCGACGCCAAGAGCGAGCCGGCGAAATTCGGCATCGGGTTGAAGGAAGTCTGGGAGATCGATCCCGCCAAGCACCAGAAGGGCCTGATCCAGCATTCGTTCGGCTGGCCGCTCAACAATTCGACTGGTGGCGGCTCGTTCCTCTACCACTACGACGACAACAAGGTGGCGGTCGGATTCGTCGTGCATCTCAATTACGACGATCCGTATCTGTCGCCGTTCGACGAATTCCAGCGCTTCAAGACCCACCCTGCGATCCGTACCGTGTTCGAAGGCGGCAAGCGGCTTTGCTATGGCGCACGCGCCATCACCGAGGGCGGCTACCAGTCGGTGCCGCGCCTGAGCTTCCCGGGCGGCGCGCTGATCGGCTGCGCGGCGGGCTTCGTCAACGTGCCGCGCATCAAGGGCGTGCACAACGCGATGGGCAGCGGCATGCTTGCCGCTGAGCACGTCGCGGCCGCACTCGGCGCCGGCCGCGCCAACGACGAACTGGTCGAATATGAAAACGCCTGGCGCGATTCTGCCGTCGGCCGGGACTTGCACCGGGTCCGCAACGTCAAGCCGCTATGGTCGAAGTTCGGCACCATCATCGGCGTGGCGCTCGGCGGTTTCGACATGTGGTGCAACACGCTGGGCTTCTCGCTGTTCGGAACCCAGTCGCACGCCAAGCTCGATCGCTCGACGCTGGATGCGGCGAAGGCACACACCCCGATCGCCTATCCCAAGCCGGACGGCAAGCTGACCTTCGACAAGCTGTCCTCGGTGTTCCTCTCCAATACCAACCATGAAGAGGACCAGCCGGTTCATCTCAAGGTCACCGACATGAACCTGCAGAAGACGTCCGAGCACGATGTCTACGCCGGACCGTCGAACCGCTATTGCCCGGCCGGCGTCTATGAATGGGTCGAGGAAACCTCCGGTCCACGCTTCCAGATCAACGCCCAGAACTGCGTTCACTGCAAAACCTGCGACGTGAAGGACCCGAACGGCAATATCACCTGGGTTCCGCCGGAGGGCGGCGGCGGTCCCAACTACCAGGGTATGTAGAGAGCCCGTATGGACCACGATTGCGTGAGTTGGAGGAGGCTGATACCGCCTCCGGCCACGATACCGCCATAGTAAAAGCGTTTCCGGGTTGGGCTGGCTAAATCGGAGCCCTAAGAGCCTAATCTGCCAATCGATTCGCCAGCCCGTATCCTTGCGGTTGAGGGCCAAAAGCGGCATTGTCGCTGCCCGAGATGCCGCCGCTTGGGTTTGCATTCGAGACCGATCGTAACGATCCCGCCATACATCCTGGAGCTAGGCGAACGTGATGCTTTCCACTCGTATGAATCGTTGGACCATCGCTGCAATTACCGCTGCCAGCCTGACCGCGCCTGGCGTGGCCTGGGCCCAGACGCCCGAACATCCGGCCGACAGCGCCGCGCAATTCCCCACCAAGTCCGATCTGAAATCGCTGACGACGGCGGGCAGCTATCTCGCCGCGCGGCATGCCAGCGTCGAGCGCGACGCCGCATCCGCTGCAGCTTTCTATCGCTCCGCGCTGCGCACCGATCCGAAGAACAACGAACTTCTGGACCGTGCCTTCATCTCCTCGCTCGCCGATGGCGACATCGATGAAGCGGTCAAGCTTGCTGATCGCATCCTGACGATGGACAAGGCCAACCGCGTCGCGCGGCTGGTCGTTGGCGTGCGTGACCTCAAGCAGAAGAAATATGCGGCCGCCCAGGTCAACATCAACCAGTCGATCCGCGGACCGATCACCGACCTGGTGGCGACGCTGCTGTCGGGCTGGGCGAGCTATGGCGCGGGCGATGCCAAGGCAGCGGTCGCCAATATCGACAAGCTGACCGGCCCCGAATGGTATCCGATCTTCAAGGATCTGCACACCGGCATGGTCCTCGAGATCTCGGGCAAGGACAAGGATGCCGGCGCGCGGTTCGAGCGCGCCTACAAGCTCGACGATTCGATGCTGCGGGTGTCCGACGCCTATGCGCGCTGGCTGTCGCGCAACAAGGACGGCGCGGCGGCGGCCGGCATTTACGAGGCGTTCGACAAAAAGCTGCCGCGACATCCGCTGGTGCAGGAAGGGTTGCGCGAGACCCGGGCCGGCAAGAAGATGTCGCCGCTGGTCGATTCGGCGCAGGCCGGCGCGGCCGAGGCGCTGTACGGCATCGGCGCCACGCTGACCCGTCGCGGCGGCGAGGATCTGGCGCTGGTCTATCTGCAGCTTGCGCTCTACCTGCAGCCCAATCATCCGCTGGCGCTGCTGTCGCTCGCCGATCTCTATGAGTCCGTGAAGAAGCCTCAGATGGCGATCAAGGTCTACGAGCGCATGCCGGCCAGTTCGCCGCTCAAGCGCAATGCGCAGATCCAGCTTGCCACCAATCTGGACGCCGCCGACCGCAGCGACGAGGCGATCAAGATCCTGAAGGGTGTCACCGCGGAAGCGCCAAAGGACATCGAGGCCATCATGGCGCTCGGCAACATCGAGCGCGGCCGCAAGAAGTTCAACGATTGCGCCGCGACCTACTCGCAGGCGATCGATGCGATGGCCTCGATCACCGACAAGAACACCTGGGTCACCTACTACTATCGCGGTATTTGCGAGGAGCGCTCCAAGCAGTGGAGCAAGGCCGAGGCCGACATGCGCAAGGCACTGGAGCTGCAGCCCGAGCAGCCGCATGTCCTCAACTATCTCGGCTATTCCTGGATCGACCAGGGCATCAATCTCGACGAAGGCATGAAGATGATCCGGCGCGCCGTCGATCAGCGTCCCGACGACGGCTACATCGTGGATTCGCTGGGCTGGGCGTTTTACCGGATCGGCAATTTTGAAGACGCGGTGAAGAATCTCGAGCGCGCGATCGATCTCAAGCCCGAGGATCCGACCATCAACGACCATCTCGGCGATGCCTATTGGCGTGTCGGGCGGACGCTGGAAGCCAAATTCCAGTGGGCCCATGCCCGCGATCTGAAGCCCGAGGCGGAGGAATTGCCGAAGATCGAAGCCAAGATTGCCAACGGTCTGTCCGAAGACACCTCTTCTGCGGCGTCCGCCGACAAGAAGAAGGAAGACGGCAAGGGTGGCTGAGGCGAGGACTCTGGGGGCTGTTCCGCAATGCCGGTATTGAGTGACGAGGCTCGCGCCAAGGTCAACCTGACCTTGCGGGTCAATGGCCGCCGTGTGGACGGCTATCACGATCTCGAAAGCGTGGTGGCGTTCGCCGATTGCGCCGATCGGCTGACGCTGACGCCGGGTTCGGATCTGGATTTGAAGATGTCGGGACCGCTGGCGGAGGCGTGCGGCGATACGTCGGACAATCTGGTGCTCAAGGCCGCACGTCTCCTGGCCGAGCGCGTACCGGATATGAAGGCCGGCAGCTTTTCGCTCGACAAGGCCTTGCCGGTCGCGGCCGGAATCGGTGGAGGTTCGGCCGATGCCGCGTCGGCGCTGCGGCTGCTGTCGCAATTGAACGGGCTCGCGCTCGACGATCCTCGCATCATCGAGGTCGCGCAACTGACCGGCGCCGACGTGCCGGTCTGCGTCAATTCACGCGGCTGCGTGATGACCGGTGTCGGCGAAACGCTGCAGCCGCTCAGCCTGCCGAAAATGCCCTGTGTGATGGTCAATCCCGGCGTTCCCGTCGCGACCAAAGACGTCTTCAATGCACTCGGCCTGCGTAATGGCGAATTGCTGGTCGGCGCCACCGACGTGCTGCTGCAGGATCGCTGGCCCGACGAGAAGGCTTCGCTCGAAGACTGGGTCGAAGCGCTCGCCGCCAGTTCCAACGATCTGGAAGCACCCGCCATGCGCGTCCAGCCCGTGATCGGTGAGGTCATCTCGGCGCTCAATGCGACCAACGGCGCCTGGCTGGCGCGGATGTCCGGATCGGGCGCCACCTGTTTTGCGATCTACGAGAACACCGCCGAAGCCGGCCGCGCGGCGGAGAAGCTCCGGCGCGATCACCCCGGCTGGTGGGTGCACGCGGGAACGTTGAGCTAGGCTAGCTTGCAGGCCGCCGCGCCAGCGCCAGCGAAATACCGAGCCCGGCAATGAACAGCCCCGAGCCCTGTCGCAATCGTTGAAGCAGATTCGGCTTGCGCGTGAGACCGGCGCGCGCGGTGGCGGCCATCATCACCACGACGACATCGGCCAGCGTGTTAAGCGCCACCGAAATCAGGCCGAGCGTCATGAACTGAAGGGCGACGTAGCCGCCGGCCGGATCGATGAATTGCGGAATGAAGGCCAGAAAGAAGGCTGCGGTCTTCGGGTTCAAAGCCTCAACCAGCACGCCTTCCCGAAACACGCGTTGCGTACCGACAGCGATGGCCTGTTGCGGCAAGAGATCGCGCGCCTCGCGAAATGTCTTGAGGCCAAGCCAGACCAGATAGAGCGCGCCGGCAAATTTGAGCACGGTGAACAGTTCGGCACTGGCAAGGATGATCGCCGAGACGCCAAGCCCGCCCGCGATCACATGCACGAGCCCGCCGAGCGCAGTCCCGAACGTTGACGCGATGCCAGCTCGCTTGCCACCCGACAGCGTCCTCGCGGCGACGTACAAGATTCCGGGACCGGGCACGGCGGCGATGACCAGCGCGGCCAGGAGGAACAATGTGAAATTGGTGCCGTTCATCAACGCGCTCTTTCCTCGTAGGATGGGTAGAGCGAAGCGAAACCCATCAATCGGCAACCAATCGCGTGACGTGATGGGTATCGCTTCGCTCCACCCATCCTACTGACTTACGCTCAATGTGACCTTGCCAAACAGAACGCCACGACCTGCTCGAGCGCGGTCTTCATGGGCGAGGCCGGGAACAGCGCCAGCGCGTCGACGGCCATCGCGCCGTAATGCTGGGCGCGGCTGATCGTGTCTTCCAGCGCGCGGTGCTTGGTCATCAGGCCGATGGCATGATCGAGGTCGCTGTCGCCGATCTCGCCGCGCTCGAGCGCCTTGATCCAGAACTTGCGCTCGCTGTCATTGCCGCGGCGGAACGCCAGCACCACCGGCAGCGTGATCTTGCCCTCGCGGAAATCGTCGCCGATGTTCTTGCCGAGTTTCGCGGCCTTGCCGCCATAATCCAGCACGTCGTCGACGAGCTGGAATGCGATGCCGAGATTCATGCCGACCGAGCGGCATGCGGTCTGCTCGGCCTTCGGCCGGTTGGCGATCACGGGGCCGACCTCGCAAGCCGCGGCGAACAGTTCGGCCGTCTTGCCCCGGATGACCGCGAGGTATTCGTCCTCGGTGGTCGCGGTGTTCTTGGCGGCCGCAAGCTGCATCACTTCGCCTTCGGCGATGGTGGCCGCAGCCGAGGAGAGAATATCCAGCGCGCGCAGCGAGCCGACTTCGACCATCATGCGAAAGGCCTGGCCGAGCAGGAA
Source organism: Bradyrhizobium sp. AZCC 2176 (assembly GCF_036924645.1). Lineage (NCBI taxonomy): Bacteria > Pseudomonadati > Pseudomonadota > Alphaproteobacteria > Hyphomicrobiales > Nitrobacteraceae > Bradyrhizobium > Bradyrhizobium sp. AZCC 2176. The sequence continues at coordinate 664,504 of NZ_JAZHRX010000001.1, read as the reverse complement.
GTCGCCGACCAGCACGCTGGCCTCATTGCCCCACAGCATCCGCGCCGACAGCTTGCCGCGGCGCAGTTCGCTCTCGTCGACCACGTCGTCATGCAGCAGCGTTGCGGTGTGCATGAATTCGACGGAAGCCGCGAGTTTGATATGGCCGTCGCCGGAATAGCCGGTGAGGCTTGCCATCGCCAGCGTCAGCATCGGGCGGAGACGCTTGCCGCCGGATGAGATCAGGTGGTTGGCGACCTCGGGGATCATGGTGACTTCCGATCCCGTGCGCGACAGGATCGTGGCGTTGACCCGCTCCATGTCGGCGGCGACCAGCCCGACCAGCGCATCTATCGAAGCGTTCGACGGGCTTTCGAAGGGTACAATAACCGCCACGCGGGTCTCCAATTTTGGCCAAATCGCACTATCCTTGTTCTACAATAGAAAGTGCCGGCTAAGGCGGCAAGGGCACGAAGCGGTTGACAGGGCCGTGCCGTTGCCGCACCCGGGTGAAAAGGAGTGCGTCACTTGCGGGAATTGGTCAGGACCAACGATATCGTGCTGGTTTCCGCAGTCGGCGCACTGCTCGACGGCGCCAATATCCATCATCTGGTGCTGGACCAGAACATGAGCGTCATCGAGGGATCGCTCGGTATCCTGCCGCGGCGAATCCTGGTTCATGAGGACGACAATCGCGCAGCCCGCCAGTTGCTATCCGAGGCGGGCCTGGCCCATGAATTGCGCCCCGATGACTGACCCCGTTCTCGAACTCACCGAGGATGCGTTTCTCGGCGGGCAATTGCGTTTGATGCAACTGAAATCGGGACATCGCGTCGGTCACGATGCGGTACTGCTGGCGGCGGCGACCTCAGCCCGTTCGGGCGAGCGCATCGCCGATCTCGGCGCCGGCGTCGGAGCCGCGGGGCTGGCGGTGGCCAGGCGCGTGACCGGCATCGATCTCGTCCTGGTGGAGATCGATGCGGTGCTGGCAAGACTTGCGCGCGCCAATGCGGATGCCAATGCGATTCAAGCCGACGTAGTCGTGCTCGACGTGGAAGCCGATGCCGCAGCCTTTGCCGCGGCCGGACTAGCTCCCGACAGCGTCGATGCGGTGCTGATGAATCCGCCCTTCAACGATCCCGCGCGGCATCGCGTCTCGCCGGACACGGCGCGCGGGATTGCGCATATGGCGACCGCAACGACGCTCACGAAATGGGTTCACGCGGCGCGGCGCATTCTCAAGTCGAGGGGCGCGCTGACGCTGATCTGGCGAGCCGACGGAATTGCCGAGGTGCTCTCGGCGCTCGATCACGGTTTCGGGAGCTTGCAGGTGCTGCCGGTCCATGGCGACGCGCAGGGGCCTGCCAACCGCATTCTGGTTCGTGCCGCCAAGGGTGGGCGGGCGCCGACGCAAATCCTTCCCGGCCTGATGCTCAACGACGAGCAAGGCGTTCCAAACAAAAGGGTGCAGGAGATTCTGGCCGGGAACGGGAGCTTGCCGCTGGCGAACCCGTAAAAGTGGCTCGCACGCTCAATTCCTCAAACAGGACGCTATTGCGGAAGCGTCTCTGACTGTTGTTTGGGCGCCGATGTAAAGTGGATCGCGGCCAGAAGGCTGCCGATGAGCATGATCAGCAGGTAGATTTTCATGTCAGTCTCCGCTGCGCCATTGCAGCTTTAACGTCTGCAATGCAAAAGGCGTTCCGGCCAAAAAGGCGTTTCGGCCTTTGCAATGACAGTCGTGCGATAAAAAATGGTTAATTCGAGGTAACGGCATGAGTGAACAAATAAGTGATCGCGCGGGATTGCTGAACGTCGTTGACAGGGTGAAGCAACTCATTCCGGCAAAATTCCGGCGCGACGTCCCTGTCGTTCCGGTGGTGCGCCTGTCGGGTGTCATCGGTGCGGTGACGCCGTTGCGGCCGGGCCTGACGCTGGCGGGCATCGCCAGGACGCTCGAACGCGCGTTCGCCACCAGACACGCCAAGGCGGTGGCGCTGGTGATCAATTCGCCCGGCGGCTCGCCGGTGCAGTCGCGGCAGATCTACTTGCGGATCAGGCAGCTTGCCGCGGAAAAGAAGCTGCCGGTGCTGGTGTTCGTCGAGGACGTCGCGGCATCCGGCGGCTACATGATCGCATGCGCCGGCGACGAGATCTTCTGCGATCCGTCCTCGATCCTCGGCTCGATCGGCGTGGTCGGCGGCAGTTTCGGTTTTCAGGACCTGATCAAGCGGATCGGCGTCGAGCGGCGGCTTTATACGGCAGGCGAACACAAGGCGATGCTCGACCCGTTCCTGCCTGAAGATCCTGATGACGTGGCGCGCCTGAAGGCGCTCCAGCGCGAGATCCACGCCATCTTCATCGCACTGGTTAAAGGCAGCCGCGGTGCGCGGCTTAAGGGAACCGAGGACGTCCTGTTCACCGGCGAGTACTGGGCAGGCGAGAAGTCCGTGTCGCTGGGCCTTGCGGACAAGATCGGTGATATCAGGTCGACGCTGCGCGAGCGCTATGGCGAGAAGGTGCTGACGCCTGTCATTGCGCCCGCAAGCGGGATGCTGGCCGGGCTGTTGGGCCGGAGATCGCCGGGGGCGGGCTCGCTGGCCTCCTTGGACGGTATTGGGGGATTGCCGGACGAACTGATTTCGGCACTCGAGACCCGGGCAATTTGGGCTAAATTCGGGTTCTAGAAATCAACTGGAGGTCAACGAGCCGCGCCATTTAGTCCCAAAAGCGGAATTGCGGTGCGGGCCGGCTTGGGCGACAATGCACCTATTGGGGGCTGACACGTGAACGACAAGGATCGACCGATGCCGCCGCTAGTCGCATTCGCGGGTGCCCTGGGTGGGCTTGCCGTGGTCCGATGGGCCTACAAGACCGCCGTCCGCATCAACAGGGAACTGGAAGAGGCGCGCCTGGCACGCGTCGCCGAGGCCGCCCAGACTGCCGATATTCCAACGCTGCGCCGCGACCCCGTCACCGGCGCTTATCGGCCGGGCTGACTTTCGTCATTCCGGGCTGGCGCACCAGCCCGGAATGACTCCAATCACCCATCGCCTTGATTCCCCGCTTCCGCGTCGATACGGTCCCGCGCTCTTAAACCCCCCTCGCGAGACCGATTCTGCCGATGGACGCACTTCCTGCCCACATGCGCCCGGAACGTTCGTTCCAGGGCTTCATCCTTGCCCTGCAACGGTTTTGGGCGGAGCAGGGCTGCGTGATCCTGCAGCCCTACGACATGGAAATGGGCGCGGGCACCTTCCATCCAGCGACGACGCTGCGTGCGCTCGGCCCGAAACGCTGGAACGCCGCCTATGTGCAGCCCTCGCGGCGGCCGAAGGACGGCCGCTACGGCGAAAACCCGAACCGGCTGCAGCACTATTATCAGTTTCAGGTGATCATGAAGCCGTCGCCGCCGAACCTTCAGGACCTGTACCTGAAGTCGCTGGCCGCCATCGGTATCGATTCAAGCCTGCACGACATCCGCTTTGTCGAGGACGATTGGGAGAGCCCGACGCTCGGCGCCTGGGGACTGGGTTGGGAGTGCTGGTGCGACGGCATGGAAGTCAGCCAGTTCACCTATTTCCAGCAGGTCGCGGGTGTCGAATGCGCGCCGGTTGCCGGCGAACTCACCTATGGGCTCGAGCGGTTGGCGATGTATGTGCAGGGCGTCGACCGCGTCTACGATCTCAACTTCAACGGCCGCGACGGCACCGACAAGGTTACCTATGGCGACGTCTTCCTGCAGGCCGAGCAGGAATATTCCCGGCACAATTTCGAATATGCCGACACCACGATGCTGTTCGAGCAATTCAAGATGGCGGAAGACGCCTGCAAAAAGTATCTCGCCGCCGGGTGGCGCGAGGGCGGCAACCAGAAAGAACATCTGATGGCGCTGCCGGCCTATGACCAGTGCATCAAGGCGAGCCACGTCTTCAACCTGCTCGATGCCCGCGGCGTGATCTCGGTGACCGAGCGGCAGAGCTACATCATGCGCGTGCGCGAACTGGCAAAAGCCTGCGGCGATGCCTGGGTTCACACCGAAGCGGGCAGGGCGGTCTGATGCCTGATCTTCTGCTGGAGCTTTTTTCCGAGGAAATCCCCGCGCGCATGCAGGCGAAGGCGGCGGACGATCTGCGCCGCATGGTCACCGACAAGCTCGTCGCCGAGGGGCTGGTTTACGAAGGTGCCAAGGCGTTCGCGACGCCGCGGCGGCTGGCGCTCACCGTGCACGGCATTCCGGCGCGGCAATCCGACCTGAAGGAAGAACGCCGCGGCCCGCGCGTTGGCGGGCCTGATGCCGCGATCCAGGGATTCCTGAAGGCCACGGGTCTCGCCCGGATCGAAGACGCCAGGATCCAGACCGACCCGAAGAAGGGCGATTTCTACATCGCGCTGATCGAAAAGCCGGGACGCGCCACGATCGATGTGCTCGCCGAGATTCTGCCTGTCATCATCAGAACCTTCCCGTGGCCGAAATCGATGCGCTGGGGCGAACGCTCAGTCAAATCAGGCTCGCTCTCCTGGGTGCGGCCGCTGCATTCGATCATCGCGACCTTCGGGCCGGAAACCGAAGAGCCCGACGTCGTGAAGTTTTCCGTCGACGGCATCGAGACCGGGCAGACCACGTTCGGTCACCGCTTCATGGCGCCTACTGCGATCTCCGTACGCCGTTTTGAGGACTACGAAGCCAAGCTGAAGGCCGCAAAAGTCGTGCTCGACGCACAGGCGCGCAAGGACATCATCCTCGCCGATGCGAAGGAGCTGGCATTCGCGCAGGGCTTTGAGCTGGTCGAGGACCAGGCGCTGGCGGACGAAGTGGCGGGCCTCGTGGAGTGGCCGGTCGCGCTGATGGGGTCGTTCGACCAGGAATTCCTGTCGATCCCGGATGAAGTGATCCGCGCTACCATCCGCAACAACCAGAAATGCTTTGTGGTCAGCGATCCCAAGACGGGCAAGCTGACCAACAAGTTCATTCTGACCGCCAACATCGAGGCTACCGATGGCGGCAAGACCATCATCGGCGGCAACGAGCGCGTGATCCGCGCGCGGCTGAGCGATGCAAAATTCTTCTACGAGACCGACCTGAAGACGAAGCTCGAAGCGCGCCTGCCGAAGTTCGAGCAGATCGTGTTTCATGAGAAGCTTGGCACGCAGGCGGCGCGGATCAAGCGGATCGAGCGGTTGGCTGCCGAGATCGCGCCGCTGGTCGGCGCCGACGTCGAAAAGGCAAAGCGAGCGGCTCATCTGGCAAAGGCGGATTTGCTAACCGAAGTTGTCGGTGAATTCCCCGAGCTGCAGGGCTTGATGGGCAAGTATTATGCGCAGGCCCAGAGCGAGGATGCCTCGGTCGCCGCCGCGAGCGAGGAGCATTACAAGCCGCAAGGCCCCGCCGATCGCGTTCCCACCGATCCGGTGAGCGTGGCGGTCGCGCTGGCCGACAAGATCGACACGCTGGTTGGCTTCTGGGCGATCGACGAAAAGCCGACCGGCAGCAAGGATCCCTATGCGCTGCGCCGAGCTGCGCTGGGCGTCATCAGGCTGATCGTTGACAATACGCTCCGGCTGCCGATCACGAACATAGCGAAGTCGGCCATGGCTGGTTTCCGGGAAAAGAGCGACGCCGAAACACTTCCGGGCGATCTGCTTACTTTCTTCGCCGACCGCCTGAAGGTCCAGCTTCGCGATCAGGGCGCGCGTCACGATCTCGTCGATGCCGTGTTTTCGCTCGGCGGCCAGGACGATCTGCTCCTGGTGGTGCGCCGCGTCGAGGCGCTCGGCAAGTTCCTCGACACCGACGACGGCAAGAACCTGCTTGCAGGGACCAAGCGTGCGAGTAACATCCTTGCGATCGAGGAGAAAAAGGACAAGCGCACGTTTGACGGCGCCCCGGATGCCGGGCTTTACAGTTTGCCTGAGGAAAAGGCGCTCGCCGGCGCGATCGATCAGGTCAAGAGCGAGGCCGGAGCTGCGGTGCAGAGGGAAGATTTCGCCACCGCGATGAGCGCGATGGCAAAGCTGCGTCCGGCGGTCGATGCCTTCTTCGACAAGGTCAAGGTCAATGACGATGAACCCAAGGTGCGCGAGAACCGACTAAAGCTCCTGAACGAGATCCGCGCGGCGACCCGCGCAGTTGCGGATTTTTCGAAGATCGAAGGCTAGATCATGGACCGTCAGACGCTCGCCGCTTACGAACTGGGTGCGGCGGCGTTCGCTAAGGACTGGCTCGGTCAGCCGGCGCCCGTCGACCTGCAGGAAATCGTCGAACGGTTTTTTGTGCGCGGCGGCACCTCGGCCGATATCGGCTGCGGCTGCGGCCGCGAGGTCGCCTGGCTCCACGCGAACGGTTTTTCGGCTGTCGGTTTCGATGCCTCGGAAGGCCTGCTCAACGAGGCGCGCCGGCGATATCCCTCGTTCAAGTTCGCGCACGCCGAATTGCCCGAACTGCGCGGCGTCGGCACGTTCGACAACGTCCTGTGCGAAACCGTGATCATGCATCTCGACCGCAAGCAGATTGCGGCGTCGGTTCGCCGCCTGCTCGATATCGTCAAGCCGAGCGGCATTCTCTATCTGAGCTGGCGCGTCACCGAGGGCGCCGATCAGCGCGACGCGCAGGGACGGCTTTACGCGGCGTTCGATCCGGCGGTCGTGCTGGCGGAATTGAAGACGACGACGGTGTTGCTCGATGAAGAGGTGGTCAGCGCCTCATCGGGGAAGAAGATTCACCGGCTCGTGGTGAAGAAGCCGGGACTGGAAATCAGGGAATAAATTGTAGGGTGGGCAAAGCGAAGCGTGCCCACCAACGCTCCAGCAAGCAAACCGATAGAGAATGGTGGGCACGGCGCGAAGAGCGCCTTTGCCCACCCTACGGCACCGTGTCCGGGAAGGAATTGCGCAAAAAGAAAACCCCGCCCGGAGGGGACGCCGGACGGGGCTTCGTGTCCGGTCGTATCTCGCGCACATCCGCTTGCGCGGCGCCCGGACCAATCGTTCAGGCTACTGAGGTCAATCGACCACCTGAACGATGCGACGCGAGCGCGGTTCGACCAATATCGTCTGGCCGTTCACCACGGTGTAGCGATAGGGCGTCATGCCGAACGATTGCGGCACGTCGTAATAGGTCACGCCGGTTTCCGGCAGCACGGCGCCAACCGTCACACGCTCAGAAATCGTGTAGTTCGGCACGCGCTCACGCGCGATGTATTCGCGGAAGGCCGGGCGCTGGTCGGCAGCGATGCCTTCATGTTCGCCGATGACGACCGTGCTGCCGCCGGTGCCTGTGGTGATCGTGCTTTGCGCCTGAGCTGCGATCGGGGCAGCCATCGCGCCGGCGATCGCTGCAATGGCAAGTACTCTGTTCCGCATAGTCAACTCCTTCGCGAGAAGAGGCGCCGGCTTTCGCCAGCACACACTATGCGGGCCAATTCATCCCGTGCGGCATTGTTCCGGCGAAAACGCAGCCGCATTCGCGGCATTTCTGGGGAATTGTTGCGGAGGCTGGAACCCATTGAAGTGGTGGGCGTCTTGCTATTCCGAAACCGCGCCAGCGGTTAAGTTGCGGCCCTCGATTCGATTCCCCACCCATCAGCCGGAGATTTCAATGACCATCACCGCTGCGCACGTTCCCGCGATCGTTGCCCTTCTCGCGGGGATTTTTATCCTGATCATGCCGCGGCTGCTCAATTACATCGTCGCCATCTACCTGATCTTCGTCGGCCTGGTCGGTCTCGGCGTGCTCAAGATGTTTCGGTTCTAGCGCAGGAAAGCGGGGTTTCGCGGCTTGCGCGGAACCCCTCAAAATGGTGTAAGGCGCGCATCTTTCTCCCCTTTTTCGGATAGTTGGAATCCATGGCCAAAGCCGTCGCGAAGTCCAAGAAGGCTGCAGCGAAATCTGCAGCGAAATCAAAATCTTCGGCCCGAAAGGCCGCTGCCGCTCCAGCCGCCCGCAAGGCGCTGAACAAGGCGCCGGCCAAGCCGGTCGCCAAGGCCAAGCCCGCCAAGAAGGCTGTGGTCGGCAAGCCCGGCCAGCGAGGCGGTAAAATCCGGCAAGTGGGTCTACACGTTCGGCGACGGCAAGGCGGAGGGCAAAGCGGGCCTGCGCGACCTGCTTGGCGGCAAGGGCGCCAACCTCGCCGAGATGGCCAATCTCGGCCTGCCGGTGCCTCCGGGCTTCACCATTCCAACCTCGGTCTGCACCTATTTCTATGCGCACGACAAATCCTATCCCGCCGCCCTGAAGACGCAGGTCGAGAAGGCGCTCGATCACGTCGGCAAGCTGACCGGCAAGGCGTTCGGTGACTCGAAGAATCCGCTTCTGGTGTCGGTCCGCTCCGGCGGCCGCGCCTCGATGCCGGGCATGATGGACACCGTGCTGAACCTCGGCCTCAACGACAAGACCGTCGAAGCGCTCGCCGAACTCTCCGGCGATCGCCGCTTCGCTTATGACAGCTATCGCCGCTTCATCACGATGTATTCGGACGTGGTGCTCGGCTTCGAGCATCATCACTTCGAGGACATCCTCGACACTTTCAAGGACGGCCAGGGCTATACGCTCGATACCGATCTCTCGGGCGACGACTGGGTCGAACTGGTCGGCAAGTACAAGGAAGCGGTGGCGCGCGAAACCGGCAAGGATTTCCCGCAGGATCCGCACGAGCAATTGTGGGGCGCGATCGGCGCGGTGTTCTCATCCTGGATGAATGCGCGTGCGGTCACCTACCGCCGCCTGCACGACATCCCGGAATCCTGGGGCACCGCCGTCAACGTGCAGGCCATGGTGTTCGGCAACATGGGCGAGACGTCCGCGACCGGTGTCGCGTTCACGCGCAATCCCTCCACCGGCGAGAGCAAGCTCTACGGCGAATTCCTGATCAACGCGCAGGGTGAGGACGTGGTGGCGGGCATTCGCACGCCGCAGGACATTACCGAGGAAGCGCGCCAGGAATCCGGCTCCGACAAGCCGTCGATGGAAAGCGCGATGCCGGAGGCGTTCAAGGAACTGACGCGGTTCTACACACTGCTCGAAAAGCACTACCGCGACATGCAGGACATGGAGTTCACGGTCGAGCAGGGCAAGTTGTGGATGCTGCAGACCCGCGGCGGCAAGCGCACGGCGAAAGCTGCGCTGCGCATCGCGGTCGAGCTCGCCAATGAAGGGCTGATCTCGAAAAAGGATGCGGTGATGCGGATCGATCCGGCGTCGCTGGATCAATTGCTGCATCCGACCATCGATCCCAACGCCAAGCGCGACGTGATCGCGACCGGCCTGCCGGCCTCGCCCGGCGCCGCATCGGGCGAGATCGTGTTCTCGTCCGACGAAGCCGCCAAGCTGCAGGCCGACGGCCGCAACGTCATCCTGGTGCGTATCGAAACCAGCCCGGAAGACATTCACGGCATGCACGCCGCTGAAGGCATTCTCACCACCCGCGGCGGCATGACCTCGCACGCCGCCGTGGTCGCGCGCGGCATGGGTAAGCCCTGCGTCTCCGGCTGCGGCGCGATCCGCGTCGACTACGGCCGGGGCACGATGAGCATCGGCTCGCGCACCTTCAAGACAGGCGATGTCATCACCATCGACGGTTCGCTGGGTCAGGTGCTGGCCGGCCGGATGCCGATGATCGAACCGAAACTGTCGGGCGAATTCGGCACCCTGATGGGCTGGGCCGATCAGGTTCGCAAGCTCGGCGTCCGCGTCAACGCCGACACGCCGGAAGATGCGCGCACCGCGATCAAATTCGGCGGTGAGGGCATCGGACTGTGCCGCACCGAGCACATGTTCTTCGAGGAAACCCGCATCCGCACCGTGCGCGAGATGATTCTTTCCGAAGACGAGCAGTCGCGCCGTGCCGCACTGTCGAAGCTGCTGCCGATGCAGCGCGCTGATTTCGTCGAACTGTTCGAGATCATGAAGGGCTTGCCCGTCACGATCCGCCTGCTCGATCCGCCGCTGCACGAGTTCCTGCCGCACACCCAGGCCGAGATCGAGGAAGTCGCGCGTGCGATGAACACCGATCCGCGCCGGCTCGCCGATCGCGCCCGCGATCTTGCCGAGTTCAATCCGATGCTCGGCTTCCGCGGCTGCCGGCTCGCGATCGCCTATCCTGAAATCGCCGAGATGCAGGCCCGCGCGATCTTTGAAGCGGCGGTCGAAGCCGAGAAGCGCACCGGCAAGGCCGTCGGCCTCGAGGTGATGGTGCCGCTGATCGCGACCAAGGCCGAGTTCGACCTGGTGAAAGCCCGGATCGACGCCACCGCGCAGTCGGTGATGAAGGAGACCGGGAAGAAGCTCGCGTATCAAGTTGGTACGATGATCGAGCTTCCGCGCGCGTGCCTGATGGCCGGCGACGTGGCGCAGACCGCGGAGTTCTTCTCGTTCGGCACCAACGACCTGACCCAGACCACCTACGGCATCAGCCGCGACGACGCTGCAAGCTTCCTCGGCACCTATGTCAGCAAGGGGATTTTGGAAATCGATCCGTTCATCTCGGTCGACCGCGACGGCGTCGGCGAACTGGTGAAGATCGGCGTCACCCGCGGCCGCAAGGTCCGGCCCAGTCTCAAGGTCGGCATTTGCGGCGAGCATGGTGGCGATCCCGCGTCGGTGGCGTTCTGCCACGAGATCGGTCTCGACTACGTGTCGTGCTCGCCCTACCGCGTGCCGATCGCCCGCCTCGCGGCGGCGCAAGCCGCACTCGGCAAGACGGTGGTGAGCCAGGCGTAGGTCGTAGCCGATAGTGAAATTGAAATGGCCGAGATGCTTTCTCGGCCATTTTCATTTGTGCGACACGTAGTGCCGGGACATGACGCGCCCGAGTTCCTTCATCATTTTCGTTGACGAGATATTTACCACTTTCATCGAGTGGCTGTTTACCAACGTTTCTGATGCGGCCTGCGAAAATGTCGCGATGTCTTGCGTGTAGCACGCACGCCACGCCGATTAACTCCCCGGCAACCTAAATTCGATACCAACAAAAAGGGTCGAATTGCACGGATGTACTGAGGTTCGATCGTGTAAGCGTTGCGTGAGCGTATCGATGTTTGTGTTGCGTAACCAGCCGAAGGGCGTGCGGTTCGCGTCCTTCGGCCTCGGTCTTTGCGTCTTCGCATTGATGCCGACCGAGATCGGATATCAGGATATTGCTTCGCTGCTGGCGCGCCAGCCCGGCGTCGCCGAGCGTTGGCAGAAGCGGGTATTCTCTTCCGCCGGCACCATCCAGGTCGCAACCTTCTCTTTCGGCCGTCCGATCGGAACCTCGTCGCCGCAAACCGCGACCTACCGGCTGGCAAGCCTCGACAATCAGGGCATCGACATCACGGGTTCAGTGACGCGCAATCCGCTGGTAGCGCCGCCGCCGCGCTATCACGCCGCCGATTTCCCCAAGGTCGACCGCACGCTGAAGGGCGATCGCCTCGTCGTGACGCCGCCGCCTGCGGAAACCGCAGGCCCTGCCGAGCGCGCGCCGGCGGCCGAGGATCCCGCGACATCGAATACATTGGTCAAGGGCGCCAAGACCGTGGAGACGGCGCCGTCGATCGATCGCGCGCCGCTCGATCCCGAGCTGCAGGCCGCGCTGAGCGCGCCGCCGCTGGCGCAATACGACATGTCGCTGTCGCTCGAAACCAGATCCCGGGACGATCTCAAGACGGTTCCGGAAACGCGCGAGGTCGCGCGCGCTGCTGCGTCGCCGCGCGACGGCTTCGCCGTCAAGACCTCGAGCCTGTTCTTTGGTTCGTCGCTCGGCTCGCCCGAAAGCATCGAGCGCTGGCGACCCGGCGAAGAGCCCGTCATCGTGATGCCGGGCGCTGTTGCCGATCCCGACATGAAGGTGATGGCCTCGCTGCCGGTCGATGCCGACGGTCCGGTGCGGGCCGGCGAGATGGGCGAGAGCGTTGCGCCGAAGGGCGAGGTCAATTCCGACAACCAGCGCGCCAAGACGCCCGCCGAACGTCTCGGCCTGTTCGACGACAAGTCGCGCGCCAAGTCGGAGAAGTGCCTGGCGGAAGCGGTCTATTTCGAAGCCCGCGGCGAAGCGGTGCGGGGCCAGATCGCGGTGGCGCAGGTCGTGCTGAACCGCGCCTTCTCGGGCAAATATCCCGAAACCGTGTGCGGTGTGGTCTACCAGAACAAGCACCGTCATCTGGCGTGCCAGTTCACCTTTGCCTGCGACAACAACAAGGACGTCATTCGCGAACCCGACATGTGGGAGCGCGCGCAAAAGATCGCGAAGGCGATGCTCGACGGCCAGCTCTGGTTGCCGGAAGTCGACAAGTCGACGCACTACCACGCCTATTGGGTGCGCCCGTCCTGGGTCAATGAAATGAAGAAGACGTACAAGTTCGGCGTACACACCTTCTACCGGCCGCGCGCCTGGGGCAACGGCAGCGACGCGCCGAGCTGGGGCACGGCCGCCGAGACCGCGGCGATCTCCGCCAAGCTCGCCGAAGCCGCACAAAGCTCGGCAGAGCAGACCAGCGCGAAGCGGTAACCAACGGTCATCCCTGCGTTCGCCCGGACGACATCTCGTTAGGGCAAAATTGTTCTCGCCATCTGCTGATTGCACTCGCCGATTTTGCAGGGCTGCCCTGCAGCGGGAATTTTTGCATCGCTCCTCTTGGGGTTTTCATGCAAATGCATTAAGTCCCCATGGCGCATTCGATTGGCCTCCAGGGGTTTTGACATGGCTGTAACGACCGGCGACATCAGTCCATCTTCCGGCCTCGGCACCTGGCGGACACCGCTCGTCATCATCATCTGCGGATGCCTGATCGCGCTGTTGAGCTTCGGGCCGCGCTCGAGCCTCGGCTTTTTTGTCCAGCCGATGAGCCGCGAATTCGCCTGGGGACGCGACGTCTTCGGCCTCGCGCTGGCGCTGCAGAACCTGTTGTGGGGCCTGGGCCAGCCGATCGCGGGCGCCATCGCCGATCGCTTCGGCATCCTGCGCGTGATGATCGTCGGCGCGCTGCTCTATGCCGGTGGCCTGCTCCTGATGCGTTATTCCACGGCGCCGTTGTCGCTCGCTCTCGGCGCCGGCGTGCTGATCGGCTTCGGGCTGTCAGGCTGTTCGTTCAACCTGGTGCTGTCGGCGTTCAGCAAGCTGCTGCCGCCCGAGAGGCGCGGCTTTGCACTCGGCGCCGGCACCGCGGCCGGCTCGTTCGGTCAATTCCTGTTCGCGCCGTTCGGCGTCGCGATGATCGACAATTTCGGCTGGCAGGCGGCGTTGACGGTGTTCGCTCTCCTGATGCTGCTGATCGTGCCGCTGTCGCTGGCGATCGCGACGCCGCCTTCGACGTCATCGAACGAGCCTGCTGGCGACCAGCAATCGTTCAAGACCGCGCTGGCGGAGGCGTTCGGCCATCGCTCCTACGTGCTGCTGGTGCTCGGCTTCTTCACCTGCGGCTTCCAGCTCGCCTTCATCACCGTGCATCTGCCGGCCTATCTGGCCGATCGCGGCGTCTCGGCGCAGACCGGCGGCTGGGTGGTCGCGGCCATCGGTTTGTTCAACATCATCGGCTCGCTCAGCGTCGGCTGGCTGCAGAACAAATATCCGAAGCGCTATATTCTCTCGCTGATCTACTTCGCCCGCGCGCTGTCGATCATGGCGTTCATCTCGTTTCCGATCACCACCTTCTCGGCGATCGTGTTCGGTGCCGCCACCGGCCTGACCTGGCTCTCGACGGTGCCGCCGACTTCGGCGCTGGTGGCGCTGATGTTCGGCACCCGCTGGTTCGCCACGCTGTACGGCTTCGCCTTCGTCAGCCATCAGGTCGGCGGCTTCCTCGGTGTCTGGCTCGGCGGCGTGGTGTTCGAGCAGTTCGGCTCCTACGCGCCGATCTGGTGGCTCTCGATCTTCTTCGGCGTCCTGTCGGCGCTGATCAACCTGCCGATCGTCGAACAGCCGGTCGCGCGCCCGGTTGCACAACCCGCCTGATGCGGTAAACACTCTCGGGCAGAGAAAAGTCCGGGGAGTTTGCCGTGGGAACGTTCAAGGCCATCAGGATCGACAGGGCGGACAAGGCCACCACCGCCGCGCTGACGCAGTTCGACGAAGCCGAATTGATGGAAGGCGACGTCACGGTCGCGGTCGAGTGGTCGACGTTGAACTACAAGGATGGTCTGGCCGTCACCGGCAAGGCCCCCGTGGTGCGGCGTTTCCCGATGATTGCCGGCATCGATTTCGCAGGCACCGTCGAACAATCCTCGCATCCGGACTGGAAGGCCGGCGACAAGGTCGTCTGTAACGGCTGGGGCATGGGTGAGACCCATCTCGGCGCCTATGCCGAAAAAGCGCGCGTCAAGGGCGACTGGCTGGTGCGGCTGCCCGACGGGATGTCGACGCGCGAGGCGATGGCGATCGGCACCGCCGGCTACACCGCAATGCTGTCGGTGCTGGCGCTGGAGAAGCACGGCCTGACGCCTGCAAGCGGCCCTGTCGTGGTGACCGGCGCCGCCGGCGGCGTCGGTTCGGTCGCCACCGCCGTGTTCTCGAAACTCGGCTATCACGTCATCGCATCCACCGGGCGGATGTCGGAGGCCGACTATCTCAAGGGCCTCGGTGCGGCCGAGGTGATCGACCGTGCCGAGCTCGCAGGCCCCGCCAAGGCGCTGGCGAAGGAGCGCTGGGCGGGCGGCGTCGACAGCGTCGGCTCGACCACGCTCGCCAACTTGCTCTCGATGACGAAATATGGCGGCGCCATTGCCGCTTGCGGCCTTGCCGCCGGCATGGACCTGCCGTCCTCGGTCGCGCCGTTTATTTTGCGCGGGGTGTGCCTTCTCGGCATCGATTCCGTGATGTGCCCGATCGGACAGCGCAAGCTTGCCTGGAACCGTCTCGTCGGCGATTTGGATAAGGGAAAACTTGCTGATATTACTCAGGAAATCACCCTCGACCAAGTCATCGGAACCGGCGCTAAAATCCTGGCCGGTCAGGTCCGCGGTCGAATCGTGGTAAAGATTCTCTAACGGTGTTCAGACTTTACCAACGAACCTGCTCCAATGTTGCCACGGTTGATATGGTAAGCACGGGGTAAAGGCGGGCGCCCGCGCTCTTGTTAGGTTGGAGTAGCTGCATGCTTGCGCGTTTGGTTCTGGGGGCCGTCACGGCCGGTGCGATGATCGTTCCTGCGCTGGCCGGGAGCATGAATGCCGACGAGGCGCGCAGGTTTGTGAGCGGCAAGGTCTTCGCCTTTACCTGTTTTGACGGCACCCGCGGCGCCGGCCGTATCCTCGACGATCTCGGTGCAACCGGCTCCGTGCAATTCAGCGGCTCAGGACCGATCCGCCATGTACGCCTGCCCGGCAACACGCTGCAGATTCGCGGACAGGCCGTCTGCGCTTCCATCAAGGGTCTTCCGTTCGAGCCGTGCTTCAATCTCGACAAGCGCGACGATCGTTCGTTCCGCGGATCGGTTTCCGGCATGGGCTTCGCCTATTGCGATTTCCGCCATCAGGGCGCCTCGCAGATGCTGATGGCGCGGTCTGTGGCGCGGCCGCGCTCGCTGCATCGTCGGGAGGAGCCGTCGCGCGCGGCGGCTGATGCACGTGCCGAGGTAACGGCGCGGGTCGAAACGCCGGCGGTCGAGAGCGCCAAGCTCGAGCCGGTGAAATCCGAGCCGAAGGCCGAAGCGGCCAAGGAAGCGGCCAAGTCTGAGCCGGCCAACGCCGAGGGCGCCCCAGAGCTGCGCCGCTCGACCGATTGATCACAGAAACCACGTTCGCGACCGCAACAAGCTGCCTCGGGATTGAATGGCCGCGCAACGGGTCCGGGCACCGGCGCGCGGCCGGTCACTGGGCCGCCATCCCGCATCATTGGTGATGCACGAACCCGTAGTCATACGGGCTGGCGCATTCATGTCCTGGTAGCGAATCTCATTCCAACTGGTGACCGGCAGAGAAGGCCGGGAGGCGGCCCAACACGTGAGATCAATCATGCCGCTATATTTTTTTCGGATCAGCCACGGCCACTACGCCGGCGCGTCCGATCAGGGATCCGAATTCGAAAGCCGCGAGGCCGCGTGGACCGAGATGACGAGCGTCTGCGGCAATCTCCTCGGCAGCCTTTCGCGCGGCCTGAAACAGAACGCCGAATGGCGGATGGAGCTTCTGGACGAAGCCAAGAAGCCGGTGTTCAGGATTCGCCTTGTCGCGGAATCCGTTGGTTAGAGCGTTTTTCAGCGAAGTGGAGACCGGTTCGCGCTAACAAAACGCGTCAAATCAAAAATCTAGAGCCGCGTTCCGATTCCATCGGAACGGAAAAGGCTCCAGGGCTCCATCCCGTGTGCCTCCCCGCAAGCGGGTAATTTTACGGAGCGCCGCATTAACCTTCGCTTGCGACCTGATGCGTACTGTTGCCGAATATTCCCGGCGCATCGAAGATTGACGGCAGTTCCTCATAATTCAGCGGCGCCTGTCTCCAACGCTTGAGAGCCAGTCATGTCCGCACTTTCCATCCGCGCCAAGGTCATCGCCGTGATCGCATTCATGCTGATCGCGATGTCCGGCATGGGCCTGCTGGCTATCCGCAGCATGCAGGTGATCAACGCCCACACGGTGGAAATCTCCTCGAGCTGGCTTCCGAGCGTTCGGGTGCTCGGCGAATTGCGCGCGGACATCAACCTGTTCCGCATTGCGCTCCGTGCCCATGTGATGGCGGAAACGCTGGAGGCGAAGGCCGCCAACGACAAGCGACTGGCCGGCATCCTCGAAAGGATCGCGAAAGATCGCAAGGCATACGCGCCGATGATTTCTACGCCCGAAGAGCGCTCGATCCATGAGAACTGGGCGCGCGCCTGGGACAGATACATGACGGGCGTCCAGGAAGTGATCGAGTTGTCGCGCCAGAGCATCGGGCGGATCCCCCATGAAGCGAGCGAGGCCATCTCCAAGAAGGTTGCGGTCATCGCCGCCGAATCCGATGCGTTCCTGGAAAAATCCATCAACCTCAACAACGCGGGCGCGGACGCTGCGACCCGGCAGGCCGCGGAAGGCTATAATTTTGCATTCTGGATCGTACTGGGCATTGTCGCTGCCGTCATCATTTGCGGCATCGGCGTGGGACTCTATTTGGTCGGCGACATCTCGAGAGGGATTGCCTCCATCGTGAAGCCGATGCAGGCGCTGGGAAACGGGGACCTGTCTGCCGAAGTGAGGCGCCGCGGTGAGAGGACCGAAATCGGCGCGATGGCCGACGCCCTGCAGGTATTCAAGGATGCGCTGATCGCCAAGAAGGCTGCCGATGAAGCCGCCGCACACGATGCCGAAGCCAAGATCGAGCGCGGCCGCCGTGTCGACAGCATCACGCGGGAGTTCGAAGCCATGATCGGCGAGATCGTTGAAACCGTGTCGTCGGCCTCGATCGAACTCGAGGCTTCGGCAGATACGCTGACTTCGACCGCGGAGCGTGCGCAGGAACTTGCGACCACTGTCTCAGCAGCCTCGGAGGAGGCCTCCACCAACGTGCAGTCGGTCGCATCCGCCACGGAGGAAATGGCGTCCTCGGTCAATGAGATCAGCCGGCAGGTACAGGAATCCGCGCGGATGGCGAGCGAGGCCGTGGATCAGGCTTCAAGGACCAATGATCGGGTCGGCGAATTGTCGAAAGCCGCCGCCCGCATCGGCGACGTGATCGAACTCATCAATAACATTGCGGGCCAGACCAATCTGCTTGCGCTCAACGCCACCATCGAGGCGGCGCGGGCCGGCGAAGCCGGCCGTGGTTTTGCGGTCGTTGCGTCCGAAGTGAAGGCGCTGGCCGAACAGACCGCCAAGGCCACCGGAGAGATTGGGCAGCAGATCACCGGCATCCAGGCAGCGACCCGGGATTCGGTCGGAGCCATCCAGGAGATCTCGGGCACGATCGGAAAGCTTTCCGAAATCTCCTCGGCGATCGCAGCCGCGGTGGAAGAGCAGGGCGCGGCGACGCAGGAAATCTCCCGCAACGTGCAGCAGGCGGCGATGGGAACGCAGATGGTCTCCGCCAACATCACCGACGTGCAGCGCGGCGCGACCGAGACCGAGACCGCTTCGTCGCACGTTCTCTCCGCGGCGCAGTTGCTGTCGGGCGACAGCAACCGTCTCAAGATCGAGGTCGCCAAATTCCTCGAGTCGATGCGCGCCGCCTGACGGATCAGCTTCCCGAGGAAGCAGCCGGTGCAGGCGGCGGCGATGCTGCTTGCCTGCGGAACAGGATCCGCTGGTACAGCCAGCCGATCGCCACCAGCACCAGCCCGAGGCACATGAACGACAGCGCGCGATAGACGCCCGTGAGCGTCGACATGTCGATCAGGAAGGCTTTCAGGATCGTCAGTCCGATGACGACCGCTGACGCCAGCCGCGCGCGCTGTGAGTTGAAGAGAATGCCGATGCCGAGCAGTACGACGCCGAACGCCAGGTACGCGATCGAGTAGGTGTATTGCTCGGCGCCGGTGGTCGGACCGACCGAGATCGCCGGTCCATGATAGATTCGCCTGATCTCGAACGTCACATAGGCCAGCGCGACAATGAGCGCTCCCGCCGCGATCGTATTGGCGTAGGCCACGGGGCGGCGGCCTGCCACGGCATAGGACAATAGCAGCGCGAGAACCGCGGGCAGGGCGTAGCCGAGCAGCAACAGGTTGATGACGATGCCGCCGACATCGATCAACCAGAGAATCGGGTTCTCAAGCACCATCAGCCCGAACACCGCTGCAAGACCGGCAAACGCGGTCAGCAGGATCGCGCCGGCATTGTGAATGACGCTGCCGGTGCGGATGCGCAGGCGCTCCAGCCCGATCGCCATCGCCAGCGCGACGCAGACCTGCAGCGCGACCTCGGTGAGGCCGGCGCTTTGGCGATAGACGTCGCCCTGATTGACGGCGTGGCGGATTTCCATGAACGCCAGCAGCACCGTGAACAGGATCGCCGCCGATTCCACTGTTCGCAGCGGCGCATCATCTCCGCCACGGCGCAGCAAGATGCTGCCGGCCCAGAACGACGCCGCCGGAATACCGTAGCCCCACAATAGCCAGTTGAAGATCGGCGTGGTGCCGACGGCGCTGCCAACAATGCGCGGCTCATAGCCGATACGCAGCACCACGATGCCGGCGAGGATGGCCGCGAGTGCGCGCAGGAACGGGATCGGCCGCTGCGTCGAGATCCAGGCGGTGCCTGCCGACATCAGCGCCAGCGCGATCGTCAGCCAGCCCTTTTCCAGTGCAAAGGTCAGCGCCAGCGCCAGTGCTGCGAGCGTACCGGTCGCAAACAGCGCGATCGAGGCCTGCAAGCCTGGACGGTCCTCGCGCTTGCTGAGGATCTCAGTCGCAGCGGCATGCGCTGCGGCCAGCATCACTGCGAGAATCGCAAACGGGATCGAGCGGTCGAGATGCGCGATGCGGGCATAGAGCGCGACCAGCAGCGCCAGCGGCGTGAAGACCGCCGCGGCCGACCAGATCACCGGTATGACGGGCCCGGCGAAGCGGCCCTGTGCCAGGAACCCCGCCACGCCAAAACCCGCGGCGAAGATCGCGGCCGATATCAGGTGCAGCGACACCGATCCGTCCGTGGCGCTCGGCCCGATGCCGGGCAATGGGCCGCCGGGCAGCACCAGCATGTCGGGATTGGCTCGAACGGCCCATTCGGCAAACACGACGAAGACCAGCGCAGCCGCAGCCCCGACCACGCCGGCGGCAGCATCGCTGCGCCAGGCGACGAACAGGCTGCCCGCTACCAGCAGGCCGAACACGATCATCGCGGCGTCGTCATGAAAACTGTTCAGCACGATCAACGTGGCCCCGAGCAGATAGGCCGCAAGCGCGCCGGATGAGATCGGCTCGACCTGGCCCTCGTCGGCGGGCGGGCCGAACATGAAACCGCACACCACGAGCAGCGCGGCGAGAATGAAGCCGGCGAGCACATGGAACGCATGCGGGCCGACCATCGATGGACCGCATTGCAGGCAGGGGAACGTCCACAGCAGTGCGAACGCGATCGTGGTGACCGCGAGCCAGCGCCACAGCCTGACGCGCGCCAGACCGAAGGCGGCCGCGGTGACGATCGCGAGATAGATGTAGAGCGCCCAGAAGTCCGGCTTGCCGGACGAGACCAGGACCGGCGTCACGAAGGCGCCGACGACGCCGAGGCCGGCGAGCGCCGGCCCGTGCAGCAGCGCTGCGGCCAGCGTGCCCATCGCCACCAGCCCGAGCAGGATGAACGCGGTGGCGGGCACCAGGAAGCCGTACAGCGCATAGGCGGCGTACACCGTGGCAAACGCCACGGCCGTTCCGGCGGCGGTCAGAATGGCCGGAATGTTGGCGATCGGCGTTGCTTCGATGGCGGAGATGCTTTCCTTGCGGCGGGTCCATTCGCCTGCAAGCAGCAGGGCAAGCGCGAACAGGCCGCCCAGCATGGTGCGGACGCCCGGGCCGAGCAGGCCGGCCTCGATCGAATAGCGCACCATGAAGAACCCGCCAAGCGCCAGCGTCAGCCCGCCGATCCATACCACCCAGCGGGTGCCGACGGTTTCCTCGAAGCCACGATCGGGTTGTGGCAACGGCGGTGGCGGCGGTGGTGGCGCGCTGCCTGCGGGCTGGTCTGACGCCTCGGCGGGCGTGACGGATTCGACGTCGGGTGCGATCGGCGGTGGTATCGATGCGGCCGAGGCCGGCGGCAGGGTCTGCTCGAATGCTTCAAATGGCGTGAGCGGCGGAGGCGCGTGCGCCGCGGCGGCCGCCGGCGCTTGGATCGCCTCCAGGCGCTGTCGCAACTCCGCCACCTGGTTCATGGCCTTTCGCGCGAAGATCAGCGCGACGATCGCGATCACGAGCGCGAAGAAAACGAAGGGGGCGTCGAACATCAGGCCTCCAGGCGGGCGCGTCATACCGTTAACCGGCCACGTCGGCAGCCCGGTTGCAATCCTGTGAGTGCAGCTTTACCCGCTAAAAGTTCAAATCTGGCGCTATTCCAGATCGAGCTGGAATGGCCGGCCCTCGACCGTCATGCTGCCCGGGCCCATCTCGTCGAGTGCGCGCAGCATTCGGCCCTCGCGTCCCAGCGCCTTGTCGGCGAGGCTGACGATCAGCCGGTTGGGAGAGGCAATCGGGGACCGGGCGCGAATTTGCCTCGCGATCTCGATCTCGTCGCGGTGCGGATTGAGCGCGCAGGCGGCCGCAAAGGCGCTCGCGGTGGAGCGGCTGATGCCGGCATAGCAGTGCACCACCATTGGCGCGCTGCGGTCCCAGCCACGGACGAAGTTCAGCACTCTTTCGATATGATGATCTGCCGGCGCGACAAAGCCGTCCAACTGCTCGGTGATGTCGTCCATCGACACTTTCAGATGGTTGGCCTCGAGCACCGAAGCCGGCCGCAGCACCTGATCGACATTGGCCATCACGGTGAGGATGTGGCTGGCGCCGGTGGCTCTTACGGTCTCGGGAAGGGCAGCAAGCGAACAGATGTGAAGCATGGTGATCCTGCGAGGCGTTCCCTGGAAGGTCCTGTTTTGCCACGATTATAGGCGCGCGAGTGGGGCGGCGAAAGCAGGTTTGCGCGGGCGATCAACCGAGCAGCAGCTTGAATCGCGCCAAAAACTGCTTCTCGGCCCGGGCCGCGGTCCACGGCGTCAGATAATCGCGCACCGTGGCCTCGGGCAGGCCCGGATCCCTGCCGAACAGGCGCTTGGCCTCGGCCTGTGAAAATCCGGCCAGACGGGTGGCTTCGAGATAGGCCGCACCACGATCGGCTGCCTTGATCGCTTTGGTGATTTCATCGGCGAGAATTGGCGGCAATCCGAAGCGAATATGGATCGCCGCGAGCAGACGGTTCTCCACCACCTTGTAGTCGCCGCCGAGCACCGCCTTGAACGGCGAGATCATGTCGCCGATGACATATTCCGGCGCGTCGTGCAGCAGCGCTGCGAGCCGGAAGCGGACGTCGACGCGCGGCATCTGCTCGCGCATGACGGTTTCCACCAGCAGCGTGTGCTGCGCCACCGAGAAAATATGCGCGCCGCTGGTTTGCCCGTTCCAGCGTGCGACGCGCGCCAGGCCATGGGCGATATCGGCGATCTCGATATCGAGCGGGGAGGGATCGAGCAGGTCGAGCCGCCGCCCCGACAGCATCCGCTGCCAGGCGCGGGTGGCGATGCTGGTCGATTTCCGCGCCGTCATTTGGCCTTGAGGCGGGGCTTGCGAAGTTTGCCGCTGCAGCTCTCGTGGCAGAAGCAGGTGACCAGGTGGTCGTTGACCATGCCGGTGGCCTGCATGAAGGCATACACGATGGTCGGCCCGACGAATTTGAAGCCGCGCGCGCCGAGCTCCTTTGAAATCTTGATCGAGACCGGCGTCGAGGCTGGCACGCTGGCGGTGGTCTTGAACTGGTTGACGATGGGTTTGCCGTCGACGAAGTCCCACAGGAATTTGGAGAAGCCGGCGCCTTCTTCCATGATCTTGAGATAAGCCTTGGCGCTGTTGACCGCGCCTTCGATCTTGGCGCGGTTGCGGACGATGCCGGCATCGTTCATCAGCTCGTGGACTTTCTTGGCATTGTAGCGCGCGATCTTCTCCGGCTGGAAATCGTCGAACGCTTTGCGGAAGTTTTCGCGCTTGCGCAGGATCGTGATCCACGACAGCCCGGCCTGGAAACCGTCGAGGATCAGCTTTTCATACAGCGCGCGGTCGTCATACTCCGGCACACCCCATTCGGTGTCGTGATAGGCCATGTAGAACGGATCTTCGCCGGGCCATGGGCACCGTGTTTTGCCGTCGGCGTGCAGGCGCGCAGATCGGCTCATGCGACGGTCTGCTTCGGTGGAATGCGAACGTCGTTCGGGTCGGTCAGGCGGATCGCAAGGCCACCGGAGCTAAGCGACGCACCGGCATCCAGCGCGTCCGCTACGCGATCGATCCGGAGCAGGGCCAGGCCCTTGCCACCAGCGGTCGAGCCCATGGTGCCGACTTGCTTGTCACCGGCGACAACCGGTATGCCGGTCTCGGGCGAAAAGTCTTCCAGCGTGACCCGCACGATCCGCGTGCGCGCGGTCCCGCGATGCTGCATCCGCGACACCACTTCCTGGCCGACATAGCAGCCTTTGTCGAAATCGACGCCGTGCAGGCGGTCCATATTGGCCTCATGCGGAAACGCGTCGCTGTACATGAAATCGAGCCCGCCGCGCGGCACGCCCAAGGCGATGCGATGGGCCTCGTAGGCGTCGTTGTCGACGAGATCGGCGCCGACCAGATCGGCGATCTTCTGCTTGAGATCTTCGGGCACGAGAATGCGCCAGCCCAGCGCTTCATGTCGCGGATCGGCAAAAGCCAGATCCGGCTTCATGGTGGGCTCACCGTCCCACACCGCCAGCGCACCCATGCTGTCGGAAATGTTCTCGACCGCGACCTTGGCGCGCAGCTTGTAGAAACCGAGCTTGTCGGCGAGGTTCTGCGCCAGCGCGCGGGGCGCATCGATCAGGAAGCCGCCGCCATGGCCGGCCGGGGCTTCGGTGATCAGGAAATCGGCCGTGATCTTGCCCTGCGGCGTCAGCAGCGCGCCGAACCGGCCAATGCCGGGCTGCAGCAGCGTGACGTCTGTGGTGACGAGGCCATTGAGGAAGTCGCGGGCATCCGCGCCGCTGACCTTGACCACGCCCCGGTCCGGAAGAAACGCTGCTTTCATAAGCTAAATCAGCCTCTTTTGACGTTCTTTTTGAAGTTCCTGGGGAAACGCAGGTGGCGGATATCCCATGCGAAGTTAAGGCGCTAAGGTGCCCCCAACAAGGCCTGTGCGAAAGCTTGAAGCGGGCGTCGAGGACCCATGAATCAACGATTTGACACCATTCTAAAATCCGGCACCGTGGTCAATCAGGACGGCGAGGGCATCCGCGACATCGGGATTTCCAATGGCCGGATCGCCGCGATCGGCGGGCTGGGACAGGCTTCCGCCGGCGAGACGATCGACTGCAAGGGTCTGCACATCCTGCCTGGCGTGATTGACACGCAAGTTCATTTCCGCGAGCCCGGGCTGACGCACAAGGAGGACCTCGAGACCGGCTCGCGCAGCGCCGTGATGGGCGGGGTTACCGCGGTGTTCGAGATGCCGAACACTAATCCGCTCACGGTCACCGAGGAGGCGTTCACCGCCAAGATCAAGGCTGGCCACCATCGTATGCATTGCGATTTTGCGTTCTTTATCGGCGGCACGCGCGAGAACGTGAACCATCTGCCTGAGCTGGAGCGCGCGGAAGGTTGTGCCGGCGTGAAAGTGTTCATCGGCTCCTCCACCGGCGCGCTATTGGTCGAGGACGATGAAAGCCTGCGGCGCATCTTTCAGGTGATCCGTCGCCGCGCCGCGTTTCACGCCGAGGACGAATACCGCCTCAACGACCGCAAGCCGCTCCGCATCGAGGGCGATCCGCGCTCGCATCCGGTGTGGCGGGACGAGACTGCGGCGCTGATGGCGACCCAGCGGCTGGTCAGTCTCGCGCGCGAGACAGGCAAGCGCATCCACGTCCTGCACATCTCGACCAAGCAGGAGATCGGGTATCTGCGCGATCACAAGGATTTCGCGTCCTGCGAGGCGACGCCGCATCATCTGACGATGGCCGCGCCCGAGTGCTACGAGCGGCTCGGCACGCTTGCACAGATGAACCCGCCGGTGCGCTCGGCCGATCACCGCGAAGCGATCTGGTATGGCATCGAGCAGGGCATCATCGACGTGCTCGGCTCCGATCACGCCCCGCATACGCTGGAGGAAAAGGTCAAGACCTATCCAGCTTCGCCCTCGGGCATGACAGGGGTGCAGACGCTGGTGCCGCTGATGCTCGATCACGTCAATGCCGGACGCTTGTCGCTGGCGCGTTTCGTCGATCTGACCAGCGCAGGTCCCTCGCGGCTCTACAACATCGCCTGCAAGGGCCGTATCGCGGCGGGTTACGACGCCGATTTCACCATCGTCGATCTGAAGCGCACGGAGACCATCACCAACCAATGGGTAGCCTCGCGCGCCGGCTGGACGCCCTATGACGGCGTCCGCGTCACCGGCTGGCCGGTCGGCACCTTCGTGCGCGGCAGGCGCGTGATGTGGCAGGGTGAGGTGACGACGCCGTCGACCGGCGAGCCGGTACGGTTCCTGGAGACGTTGAAGGCGTAGTTCTCCGTCATTGCGAGCGCAGCGAAGCAATCCGTAGCGCGGCATAACAGATAGGTGGATTGCTTCGTCGCTGCGCTCCTCGCAATGACGGTGCAGCCGTTACTGCTTCGCCAGCGACAGCGAAAACTCGCCGTTCTTCACACGAGCCGACAGGCCCTCGACGAACTTCGCCACCGCGTCCTCGCCATAGGTCGAGACCAGTTCGGCCAGCGCCGTGAACAGGCTCGCCTGCGCGAGGCAGTCGCCATCGACGCCTTCATGCCGCGCTTCCGCCCAGGCCTCGCTCAAATAGCTCAGCGCAGTCTGCTTCTGCTCGAGGTCGGGAAGCGGGTCGTGGGCGATCGGGAAAGCGGCTGGGCGGCTCATGAAGCTCAACGAAATCTGCGCGCGAACCAGGGCGGAACGCATCTTGATGCGACAAGCTCTAGCACGCGGTGCGGGCTCGCCTAGGCCACATCTTTAGGAAAGGTTAACGGCGCCGCCGGAATTTCCGGCGGCCGCCGCGGGTTCCAAATATTTCAGGGAATGCAATCCAAAATCGCTCCCGGCGTGGCGCAAATATGCTGCGCGCCGGCCTGCAGCAGCTCGTCGCGGCTGCCATAGCCGTACAACACGCCGATGCCCTTCATGCCGTTGTTTTTCGCGCCGACCATGTCGTGGCTGCGGTCGCCGATCATCAGGGTTTTCGCCGGATCGACCGACGTCTCCTTCAGCGCGTGTTCCAGCAGATGCGACTTGTCCGTGCGCGTGCCGTCGAGCTCGGCACCGAACACGCGCTCGAAATGGCTGCGCAGGCCGAAATGGTCGACGATGCGGTCAGCGAACACGTGCGCCTTGCTGGTGGCGACGAACAGCCGATGGCCCGATGCGCATAGCGACGTCAGCACCTCGCTGATGCCATCGTAGACGCCGTTCTCATACAGGCCGATGTCGGAAAATCGCTCGCGGTAGAGCGACACCGCGCGATCGGCCGAATGGTCGCCGCCAAGCAATCGCACGAAACTCGTGCGCAGCGGCGGGCCGATGCACCAGGTCAGTTCGTCCGCGGTCGGGATCGTAGGATGATCGAGCCTTTGCAGCGCGTACTGGATCGAACGGGTGATGCCCAGCTTGGGGTCCGTCAGCGTTCCGTCAAGGTCGAAGAATATCGCGTCCATGGTTGCCTAGTTCGCGTAGCGCGCGGTGAGATCGCGCGAGATCTTTGAACCTTCCTCGATATATCTGCGGATCGCAACCGACGCCGCGGGCGTGCAGGTCCGGTAGGTCTGCTGAAACCCGTTATAGCCGCGGTTGAAGCCGGCGATCATGCGGGCGCGGCGGTCGCCGGAGGGGGTTTCGGCGTCGATCAGCGCCTGCATTTCGTTGCGCCATTTCGCCCCTTCATTGGCGCCGCAAATGCCCCGGAGATAGTGCAGGGTGCCGAGAATCTCGGCTAGCCGCTGCAGATCGCCGTCAAACGGCGCGGCAGCATCCTGGGCCCGCACGGGGGCCGCATGGCAGGCCGAGATGAGGATGAGGGCGGCGAGGGCGTGCTTGAGCATTTGAGGGCCGATATGCCCCCTCAAGACGCCCGAGGCAAGGCGTGAGGCCCTGCAAGGGGCCGCCTAGACCAGCTTCCGGGCGGCCTCAATGACTTCCAGGAGGCCGCCGGTAACCTTGAGATCGCCGAGCCCATCCGGCGCCAGCCATTTGAAATCGTCGTGCTCGTCATTCAGGACCGGCTCCCGGGCCGTCCAGCGCGCCGCGAACGACATGATCAGATAGTGCCCGCCGCCGCCGGCCCCGGGCAGCACCTCGCGCCAGCCGGCCAGGCCCAAAATCTCGATTCTCAAGCCGGTTTCCTCATCCACCTCGCGGTGGAGCGCGGTGTGCAGCGATTCGCCGAATTCAACCCGGCCGCCGGGGAGCGAGTAAAAACCCTTGCCCGGCGAGCGGGCGCGGCGGACCAGGAGGACCTTGCCGTCACGGAAGATCGCGCCGCTGACGGCGAGTTGGGGGCGGGTCGGCTGGACGGGGGAAGCCAAGGCGTGATCCGGTACGCTGGGGAACTTGCTGTGCAAACGATCATGCCCGATCGGCTCGCGCAGGTCTAATGCGGCTGATGGCAGCGAACCGTGGCGCGGCTAGTTCGACATGGCCGCTTCGAGGCTGGTCTCGGCGCTGCCGTTGATGACGCCACCGGCCAGCGCCACTAGCGGCTTGACCCACGCGGTGGCCTGCTCGGCCAGCGTGGCGCGGGTCTTGTCCTGCTGCGCCTCGCGCATCGCCTTGCCGACCGCGGTCAGGATCGAGGTCATGGTCGCGGTGAGATTGTCGAAATCGGCCCGGACCTTGGGGTCGGCGCATTCATAGGCCTCGATCGCGAGGTCGCGGGCCTTGAAGTTGGAGGCCCAGAAATGCTCCGCGTAGGACAGTGGCGTCCAGGTCAGAAAATCTTCCGCGCATTCCGGCATGTCCGGAACCATTTCGAGCAGCATGACGGCTTCGTTGAAATGGTTCAGGTAGTCGGTGGCGAGCCCGGTGCGGGGATTGATGTTGGCGGCGCGCAATTGCGCCGCGCGGGCCTCGTCTACAGGGCCCGTCGTCGGTGGCGGCATCGGGCGATCGGATCGCACTTCTGTGGCGGCCGTGGAGGTCATCGGTCTCACTGTTAACATCTGGGGTTAACACCCATTAAACAGAGGCTTATGTTGGTCAGATAATGTGTGGACGTTTCGTCATTACCTCGCCGCCGGAGGCGCTCCGGCAGATCTTCGGCTATCTCGAGCAGCCCAATTTCCCGCCGCGGTATAATATTGCGCCGACGCAGCCAGTTCCGGTTGTTATCCTGGAAAATGGCGGCCGCCATTTTCGGCTGATGCGCTGGGGGCTGGTGCCTGCCTGGGTGAAGGATCCACGTAAATTTACGCTGCTGATCAATGCGCGTTCCGAGACGGTGCTCGAGAAGCCGGCGTTCAAGAATGCCATCAAGCGGCGGCGCTGCCTGATCCCGGCGGACGGCTATTACGAATGGCAGGATGCGAGCGGCCGCAAGCGGCCGTTCTTCGTCCATCGCCGCGACGGCCGGCCAGTCGGCTTTGCCGCGCTGGCGGAAACCTGGATGGGGCCGAACGGCGAGGAGACCGACAGCGTCGCCATCGTCACCGCACCGGCCAGCCGCGACCTCGCCATGCTGCATGACCGTGTGCCCGTGACGATCGCGCCGGAGGAATTCGAGCGCTGGCTCGACGGCCGCATCCACGACGCAGAGGATGTGCTGCCGCTGCTGCGCGGGCCGACTGAGGGCGCGTTCGCCTGGCATGAGATTTCCACGCGCGTCAACCGCGTCGTCAATGACGACGCGCAATTGCTGTTGCCGATCACCGACGAGGAGCGGGCGGCGGAGGAGCCGAAGCCCGCGAAGCGGGCCGCGCCGCGCAAGGCGGCGGTAGCGCCGGAGGACGACGGGCAGGGCTCGTTGTTTTGAGGTGTCATATTTGTAGGGTGGGCAAAGCGAAGCGTGCCCACCACGCCTCCTCGAACACTGTTTAAGAATGGTGGGCACGCTGCGCTTTGCCCACCCTACGGCTATGTTCGCAGGGACGACAGGTTGATGGAGCCAACCTCACCTGAAAACATGCAGCGCGGCGTATTGCAGCAGCATGATGGTCTTGGCATCGACGATGCGGCCATCTGCGATCATCGCGAGCGCCTGATCGATCGGCACTTCCAGCACCTCGATGTCTTCGCCTTCCTCGGCGAGGCCGCCGCCGTCGCCGACCCGCATCGCAGCGTCGTATTCGGCGATGAAGAAGTGCAGCTTCTCGGTGACCGAACCGGGGCTCATGAAGGCCTCGAACACCTTGCGCACGTCGTGCAGCCGGTAGCCGATTTCCTCTTCCGCCTCCGCACGAATCCGCTCCTCGGGCGAGGCGTCGTCGAGCATGCCGGCGGCGGCTTCGATCAGGAGATCGTCATGACCGGCAAGGTAGGGCGGCAGGCGGAATTGCCGCGTCAGCACGACGGTGCGGCTTGCGACATTGTACGGCAGCAGCGTCGCGGCATGGCCGCGGTCGAAAACTTCCCGCTTCTGCGTCTGCCATTCGCCGTTGCCGCGGCGATAGTCGAACTCGACTTCGTTCAGCCGATAATGCCGGTCGGATAGGATCTCGACATTCTTGACGCGGACACGATCGGAGACGGTCATGAAACTCCTTCAGCTCACCGCGGCGGCTCGCGGCCGTCGAGCCATTTGGTGAAGAACAGAATCTGCTGCTCGCCGAAGCCGATCGATTTATAGAACGCGGCGACGCCTGAGTTTTCCGGCCGTACCAGCAACTGCAGTTTGGGAATGCCTGCCGCGCGCAGCCAGTCCTCGGCCGCGTTCATGATCGCGCGGCCATAGCCTTTGGCGCGACGATCGGGATCGGTGGCGACGTAATAGACCCAGCCGCGATGGCCGTCATGGCCGACCATCGCGGTCGCCACGATCGCGTCACCGTCGCGGCCGATCAGGATCGTTGAATTCGGCTCGCGGCGGGCGAGCGCGATGTCACTGGCGGGATCGTTCCACGGCCGCGTCAGGCCGCAGGCCTGCCACAGCGCGATCACGATGGCGACATCGGCATCCGCAATGTCGGCGATGGCGAGCGCGGGAATTGTCTTCGCATTCGTCACGGTCACAGCACCTTGCCCGGATTCATGATGCCGAGCGGATCGAGCATCGCCTTGATGCCGCGCATCAGTTCGATCGCCACCTTGTCCTTGACGTCGGGCAGTTCGTCGCGCTTGAGCACGCCGATGCCGTGCTCGGCCGAAATCGATCCGCCCATCCGCAGCACGATCGCGAACACGACTTCGTTGACCTCATGCCAGCGCGACATGAAGTCGGCGGTGTTGCCGCCGATCGGCTGGCTGACATTGTAGTGGATGTTGCCGTCGCCGAGATGGCCGAACGGCACCGGCCGCGAGCCTGGAATGAGTTTTACCACCGCGGCATTGGCTTCCTCGATGAAGGCGGGCACGGCGGCAACCGGCACCGAGATA
The DNA here is from genome assembly GCF_036924645.1 of Bradyrhizobium sp. AZCC 2176. NCBI lineage: Bacteria > Pseudomonadati > Pseudomonadota > Alphaproteobacteria > Hyphomicrobiales > Nitrobacteraceae > Bradyrhizobium > Bradyrhizobium sp. AZCC 2176. Next base: position 634,392 of record NZ_JAZHRX010000001.1, on the reverse strand, counting down.
TCGTGCTTGATCGATCCGCCTTCCGGCTTCTGTGCCGCCGACATTTCGTCGCGCAGTTTCCAGAATCCGGCACGCTGCGAGAGGTTCGCCGCGATCACCGCGTCGTCGACAATGCCTTCCTCCATGCCCTTGGCGAGGATGGATTCCAGCGCGGCGCTGGCGTCGTCGCGTGAGGACGACAATTCCATCAGCACGTACCAGGGGTGCTTTGATGTCAGCGGATCGCGGATGTCGATGCCGTGGCGCAGGCTGAAATCGACCGCGATGTCGGCGAGCAGTTCGAAGCTGGTGAGGCTGCCGGCCGCCTCGTTCTGCGCGATCGACAGCAGCTTCAGCGCCTGCGCCGGCGATTTGAGGCCGACATAGGCGGTCTCCACCGCATGCGGCTTCGGAAACAGCTTTAGCGTCGCCGCGGTGATGATGCCGAGCGTGCCCTCGGCGCCGATGAAGAGGTTGCGCAAATCGTAACCGGTATTGTCTTTCTTCAGCTTCGACAGCCCGTTCAGGATCCGGCCATCGGCCAACACCACCTCCAGCCCGAGCGCCATCTCGCGCGCCACGCCATAGGCCAGCGCCGTCGTGCCGCCGGCGTTGGTGGAGAGATTGCCGCCGATGGTGCAGCTTCCTTCCGCGCCGAGCGACAGCGGGAACAGGCGGTCGACTTCGGCCGCGCGCTGCTGCGCGATCTGCAACACCACGCCGGCCTCGCAGGTCATGGTGTTGGACGCGGGATCGATCTCGCGGATCTTGTCCAGCCGCCGCAGCGAGACGACCACTTCGCCATGATGCGGAGTCTGTCCGCCGACGAGACCGGTATTGCCGCCCTGCGGCACCAGCGCGATTTTGCGCTCGCTGGCGAGCTTGCAGATCTCAGACACTTCCGCCGTGGAGCCGGGCCGCAACACCAATGGCGAGCGGCCGTGAAACAGGTCGCGTTCCTCGGTGACGTAGGGCGCAATATCGGCCGCATCGGTCACCGCATATTTGTCGCCGACAACCGCGCGAAATTTCGCGATCAACTCGGGAGGAAGCGGCGGCACGGAAACTTGCTTGGAGCCTTGGACGATATTCATTTTCTTGTTCTCTTTCATTCCCGCCCGTTCATTCTCGCCCCATGGCTGCGCGGCGCAGCCGGTCGTTGATGGCTTCGCCCAACCCCTCGTGTGGAATCGACATCACCGCAATGGTGTGCACGCCTTTGCCGTCGAGTGCACGAAGATGGCCGAACAGATTGGCGGCGGCCTCGTCGAGATCGCCGCGCTCCGACAGATTCATCACTGCGGAGGCGCCGTCAATTCCCGAAATTGCTCCGAGGCCGAACGCCAGCAATGCCTCGCCGGGCTCCAGCACTAGTGCGTTGAGGCGCACGCGCGCGCGCGGCGCGTAATGCGACGCCAGCATGCCCGGCGCCAGCGGTTGCCCGCGGTCGCTCTCAGTGTCCGCCGGCGGCTGCACCAGCGCGCGGCCCAGCACGCGCTCGATCTCCGCGCGCGGCAGCCCGCCGGGGCGCAGCAGCATCGGCGCGTCGAAGCAACCGACGATGGTGGATTCGACGCCGACGGCGACCGGGCCGCCATCGACAATCAGGTCGATCCGCCCGGCAAGGTCGCTCTGCACATGCGCGGCCGTGGTCGGGGAGACGTGACCGGAGAGATTGGCCGATGGCGCCACCACGGGACCGCCGAAAGCTCGCAGGATGTCGCGCGCCACCGGGTGGGCCGGTATCCGGATCGCGACCGTGTCGAGGCCGGCGGTGGCGAGGTCGGCCACCGCGCAGTTTTCCGTTTTCGGCAGCACCAGCGTCAGCGGGCCCGGCCAGAATGCCTCGGCCAGCGCGGTCGCCGGCGCATCAAAGTGCGCGATTTTGCGGGCAGCAGTGACATCGCCGACATGGGCGATCAGGGGATTGAACGCCGGCCGGCCCTTGGCCTGGTAGAGGTGGGCGATCGCGGCCGGATTGGTGGCATCGGCGCCGAGGCCATAGACGGTCTCGGTCGGGAACGCGACCAGACCGCCTTCGGCCAGGATACGCGCGGCCGCCGCCACGGCGGCCTCGCCGGCGGGCAAAATCTGGGTCTTCAGGCCAACATTCACTGTGATTAATTTCCTTAATCCGGCTGCTTGCGGTCGCTGAAACCCAAGGCTATAAGCCGCGTTCCAAGTCGGAGTGTGGCTCAGCCCGGTAGAGCACTGCGTTCGGGACGCAGGGGTCGCAGGTTCGAATCCTGCCACTCCGACCAATTATTTTTGCCATTCATTTTACAGGGCTTTTTCTGATTGCTGGCGGTTCCCGAGTCAACCGCGGATTCCCTGCCTGAAACGAAACATAAACATGCGTTCTCGCGGCGCCAAGCGCCGAGGTTTGCATGAACCTTGTCCCTCCCGAGGAGGGAGCAGGGAATGCCGGGTGCTTGCTGCACCCGCGGTCTCGTGAATCTGTCCAGCAAATTAGGTTTTTCGCAATAGACCCTTCAGCGTTTGGCTGAGAGATGAGCCTTGATGACCGCGGCCATCCGATCCGAGGGGGTGCCCGGCGGGAAGAACCCGAGATACTTGCCGTCGCGATCCATCAGATAGATGAAACCCGAATGATCAATGGTGTATTCTGCGGCGCCTTCGATCGCGAGCTTGGCGTAAAAGACCCGATACAAGCGCGCGGCGTCGCGAATCTGCGCAGCATCGCCTGTTAGGCCGAGCAGGCGCGGGTGAAAGGACGGCACGTAGTCGGCGAGATGCGCAGGCGTGTCGCGGCCGGGATCGACAGTGACGAACAACGGCTGCACCGCGTCGCCGTCGGGGCCAAGTTTATCGACGGCCTGCCCGATCGCCATCAGGTCGGTCGGGCAGACGTCCGGACAGAAGCTGAACCCGAAATAGACAAGCATCAGCTTGCCGCGGAAATCGGCGTCCGTACGAGGCTTGCCGGTGTGATCGATGAGAGTGAAGGGGCCGCCGATCGGCTCCTTGCCCCACATCACTGCGTCCATCAGTTCGCCGGCGCTGCGTTCGCTCTGCGCGTGCATCATGGGCACTGCACCGAGCAGTCCCGCGGCCAGGACCGAGCCGACAAGCACTCGACTGTTCCTCATGCGCCCATAGTCATACGTACGCCGGTCGTCGAAACCAGGAGCTTGTCCGGTAGCTGCGCGCGCACGGCGCGAGCGAAGTTGTCGCCGCTACAATGCATCGGGATAATCACGTCCGGTTCGAGCTTCTTGATCTCGGCGACAACTTGATTGAGATAGTCCTCAGGTGCCGGCCCGAGATGGAAGCCACCGACGATAGCATGGATCTTCTGCACGCCGGAGACTTCCTGTGCCTGCCGGACCGAATTGACGATGCCGACGTGACCGCAGGAGCTGATCACCACCAGCCCGCGGCCTTTTACATTGAAACAGGTCGCGTGCTCGTGGATGTGCTCGTCCGGAACGATCTTGCCCAGCATCTCCGCCGGCAGGTAGTGGCTCGCGTTACAGCCGAGACCGTCCTTCACCGCAAATTCGACGTGCGTGTTCGGCAACACTCTTTCGATGCCCGACCTCTTGATCTTACCCGTCGTGAAAGCGTGGTCGGCGACAACCGTCGGGTTTTCCGCCAGAACGACTGAGACCTTGTTCGCAGCCAGCTCGCGGCGATCGAGCGCGCCAAATTCGGCAAGTGCGCCGGGCGCGCCGCTATAGCGCTGGCAGAAATTGTCCTCCCCGCCGGCATAGAGTTTCACATCGGCGGGCAACGCGCTGCGGTACTTCTGCAGAAAGCCGATGAGGCCGCCGTAGTGATCGAAGTGGCCATGGCTCACGACCATTGCATTGATCTTGCCGGGATCAGCGCCGGTCAGTTCAATATTGTTGAGCAGAGCTTCCGGCGTATAGCCGAAGTCGAGCATGATAGTGCGCTGCTCGTTGCCGCGCTGTGACTGCAGGTACAGAGACAAACCCCATTGATTGTGTAGTGCGCGACGATAATCCTGCTGCCGTGGTGCCGGCTCGATCGAGACGTTCCCCACCTTGCCCGGGCGCTCGAAAATATTCTGGCTTCCATCGACCAGCACCCGGATCGACAGTTTGTCCACCACGGGAATGTCGATCGCGGCTGCTTTGGCGATTTCGATGCAGGTAAAGCTGCCGGCGGCGACGGCTCCCCCAATGGCCGCACAACCCCTCAGAAAATCGCGGCGTTTGAACTGCTCGATCATCGATTCCTCCCTGCAATGGGGCCAAGCGTTATCCTTGGCTGGATGACTCCAAAACTGGCGAAGTATAGCGGGCGCGAAATCGCGCCCTCAAATCCAATATCAATGAAATCCAATATCAATGAATGAGTAGTGCTTGCCCGCCGAAGGCACTGGTGCTGCGCTCAACTACAGAACTCCGGCACGTCCCATTGGCAGCTCATCGAAGAATACGCCACTTTCGGTGCAGCCAAAAGAGCAGGTTCACTTCCGTTTATCGCACTTGTTATTTATCGCACTTGGCGTCGTTTCGCTGCGACGCGGAATTTGGTCCGCTATCGGCGCCAAGAACAGACATCGAGGGCGCTTGAACAAATGAAAGAGGCCGCCCCTTCAACCGCGCGTTCGGTCGCGCTGCTGCCGTTGATAAACAAAGTACGTCACGAAGTTCCCAATGGACGGAGGTTGGTTGCTCAGGATCATTTTTTCCGCAGAATTTTATCCATTGTTTTTCCCTGCGCCAGTTCATCGATTAGTTTATCCAAGTAGCGAATTTCTCGCATAGTTGGTTCTTCGATATCCTCCACTCGGACGCCGCAAACCACGCCTTTAATCAAGGCTCGCGAAGGATTGATTTTAGGGGCATTTGCAAAGAATGTTTCAAAGTCAGTCTGTTTTTCCAGTTGAGCTTCTAGCTCTTTCTGACAATAGCCTGTCAACCAAGAGATGACCTGATCGACCTCTGATTTTGTGCGTCCTTTTTTCTCCGCTTTCGCAACGTAAAGCGGGTAAATGCTTGCGAAGCTCGTTTCATAGATACGGTGTTTTGCCATGAGTGCTCCAAGGAGTTCCATATAAAGCATGTAAGGCCGGAAACCATCGGGCCGCCCAGGCACAAAAAAGACGTGCCTCACTATTCGCTGGCTCAGCGCAAAGTATCGCCTTAAGCGCTGTTGAGGCAACGTGCTCAAATTCCGTGGCGACGAAAAGCAACGGTACAGCATGGACCGTGCACCGCTTTCGTCACGAAGTGACTGCCTATGTGCGCTGGCGTTTGGACGCCGATATTCAGATGGGACTGACGATAATGGACGACGTCTGCTTCGGGTCGCATATCGGATATCGAGTGGCAATCAAGCTCGATTTATGGGTTACGCGCCTAGTTCAAAGCACGACGGCGCACAGCGCTAGCCTTCGATGCCGCTGCGCCCGCACCACAAGGGAAACGGCGAAGCCGGACCTCTTCGTGCAGTCTCGTGCTGAACTCAGCACTAGCGTGGAGTGCGGCTAGTCTCGGAACCTTGACCGCCACTCGCAGCGCCCGAACCCGTCGTCTGGCTGCTGCTCGAGTCGGGACGTCCGGGCGGATGGGCGGAAGCACCTGGGGTTTCCTGTTGCCCCACAAAGCCGGATTCTCCGGAGTCGCGGGTCTTGATGCCTTTATTCGCTTCCTCCTGCATCTGCTTCTCGGATTGCATCTGTTGCTGGCCAGGCGCCGTCGACTGCTGAGCCTGTGCCGGCACGACGATGGCAATGCCAAAGGCGGCCGTCGTGGCGAGAATTGAGGTTCGCATGAGCTATCCTCCTATCGCTTCCTCTCCGCACAGAACGCGCGAGGCAGCGATCGTTTCCCGAAAGAGTTTTGGAGAAAGCACAGGGGACAGCGAACGAAAGTTTCACTGCTCGCTTTATTGAGCTTGGCGGCCCTGCTGAGGTGCCCACGCAGCCGCTGCGATCATCGCGCGAGTTGCGCCAATCCCTTCCAGTCGAAGCTTACTCCGTGGCCGGGCCGCGTTGGCGCCAATGCCATGCCTTGGTCGAGCACCAGCGGGTGCTCGATATAGCGATCTAACCCAAATCCGTGCGCTTCGAGATAGGAACGATTTGGACAGGCCGCGAGAAGGTGGACTGTGACGTCGTGTGCGCCGTGGCTGGTGACCGGAAGATTGAACGCTTCTGCAAGCCGCGCAACTTTCATGAAGGCGGTGACGCCGCCGCAATTGGTGACGTCGGGCTCGGGATAGGACACCGCGCCAGCCGCGATATAGTTCTTGAACTCCCAGAGCGAGCGCAGGTTTTCGCCGGCCGCAATCGGCACGCCGCCGGCAGCCATGATGCGGGCATGACCGGCAATATCATCGGGAATGATCGGCTCTTCGAGCCAGGTGAGGTCGTAGGGCTGCAGTGCGCGTGCGGCGCGAATGGCTTCCTCGACCGTCCATTTCATGTTGGCATCCGCCATCAGGGGAAAGCCGTCACCGAGATGTTGGCGCATCGCCTGCACGCGCGTGACGTCGGATGCGAGATCCGGGCGCCCCACCTTCATCTTGATGGCGCGAAAGCCCTTGGCAAGATTATCGTCGGTTTGCTTGAGAAGCGCTTCGACGGAAAGATCGAGGTCGATGCCGCCGGCGTAACAGGGCACGCGGGCGTCGAAGCCACCGAGCAGACGAAACAGCGGCAGATTGGCGCGGCGCGCCTTCAGGTCCCACAGGGCGATATCGAGCGCCGAGAGCGCCAGCACGGGCGGTCCGCCGCGCCCGCCATAATGCAGGGCCCACCAGACGTGATGCCAGATGGCCTCGGTGTCGTCGGCTTGCCGGCCCTCGATCAGTTCGGGGATCTCCCGCCTGAGGATGTCGGCAATCGCGCCGCCATTACGGCCGACGGTGTAGGTGTAGCCTGTGCCTTCAGCCCCGTCTGAATCGCGAATGCGGCATGTCACCAATTCGAAGGCTGCGATTTCGCCATGTGTGCTGTCGGAGAGGGTAACCGTCAGCGGGATCCGATAGAGGCCGGTCTCGACCGTTTTGATGAGTACCATTGGTTTCCACCCGGGTTTTCTTTGTGCATGTCCACTTTACCGCGGTCTCGCTTAATGCACTACGTCGGTACCGCGACATGCGATGGTGCCGTCGGCGTCGCCGATCTTACATTTGCCACCTCCAATCGAATTGGACCCGACGCTGCCTTGAAACGTTAGATCAGATGTCCAATCAGCGAAGACTTCCGTGGAGAGCGTCCAGGCATACCTAGATCGGAAGCACAGGGAACTCAGGCTGATAAATGATTGCCTGAGACACCCGTTGCCGTTGACGTGTCCACGGTCGGTCAGCGAAGTTATCAGGCACAAGTTTCAGCTCACCGCTGCCCTTAAGGCAGAGCACGCGCTGCATGACTGGAACGTCACCGAGACGGCTTGGGCACATCCCGGCCAACAGCGCATCGGCCCCTTCGAATTCAGGTACGACTACCAACGCGCCGATCTCGATGTGCGTGGCCCTTCCTTTTACGGCGTCGAGGGCAGGGCAATCGATACCATCTATACGGCTTCCGGCATGGCTGCGATCTCGGCTCTGCTGTTGGCGTCGGCGCGGTTGATCGGAAAGGCGGACATTCTTGTCCTGCCTGGCGCCTATGGTGAGACGCAGGAGTTCGTCGAAGGCTATGCCGATCGGTTACGGCTGATTACGTTGAACCACCCCCAGGAAGAGGACGCTGGTCCGAGATCAGCTTCATCACGGATAATGTTGCTGGATTCCTCCGCATCCGCTTCCGCGTTTGATGCCGGACTTCGCTGCACGAACGCGGCGCCTGATCTCTTGATCTTCGACACCACCTGCTTCTCCAGCGGGTCGGGCCGTATCCGACGGGTCTTGGGACGTGCCCGTGAATTGGCGATCCCGCTTGTCATGGTGCGTAGCCATACGAAGCTGGATTCGCTCGGGGCAGAGTACGGTCGACTTGGCTCGGTGGCCTTCGTTGGTTGGGAGGAGAACGTTTCCAGGCGATCGAAATTCAAGGAGCTCCCGGCTGAAACGCGAAATGCGGTTCGATTACTGGGTGGCGCGGCGCTGCCAGCGCATTTCCCTCCCTACATCGGCACACCGTTGTATCGCGAACTGACGAACAAGCGGATCGCGGCCATGCTGCGCAACAGCCGCCGCGCCAGCCGGCATTTTGCAAATGCGCTCTCGGGCCTGACGGCCGAACTCCATTTCGTTCACGGCCTCTATGTCACGGTTCGCAGCGAACAGGCACTTGATGAGGCGACAGCGAGACAGGCGGCTGCGGAAATGAGTAACGATCTGGCCCGAGCGGGTTTGCCGATCCAGCACGCGGGAAGTTTCGGATTTGATTTCGCCGCGACAGAATGGTTCCACAATCCCACAACTGATCGCTATAGCGTGCGCATTGCGGTGCCCGATCTTGCCACGGCGATCTGGGACGGCCTTGTGGCGGCGATCGCCCAGTGGTGGTCGGCGCACCAGCAACAGGTGGCCGCTTCGAGCCGATCGCCGTGCGCGCCGTGATCGATCAAGACGGCAATCCGACGCCGAGGAAGGTGATTTCGAAATCTTCAACCCATCCAACCGCCGCGTACGCTTATCGCGGCCCCCTCGATCTCACGTGTCCTGCCTGGGAAGATCGCCAAGGAGATTTGACAGCTTGACCGCAAGCTTTCGAAGCCGGGCGTTTTCTTCAAGCAGCACTGTAACGTTGTCGATTCCCTGAGGCCGCGCCTCATCGCCCCGAAGTCCGTCGACTTCGTCGAGCAGGGGCGACAGGGCGGCAAGAAGTTCGCCGTCCTGATGCGGTGCTTCATTTGCCTGGCGCACGTCCTTGTTTTCACGCAGCGGCACGACGTTGCCGGAACGTTCGACATTTCGAAATGCAGCGCGGCGGGCCGGTTCGTCATGCGGCGGATGTTCGATACTCATGACACATTCCTGATCACAAGGTGGCCCGGTCGTCGGTTCGACGACGAGCTTTCCATTGAGTCGAGGGCAAATTTGCGTCGGAAAGGGAACGACGATGAGGCTCGGCGGAAAGGTCACAGGTCGCTGGAGTCACACGGCAGATCGGATTAGGCCAAATTTTTGACGTATCGCGGGCCTTTCTGACGTCTGCGCGGCTGGGGAGCACATCATCTTGTTTTGGGGCGTATCGATGACCGATTTCCTGACCAATGCGGATCACTGGCGCAAGCGTGCGGAACTGACAAGGGCGTTGGCCGCGAATGCCGTCAAGGACCAGGGGCGCCTGCTCAAGGTTGCGGAGGAATACGATCGCCTGGCAGCTCACGCCGAACGGCGGCGAAGTGCTCCGGTCCCGGCCGCGTCCTACGCCCCTTCAAGCCAGCCCGAATAAATCGGCTTCAATCGAAAAAGTTGTCGGAAGCGGCATTTCCCGCACCACGAGCGCATGGCGATCGCGTAGCGGCGAAGGTGTGCATCGCCGTACCCAGATGTGTGACCTGTAAAACACAACTGCGGGGCAACGTTCAAAGCATTGTGATCATGCGATTGCAGGGGAATCTACGAATCACCTAGACCGTTTAGCGGGGCTGGGAAGCGGAGAGTTAGTATGAGAGTCGCTTCCTTAGAAAGTGTACTGACGGCGGCTACGCTGGTATTGGCCATCGTCATCGTGCTGTGGGGAATCAAGATTTTCCACGGTGTGTGAACAGGCGAGCTGGCGTCGAACAAGAGACCTCCGGTCAAGAAGAGGCTCGCGACAAAGGCGTTCAAAGGCGTCACTTCCGCGGCGGCGGAGGCCTTTTTATTTTTGATTGCCGACGAATAGTTCGCCGGAGGCTTGTCCCTTCCGACGCGTATCGAGTTTGGTCCACGGTCTGGCGCGAGATTCGCACGGGCCGCGAGAAGCATTGGTTTCAAGTCCCCTATGCATTTTGGTTATTATCTAATGATCGCAGCGCTCGTTCTCATGGGGCTGGAAGTTCTTTACGCGCTCTATCAATTGGCCACGTTTCTTTGAGAGAACTTTTCGGTTCTGATTGAGTCGGAGCCCGCTCTAATTTGTTGTTTTGATGCGTCTTCCTGACGCGAGCCGGTCCTGGTCCGAGGACATGCTCTGCTCGAAGACGCTAAGCATCGCACGCGCAGGCTGCGGTGCCGCGCCGCGCGCGCTGCAAGATTCGCCGCAATCACGCCGCTTTAGCGCCGGGGTCGGCTCCGGGCGATTCCAATTTTAGTCGCAAAATTGCCTGCCGACTCACCTCATTCTCCGCGCGCGACAAAGAGACTGGGGGCTCGTTCCGCATTTTAAAATTGGAGTATCAATCATGCGAGTAGACCATCCGCAGCTCAATAAGCGAGACCGACGCGCAGAACCCTCATTTTGGGTTGAAGAACCGACCGACGACGCTCTTTCATTGCTTGAGAATGCCCTGCGCGGGGACGAGCCCGGCCTTCGTCGTGACGAACAGGCCGACGAAGCTCACTCGCTGATCGAGGAGAATGCCAGGCTTCGGGAGCTTTTGGCTCAGCTCTCGGACATCATTCGCAAAAACGGCGTTCACCCGAGGTAACGCCACGACCTGATCTCGGCCCCGCCCCGCCAAGAGTGGTTCAACCACGCCGGGGCGGGGCCGCTTCATTTTTCAGTGCCGCTTCATTTATCGAAAATTGATTTCACGCCAACGCCGCCCGCACGGGAAGCGGCGCCGTCTGGTACCGGCCTGTCTCAAAAGGCGGCCGTTCAAAAGAAACGACCCCAGCTTGGGGGCTGAGGTCCACTGGGGTCGTTCTATGCCGGGGCGCGCCGATCCCCATGCCGTCCCGGCATGTAGCCAAGCTAAAATCTGATTCCAGCCGCTGTCTGTAGGGAACCCGACAGTAACTAATTTCAAAAAACGGTGTGCCTGTTTCGGCCAGTACCCGTCAGGCCAGATGGCAGGCCACGAAATGCCCGTCGCTGCCTTGCTTCAGTTCGGGCGCGCTTTCCCGGCAACGCGGCTCGGCGATCGGGCAGCGGGTGTGAAAATGACAGCCCCGCGGCGGATTCATCGGACTCGGCACGTCGCCCTGCAGGCGGATCCGCTTGCGCTTGACCTTCGGGTCCGGCACCGGCACGGCGGACAGCAACGCCTGGGTATAGGGATGCCGGGGATTGCGGTAGAGGTCGCGCGCGCTCGCCAGCTCGACGATGCGGCCGAGATACATCACCGCCACACGGTCGGAAATATGCTCCACCACCGAGAGGTCGTGGGCGACGAACAGATAGGTGAGGTTGAATTCGGCCTGCAGATCTTCCAGCAGGTTGATCACCTGCGCCTGAATCGAGACGTCGAGCGCGGAAACCGGCTCGTCGCACACGATGAACTTCGGCTCCACCGCGAGCGCGCGCGCGATCCCGATGCGCTGGCGCTGGCCGCCGGAGAATTCGTGCGGGTAGCGCCGCATGTGCTCGGCCTTTAGTCCGACCTTGACGAGCAGGCTCGCCACGCGGTCGTCCCGCTCGCTGGCCGAGGAGGCGAGCTCGTGGATGGTGAAGGCTTCGCCAAGGATCGCAGCGACGGTCATGCGCGGATTGAGCGAGGCAAACGGGTCCTGGAACACGATCTGCATGTTGCGCCGCATGGCGCGCAGGTCGCCGCCGGAAAGGCTGCACACGTCGCGTCCGTCAAAGACGATCTCGCCTTCGCTCGGTTCGAGGAGGCGCAGCACGCAGCGCGCCGTCGTCGATTTGCCGCAACCGGACTCGCCGACCAGCCCGAGCGTTTCACCGCGATTGACCGCAAACGATACGCCGTCCACCGCGTGCACGCGCCCGACCTCGCGCGAAAGGAGTCCGCCCTTGACGGCAAAATGCTTCTTCAGGCCGGTGACGCGCAGCAGGGGTTCGCTCATGCGCTCGCTCCCCGTGTTTCGCCGAGATGGCAGGCCATGCGATGGCCCGGCGCGACCTCGCGCAGCACCGGCTCCTCTTCGGAGCAACGACCGAAGGCGTAGCGGCAGCGCGGCGCAAAGCGGCAGCCGGGAGCGGGATTGATCAGGATCGGCACCGAGCCGCCGATGGCTTCCAGCCGGGTCTTGTGCGCGCTGTCGAGATCGATGCGCGGGATCGATCGGATTAATCCTTGCGTGTACGGATGGCGCGGGCTTTCGAACAGGCTGTCGACATCGGCCTCTTCGACCACCTTGCCGGCATACATGACGACGACGCGTTGCGCGGTCTCGGCCACGACGCCCATCGCATGGGTGATCAGCATCACCGCCATGCCGAAGCGCTCCTTCATGTCCTGCAGGAGGTCGAGGATCTGCGCCTGGATGGTGACGTCGAGCGCGGTGGTCGGCTCGTCGGCGATGACGAGTTTTGGCTTGCAGGCCAGCGCCATCGCGATCATGACGCGCTGGCGCATGCCGCCCGAAAACTGGTGCGGGTAATCGTGCACGCGGCCTTCCGCGTTGGGAATCTGCACCAGCTTCAGCATCTCGATCGTGCGGGCCAGCGCGTCCTTCCGCGACAGGCCCTCGTGGCGGCGCAGGCTTTCGGCGATCTGCTCGCCGACCGACAGCACCGGGTTGAGCGAGGTCATCGGCTCCTGGAAGATGAAGCCGATCTCCCTGGCCCGGATGTCGTCCATTTCGTTACTGGTGAGCGGCACGAGATCGCGGCCCTCGAACAGGATCTGGCCTTCGACGATGCGGCCCGGCGGCATCGCGATCAGTTTCAGGATCGACATTGCCGTGACGGTCTTGCCGCAGCCGGATTCGCCGACCACGCAGAGCGTCTCGCCCTTGTTGAGCGCGATGTCGACGCCGTCGACCGCCTGTAGCATGCCGTCGTCGGTGGCGAAGTGGGTTTTGAGGCCCCTGATTTCGAGCAGCGGCGCCATCAGATCACCCGCCTTGCATCGAGCGCGTCGCGCATGCCGTCGCCGATGAAGTTGATGGCGACTACGGCAACGAAGATCGCGCCGCCGGGAAACAGCGCCCAGTGGGCGGCGATGTCAAGAAAGTCCTTGGCGTCGAACAGCAGCCGGCCCCAGGTCGGAACGTCGGGCGGGAAGCCGAGGCCGAGAAACGACAAGGTCGATTCCGCGATGATCGCGGCGGCGACGTCGATGGTGCCGGCGATGATCACCGGTCCGAGCGCATTGGGCAGGATGTGGCGCACCACCTGCCGCAGCGGGCTGGCGCCGAGCGCGCGGGCGGCTTCGACGAAATCCTTTTCGCGCAGCGACAGGAACTGCGCGCGAACCAGGCGGGCGACCGGCATCCAGCGCAGGCCGCCAATGACCATCACGATGAGAATGAAGATGCCGCCCTCGGGGCCGAATGCTGCCTTGAGCCCGTCACGGAACAGATAGATGAGCAGCAAGAGCAGCGGCAGTTGCGGCAGCGAAAGGAACAGGTCGGTGAGCCACATCAGCGCATGCCCGAGCGCGCCGCGCGACATGCCCGCGAGCGCGCCGATCAGCGTGCCGATGATGACGGCGACCGCCATCGCCGCCAGGCCAACCGCAAGCGAGATGCGTCCGCCGTAGATCATGCGGGCGAGGATATCCTGTCCGAGATCGTCGGTGCCGAAGGGATGGGCGAGCGAGGGGCCTTCGAGGCGCGCGTTGAAATCGATGTCGTTGATGCTGACGCGCCAGACGAAGGGGCCGAACGCCACCGCCAGGATCAGGACGAGCAGCAGGACCGCGCTGACCACGGCGAGCTTGTGGCGGCGATAGCGCCGCCAGGTCTCGCGCCAGGGCGACCAGGCCGGCCGCCGTTCAGCGGAGGGAGATGCGAGGGTCAAGCCAGCCATAAAGCACATCCGCGATCAGGTTGAAGAGCACCACGAGACAGGCGAACACGAACGTCACGGCCATCACGACCGGCGTGTCGTTGGAGAGAATGGAGGAGATCAGGAGCGAGCCGATGCCTGGAATGCGAAAAATCTGCTCGGTGACGATGGCGCCGCCGAACACCGCCGGCATCTGCAGCGCGACCAGCGTGACGACCGGGATCAGGGCGTTGCGCATCGCGTGCTTGACGATCACCCGGGCCTGACCGAGGCCCTTGGCGCGGGCGGTGGTGACATAGTCAAGGCGGATCACGTCCAGCATGGCCGAGCGCACGAAGCGCGTCATGGAGGCCGCCTGAAACAGCGCGAGCACCATCACCGGCATGATCGCCTGCCGTATTTGTTCGATCACCCAGCGGATGCCGGTTGCCCTGATGTCGGTGGTGTAGACGAAAGGCAGCCAGTCCAGCGTGATCGAAAACACCAGGATGAACAAGAGGCCGGTGAAGAAGGTCGGCAGCGAAAAGCCGATGAAGGCGAGCGTGTTGGCGATCTGGTCGAAGATCGAGTAGGGCCTGGTCGCGGCATAGACCCCGACCGGTATCGCGATCGTGAGGGCGAGGAGCTGCGCCGAGCCGATCACATAGAGCGTTGCCGGCAGGCGCTGCAGGATCAGCGTGTCGACGTTCATCCGGCTGACGAACGAAAAGCCCCAGTCGCCCTGCAGCATGGCCGTGATCCAGTGCAGGTAACGAAGATAGATCGGGTCGTCGAGGCCGAACTTCGTCCGAAGCGCGGCGGCGACTTCCGGCGGCACGTTCGGGTTGGTCGCCAGTTCACTGAAGGGATCGCCGGGCGCCAGCGCCAGCACGATGAACAGCACGAGCGAAATGCCGAGCAGGCTCGGAATCGCTATCAGGAGGCGACGCAGGATGTACTGACGCATGAGAAACGATCCGCCTGTGCCGGCTATCAGATCTCTCGATACCAGTCCTGGATATTGTCTGTATCGTTGGTCCAGCCGCTAAGCGCCGGGCGCAGCGAGTTGGTTGCCGCGCCGACCTTCAGGCGGTGCATTACCGGGATGACCACCGTGTCGTGCCACATGATGTCGTTGGCCTTGATGTAGAACGCGGCCCGCTTGACCGGATCGACTTCAGCCTCGGCCGCGTCGATCGCAGCGTCAAACTCCTGGTTAACCCAGCGCGGGAAATTCCTGCCCTGCCACTTGTTTTCCTTGGTGGCCACAAAGCGCGAATGAAAGCGCCGCATATGCTGGGCCGGGTCGGGCTGGGTCATCGGAATCTGGAACATTTCGATGTCGGCATAGAACCTGGAATAGGTGTCTGGATTGGCGACATCCGAAGAGAAAAAGACCGAGGCCACGACCGATTTCAATTCGACGTCGATGCCGGCCTTCTGGCAGGCCTGTTTGATGATCGCCTGGGTCTTCTGGCGTGGGCCGTTGATCGAGGTCTGGTACAACAGTTTCAGTTTCTTTCCGTCCTTCTCCCGGATGCCGTCGGCCCCGACTTTCCATCCGGCCTCCTCCAAGAGTTGGGTCGCCTTCTCGATGCTGAACTCCCATTTCGTGTTCTTGGAGACGAACTGTTCGGGACCGTTGAGGAAGCTGGCCGTGGTACGTCCGGCGCGACCGTAGATGTGCTTTTGAATGGCATCGCGGTCGACGAGGAGCGCCAGCGCCTTGCGAACGGCCGGATTGGAGAGCAGGGGATGCTTGGTCTTGATCGAGGAACGTTCGCCGTCGACCTCGGTGTTGGGATCGCTGAAGTTCAGCGCAATGAATTCGATATCGCCGCCGGTCGAGTAAACAGTCTTGCCCTTGCCGCCCTTCTCCAGACGCAGCAGGACATCGTCCTCCACCTGCATGTTCCAGGCATAGTCATACTCGCCGGTCTGAATCACCGCGCGCGCCGCCGAGACGGCATCGCCGCCGCCCTTGATCTCGATCGTATCGAAGTAGGGCCGGTTCGGCATGTGGTAGTCAGTATTGATTTCGCCGCGCACGAGGTCGCCTGGCTTGAACTCGACGAACTTGTAGGGGCCGGTGCCGACCGGCTTGAGATTGTTCGGAGCCTCGCGGGATTTGGCGCCCTTGTAATCCGCAAACAGATGCTTGGGCAGGATGCAGCCGACCACCGCAACAAAGGCATCGGCCCAGAACGGGGTGGGATTCTTGAACAGGATGCGGACGGTGAGATCGTCCACCTTTTCGACGGTGATGTCCTGGTAAACACCGATGGTCAACGCTGCGGTGGCGGGATCGCGGGCGTATTCCCAGTTGAACACGACGTCGTCGGCGGTGAATGGCTTGCCGTCATGCCACTTGACGCCCGGCTTGAGCTTCCAGGTCACCGACTTGCCGTCGGCAGCAAGACCGCCGTTCTGAGTAGACGGAATTTCCGCCGCCAGGATCGGACAGAGATTGCCGGCGGAATCCCAGCTCGCCAGCGGCTCATAGAAGATGCGCGAGCCGTCCTGGTCCTTGGTGCCGGTGGCGAAATGCGGGTTGAGCAGGGTCGGCCCCTGCCACCACAGCAATTTAAGCGGCCCGCCGCCGCCGCGCTTGGTCGGCTTGTAAGGAGCGGGACTCTGCGCCATCGCCACGCCGCCGATGGCCAGAAGCTGCGTCGCCATGGGCGCGGTGAGACCGACAGCCAGCATGCGCTGAACGAAGCCGCGGCGATCCATGCGCCCGTCCTTCACTTCATCGATCATGGTTCGCAGTTCATTGTCCAGCATCGTTGTCCCCGTGTCTGGTTCTGGTGTCGTTGAGGCGCGCCGGAGGGCGGCAGCGCCGGAGTTCGCGGGTAAGATGGCACATCAAATGCCCCGAAGGTCAACGGCTGGCTGTCGACAATCAGCAGGATGGACAGGGCCGGTGATTTTTGCTTGGGCAGAAACGCGCTGCGGCGCACATTGCTTTGGCAGCCCGGTGGCCCCAGCGCGTCAAAAGCGCGCTGAATCGCGCTCTGCACTGCAAAAAATTTCGCCAGGTCTGTCAGGCCGGGCAGATCAGATCGATCAGGTCAGATCACCGACATGTCCAGCGGCGGCGCGACGCTGTCCGGCAGCGGGCTGATGTAAGGCGCGCGGGTGGTGCGCTTCTTCAGGTCGGCCTTGGCGGCGGCGATCAGGTCCGGTTCCGTCAGCGCCCTGACGCCGAGCCCCGCCATGGCCTTGGCCGCCTGCACCATGGCCTTGTGAGCGTGCGGGCTCTTGCCCTGCGCCACCACCTGCCAGGTGTGGAACGGCGTGCCGATCGCGACCGTCGGGGCATGAACCTGAACGGTCGGCACGACCCAGCTCACGTCGCCCACATCGGTCGAGCCGATCTGCGGATTACGTTTGGCGTCCAGCGGGACGATGAAATCGGCCAGCGGCCGGTCGGTCGGATCCATGCCGATCGAGTGGTAGACGGTCTCGATATCCTTCTGCGTCAGCGTGGAGCGGATCTGCTGCGCGAAATCCTTGTCCGCTTCGTCGAAGTGCGGCGGACCGAGTTCCTCCATGATGCCATGGAGCGCTGCCTCGAGCGGGGTGTTCGGCAACAGATTGGAGACGGCGGAAATGATCTTCATCTCCACCTTGGTTTCGGTCATCAATGCCGCGCCCTGCGCGATCTTATGGACGCGCTCGACCAGCTCATTCATGCCGGGCAGGTCGCGGGCGCGGATCGAATAGCGCACGCGCGCATGGGCCTGCACCACGTTGGGGGCAATGCCGCCGGTGTCGAGCAGGGCATAATGGACGCGGGCGTCGCTCGGCATGTGCTCGCGCATGTAGTTGACGCCGACATTCATCAGCTCGACCGCATCCAGCGCGCTGCGGCCGAGATGCGGCGAGGCCGCGGCATGCGAGGTGCGTCCGGTGAAGATGAAATCGGCGCGCGTGTTGGCGAGCGAAGGCGTCACCACCACTTCCCAGAAGCTCGACGGGTGCCAGGTGATCGCGATGTCGGCATCGCCGAAGACGCCCGATCGCACCATGAAGGCCTTTGCCGCGCCGCCTTCTTCCGCGGGGCAGCCGTAATAGCGCACGCGCCCCGGCACCTTGTGTTCGGCGAGCCAGTCCTTCACGGCGGTGGCTGCAAGGAGCGCCGCCGAACCGAGCAGATTGTGGCCGCAACCATGGCCATGGCCGCCGGCCTGCAGCGGGCGAGGTTCGGCCACGCCGGCTTCCTGGCTGAGACCGGGCAGCGCATCATATTCGCCAAGGAAGGCGATCACGGGCCCGCCTTCGCCCCATTCGCCCATCACGGCGGTCGGAATCCCTGCGACCTTCTCGGTGATGCGGAAACCTTGATGGCGCAGCTCGGCCAGATGTTCGGCGGACGAGCGCGCTTCGGTGTAGCAGACCTCGGGCATCGCCCAGACCCGGTCGCTCAAGTCGACGAAGCGCGGCTTGATGGTGTCGACGCCACGCCAGATGTTACTGCGGTTATCCATCTTCCGATTTCCAATTCTGAAGGCGATGTGAGCGGAGGAATTGTAGTCAGCTTCGCAAAACGACGCCAGCGCCGGGTGGACATTCAGCCATGCGGCCGGGTCGGGGCGCAAATTGCGTCGCTACCTCCACCCAAACGCAGATGGGGCGATCACACCTTAATGCCATGCGGCTGGAACAGCCGGCCTTTCTCCACCACCAGCACCACGGCAAGCGCGGCCAGCGTGCAGAGCAGGAAGCCGGTCGCGAACGGCACCAGCGTGCCGTCGTAATCCTGGCCGATGGTGGCGCCGATGCCGATGGCGAGCAGCGTGGTGATCGAGCCGTACAGCGAGGCAGCGGTGCCGGCGATATGGCCCTGCGGCTCCATGGCGAGTGCGGTGAAATTGGCGATCATCAACCCGAACGCAAACATCATCGATACCGAGAGCACCATGAACAGCGGCAAAGGCAGCATCTGCATTTTCGCCGCCACAAGCATGGTTGCGGCGATGACCACGAAGCCGATCAGCGCGCCGTGGGAAAGCACGCGCATGCCGAGGCGGCCGACGAGGCGGGAATTGACGAACCCGGCGATCGCGGTTCCGACGGCCACGCCGGCAAACGCAACGGGAAAATAGTGCCCGAGCCGGTAGATGCCGGTGAATACCTGCTGCGAGATGAATACGAAGGCGAACAGCGAACCCAATACGCCGCCGGCCGCCAGCGGCATAACCCAGGGTCTGGCGATTGGTCACGGTCTGCCGGAACGCATCGAACACCGCGCGAACCGCGAGCGACCTGCGTTTGGCGACAGGCAGCGTCTCCGGCATGCGCAGCGCGCTCCAGATCAGCGCCACCACGCCATACAGCATCAGCACGATGAAGATGCCGCGCCATTGCGTCAGCAGCAGCACGGCCTGGCCGAATGCCGGGGCGAGGACGGGCACGGCAATGAACACCATCATCGCCAGCGACATCACGCTCGCCATGCGCCGGCCGGCGTAGCAGTCGCGGACGATCGAGGTCGCAATCACGCGGGTGGCCGAAGTGCAGAGGCCCTGCAGCGCGCGCGCCAGCAGCAGCGTCTCGAAGGAGGGGGCTGCGATCGCAAGCAGGCTGGCGATACAATAGACGGCCATGCCGCCGAGCAGGACCGGACGCCGCCCGAAGCGATCGGACAGCGGGCCCATCACGAACTGGCCGACGCCGAAGCCGACCAGGAAGATCGACAGCACCATCTGCGGCCGGTTGACTGAGGTGATGTCGAAGGCGGATGCGATGTTCGGCAGCGCCGGCAGCATCATGTCCATCGCGAGCGGATTGAGCGCCATGATGGACGCGATCACGATGACGAATTCGGGGAAGCCCATCGGGCGGTGGCCTGAAGCGGCCAAGGCATCGGCACTGGTATCGGTCAACGAAAAAATCCCTTTTCAGGCGGCACCTTATGGATTTTGATGCGTTGCACAAATAACGTTTTCGACATGGCAGACCATCGGCCAGCGCTTGAACGCAGTTGATTGGACAGGTGGTGTTGCCCGTCCGCTGGCGAGGCGACCTGATGATCGGGATTTATCGGTGATGGCAGGCGCACGTGAGCAGGCTCACTTGCCGGCGAGTGCGTCATTGCACCTGTTTGCGAACGCCAGGAGATAGGCCCCCATCTCGGCGGACAGCCCTGAGGTTGGCTGCACATTCTGCGTGCTCATATTGAGCGCGTACACCGGCAGACCCTTGACGATGATTGGTGTCGCAACAGCCAGGACGCCGCGCTGCCACGAGGCGGCGCAATAACCATCGCGCTTGACGGATCGGATCGATCTTTGCACCTCGGCGAGCAACTTCTGCGTGGCGCCGGCACCGCGCCGCTTGAAGGTTGCAAATAGTTTGGCTCGTTCTTGTTCGGTTATGCCCGCCAGATAGGCGCGCCCGAGCGAGGTCGATTCCATCGGCACCTGTTGCCCTGCAACGACATTGCGTAGAGCAACGCGCGGGTTGAAGCGGACCGATTCCAGATAGACCATCATTGAGCGGTCCGCCGTGGCCAATCCGACATTCATCTTCCGCCGCATGGATTCAGCGCGCATCATCGGGCCCAAGGCGTTGAGGATTGGCGAACTCATGCGCATCGCGTGCCCGAAGCTGATCACCGCTGCGGCCAGCCTGTAGGCGCGTTCGCTGCGAACATCGTCCAGCATGCCGGTCTGGACAAGTGTGCGAGTGAGCCGGCTGACCGTCGCTCGCGGAATCCCGGTTCGCTCTGCGATCTCTCCATTTCCGAGAACATCGATTCCCTGCCGGAAAGCCCGCAAGATCTCGATGCCCCTCTGCAATGAACGATTGCCGCCAGCAGAGCTCATCCGCGCTTCCTCCTCGGCTCGTCCAAGGGATAAGCGGGAAATCCGGTGGGACGCAAGCGGCCACCGCATTTGGACCCACTCAGCCGCGTCGCGGACGCTAAACCGCCCGGCGCTAATTCCACTAGATGGAAATGGGCCGAGGGAATGCGAATTTGCGTGTGCTACCCGGACAGCAGGAAGCCACCGTGACAGGAGGCGTTTTCAAAAACGGTCGAACGACAGCCAAAGGGAGGTACGCATGCAGAAGAGCAATGTCACCCGTCCTTCAGGACCCGCAGCGCGCCGGGCCCTGCAGATCAGTCTTGCCGCTTTATCGCTGGTAGCGGCATTGGCCGCCACCCCGGTTCGAGCCGAATACCCCGACAAGATCATCAAGATCGTGGTTCCCTTTGCATCGGGCGGTGGCACCGACATCATCGCGCGAACGCTGGCTCAGGAAATCTCGTCGGATCTGGGCAAGTCGGTCATCATCGAAAACAAGCCGGGAGCCGGCACCATCATAGGAACGCAGACTGTCGCCACCAGCGAGCCTGATGGCTACACGCTGCTGCTGGCAAGCTTCGCCCATGCGGTCAATCCGAGCTTGAACAGCAAGCTGCCGTTTGATCCGCACAAGGATTTCGCGGCGGTCTCGCTGATCGCGCGATCCATCAACATCGTCGTCGTAAATCCGGCATCGAAGATCAAATCGATCCCCGACCTGATCGCGGAAGCCAAGGCCAAACCCGAGAAGCTCAACTACGGCACGTTCGGGACGGGAACTTCGGCCCATCTGGCGGGAGAACTGTTCAAATCCGTGGCGAACGTGAACATGACGACGGTGGCTTACAGGGGCGCTGCGCCAGCGATCACCGATCTGCTGGGCGGCCAGATCGATGTCATTTTTACCACGGTAGCAAGCGCAGCCTCGCTTATCGGAGCTGGGCAACTCCGGGCATTGGCTGTCACGTCGGCCGAGCGTTCGCCCGCATTCCCTGATTTGCCGACCGTCGCCGAGGGTGGGGTGCCAGGCTACGCCGCAGAGAGTTGGTACGGATTGTACGCGCCAGCCAAGACGCCTGGGCCGATCATCGAGCGCCTGAACAAGGCGGTCGCAAAGGCCGTTCAGTCCGCCGCTTTCAACCGGCTCGAGAGCAACGAAGGCCTGATCATGGTCGGCAGTTCTCCCGAAGCGCTCGATCGCTATGTTCAGGACGAGGAAGCCCGATGGCGCCGGCTGATCAAGGACGCGAATATCAAGGCGGAATAGCGCTCCGCAACATTGCGCCAACGTCGTTACGCTTTGACGAAGTCACGCCGTGCCGCGGGCCGCAACAGATTTCCTTCACCGGTTTGAGAGGTACCGATGACGAGCCTGGTCGAGTTGTCAGTTGAAGATTCAGTTGCGATCGTGAGGTTGAACAGGCCGGACGTGCGCAACGCCATCAATGACGAGATGCGCGCCCAGTTCGTCGCCGCGCTCGATCGAGCGGGTAACGACGAGGCTGTGCGGGCAGTGGTTCTGACCGGAACTGGCAAGTCGTTCTGCTCAGGCGGCGACATTTCCGGCATGCGCGATCGGTTGCAGGCGCCGTCGGGAACGGTGGCGTTCAACGGCTGGCGCAGGCAGCAGCAGACTCACAGGAGCGTTGCGGCGCTTCATGGCATGGGAAAGGTGACGGTCGCTGCCGTGAACGGCGCCGCGGCGGGTCTGGGATGCGATATCGCGCTCGCGTGCGATTTCATCGTGGCCTCGGAAGATGCCGTGTTCAGCATGAGTTTTGTTCGTCGCGGACTGGTTTCCGATGGCGGAGGAATGTACTTCTTGCCGCGTCGGATAGGTTTGTCGCGCGCGAAAGAGATGATGTTCACCGGCCGTCCGGTGGGTTCAACAGAAGCTCTCGCGATCGGACTGGCGGATCGTGTGCGTCCGGCGGCGACGCTGGTGCATGACGCCGCAGCATGGGCGCGCGATCTCAGCCGGGGTTCTATCGCGGCGATCGCTCTCACCAAGAGCATCATGGACCGCACATTTGAGACTGCGGAAGAGCAGGTCTTTGCGCTCGGCCGGGAAGCCCAGGCCATCTGTTACACGACCTCCGAACACCGGGAATCCGTCGCGGCGTTCCTCGACAAGTCCACGCGCTAGGAGGACCGATATGGATGCGCTGGAACGTTTGATCCGACCGAAGAGCGTGGCAATTATCGGCGCTTCGGCCGATGCGGGAAAATTGACCGGCCGTCCGCTCGCCTTTCTGGAAAAATATGGCTACGGGCATGAAGTCTTCCCGGTCAATCCGCGCTACCAATCGATCGGACGTTACCCGTGCTTTCCGGATATCCGGTCGCTGCCGCATGCCCCGGACGTCGCCATCGTCCTGGTCGGCTCCAGCCGTGTTCAGGACGCGATCAAGGATCTGGGAGCCATCGGAACGGGCGCAGCGATCGTTCTCGCCGGCGGATTTGGCGAGAGCGGCGCGGAAGGAATGCTGCGACAGCAGCGACTGCGAAGCGCTGCCGGCACTATGCGGCTGCTCGGGCCGAATACGATCGGCCTCGTCAATGTCACCGACGGCATCGCCCTCTCCGCGAGCGCGGCCCTCCAGATCAACCAACTGGTGCCCGGCTCCATCGCGCTCGTTTCCCAAAGCGGCGGAATCCTCGGATCGCTACTGTCGCGCGCCGAGGCGCAGGGGATCGGGTTTTCCAAACTGGTCGCGACGGGCAACGAGTCAGACATCGACGTATCCGATCTGATCAACTACCTGGTCGATGATCCCGCCACGAAGGTGATTGCGCTCTATCTGGAGGGCCTTCGCAAGCCGGTGCAGTTTCGGCAGGCGGCACTGCGGGCAGCGGAAGCCGGCAAGCCAATTGTCGCTTTCAAAGTCGGGCGATCGGAGTCTGGTATCCAGTCAGCAAGTTCGCATACCGGGGCGTTGGCGGGATCGGATGTCGTCTACGATGCATTGTTCAGGCAACTCGGCATCGTCAGAGCACTACACTTCTCCGATCTGCTCGATATCCCGCTCGCGCTGAGTTCTGGGCGCCGGTTGAAAGGCCGCCGCGTCGCCGTGGTAACATCAACTGGCGGCGCGGCGAGCTTGGTCGCTGATGCGGCCGGCTTGGCGGGATTCGAAACCCCGGCGCCAGACCCGGTGACGGCTGGCCGCCTGAAGGCGCTGAATATTCCCGATGCCGTGCTGGATCGAAATCCGATCGACGTTACGCTCGCGGGCGTGAAATCCGAGTACTTTCGAGATGTGCTCGACAGCGTGCTCGAAAGTCCATCCTACGATGCAGTTGCCGTCATTTTGGGATCGTCTTCGATCACGGAACCGGAGACCGTCGGCGCGCCGTTGCGGGATTGCTTCGCCCGGACCGACAAGCCCGTTGTGGTATTTGCCAGCCCCCACGCGCCGCACGCGGTCAGGCATCTCAATCTCGCAGGCATACCAACCTTTGCCGCGCCTGAGGCCTGCGCTGCGGCATTTTCCGCAATGTGGCGCATTCACCGAAAGACCTCTCCGCAAACCGGCGATCCGGCCATGCCTGTGGCCGTCGGGGCTGACGTCCGGCGCATGCTGCGTTCCGGTCCTCTCAATGAGTATGAGAGCAAGGCGCTATTTGCGAAATTCGGCGTTCCGGTCACCCGTGAGATCTGTGCCGCCACGCCCGAGGAAGCGGCGTCTGCAGCGGCAAGCTTCCAGGGCAATGTCGTCATCAAGGCTCTTTCACGCGACGTGCTTCATAAATCCGATGTCGGCGGAGTTGCCGTCAACATCTCTTCCAGCGATGTCGCGGCCACTTGCACGCGGATGGCGGAAACATTCTCGTTGGCGACGAATCGTAAGCCGGAAGGATTTCTGGTCCAGGAACTGGTGAGCGGTGCGATCGAACTGATCCTGGGCCTCAAACATGACAGTCAGCTTGGACCTTCGATCCTGTTGGGCATGGGCGGGATCGCCGCTGAACTTTACAAAGACACCGTCGTGAGGCTGGCGCCGCTTTCGCGGAAGGATGCGGAGGAAATGATCGGCGAGTTGAAGTCCGCCCCGCTGCTGGACGGCTTTCGTGGCCGCCCCGTTGCGGATGTCGAGGCCCTGATCGACGCCATGCTTGCATTTTCGAGCATGGTATCCTCGATCGGGACAAGCCTGCTGGAGGCGGAAATCAATCCCTTGTTTGTCTTGCCGCGGGGCGGCGGGGTGAAGGCGGCGGACGGCGTCGCGGTGGTGGCGGACAAAGCCGATATCGGTGGTTAAAAATCTGGCGAAACGGATTGTTGCGGTGCACAATGGCACCCCCAATATGAACCGCTTGTTTGCCGGCCGGGTAGAAAGACGGAGCGTGTTCAGGCAAGCCGCAGTTGTCCCGCCGTGAGCCAAAGGCGTTGTTCTGATGGGCGGCTTGCTCTATCCCGTAACGCACGAAGCAACAGCCTGATCGCGTTCGAACGGAGACCTCGTGTCGGGACAGACCTTGAAGATCGGTACGCGCAAGAGCGCGATGGCGCTGGCGCAGACGGAAGCGATCGCGCGGCTGTTGCGCACGGCCGATTCCGCGCTCGACGTCGAGATCGTCAAGTTCGAAACCCGCGGCGACCAGGACCAGACCAGCAAGTTATTGCGCCATGGCGGCAAGGGCGGCGCCTTCGTCGCCGAAATTCGCGAAGCCATGCGCGCAGGCGAACTACAGGCGGCGATGCATTCGCTGAAGGATGTGCCCGGCAACGAGGAAACCCCTGGCCTGATCATCGCCGCGACGCTGCCGCGCGACGCCGCCAACGATGCGCTGGTGCTGCGTCCCGGCCTTTCGCTCGATGAATTTCGCGCATCGAAAGGCAAGGGTCTCAAGATCGGCACCAATGCGGTGCGCCGTACGGCCTATTTGCGCCGGCTGTTTCCGGAGGCCACCGTGATCCATTTCCGCGGCGCGGCCGATACCCGCGTGGCCAAACTCGATCGCGGCGACAAGCAGCGGCTGCCCGATGGCGGCGAGGTCGGTCCGGCGGATGCGCTCGTCATGGCGCGGTCGGGACTCGAGCGGATCGGAATGACCTCGCGGATCGCTTATGACTTTTCGGTTCGCGAGATGCTGCCGGCGGTGGGGCAGGGCATCGTCGCGGTGGAATGCGTCGAGAAGGATTGGGTCACGCGCGGGCGGCTGGCGAAGGTCGAGGACGCCGCTTCGCGCCTGTGCGCCGAGGCCGAGCGCGAGGTGCTGTGGGTGCTGAACGGCCATTGCAACTCGCCGATCGCCGGCCACGCCACGCTGGCGGGCAACGCGATGACACTGACGGCCGCCGTGCTGGACGAAACCGGCGACCGCTTCATCGAGGTGTCGCGGCAGGGCGCTGCGGACCGGCCGCGCGAGCTCGGCCGCGCCGTCGGCCTCGATTTGCTCGACAAGGGCGCCGCCGAAATCATCGCGCGCACACGGCCGGACGAGCATGAGGGTTATCTATTCGCCTGAACGGTCAATTCCGCAATGCGGCTGTCGGCGCGGCGAAGCCGCCGGCAAAGTTCGCGGTTGATATTCTGCATCACGATCACATAGGCGTGGATGTCGGCCTTGTAGTACGTGTAGAGGTTTCGGGCCGTGAGCTCGTACAGCACCGTTGCGCTTTCCGCGACGACGGTGGCCGATCGGTTCTGCATTTCGATGAGCGTCATTTCGCCGAAGAAATCGCCGGGCTCGAGACCCGACATCCGGATTGCGTGCCCGAAATCACCGAGCTTGCTCACCACGAGCTGGCCCGAGTGAACTATGAACATCGAGCGTCCCGGTTCTCCTTCCGCGACGATCGTGGCGCCGGCGTCGAAGCGGCGCTCGACCAGCATTGAGGCCAGGAGATCGAGGCTTGCGTCCGAGAGGCCGCCGAAGAAAGGCGTGGCGAGCAAAAATGCTTTCAGATCGGGCGAGCTGACAGCCATCGATCCAATATACCCTCGCTCGCGGCAGCGGCAAGTTCGGAACCTGCTTTCGCGTCCGGGCCACGGAACCGCGAATCACGCTGCCAGATCCTGCAACAGAAGCGATGAGCCGCGAATCAGCACCTTGCGTCCTTGCGCGGTGATGAACGGTGTGCCGCCGTTCATGGCGGCGAGTCCGAGCGCGATCAGCCCGTCGATCGTGTAGCGGCTCATGCGGGGCAGCTTTGATGCTGGCGTCCGCAAGGCCTTCAACGTTTCCCATTGGGACGGCGTCAGGTCGTAATCGAATTCTTCGTTCATGGTGCCTCGGCATTCTTGCAGTGCGTGCCACAATTCTTGTGGCGCCTCATAGCGAGCGCACATGAAATTCGTGCGACCGCAACGAGACGGGATTTCGACAAGCGACGATGCGCTGTCACATCATCGTGTCACTGGAATCGATTGAATGTGT
The DNA here is from genome assembly GCF_036924645.1 of Bradyrhizobium sp. AZCC 2176. Classification (NCBI taxonomy): domain Bacteria; kingdom Pseudomonadati; phylum Pseudomonadota; class Alphaproteobacteria; order Hyphomicrobiales; family Nitrobacteraceae; genus Bradyrhizobium; species Bradyrhizobium sp. AZCC 2176. The sequence goes on along the minus strand of NZ_JAZHRX010000001.1, from coordinate 607,506 downwards.
CGAATCACACAGATGGCCGGACAAAAACGCTGGCGCAAAGTTGCGTGAGTACGGCGCGTCAAAAAAGACCGCCCAATCGCCGCAACCCTTACGAGAAAGTTACTAATCAAAGGTAAACGGTTGGCCTGTATGGAGCACGGTTTCTTTGCGTTGGCGGAACGCCCGACAATGTTTCGCACTAAAGCTGAGCGTTGCAGCAAACTGCGTCTTTTAGTCGATCACCTCGTCCGCGCGGGCGAGCCGCGCCGCGGGAAGATCGAGGCCGAGCATTTTAGCGGTCTTGAGGTTGACGACCAGCTCGTATTTGGTCGGCGCTTGCAATGCGAACAGCCTTGAATGACTAACTTGTAAGCTGACTTTCCGCTGGCGACCTCTAATGTTCTGGTCAAATCCGCTTTGGACAATGGCGCGACTTGGTCTGAACGGCGGTGCCGGATAGCGGTAGGGAATGCAGCAATTGATGCTTGGAAAGGGTTTTAGTCGGACCGCAATTCAGCCACGGAGATCGAGCCATCGCCATGCGCCGCGCCTCCCTGTTGCACGCTCTTGTCACAGCCGGCCTGTTCACCGGTTTGTTCCTCGGATCCAGCCTCATCTCAGATGCATCCGCCGCGACCGCCGGCCACGCCTTGGCCGTCTCCGTCGACGATTTCAATTACATCGACACGTCGAACGAGCCCACCGATCAGACGGCCGCGCATGAAAAGCGATTGCGGGCTTTCGTGACCGCGCTGCGGGACGACGTCACGGCGGACCGGCGCTTTGAGCTCCTGCCCTCCTCCTGCGCATCAAACTGTCCGACCGACGGACCGGCGTTGCGCGATCGGCTGCGCGCGGCGTCACAGGCCGGCACGCAGATCCTGATCATCGGCATCGTTCACAAGCTAAGCACGCTGGTGCAGGTGGTGCGGATTGCGGCCGTCGATACGACAGCCCAGCGCGTCGTGTTCAGAAAGTACTTCCAGTTCCGCGGTGACAATGACGAGGCATGGCAGCGGGCGGAGCGCTTTGTATCGGAGGAGGTCCGCGACCGGCTGCTTGAAAGTAGATCGAAGCAATAGGCCGCGCGCGTCTGCAATGGGTCCAAAACGCGACTCGCGCTCTACGTCGGCTTCCTGGGCAGGACCGGACGCTGGAGGCGAGCGGGGCGGTTGATCGCCCGCGCCGCGACGTTCTGGCGGACTCGTTATTGGCTTCAACCGGCTCGTTTCTGCTCTTAGGGCACACGTGCCCACCATTTGCGAGCTCAGTATTCGATGGTGGGCACGGCGCGAAGTGCGCCTTTGCCCACCCTGTACCAGCGAGTCTACGATTCTATCCGCGTCGTACGCTCGCGCCGCCATCGACCGGCAGTGTCACGCCGGTGATAAAACTCGCTTCTTCGGATGCAAGAAACAGCGCGGCGTTGGCGACGTCCCAGCCGGTGCCCATCTTCTGGCGCAGCGGCACCTTGGCATCGCGCTCGGCCTCGACCTCGGCACGGCTCTTCCTGAATTCGCGCGCGCGGGTGTCGACCGCCATCGGCGTGTTCATCAGGCCGGGCAGGATGACGTTGGCGCGGATGCCGTATTGCGCGTTCTGGTAGGCGAGCTGTTCGGTGAAGGCGATCATCGCTGACTTGGTCGCCTTGTAGGCCACATACGGATAGGTGGTGATCGCGGCCATTGAGGAAATGTTGATGATCGCGCCGCTCTTTTGCTGACGCATGATCGGGATCACGTGCTTGGCGGCCCACACGCAGCTCTTCAGATTGATCGCGACGCAGCGGTCGAACGCTTCCTCCGATATGTCGAGCAGTTCGGCGTCGCCGCCGGACAGGCTGACGCCGACATTGTTGTGCAGGATATCGATGCGGCCCCAGCGTCCTTGCGCATCCGCCACCATCGCCTTGAGGTCGGCATTTTTGGTGACATCGGCCTTGAACGCCGCCGCGGTGCCACCGCTGTCGGCGATCATATCGACCGTCTCCTGGGCAGAGGCCAGATTGTGATCGACGCACAACACTTTTGCGCCCTCGCGCGCAAAAGTCAGCGCGGTGGCGCGGCCGTTGCCGATGCCCTCGCCGGGGCTCTGGCCGGCGCCGACGACGATGGCGACACGATCTTTCAGGCGCATCTCATTCCACTCCCGGGATCGGGTACTGTTGCAGTACCTCTTTGTAATAGGGTTCGTTGTCGATCTTCATGGTCGCCAGCACGCGGACCACGGCGCAATAGAAAGCGATGGTGAGCACAAGGTCGACCATCTGCTCGTCGGAGAGTTCTTTCTTGATCTCGGCAAACGTCGTCTCCGACATCGCAAGCTCCCGCACCATCTCGCGGGCGCCGCGCAAAATCGCTCTTGCCAACGGTTCGAGTTTTGAGGGCTTGTCTTCGGTCTCGGCCATCAGCCCGCCGATGTCGTCGTCGGTGACGCCGAATTCCCTGCCGATCTTTACGTGATGGGTGAACTCGTATTCGGATTTCTCGATCCAGCCGACTTGAAGGATCGCCAGCTCACGCAGGCGCGGATCGAGCTTGCTGTTGAAGCGGATGAATCCGCCGACGCCGTTGAAGGCGCGCGCCATATCGGGCGAGTTCACCAACAGCTTGTGCAAGTTGGTGTTGCGCTTGAGCATGTCGCGGTATTCGGGGGCGACCTGGTCGGCTTCGAGATAGGGCAAGCGGGCCATTTTGTTGTTGTCCTTGTTGGCGATAGCGGATGACGCTGACCTAGCCGTAGAGCGTTTTGTGCTCCTGCTCATAGCTGGCATAGGAGTCTTTGATGCTGGCCATGTTCAACAGCATTGTCGCGACCGGCACGTCTTCAACTCCGAACACGGTCGTGCGTACCCACACGCTTTCGGTGCGGCGGCTACCACTTAGCGCAACGACCTCGCGTTCGGTGGTGTAGCTGTCGCCGACAAACAATGGCCCGCGCAGCAGGCGGATTTCCTGGTCGGCGAACAGCCCGACCGCCGGCCCACGGACCGGCAGCCGGTCCTCGCGGGCGCGGTATTGAAACAGCACGCTCAGCATCTCCATGGGAATGATCGCCCGTCCCCAGGGATTGAGCTCCTGCGAATAATACGCCGAAGGCTCGGTGATCACTTTGAGCTTCTGTTCAAGCGAAAACGGGTAGAGATCGCCCATGTGCTGGTCGAAATCCATCTTCACGGTCTGGCGGGGCGTCGTCATGCCGACCTTGAGGTCGGCGAGAATGACGGGATCGGCGAGCGGCTTCAGTTCGCCAAGCCGCCGGCTTAACGCGGTCTCGGTCACGTCGCCGACCGAAGCGGTGCCGCGCAGGATCTCGGTGCCGTCGCGCTTGGTCATGCCGATCGCGCAGATCGCCTGGCCCGGCTTCGGCTTTTCGATATTGGCCTGGACCTCCTCGCCCTCGAAGGCGGGGTTGCGGTAATGGGCCGACAGGCACCCGGTTTCGAACCAGGCCTGGCCCCAGATCCGTTCGCACAGCGGCGCGAACTGGCTGAAATGGGTCGGGCCCTCGATGGTGCCGCCCTGAAATCCGAGCTTCTGCGCGGTCGCATCGTCGTGGATCGAGGCGTGGGAGTCGTAGACCTGCGCGTGAAGCATCTGCTTCGGGCTGCGCCACGGCCCCACCAGCAGATTGCCGCTTTCCAATATCTCGGTGGTGAACGCCGCTTCTGTCATCCTGGTGTCTCCCTTTGCGCCGCAGCGTTTCAAAGAAGGCGGATTTCGGCAAGAGGCGGCCTGATCCACAAGACAGGCGAGATATGTCCTGCGGCCATGAATTCACGCTGGGCACGCATAGCAAAACCGGTGCATTCTGTTCGCAATTAGACCGGTTCAAATAACCGGCGGAACGTGCGACGGGGAGCGGACGAATGGCGTTGATGGAAGTTGGGCTGGACGACAAGTACCGGCTGGATGCGAAGCGCATATTCCTCTCCGGTACGCAGGCGCTGGTCCGCCTTCCGATGTTGCAGCGCGAACGCGACCGCGCCGCGGGGCTCAACACCGCCGGCTTCATCTCCGGATACCGCGGCTCGCCGCTCGGCATGTACGACCACGCGCTGTGGCGCGCGAAAACCTTCCTCAAGCAGCACGACATCGAGTTCGCGCCCGGTCTCAACGAGGATCTGGCGGCGACCGCCGTGTGGGGCAGCCAGCAAGTCGGCATGTTCCCGGGCGCCAAGGTCGATGGCGTGTTCGGTATCTGGTACGGCAAAGGCCCCGGCGTCGACCGCTCGATGGATGCGCTCAAGCACGCCAACTCGGCCGGCACCTCGCCGAATGGCGGCGTGATTGCGCTCGCCGGCGACGACCATGGCTGCCAGTCCTCAACGCTGGCGCATCAGAGCGAGCAGGTGTTCGCCGCCGCGCTGATGCCGGTGGTCAATCCGGCGACCCTGCAGGACTATCTCGATCTCGGCATCCTGGGCTTTGCGCTGTCGCGCTACTCAAGTTGCTGGGTCGGCTTCAAGGCGATTTCGGAGACCGTTGAAAGCTCGGCCTCGATCGTCAGCGATCCCGATCGCATCAAGATCATTTTGCCCGATGATTTCGAAATGCCGCCGGGCGGGCTTTCCATCCGCTGGCCGGATGCGCCGATGGAGCAGGAGCGGCGGCTGCATGGTCCAAAGATGCAGGCGGTGGCGGCGTTCACGCGCGTCAACCGTTTTGACCGCATCGTGCTGGATTCGAAGCCGGCGCGGCTCGGCATCATGGCGACCGGCAAGGCCTATCTCGATCTCCGGCAGGCGCTGGCTGATCTCGGCATTACCGACGCCGAGGCGCAGGCGCTGGGATTGCGCATCTACAAGGTCGCGCTGACCTGGCCGCTGGAGGAATCCGGCGCAAAAGCGTTTGCCGAAGGTCTGCAGGATGTGCTTGTCGTCGAGGAGAAGCGCGGCTTTATCGAGGATCAGCTTCTGCGCATTCTCTATAATGTCGACGCGTCGAAGCGGCCGTCTGTGGTCGGCAAGCGCGACGAGACCGGCGCGATGCTGCTGCCGAGCGAAGGCGAATTGACGCCGACCATGGTGGCGGCGGCCGTCGTGGCGCGGTTGCGAAAACTCGGGCATCGCAGCCCGGCGCTGGAGCAGCGTCTGGCAAAGCTCGAAGCGTTCGACCGGCCGGCGGAAGGCGTCGGCGCCGCAAAACTGCAGCGGACGCCGTATTTCTGTTCGGGCTGTCCGCACAACACCTCGACCAAGATCCCCGAGGGCAGCCGCGCCATGGCCGGCATCGGCTGTCACGGCATGGCGCTGTCGGTGCCGAACCGCCGCACGCAGACGATCTCGCATATGGGCGCGGAAGGCGTGACCTGGATCGGGCAGGCGCCGTTCACCAGCGAGCCGCACGTGTTCCAGAATTTGGGCGACGGCACCTACACCCATTCCGGCCTGCTGGCGATCCGCGCCGCGGCGGCTGCCGGCGTCAACATCACCTACAAGATCCTCTATAACGACGCGGTGGCGATGACCGGCGGCCAGCCGGCCGAGGGCGGGCTGACGGTGTCGCAGATCGCGCACCAGGTATCAGCCGAAGGCGCCAAGCGCCTCGTTATCGTCTCCGACGATCCGGAGAAATACCCCAGCAATTCCTTCCCGTCAGGCGCAACCGTTCATCACCGCCGCGAACTTGACGCGGTGCAGAGGGAGCTGCGCGAGGTCAAGGGCCTCACGGTCCTGATCTACGACCAGACCTGTGCGGCGGAAAAGCGCCGCCGCCGCAAGCGCGGGCTCTACCCGGATCCGCCGAAGCGCGTCTTCATCAACGAGCGCGTCTGCGAAGGCTGCGGCGATTGCTCTTCTGTCTCCAACTGCGTCTCGGTGCAGCCGCTGGAGACCGAATTCGGCCGCAAGCGGCGGATCGACCAGTCGAACTGCAACAAGGACTTTTCCTGCATCGAGGGCTTTTGCCCGAGTTTTGTTACCGTGCATGGCGGCAGACTGAGGAAGGCCGATCGCACCGCGGCCGATCCGTCCGCGCTGTTCGCCGATCTGCCGCTGCCGGCCACGCCTGCGCTCGATGGCGCCTACAACATCCTCGTCACCGGGATCGGCGGCACCGGCGTCATCACCATCGGCGCGCTGCTCGGCATGGCCGCCCATGTCGAGGGCCTGGCGTGCTCGACGCTCGACTTCACGGGGCTTTCGCAGAAGAACGGCGCGGTCATGAGTCACGTCCGTATCGCGCCGAAGGCGGACGACCTCGCCACCGTCCGCATCGCGCCCGGCGGCGCCAACCTCATTCTGGGCTGCGACATCGTGGTCGCCACCAGCGTCCCGGCATTGAGCCGGGCCGAGCGCGGCGTGACACGGGCAATCGTCAACGCCGACCTGCTGCCGACCGCGAGCTTCGTCATCAATCCCGACATCGATTTCGAGGCCGGGACGATGCGGGAGTCGCTCAATGAAGCCGTCAGCGGCTCCGATCTCGACATTCTGGACGCGACCGGGCTTGCCACCGCGCTGATGGGCGACAGCATCGCCACCAACGCCTTCATGCTCGGTTTCGCATTTCAGCGCGGCGCGATTCCGCTTTCGCTGGAGGCGATCATGAAGGCGATCGACCTCAATGGTGCGGCGATCGAGATGAACAAGCTGGCGTTCTCCTGGGGCCGGCTCGCCGCGCACGACCTGCAGCGCGTCGTCAGCGCGGCGCGCTTCAAGAGTTCGGGCGCGGCGCCGGTAAAGCGCACTCTCGACGAGAGCATCGCGTTCCGCGCCAAATTCCTGACCGAGTATCAGAACGAGGCCTATTCGAAGCGCTACCTGGCGGAAGTCGATCGCGTTCGCGCGGCCGAGGCAAAAGGCTCGCCCGGTTCGCATGACCTCACCGAGGCCTTTGCCAAGGGCCTGTTCAAGTTGATGGCCTACAAGGATGAGTATGAAGTCGCCAGGCTTTACTCGGACGGCGAGTTTACCAGGGCGCTGAAGGAACAGTTCGACGGCGACACTGGCGTCAAGGTCAGCCTAGCGCCGCCGCTGCTGGCGTCGCGCGACAAGGTGACCGGGCACTTGCGCAAGCGCGAGTTCGGCGCGTGGATCTTCCGCGCCTTCGAACTCCTGACCCGGTTCAAGTTCCTGCGCGGAACCGCACTCGATCCGTTCGGCTACACGGCCGAACGGCGGATGGAGCGCGCATTGCCCGACGAGTATTCCGCGATGATCTTCCGCCATCTCGACAAGGCGAAGCCGCATGATTGGCCGCGTCTCGTGGCGCTGGCGAAGTCCGCGGAACTCGTTCGCGGCTACGGCCACGTCAAGGAAGCCAATGTCGCGAAGTTCCGCGGAGAGTGCGCGCGGCTGGAAGCCGCGATCGGCCAGCCGGTGGCGCAGGCAGCCGAGTAGGGGCCGTTAATCCGGCACGTGAACTTTTTCGCGGCCCGGATCATATTCACCGGTAACCCTGCGGGCGGGAACGGCTGGAATTGTCCGGCCCGCTCCCTACATGATGGCGGTTCATACAGTCTTTGGTTGATTTCAGGAGGCCTGTGATGGTCCTGAAAAGCGCTATTGCGGCAGCACTTTGCACGGGCTTGCTGATGTCAGGCAGCGCGACGCTGGCGGACGAGTACCGCGCCGGCGAGCTCTTCGGTCTGGATCCTTCCCGAGCGTTGCTCTCGCCGAAGCGGCTCGGCCCGGAGACGCATTTCGCCCCGGTCCGGGTCGAGGCCAGAAATGATGCCCGGCCGGTGAAGACGGAGCGCGTGGTTGTGCCGAAGGCGGCCGCGCCCAAGACTCAGCCCAAGACTCACGTCGCGCATGCGCGCGTTGAGAAGCCGACTCGCGTGGCGCATGAGCGCGTCGCGAAACCGCGCGGCGCGGCCCGCGCCAAACTGGCGCGCCGCCATACCAATCCGCTCGACGCGCAGGCGCGCGATACGCGCATCCAGACCTGGCCGTGCAAGTCCGGCGGCATCTGCGACTGGCAGCGGTAGTGTTGCTTCGTCGCTCGATGGGTAGAGCGAAGCGAAACCCATCATGCCTCTGTCCGGGGATTGATGGGTATCGCTGCGCTCCACCCATTCCACGATTCCACGTCATCCACCTGTCGTAAAACCTTCGGCCCACATTCAAATTGCTCAGGCACACCTTCGTCGTGATTCGACGAGGGTGCTTCGATGCAGATTGCGATACGCGCGGGACAAATCTTGAACCGGCGTCAATTGCTGGTCCGCTCCGCGGCAACATGCGCCATCGCCGGTCTCGGCAATCTCGCCAGACCTTACCTCAGCCGCGCCGCGGACCGGCCGCTCATCACCAGCGGCATTCAATCGGGCGACGTCTCGGCCGATTCCGCTGTGATCTGGGCCCGCGCCGATCGCCGGGCGCGGATGCAGGTCGAATGTTCGACGGTGGAGAGCTTCAAGACCGTCATTTGCAAGGTAACCGCCGACGCATTGCCGGACAGCGACTTCGTCTCGAAAGTTCTGGTCGATGGCCTGCCGGCAGGGCAGGACATTTTCTATCGCGTGCGCTTCGACGATATCAGCGGGAGCGGCATCGAAGGCGAGACGCAGCTTGGGCATTTCCGGACCGCGCCCGCGGCGCGAAGCTCGGTGTCGTTCGCCTGGTCGGGCGATACGACGGGGCAGGGCTGGGGCATCGACGAAAACCGTGGCGGGATGCGGACTTACCGCACTATGCTCGACAACCGTCCGGACTTCTTCATCCATTCCGGTGACCACATCTATGCGGATTGCCCGGTGGAGCGGGAGTTGAAGCTGCCCGGTGGCGCGGTCTGGCGGAATGTCCTCACCGAGGAAAAATCCGTCGTCGCCCAAACCCTCGCCGAGTTCCGCGGCAACTACAAATACAACTGGCTCGACCAAAACTTTCGCGCCTTCCATGCTGCCGTTCCCTTGTTCGCGCAATGGGACGATCATGAGGTCACCAACGACTGGGCGCCGATCGGAACGGCCGACGAAACCGGCTATGCCGAGGACGGCAGCTCGCTTCTCGTGGCGCGGGCGCGCCGCGCGTTCCATGAATTCATGCCGATGCGCGCCGTGCCCGCGCAGGCGGATGGCCGCATCTATCGGAAGATCGCCTACGGCCCGCTGCTCGACGTCTTCATGGTGGATATGCGCAGCTACCGCGATTCCACCTTCAACAAGCGCGACGACCGCAGCGACACCTGTATCTTTGGTGCAGCGCAACTGGCCTGGCTGAAGCGCGAGCTGGTGGCTTCCGACGCAACCTGGAAAGTAATCGCCGCGGACATGCCGATCGGCCTGGTCAGCGAGGACGCCATCGCGCTCGGCGATGGTCCGCCGGAGCGGCGCGAACACGAGATCGCCGATCTGCTGTCGTTCATGAAGCGCGCCGGCATCCGCAACACGGTGTGGCTGACCGCCGACATGCATTACACGGCGGCACATCATTACGATCCGAACCGCGCGGCGTTCCAGGATTTCGAACCGTTCTGGGAATTCGTCTCCGGTCCGCTGCATGCGGGCACCTGGGCGCCGGCGCCGCTCGACAATACATTCGGGCCGAAAGCGATATTCCAGAAGGGCTGCAGCGCGCAGCAGGGCGAGAATCTCGCCCCGTGTTTCGGCCTGCAGTTTTTCGGCCTCGTCGATATCGACGGCAAGACCGAAGTGATGACCGTGACGCTGAAGGACGTCGACAACCGCGACCTGTGGTCTGTCGATATCGAACCCCGCCTGGATGCGCGGCCCGGTCAGATCATGGCGCAGCACATCTGAGGCGGTTGCCTCAGGGCGCTACCAGCAGATAGCCGCCGACCACCATCAGCGTGGAGAGCGCGAAGACCACGCCGAGCACGGCGGCGATGATCGCGGGCAGTTCATGGGTGTCCAGCCATTGTCGCAGCGCCCTTACCATCGCACCCCTGACCTGATCCTGATTGCCTGTGCCTTGCATAGCGCGCGATCTCAATAGCGGGCAATTTCGCTCAGTGAAACAGCCGGCTCATGCGCCTTTCGTCGTGCATCGGGCGCGCCCGGTCAGAAGCGAGCACGCCAGCCGCGGCCTTGCCGAAGGACCTGCGTTGTGCAAATCCCGGCGCCGAGCCGGTTTCGCGGGGTAATTCTTTTCCGTCCGCCGGAATTCGGGTTTTCGCTACACACGGGCTGGGCGCCAGTCCATACTGGCCGCATCAAAGGGAGGTCTTTCAAATGCGTGAAGCTGTTATCGTTTCCTATGCACGTACCGGGCTGGCAAAGTCCGGCCGCGGCGGGTTCAACATCACCCCGCCGATGTCGATGGCGGCCCACGCCATCAAGCACGCCGTCGAGCGCGCCGGCGTCGACAAGGACTATGTCGAAGACTGCTATCTCGGCAATTGCGCGCATGGCGCGCCGAATATCGGCCGTCAGGCCGCGCTGCTCGCGGGCATGCCGAAGTCGACCGCCGGCGTTTCCGTCAACCGCTTCTGTTCGTCGGGACTGCAGACGATTGCGATGGCCGCCAACTCGATCCGCTCTGACGGCGCCGATTGCATCGTCGCCGGCGGCGTCGAGAGCATCTCGATCCCCGGCGGCGGCTCGCCGAAGGAATCGATCGATCCTGATTTGCTCAAGGCCGCGCCCGATATCTTCATGGCGATGATCGACACCGCCGATATCGTCGCCGAGCGCTACAAGCTCAGCCGCGAATACCAGGACGAGTACTCGCTGGAATCGCAGCGCCGCATGGCGGCAGCTCAGCAGGCCAACAAGTTCAACGACGAAATCGTCCCGATGAAGACCAAGATGAAGGTGGTGGACAAGGCGACGAAAGCGGAGAGCATCGTCGACTACACCGTCGATCGCGACGAGTGCAACCGGCCCGAGACCACCATGGAAGGCCTGACCAAGCTCGAACCCGTCAAGGGTCCCGGCAAATACGTCACCGCCGGCAACGCCAGCCAGCTCTCGGACGGCGCGGCGGCGGTGGTTTTGATGGAAGCCAAGGACGCCGAGAAGCGTGGCCTCAACCCGCTGGGCCGTTTCGTCGCCTGGGCGGCGGCGGGCTGCGAGCCGGACGAGATGGGCATCGGCCCGATCTACGCCGTGCCGAAGCTGTTGAAGCGCCACGGCCTGAAGATCGACGACATCGATCTTTGGGAGCTCAACGAAGCCTTCGCCAGCCAGTGCCTGTATTCGCGCGACAAGCTCGGCATCGATCCCGAGAAGTACAACGTCAATGGCGGCTCGATCGCGATCGGCCATCCGTTCGGCATGACCGGCGCGCGTCTCACCGGCCACATCCTGCAGGAAGGCCGCCGGCGCAAGGCGAAGTGGGGCGTCGTCACGATGTGCATCGGCGGCGGCCAGGGCGGCGCGGGCCTGTTCGAGATCTATAGCTGAGCAGACAAGCTCACATCACCGACACGAACAAAGAGAATGGCTCCGCGAGGAGCCATTTTCCGTTAGGCGTCAACAAACGACGTGAGCCCTGTTCCGATCGGATCAGAACAGGGCTCCAACGCACTGCAAACTCAGTAGCGATGCTTCTTGATGATCACGACCTTGTCGCGATGACCATGCCGCCATCCGCGATGGTAGCCGCGGTCGCGATGTCCGCGGAATTCGGCACGCGCGCCATAGCCGTGGTGATGGCCGTGATAGCCGCCGCGCTTGATCACGACAGTCTCGGCGCTCGCGATCGACGGCGCTGCGATGACGAGCGCGCCAAGCGCGGCGATAATGTATCCAAGCTTCTTCATTTCAATCCTCCTCAATTGAGCGAAGATTGAACATGAGATTGCAGGGAACGTTCCCGCGGAACTTCAAGAGAATTCTGAACGCTTGTTCAGATGCGTGCGTCGCGCGTCGGATCGTCGGTTCGTTCTGGCGCAAGCGGGCTGGTCTGCCCACTCATGGGTCGTCGGCACCACGATTGGCTTTGCGTGGGACAATGCACGCCCTGCTTGCGGAACGCCGGTGCCGGGCGCATCATCGCGCCATAAAAATCACAGGGGGAGCGTTGCCATGAGCGGGGTTTCACGCCGTCATTTTCTGGGTCTGACCGGCTCGGCCGCGGTCGCAGCCATATCGGGCCGCGCCAACGCCGCGATGGGGCCGAACGACAAGTTCGACCTCGTGATCAAGGGTGGCGACGTGCTGGATCCCAGCCAGTCGCTCCGGGGCAAGCGCGACATCGGCATCCGCTGGGGCGTGATCGAGGCGGTTGAGAACGAGATTCCGGCCGCCCGTGCCGCCAAGACCATCGACGCCGCGGGCAAACTGGTGACGCCCGGCCTGATCGATCTGCATTCCCACGTCTACCCTTACGGCTCGGCGATCGGCATTCCCGCCGATGAATTGGTGCAGGCACAGGCCACCACCACGGTGGTTTCGGCGGGTGATGCCGGCGTCAACAATCTCGCCGCGCTGCGCCGCTACATCGTGGCGCAGTCGCGGGCGCGGATTTACGCCTTCGTCCATATCGCCAATAACGGCCTGTCCGGCTTCCCGGTCGCCGAGCTCTACAACATCGACTACGCGCAGGTGGAAGCCTGCGCGATGGCGCTGGCCGAAAATCCGGATTTCCTGCTCGGCGTGAAAGTCAGAATGTCGGAGAACGTCATCGCCAAGCACGGCCTCGAGCCGCTGAAGCGCGCGATCAAGGCCTGCGAGATGTGCGGCTGGCCGGCCAAGATGATGGTGCATATCGGCGGCGTCGAGACCAGAGAACTGATGTCGGAGATTCTCGATCTGCTGCGGCCGGGCGACGTGCTGACCCATTGCTATTCCGGTGCGCCGAACATCGCCGGCGTCTTCACCAACATCGTGCAGGACGGAAAACTGTTGCCGGCGGCGCTGTCCGCCAAGCAGCGCGGCGTGATGTTCGATGTCGGCCATGGCGGCGGCAGTTTTGACTTTACGGTGGCGGAGGTGGCGATCCCCGGCGGCTGCACACCGGACACGATCTCCTCCGACATTCACGTCTTCTCGGGCAATTCGCCGGGCATGCCTTACTTGCCGAACGTCATGAGCAAGTTCATCCCGCTCGGCCTCTCGCTGGAGCAGGTGGTGGCGGCGGCGACCGTGACGCCCGCAAAAATCATCAACCGTGCGCCAAAAATCGGTACGCTGCAGATCGGCGCGCCCGGCGACGTCGCGATCATGGAGCTGGTGGAGGCGCAGACCTCGTTCGTCGACACCCGCAACAACAAGCGCGAGGGCAAGCTGTTGCTGAAACCCGTGCAGACCGTAATCAACGGCGTGCCGTTCGGCCGGCCCTACCAGGCGCCGTTCGCGGCGCGGTAGTGCCTTGGCCAGCAAGGGGAGCGGTTCTGACATGGTGGATTTCTTGCTGGTTATGCGGGCGGGGCGTGGAAGTTAATCGTGAGCGCCAAGAAGGCAATCAAACTCGCGGTGATCGGACGTGGTCTGATCGGGTCGGCGGCTGCGCGACATTTGTCCAAAATGGGCCATGATGTTGCACTGATCGGACCCGATGAGCCGGTAGATTATTTGCGCCACAGTGGCGTCTTTGGAAGCCACTACGATGAGGGACGTATCACGCGGAGGTTCGATCCGAAGCCATTTTGGGTGCAAATGAACTGCGCCGCAATTTCACGCTATGGCGAGATTTCAGCGGAAAGCGGTGTGGAGTTCTATCGGGAAGTTGGGGTGCTGCACGTTGGCTCTGGCGAAAGCCCGAACGTCGCATCTGTTGGCAGAATCACCGCTGAAGCCGGGATCTTTTGTGAAGCATATGATGACGCGGGGCTCGCGGATCGATTTCCGTTTCTGAGATCAACAGCGGGAATGCAGGGGTATTTCGAGCCGCGGGACGCCGGATACATCAGCCCGCGCCGCTTGGTCCGGGCGCAGACGATCGCGGCGGAGCGCGCCGGGGCTCGGATCATCGACGAACCTGCTCTGGGGATTTCGGAAAGCGGCTTTGGTGTGACGATCCGGACGAGATCGGGCAGTGTCGAGGCCGAGCGTGTTCTCGTTGCGGCCGGCGGGCATACCCAATCACTGCTCGGTCGATCATTGGGTTTTACGGTCTATGGGCGTACCGTGGCGCTGTTTCGGCTTGGTGCGGCGGAGGTTCAACGCTTAGCCGGAATGCCGTCGATGCGTTGTCTCGGGCCCAAGGGCGAGAATCCCTATATTCTGCCGCCAATCCCCTATCCGGACGGTCAAACTTGGTTAAAGCTCGGTGGTGATCCGGTCGATCTTCCGCTCGAAAGCGAGGCGGATATCAAGGACTGGTTTCGATCGGGCGGATCGATCCCCGTTGCTGATGGGCTTCAAAAGCAGATCCTTGACCGTATTCGCGACCTCAATTTCGAAGAACGCCGCGTCGTGCCGTGCATGACTACCTTTGGCGACACGGGACTGCCCTGCATCGGACCGCTTTCGGAGCGCGTAGCGGTTGCATTCGGCTGCTACGGCAAGAGCGCGAAATGTTCGGACGAATTGGGTCGGTTAGGTGGCATGGCGCTGCTCGGTGAGGTTAGAGCAGAGCTCGCACCCTGACTGAGTTTTGTGAGCGGTTTTCTGCAAGATATTGCGCGCCCAAGAGTGCTCAGGGCCAAAGACACGCCAAACGCGGACAGCGAACACGTCAGCGACAAGTTCGCCGTGGTGGAAAAGAGCCACGAGTTCACCTTCGTCCCCTGGTCACCTTGACCGCCGCTACGTCCGGCTATCGCCGATGATGTCGGCGATGACGGCGCCCATTACCAGGACGCCGCCGACGAGAACCCGCAGCGTCGGGACCTCGCCAAATCCCACCCAGATCCAGAACGGCATCAGCGGCGTCTCCAGCGTCGAGATCAGGGCGGCCTGGCCTGACGGCAGCAGGCGCGAGCCGAGGAAGAACAGCGTGAGGCCGAGGGCAACCTGAAAGCATCCGAACATTGCCAGAATGAGCAGGTCGAACCCGGTTATCGCACTATTCCGTGGGCAAAGGGAATGCTGACAACGCTGCCCAGCATGTTCGACATCGCCGCCGCGGCGACCATCGATGTATTCTTGTGCCGCCGTACCATGACTGTCATCGCAGCGATCGCCAGCGCCATGAAGCAGGCGAGGGCGATCCCGAGAATGTCGGAACCGGCGCGTGCGTTACCGACGATGATCATGACGCCGCAGAGCGCGACGACGCTCGCCAGCATGGTTCGCAGGTGGGGGATTTCCCGCAGCCATATCCAGGCAAGCGCCGCCGCGAGGAAGGGACCGGTCGCGATGATGATGGCTACATTTGATACATTCGTGAGCTGCAGCGAAGGGATGAAGGCGATCATCGCCAATGTCGAAAACGACGCGACAAGCCAGCCGTCTCTGTCCATCCTGGTCAGATCCCGCAGGCCGGCACGCCCTTGCAGCAGCACCATCAAGACCATGATCAGGCCACCGCCGAACAATCCGCGCCAGAACAGGATGGTCCAGGAGTCGTAGGGCAGCAGCCGCGTGAAGAACGGCGCCGTGCTCCAGGCGATGGCGGCGGCGACGACGAGGGCGATGCCTATGCGATGCTGGGAACGTACCTCCGCCATACGGGAATCAGCCCGGACTGAGATTTAAGCTTCGGCCGAGCAGCTTGCCGACGAGGTGTGCGGGATCGTCTGGGACGGCATCGCCCCGCCAGGCGACGTGCTGATCGGTGCGCGCAAGGATGAGTTTGTGATCGGGATCAGAGGCTGGGACGTCGACGATCTGGAACGGGACGCCATTGGCGTGCATCGCGTCCGTCAGTGGCGCAACCGCTACATCCTGATCGTAGCGCAAAAGCGTGTAGCCCGTTCCGAGCGCATCATAAACCGGCCGTCCGTCGGATAATTTCGCGAACGGAAGCCTGCAGCCCGGCGTCGACGACGGCGTGAAATCCGCCATCGTAAAGCCCGGCTGCTCGGCGCCGTCATAGGCGATGATCGGGGAGCGATCGTAGAAATAGCCGAAGTTGAGGCCGGCGCAGCAATATTGCTGCACGTTTAGATCATAGGCGGCTTGTCCCACCTGCTTGCGGACGGCGTCGCCCTCCGGCCCCGGCTGCTCGATTTCCTCGGGAACGGTGCGGCGCTGGCTCAAAACCTTGCCTGCCATGTCCATGGCAAAGCGCGACACCTGTTCGGTGATGGGAAGGCGCTCGGCCTCATAGGCATCGAGGATGGCGATGTCGGCCCATCCTTCCAGATAGGCCGCAAGCAGCCATGCGAGGTTGGTCGCATCCGCGATCCCGGCATTCATGCCGTAGCCGGCATAGGGCATCCACAAATGCGCGGCGTCCCCGCAGATGAAGGCGCGCCCCTTGCGAAACCGGTCGGCGACAAGACGGCGGCCGACCCAGTCCTCCTTGCTCAGCACCTCATATTCGAAATCGGGGCCGACGCCGAGGATGGCGCGGATCGAGGCGTCGCGATCGACCGACTCGAAGGTCTCGTCTTCGCGGTTGAGGTGGTTATGGATCAGCCATTTCTCCCGGCCGTCGATCGCGACCACCGTGCCGCAGCGCCGCGGATTGAGCGACAGCGTCATCCAGGCGGGCTGATCCATCAGGGCGAGCAGGCCGGGCGCCTGTATATAGGTCGATTGCACCCGCTGGATGATCGGCGTTCCCTGCAGGTTGGCGTCGATGGCCTTGCGAACGAGCGAACGCGCCCCGTCACAGCCCACAATGAAATCGGCATGAATCTCCGAGGTGGTCCCGGCGTCGAGGTTCCGGACGGTCGCGACGACGCCGTCATGGCCTTCGCTGAAATCCTCGAAGGCGATGCGGTTCAGGACGGTAAGCCGGTCGATGGAAGCGGCGTGCGCGAACAGGACCGGTTCCATGTAGATCTGGTTGATGCGGTGCGGCGGCTCGGCTGTCGGCCAGTCGGTGTCGGGTCCGCTCGCTGCGGTATAGCGATCGCGCCGGCAAGGGATCAGGATGCGCGAGAGCTCGATGCCCGTTGCTGTGGTGCGGTAGGAGCAATCGTTGGGATAGTCGGCCGGCAGTCCGGTGTCGCGCAGCTTCTGCGCCAGCCCGAGCCTGCGGAAAATCTCCATCGAACGCGACGAGACATGGTTGCACTTCACGCTCGGCGGTTCCGCGGCGGAGCGCGTCTCCACCACGGTGACGGATATTCCCCGCTGCGCGAGGTCCATTGCGAGCGTCAGTCCGACCGGACCGGCCCCCACCACGAGAACGCGAGTCTTCACCATCTGGCTCGCGGCCTTGTCGCTTGCTGCGCTGGGACGATCATGCATAACTGATAGCCACAAAAAAATCATCGGGGGACCTGCATGTTTCCGTCGATCCGGCGAGCCTTAGTCGGGGCTCTTGTTGCCGCCTTGTCGTTGTCGTCATCAGCGATTGAAACAGCAAACGCATATCCTGATCAGCCGATCAAGATCATCGTAACGTTTCCGCCCGGCGGCAGTGCCGACATCGTGATCCGCGCCCTGCAGCCGGCATTATCGGAAGCGCTGCGCCAGCCGATCGTCATCGAGAACAGGGCGGGCGCGGGCGGCAATATCGGGATCGGGGCCGTGGCACAGGCCGCGCCGGATGGTTACACGCTCGGCGTGGCCGCGGCCGGTGTGCTGACCGTCAATCCCCACCTCAATCGCGCGGCGATGTCGTTCGATCCGATCAAGGATCTGGCGCCGGTCACGCTGCTGGCGGAAATCCCGTTCGTGCTGGTGTCCTCGCAACAATCGGCCATTGCGTCGGTCGCAGACCTCATTGCCAAGGCCAAGGCGCAACCGCACGGCCTGTCGATCGGCCATGGCGGCAACGGCACCGCGATGCACCTGACCTCGGCCCTGTTCGCGCAAAAGGCCGGTATCGGAATTCAACTGATCGCCTATCGCGGCACCGCGCCGGCGACGACGGACGTTCTCGCGGGCCATATCCCGCTCGCGGTGCTGGATATCCCCGCATCCAGGCAATTGATCAGCGACGGCAAGTTGAAGGCGCTCGGGGTCTCCGCCGCCAAGCGTGTCGTCTTCCTGCCCGACGTGCCGACGCTGGCCGAGCAGGGCCTGAGTGAATTCGAATCCGTCGGCTGGTTTGGTATCGTCGCGCCCGCCGGCACGCCGCCCGACATCATCAACACGCTGAATGCCGCCTTCGTGAAGGCATTGAGCGATCCCGCCGCGATCGAGAAAATCCGCGCTCTCGGCGCCGACCCCGCGCCCACGTCAGCCGCAGGCTTTGCGAAATTCATCCAGAGCGAAAGCATGAAATGGGGCAAGTTGATCGCCGAGGCCGGGATCAAAAGCGAATAACACCCCATGGTCCAGATCGAGGCGGGCAAAGGCAACGTCTCGATCGCGCGGCTGCTGCGGATTCGCGCTGGGTGCTTCGCTGCGCATAGCGTTTCGTGCGCAGGTTGGGTCTGCGCGCTCAGCTCCGCGCGCGCTTCTCCACATTGGCAATTCGTTCCGGCACGCCGAACTCCTTGCGGCAGACTTCGGCGAGCACGGCGACGCCCTCGCGGATCTGCTCATGCGAGGGGCTGGCGAAGCACAGCCGCAGCCGGCTGCCGGCATAGGCCTTGTCGGTCGACCATTCCGGACCGGGATTGATCGCGACGCCCGCGGCAAGCGCGGCCTGATAGAGCTTTAGCGTATCGACATTGTCGGGCAGCTTCACCCACAGGAAGATGCCGCCCTTTGGATCTTCGAATTCGGCCGCGGTGCCGAACTGCTCGTTCAGCGCTTCCATCAGCGTGTCGAGCTTGGCGCGCAGGCCGCGCGTCAGCTTCGGCACGTGGGTTGAAAAATGCGGCGCGCAATATTCCGCCAGCACCATCTGCTCCAGCGCGCCGCTTCCGGCGTCGGTCTTCAGCGCCAGCATCAGCGACATCATTTCCCAGGGCGCGACGATGAAGCCGACCCGCAGGGCAGGGGCGATCGATTTCGAGAACGAGCCGATGTGGATGACGCCGCCATGCTGGCTCATGGCGTAGATCGCGGGCGGTCGCTCGCCGGTCCAGATCAGGTCGGCGTAGCAATCGTCCTCGAAGATCGGCACGCCGTATTGCCGCGACAGTTTCAGCATCTCCTTGCGCCGCGTCTGCGGCATGATCGACCCGGTCGGGTTCTGCACGGTCGGGATGGTGTAGATGTATTTCGGCCTGATGCCGCGGCTCTTGTGGTCGGCAAGCGCAGCCGCCAGCGCGTCCATCCGCATGCCCTGGTCATCCAGGGGAATGCCGACCGCCTTGACGCCGAGCCGCGTCAGCCGGGTCAGCGCGCCCTGATAAGTTTCCTGCTCGACCAGCACGGTGTCGCCGCGCGCCAGCAGCGTCTGATTGACGAGGTCGAGCGCCTGCAGCGAGCCCGAAACGATCATGATGTCGTCGGCGATGCAGGCGATGCCGGCATCGCGCTTCAGTTTTGCGGTGAGGAATTCGCGCAACGGGCGATAGCCTTGCGGACCGCTGGCAAGCCCGTAGGTCGCCAGCGTCTTGCCTTCGCGCCTGAGCACGGCATTGACCGCCTCGATCAGGCCGTCGACCGGAACCTGTTCGGGATCATTGTTGCCGCCGACGAAACTGTACCTGGCAAGGCCGGTCCACCGCGCGGCCGGCGCCGGCAATCCGGCGGGCAGCAATGGCGCGAAATCGAAGGTGGTTGCGGCAGACATGGATATTCACTCCCGTTTTGTTTTCGTTGAGAAGGCCGCGCGCGGCCTTCCGGCTTGCTAGTTCTTGATGACCGTGATCGGCCGCCCCTGGCTGATGAAGGCATAGTGCCCGGCGCCGATGCCGCCGACCATCAACGCCTCCACCGTGGGTTCGGCGATTTCGCCGGTGGCAGCCCAGTCGACCACGAAATTGGCCCCCGTTCCGCCGCGCACATCATTCGCGGCGATGAAGACTTCGACGGTTGCGAAGGGTTTTAGCGCAACCGGTGACTTGAGGTAGCTCTCCACCAGCTTGCCTGATGTGTCGAAATAGGCGATCCGCTTCACCACCAGGGGGCGGGTTTCGGACGCGTTATGGACGCTGAGCGTGACCGAAAAATCCGCCCTCAGCTTGCCCTGGCTCATCGAAACGCTGGAATAGGCCGGGACGTAGAATGCGCCTGAGACGGCGAGGTTTTCCGCAGGTACCGCGGTGAGGGAGGCGGCGAAGCTCTGTTCGATGGCCCCGGTCTGCGCGAAGGCCGCGGGGGAATATAGTATCGACAGTGCGGCCAGAATCGCGAGAAAAGCCCCCTTTCCATGGCTGTGACACATTGCTTGTTTGACCCCTGCGCCGGGACCTCTAGGTTGCGGTAGGGGCAAGATTGGACCTATGCACGAGCTTATTCGCGATATCACCTTATGCATCCTGTTCGCCTGGGTGCTCGGCCTGTTGGCGCATTTCTCCCGGCAGCCGCTGATCCTGGCCTACCTTATCGCCGGGTTCTTCATTGGTCCATTCGGCATGGGCTGGGTCGAGTCAAAGGATTCGATCAACGTCATCTCCGAACTCGGCCTGATCTTCATGCTGTTCATGATCGGGCTGGAAATCGACCTGAAGAAGATCGTGCGCGCCGGCAAGGTCATCCTGTTTGCCGCCGGCGGCCAATTGATCGGCGGCGTGCTGCTCGGGATATTGTTCTTTGTCGGGATCGGGCTGTCGATGGGCAACGGCCATTTCGACGCGCTGTATCTCTGCATCGCCTGCGCGCTGTCGAGCACGGTCATCATCGTCAAGGTGCTGTACGAGAAGCGCGAGCTCGACACGCTGCCGGGGCGGATCACGCTCGGCGTGCTGGTGCTGCAGGACATTTTCGCGATCCTGTTCCTGGCGGTGCAGCCGAGCCTCGACAATCTGCAGGTCAGCGTGATCCTGATTTCGATCGGCCGGGTCGGCGTGCTGGTGGCGACCGCCCTGGTGCTCAGCCGCTACGTGCTGCCGTGGCTGTTTCACCACATCGCGCGCCGGCCGGAACTGGTCCTGCTCGGCGCGCTGGCCTGGTGTTTCCTGATCGGGGAGATCGCGGAGAAGCTGCATCTGTCGCGGGAGATGGGCTCGCTGGTGGCGGGCGTTTCGCTGTCGACATTCCCCTATGCGCTCGACGTCACCGCCAAGGTGACCACGCTGCGCGACTTCTTCATCACGCTGTTCTTCGTCTCGCTCGGCATGACGATCCCGATCCCCGGCGCGTCGGTGATCGGGCTGGCGCTGATGATTGCCGCCTTCACGGTCGTCAGCCGCGTGGTGACGATGTTCGCGCCGCTCTATCTGATGAAGCAGGGCCTGCGGGCGAGCCTGCTGCCGGCGATCAACCTGGCGCAGATCTCCGAATTCTCGCTGGTCGTGATCCAGACCGGCGTCGCCGCGCGCCATATCAGCACCGAGACGTCGAGCGCGGCCTCGTTCGCCTTCGTGGTGCTGGCGGTGCTGAGCACCTTCGTCATGGGCCGCAGCGACCAGGTCACGCGCGGTCTCATTGGCCCCCTGAAGCGGATCGGCTTGCGCGATCTCGATCACAAGCATGAGGCCGACGCCGGGCACGGGGGCGGGCACGGCGAGGCGCGCCGGATCGTCATTCTCGGTTTCTTCCGCGCTGCCAGCGCCTTGTTGAGCGAGATCGAGCGGCGCAGTCCGGCGGTTCTCGAGCAGATCACCGTGATCGATTTCAATCCGCTGGTGTTCCGGACCTTGACCGACCGCGGCATGCATGTGGTCTACGGCGACATCAGCAGCGTCGATACGCTGGTGCATGCCGGCGTCGGCAAGGCCGAGCTGATCATCCTCAGCATCCCGGACTCGCTGTTGAAGGGCGCCAACAATGAAAAGCTGGTCCGGCATGTCCGCTCGCTCAACCCGACCGCCAAGATCGTCGCGACCGCGGAGATATTGGCCAACGTCAACGATCTCTACGAGGCCGGCGCCGACTATGTGACCGTGACCCGGCTCAGCGATGCCCATGAGCTGTACAAGGTAATCGAAGCCGCCGAGGCCGGGCTCCTGGAAGACAAGCGCGCCGAGACGGACACGCTGCTCAGCGAGCGCCGCGAGGTGCTGCCGTAAGAAGGGAGCTGCGCAGCGTGTGTAGCCCGGATTGCACTTCGCTCCATCCGGGCTTGTATGGGGTAGTAGTTGTCAAGGGGATTGATCGATCAGGGCATGGCTTTGCCTTTGGCATGTTCGGTGGAGGGCGATGCGCCCTTTGATCCCGATGGATAGCCGCTGCGCCGGACGCAGCCACCGTCAAGGTTGGCCGCAGGCCACCGCCGGAGGCGGCGCGGAGCGGCCTTGACGGTGGCGAGGCCGGAGCAAAGCTTTCGGATCGGGACGTTTCGAGGCGCGCGATTGACGGCTTGACGTGATGTCCGGGACTGGGCCGTGACGTCGTTATGCGGCCAACACCGCATCAACTTGTATCCGGTCGGGTGTGGTGGCCCGAACCCTGATCTTTCATGCACGGGTGAAGGTAAGGCCCAGAAGAGACGGGACCCATCTACGAAAGCGGAATCCGAAGACCCAAGCCCGGGTTCGGTCACACGTCTGTCCTGGGTCACGTCGGTCGTCATTGGCGCACCGGCGTTGCTTAAAAGCTCGGACGCATGACGGCGCCACTCGGCACGAGGCCGGTCTCCAGATAGCGCCAGAGGGCCACCATCAGCTTGCGCGCCAGCGCCACGATGGCGCATCTTGCGGATGCGGCCCTTGAGGTTACCAACCCGCTCGCGGAACCAGCGGCTCAGCTCGGTGTCGGGCTGATGCCTCAGCCACAGCCAGGCGAGCTCGATTGCGGTGGTTCGCGCACGGCGGTTGCCAGCTTTGCTGATGCCCTGTTGTCGACGGCGGGCGCCGCTGTCGTAGGGCACGTCGGTTAGTCCGACGCAGCTGCCGAGCTGACGGCGGTTCTTAAAGTCACGGTAGAAGACCTCGTTGGCCAGGAGCTGGGCGATGTGCGGGCCAATCGCCTTGAGTTGGGCAAGCTGAACCGCCTTCGCCTCTGCCGAGTCCTTTGCCGGGGTCCGATGCGCGGCCGCATTCGCTGCCTCGAGCCCCTTGATCTGCTTGTGCACCAATACCAGCCGCTCATGCTCGCGACGGATCTCGTCCTTCAGCCGTGGCGGCAGAACGCGGCCATCGCCGGTACGCATCGCATCCAGACTCGCCAAGAAGCCCGGCTTCAGGGGCATGACATCGCGGATGCCCTGGCCATGCAGCAGCCCCTTGATCCGGTTGCTGTGCCCGGTGCGCTCCTGCAGCAGCCGCTCGCGCTCGCGCGTACGCCGCTTGCGATCCTCGTCCTCAGGCGTGGGAACCCGAACCATGCTGCAAACCCGCGGTTCGCCGCGCAGGTAAGCCAGAAACGAGCGCATCAACTGCGCCAAGTCGATCCGATCGGTCTTGGCCCGCCGTGCCCGCCGGTTCACCTCGATGCTCGACGCATCGATCTCGTGATTGAGCACCTCGTTGTCGGCCAGCCAGCGGTGCAGCCAATGACCGTCGAGACCGGCTTCATAGCACGACAGAATACGAACCAGCTTCCCCGTCTGCTCCGCCTTCGATCGAGCCTTGACCAGCAAAGCTGCCAACGCCGCCAAGTCGCCACCGTCAATCCGGTAACGGCTCATCTTCTCGGTACCGGGCAGCATGATGCCTAGCTGCCATTTCGCCTTGCTCAGTTCGAAAACAACGTAAACTGTGGCATACTTGCAGCCGGCGGGTGTGTCAGCGTGATCTGTGCACATCGTGGATCCTCTGGGTGAGTGGGTGGTCGCAAACTCAACTTACCCCCTGACCACCTGCCACCCCATAGGATCTACAGGCTGGTATGCCTGTGGGCGACGTTGCCCTGCGTATTGACGCTAGCGCTGACCATTGAGTCCGGCTAAGCACTGGCTGTAGATAGCAAGATGTTGGGAAAATGGCCGATACCATCCAGGAAGTCCTGCAAGCCTTTGCCAAGGGCGAACTCGTCGTCGTTACCGACGACGACGACCGGGAGGGCGAGGGCGATCTGATCGTCGCAGCCTCGCTGTGTACCGCGGAGAAGATGGCATTCATCATCCGCCATACCTCCGGCATCGTCTGCGCGCCGATCACCACCGACGATGCGCGCCGGCTGCGGCTCGATCCGATGGTGGCGCACAACGAGTCCAGCCACACCACCGCCTTCACGGTCTCGATCGACTACAAGCCCGACGGCGGCACCGGCATATCAGCGGATGAACGCGCCTCCTGCTGCCGCGCGCTTGCCAATCCCAATGCCGGCGCCAATGATTTCGCCCGGCCCGGCCACATCTTCCCGCTGATCGCCCGTGACGGCGGTGTGCTCTTGCGCTCGGGCCATACCGAGGCGGCCGTCGATCTCTGCAAGCTCTCAGGGCTGCCGCCGGTCGGCGTCATCTCCGAGTTGATGAACGACGACGGCACCGTGATGAAGGGTGAACAGGTTGCGCGCTTCGCCGCCGCCCACAAGCTCAAGCACGTCACGATCGCTGACATGATCGCCTACCGTCAGGCACGCGAGAAGCTGATCGAGCGGGTCGCGACCTTTACCACCGACAGCCCGATCGGGCCGCTGCAGGGCTATGCCTATCGCTCGCCGTTCGACGAGATTGCGCATGCCGCCTTCGTCTATAACGGCATCGGCGACGGCAAGAACGTGCTGACGCGGCTGCACAAGCCGAACATCGTCAAGGATCTCTTCACCGGCCAGGCGCGCATGCAGATCGTGCTCAACCATTTCCAGAAAGCCGGCCGCGGCGTGCTGGTCTATCTGCGCGACGGCGCGGCCGGGGTTCCCGTCGAACCGGTCGGCGAACAGAAATCGGCGGAGGCCGATCGCAACCGGCAATGGCGTGAAGTCGGCGTCGGCGCCCAGATCCTGCGCGATCTCGGCATTACCTCGATCGTCAACCTCACGTCCTCCGTGCACGACTACAAGGGACTATCCGGTTTCGGCATCGAGATCGTCTCCAGCGAGCGTCTGGAAGACTAGCGTTCGTCATTCCGGGGCGCGCGATAGCTCGAACTACGGTGCACAATTGCGCACCTGAGAATCTCGAGATTCCCCAGGGTGCAATTGCACCCCCGAGGTCTGGTGCTTGCGCACCATCCCGGAATGACGGGGTGAAACATTGCGCTTCTGCCGATAGCACACTAATTTGGCGGCAATTTCCATGAGGACAGTGATGCGAAAGGGATTTTCATGAGCGTGCGCCCTCAAACCAAGGACAAGCCGGCGGCGGCTTCTTTCCAGTGGGACGATCCGTTCCTGCTTGACGACCAGCTCACCGAAGACGAGCGCATGATCCGCGACACCGCGCGCGCCTATGCGCAGGACAAGCTGTTGCCGCGCATCGTCAAGGCCTATCTCGAGGAAAAGACCGACCGCGAGATCTTCAACGAGATGGGCGAACTCGGCCTGATCGGTATCACGTTGCCGGAGGAATATGGCTGTGCGAACGCGAGCTACGTCGCCTACGGCCTCGTGGCGCGCGAGATCGAGCGCGTCGATTCCGGCTATCGCTCGATGAACTCGGTGCAGTCATCGCTGGTGATGTATCCGATCTACGCCTATGGCGACGAGAACCAGCGCAAGAAATACCTGCCGAAGCTCGCGACCGGCGAGTGGGTCGGCTGCTTCGGCCTGACCGAGCCCGACGCCGGCTCCGATCCCGGCGGCATGAAGACCCGCGTCGAAAAGGTGTCGGATGGCTACCGCATCAGCGGCAGCAAGATGTGGATTTCCAACGCGCCGATCGCCGACGTCTTTGTCGTCTGGGCGAAATCCGCCGCGCATGACAACCAGATCCGCGGTTTCATTCTCGAGAAGGGCATGAAGGGCCTTTCGGCGCCGAAGATCGGCGGCAAGCTGTCCTTGCGCGCCTCGATCACCGGCGAGATCGTGATGGACGGCGTGGTGGTGCCGGAAGACGCGCTGCTGCCCAACGTATCGGGTCTCAAGGGCCCGTTCGGCTGCCTCAACCGCGCCCGCTACGGCATCTCCTGGGGCGCGATGGGCGCTGCCGAGGACTGCATGCATCGCGCGCGCCAATACACGCTCGACCGCAAGCAGTTCAACCGGCCTTTGGCGGCAACGCAGCTCGTGCAGAAGAAGCTCGCCGACATGGAGACCGAAATCGCGCTAGGCTTGCAGGCCAGCTTGCGCGTCGGCCGCCTGATGGACGAGGGCAAGATGGCGCCGGAGATGATCTCGATCGTCAAGCGCAACAATTGCGGCAAGGCGCTCGACATCGCGCGGGTGTCCCGCGACATGCACGGCGGCAACGGCATCCAGATCGAATACCACGTGATGCGCCACACCGCGAATTTGGAAACCGTGAACACCTATGAAGGCACCCACGACGTCCACGCCCTGATCCTGGGCCGGGCGATCACCGGCATTCAGGCGTTTTCGTAAATCCTCACACTGTCATTCCGGGGCGCGCATAAGCGCGAACCCGGAATCTCGAGATTCTCAGGTGCGCAATTGCGCACCATAGTTCAGCCCTGTCGGGCAGCCCCGGAATGACGTCGGAGTGAAAATTCGAAATGACCGACAACGACGACATCCCGTTCAACCGCGACTTCCCGCTTCTGCCGGGTGTCGTCGACGAAGCCCGCCCCGGCGTGCGGCGTGTCCTCTGCAACAATCCGAGCCCGTTCACCTTCACCGGCACGGTCAGCTACATCGTGGGCAAGGGCAAGGTCGCGATCATCGATCCCGGGCCGGACGACGAGGCGCACGCCAGGGCGCTGCTCGACGCCGTGCGCGGCGAGACGGTGACGCATATTCTCGTCACCCATACCCATCGCGACCACTCGCCGAATACCGCGCGGATCAAGGCCGCCACCGGCGCCCCCGTCTATGCCGAGGGGCCGCATCGCGCCTCGCGGCCGCGGTTCGAGAGCGAGAAGCACAATCCGGAATCCGGCGCCGACCGCGATTTCAGGCCCGACATCGAGGTCAAGAACGGCGATGTCATCGAAGGGCAGGGCTGGGCGCTGGAGGCGGTGGCAACCCCGGGCCACACCGCCAATCATCTGGCGTTCGCGTGGCCCGAGCGAAAAATCAACTTCGTCGGCGATCACGTCATGGGTTGGTCGACCTCGATCGTGGCACCCCCGGACGGATCGATGATCGACTACATGGCCTCGCTGGCGCGGCTGGAAGCCCGCGAGGAGGATCTGTATTTCTCAGGGCACGGGCCGGAAATTCCGGAAGGGCCGCGCTACGTCCGCTTCCTCACCCGGCACCGGCAGGCCCGCGAAGCCTCGATCCTGCATCGCCTCGCCAAGGGCGAGGCCGACATCCCGACCATGGTGCGCGCGATCTATATCGGCATCGACCCGCGGCTGACCAACGCCGCCGGCTATTCCGTGCTGGCCCATCTGGAAGACCTGGTCGCGCGGGGGATCGTGGCGACGGACGGCGATCCGGTGATTGGCGGGACGTACCGGTTAGCAAGTTAGGGGCGAATAGCGAATGGCGAGTAGCGAATAGGGAAGGTGAGCGGCCCACGTGCCCTTACTGTTCGCTATTCGCTACTTGCCATTCGCCCTCTCACTTCTTCACCGTCTTCGCCTGGGCTTTCGCCGGCGCCTGCGGTTTCTTCTGCGCCGGTTTGGCGTTGTCGACGGCCGAATTGATGTCCTCGATCAGTTTCGTCACGCGCGCGGCGTTGCTGCCGAGGTCGCTTTCGAAATAGCGCGAGGAGGAGCGGATATCGACGCGCGATTCCTCGCCGTCGGGCGTGATACGGATCGAGATGTCCTCGCGAAATCCCATGATCGGCGTCCGCGCCACCGCCTCGATGCGGCCGATGCGGCGCGGCGGCTGCGGCGGCCGTTCGTCGATGACGAGCCATTTGCGCTTGGTGACAAGCGCCAGGGTCACCTCGTAGGCCCGCTGCGGCGGCACTTCGAGCTCCACGGTCTCGATATCGGGGTAGGCGATCCGCTGCTGTTCGGCCGAATAGAGCCCGGCATAGACCGGGGAGTTGGCGCCTTCGCCGCTGCGCAGCCGCGCCAGCGCCTCGAAGCGCGGCGGATCGATCGGATCGGTGGTGATGTCGTGGATCGGCGGCAGCTTGCGGTATTGCAGAGCGAGGTAGGCCGGGTAGGCGAGCAGCAGGGCATTGATCAGGAACGCCAGCAGGATCCGGCCCATGCCGCGCGACCCGTTCTGCCAGATCGCGGCAAAGGCGGCGAGGCCGACCAGGATCGAAAGCACGGCGCAACCGAGCGCGCCGAAGAAGGTCGCCAGCGCTGGCTTCATCTCCAGGAAGCCGAAGCGGACGATGAGGATCGAAACCACCACCGCGACCACGGCGAAAATGGCGAGGTTGCGCGACCAGGTGGCGAGGCTGGACACGGGCTCCGACTGGTAGGGAGCGGAAAACCTTCGGGCCATCGGTAAATCTGTCTGCCGGGTTGGAGTCTGTCTGGCCGGCGGGCGGGCCTGCCTTGCAAACTCGCAGCTTGAGACCACGGCGGGCCGCGAATTTCAAGGTTTGCGCAATACTAATCGGGACTAATCGGGCAATGCGCGGATGGCGGCAACCTGCCGGTTAACTATCCCTGTAAATTGATTATTAGTTGTAGATTGAAGTCGGTCCAACTTTCGTCTACCTCTTGCCGCCGGGTTGTCGTATTTGCCGCAACACGGGACTGTCCTGCACGGGACACGGCGAACCGCCAACCAAAAAGGGAAACGGCGGGTGTCAGCCGGAAGCGCTGCAGGATGATCTCAACTCCTGGTCCTTGTTACCGGGCCGAGCCGCAAAGATGCGGTTGCGCCCATCCGGAGTTTCAGGGATCATCGCATAGGGCGCAATCGGCATACGTCCGCGGGGCTGGTGGATAGCCTCATGGGGGCGAGTGTTCAGTATGAGTGATGCAAAGCACGAAGGATATGTCGGTCCGAACGATCCGGCATATTATGCGCCGCGTGAGTTGAGGGAACGCGGGACCAGCGAGCAGCCGGGCACGATGCCCATCCAGACCGAGGAGTGGCGTCCGCGATTGTCGACTGAAGGACCGCCCTTGCAATCATTTGGCAAGCCCCCACGCCG
This sequence comes from Bradyrhizobium sp. AZCC 2176, assembly GCF_036924645.1. NCBI lineage: Bacteria > Pseudomonadati > Pseudomonadota > Alphaproteobacteria > Hyphomicrobiales > Nitrobacteraceae > Bradyrhizobium > Bradyrhizobium sp. AZCC 2176. Next base: position 578,600 of record NZ_JAZHRX010000001.1, on the reverse strand, counting down.
CCAGGATGAAATGTTCACCAAAGCCGTTGCCCAGGCCATGCAGGAGGCGAGGGAAATGGCGCCGGTCGAAGCACCGTCCGTGCTCCGCGACCTGTCGGGTCGGCGCGCAGTGCTCCAGCAGGTCATCCGCTTCTCGATCGCGGTGGCGATTGCGGCGAGTATCGCAACGCTTCTCGTCATGGCCATTCCGGCTTCGCAGCGCCCCGCCGGGCAGGACACCGCGTCGCTTGCGGCCGCCTGGCAGTCGGTGAAATCGTCGGTTACCCAGGCGCCGCAGCAATCGCCGCCACCGAAGCGTACGGCGACCCTGGCCGTGCAGGACGGCAGCGGCCTCGCCAATGACCCCGTGCCGCTCGGAATTCACGTCGGCGCTCCGCCGCCCGGCGCGTTCGTATCCATCAACGGACTGACGGCCGGCGCCCGACTGACGTCCGGAAAGCGCGTCGGTCCCGAGTGGCGCGTGCCGGCGACGGAGATTTCCGGCGTTTCGGTCATTCCGCCGGAAGGATTCACCGGCCAGATGCTGGTGACGGCCGAATTGCGTGACGGTGACGGCGTGGCCCTGACCGCCACCTCCACGCGGCTGACCTGGGCGGCAGCACCAAGAGCTGCTGTGCCGCCGCCGGTCGCCGCCGCGCCGCCGGTCGCCGCACCGGCGGTTGTCGCCGCGCCGCCGGTTGCCGCGGCGCCGCCGGTCACTGTGGCCGCGGCTGCGCCGTCGGCGATGCCGTCGCCGCAGGCGGAGGTCGTGCGCAGTCTCGATCCGAGGGAAGTCGCTACCCTGATCAAGCGTGGACAAGATCTGCTCACCAGCGGCGACGTCCAGTCGGCGCGGCTGTTGCTGATGCGCGGCGCCGAGGCGCGGGACGCGCGGGCGGCCTTGCTCGTCGGCACGACCTATGATCCGGCGCTGCTCAGGCAGATCGGCGCTGACGGTCCGATGGCGGACGCCGCCCAGGCCCGCATTTGGTATCAGCGGGCAAAGGAATGGGGCGAACCCGACGCGCAGCGAAAGCTGGAAGCGCTGGCGCTCTCGCGCTGATTTCGACGCGGCGCGTTCGCACGCGCCGGTCAAAAGTTGCTTCCGACACGCGCCTGAAGTTCGATGCGTTCATGGCCGCACAGGCCCGCGACACCGGCGGGCAGGACACGCGCGCGGCCGACGACGACGCGGCGCTCTACCAGCAATTCCTGAAGTGGAAGGAAAGCCAGCCGGGAGCCAGGCGTTAGGCGGCCAGGTTCGATCGGATCGTGGTCGCGTTGCTGCGCGCAAAACGCCGGTGCTCAGTGTTGTCATCGCCCATTGTCGAACTGCGATACCATAAACTCGGTGAAGGCCTTCACGCGTGGAGTGCGGTGACGGCCGGGCACGGTCACGACATGAATCGGAAACGGCTCGCTCAGATGGGCATCCATCAGCAGCGGGACGAGCGCGCCCTCCCGGAACGCGCGCGCGACCACGAAATCCGCGAGCCTCGCAATGCCGAGCCCTGCTACCGCAGCATCCAGCAGCAGGTCGGCATTGTCGCTTGCAAGGGTGCCTGAGATGGCGAGCCGGTTTATGCCTTCATCGGTGTGGAACGGCCATTGGTTGAACTGCCCAAAGCCAGTCAGCGTCAGGCAGTTGTGCTGCAACAGATCGGCGGGTACGCGCGGTGAGCCGTATTTCTTCAGATAGAGCGGGCTGGCACAGATGAGGCGTCTGGCATCAGTGATCTTGCGTGCCACGAGGGTTGAGTCACCGAGCCATCCGGAGCGGACGGCTACGTCCGCATGCTCGGCGACAAGATCGATTTGCCGGTCCGAAACAAGAAGCTCGACGGTGATCTCCGGGTAGCGCGCGAGGAAAAGCGGAAGCAACGGACCGAGTGTCTGTTTGGCATAGGCTGTTCCGACACTGATCCTCAAATGGCCGCGCGGAGCTTGGCTTCCCGCCGTAATCTCGGCTTCCGCGGCCTCGATCGATGCAAGTATCTCCCGGCTCCGGGCGACAAAAAGCTCGCCTTCATCGGTCAAAACCAGACGGCGCGTGGTTCGCGTCAGCAGACGAACGCCCAGCCGGTCCTCGATGCGGGTCACGAGTTTGGAGAGCGCTGAAGGCGTGATCCCGAGATCGCCGGCCGCCGCGGCGAAGCTGCCACGCTCGATCACACGCACAAAGGCATTCATCTCGGCCGAGGCGCTATTCATGAACTGGCTTCACGAGTGAAACGACATGATAGCTGATTATCAACTTATGAGAAAGGAATAAGTTCAGGGTGTCAATTCGTGGAGACCCAGACAAATGTCAGCGGAAGAGAATTGGAGCGGGAGTCCAAGGCAGCATGGCAGCGATGATGCTGTCCTCCGCCATCCCAATGGCAGTATCGATATCGGGGTTTACGCAGCGATCGCGCACCGTCAGCGGGCCGCAGCCATATCGTCTTCAATGCTGTCGGCAGTTCGAATGATACGCGAAGCTTGGGCGGCAATTGCGGTACGCCGATCTCTCCAGCATACCGCCGTGGGGAAACGCTGCGTTTGATATCGGAATATCGACGGCGCGCTCCGACGGATTTTCTCGGTGAAGCTGCCGAAAAATTACAACCGTCCAACCAAGCGCGCCGGCATGCGATCTAATTCACGCCGGCTCTTGTTTGGACTGTCCCTTCAGGCACGGGAGGGACAGATTTGGTTCACGCCGCCGCGTTCGGGAAGCGGTAGCTCTTGAACTGGTCGCGCAATGCGGTCTTCAGGATCTTGCCGGTCGCGGTATGGGGAATGCCGTCGACGAACGCAACGTCGTCGGGCATCCACCATTTGGCGATCTTGCCATCCATGAATTTCAAAATGTCCTCGCGCGTCGCCTGCTGGCCTTGCTTGAGCTGCACGATCAGGAGCGGGCGCTCGTCCCATTTGGGATGATAGACGCCGATCACGGCGGCTTCCGCGACCGCGGGATGGGCGACCGCTAGATTTTCCAGATCGATCGAAGAGATCCATTCGCCGCCGGACTTGATCACGTCCTTGGAGCGGTCGGTGATCCGCATATAGCCGTGCTGGTCGATGGTCGCGACGTCGCCAGTGTCGAAGAAGCCTTCGCCGTCGAGGATGTCGGCGTCAACCTTGAAATAGGCCTTGGCGACCGCAGGGCCGGCGACCTTGAGGCGACCGAAGGTCTTGCCGTCCCATGGCAGTTCCTTGCCGGCATCGTCGGTGATCTTCATCTCGACGCCGAACGGCGGGTAGCCCTGGGTCTGCAGGATGTCGAGCCGCCCCTCGCCGGTGAGTTCGGCGAACGGCGGCTTCAGCGCGGCGACGGTGCCGATCGGGCTCATCTCGGTCATGCCCCAGGCGTGGCGCACGCGAATGCCCATGTCGACGAACGACTTGATCATCGAGCGCGGCATCGCCGAGCCGCCGCACACCACGCTCTTCAGGTGGGGCAGCTTCAGATTGCCGGCCGCCATGTGGTTGAGCAGCATCAGCCACACCGTCGGCACGCCGGCGGTGTGCGTGACCTTCTCGGTGTCGAGAAGTTCGTAGACCGAAGCACCGTCGAGCTTGGCGCCCGGCATCACCAGCTTGGTGCCCATCGACGGCGCGGAGAATGCGATGCCCCAGCTATTTGCATGGAACAACGGCACCACCGGCAGCATTGTCTCGGCGGCGCTGGTGCCGAGAGCGTCGACATTGTTGGCCATCAGCCCGTGCAGCACGTTGGAACGGTGCGAATACAACACGCCCTTCGGATCGCCCGTGGTGCCCGAGGTGTAGCACATCGCGGCCGCGGTGTTTTCGTCAAAGTCCTTCCACTTGAACTTGCCGTCGGCTTCCGCGATCCAGTCCTCATAGGCGACCGCGTTCTTCAGCGTGGTCTGCGGCATGTGGGCCTTGTCGGTCAGCACGATGTAGCGTTCGACGCTCGGCAGGCTGGCGGCGATTTTTTCCACGATCGGCACGAAGGTGATGTCGACCATCACCACGCGGTCCTGCGCGTGGTTGATGATCCAGGCGATCTGGTCGGGGAACAGCCGCGGATTGACGGTGTGGCAGATCGCGCCGATTCCCATGATGCCGTACCAGGCCTCGAGATGGCGCCAGGTATTCCAGGCGATGGTGGCGACGCGGTCACCGAGCTTGATGCCGTCGCGGTCGAGCCGTTGCGATACTTTCAGCGCGCGCGCATGAATTTCGGCGTAATTGGTGCGATGAATGGGACCTTCGACCGACCGCGTGACGACCTCTTGCGTGCCGTGATACTTCGCCGCGTGTTCGATAATCCGATGGCAAAGCAAAGGCCAGTCTTGCATCAATCCGAGCATACGCGCTTCCCTCCGATGGTTTGTTCGTTGCCGCACGATCCGCCGACTGTACGGGCGGATCGTGGGGGTTCATGGAATTGACATGAACTTTACCGTGCGGAAAGCAAGCCGAAAATGGGCTACTGGCGCCTTTGGTCGCATCGAACCGGCAATGGTTACCGCTGCCGCGGTGGCGCTCCTGCTTGGCATGCCAAGCGGGCCGGCGATCGCTGCGAAAGCATCCCGCGCGGCGCCATGGGCGGACCTGTTCAGGGACGTAGCGCCAAGGGAACGGGGAGCGCCGCGGCCAGCGGCGCGCCGCGCGGCGGTGGCGGTGCCGCTGCCGAAGCCGCGTCCGCCTGAGGCCCCATCAGCCGAGCGCGACAAGCCGGACAAGGAGCAACAGGCGAACGGCAAGCCCGGCGAGCCAGCCGCGCCCGAACCGCCGCCCGCGCCACAGCCATCGGCCTGCCGCCTGGCGCTGACCGACCAGGTCGCCATCGCGCCCAGCATCCCCGACATCAAGGGTGCCGGCGGCTGCGGAGGCGAGGATTTGGTGCGGCTGGAGGCGATCGTGCTGCCGGACCAGCGGCGGGTGTCGGTGAAGCCGGCGGCGATCCTGCGCTGTACCATGGCGTCTGCGCTGGCCGAGTGGATCCGCAACGATATCGCGCCGCTGGCGGAGCGTCTCGGCAGCACCGTCTCCGATCTCGACAATTTCGATTCGTTCGAGTGCCGCGGCCGCAACCGCATCGTTGGCGCCAGGCTCTCCGAGCACGGCCGTGCCAACGCGCTTGACGTTCGCGCCTTCAAGTTCGCCGACGGCAGTTCGATCTCGCTGACCGACCGCACCGTGCCGCGGGGATTGCGCGAGAGTGTGCTGCATTCTGCCTGCACGCGGTTCTCGACGGTGTTGGGTCCAGGCTCGGACTGGCACCACGAGGACCATATTCATCTCGACCTGATGGAGCGGCGCGGCAACTACCGGATCTGCCAGTGGGACGTGTGGGACCCGCTGCCGCAGAAAGCGCCGCTGTTGCCGGCCGAGCGGCCCAAGGAAGCGCCGCCGCGCGAGGTCGCCGGCAAGCCGGACGAAGGCAAATCTGATGCGACGTCCGATGTGAAGTCCGATGCCGCCAGGCCGGAAGCAGAAAAATCGGATGCCGGGAAACCGGACGAGGCCGAGCCACGGCGCGAGGAGAAGCCTGCAAAGAAAAAGCGCCGGAAAAACCGGCGCTCCTGATCGTCGACTGCGTTGTAGCCGGCGTCGATTACTGGGGCATCGGGCCGTTGCTGCCGCCCTGCAGCGCCATCTTGGAATTGTACGGCGAGTCGCCCTGCTTGGGCTCGAGCACGACGACGACCGTGCCCTGCTTCACCCGGCTGTAGAGGTCGATGACGTCCTCGTTGGTCATGCGGATGCAGCCCGACGAGATCGAGGCGCCGATATATTCCGGCTGGTTGGTGCCGTGGATGCGGAACAGCGTGTCCTTGTTGCCCTGATAGAGATAGAGCGCGCGGGCGCCGAGCGGATTGTCGACGCCGCCAGGAACCGAGGCAGGCAGGCCTTCGATTCGCTTGTGAATGTCAGCCGTCGGTGTCCATTTCGGCCATTCGGCCATGTTGCCGACGCGGGCGATGCCGGAGAAGGCGAGGGCTTCCTCGCCGACGGTGACGCCGTAGCGGATCGCCTTGCCGCCGTCCTGAACCAGATAGAGGTAGTGGTTGTCGGAATCGACGACGATGGTGCCGGGCAGTTCCTTGCGGTGATAGTCCACAATGGCACGGCGGAACGGCTCCGCCGGCGGCACGGCGGCGTAGCGCGCCTTGGCGAGCTGGGCCTTGTCGTTCGGCTTGAGGGTGGCTTCAGGGGCGGCCTGATAGGTGGTTGCCGGCATGCAGCCGGACAACGCAAGGCCGGCGGCGACAAGCCCCACGATTACTTTCAGCGACGACATGGTACACTTCCAATCGAAACTCCGGCGTTCGTAGCAACAATCTTGCGCCAAAAACGCGACGATTCCATTAATCCCATTATCTGCAAAAACCGGCACTAATGCCAGCAATTGCGCGCCCCTTCGGCGTTGCGGAAGCGCGGCTGTGGCTTTTATGCCGCAAATTTTGCGAGTTCCGGTTGATTTCTGGGCACGGGTGTTGCCGGGGCCGGATCGCGGCCGCGCGGGCGCCACCGCACCGCCACAAATATGGATCGGCGGTTAATGCGCAGGTCATGAAGCGCTTGCCAGAATCGGCTTTAGTACCGCTGGGTAGCCATCGCGTTTTCAAGCGGGTACCGGTTCGCGTCAACAAAACGCGTCAAGACGAGAGACTGCCGCCCCGTTCCGGAGTTGCCCATGTTTTCGGTGTTTGTGCCGTCCGAATCTTCCCTGAAGAAGCTCCCGGCCGCGGACCCGGCGCGGCTGCCGGACAAAGCGGTCTGGATCGACCTGTTGAACCCGACGATGGAGGAGGACCGCGCGGTCGAGCGGCTGGCCGGGATCGCGGTGCCGACCCGGGAGGACATGCAGGAAATCGAGATTTCCAGCCGGCTCTATATCGAGAACGGCGCCCGCTACATGACGGCGACGCTGATGTGCCAATCCGACACCGATATGCCGAGGACCACGGCCGTCACCTTCATCCTCGCCGGCCATCGGCTGGTGACGGTGCGCTACGACGAGCCGAAGCCGTTCGCCCTGGTGGAGCACAAGCTGGCGCGTTCCTGCATGCCGGGGATATCGGGCGAGATGGTGCTGATGGAACTGCTCGACGCGGTGATCGACCGCTGCGCCGACATTCTGGAGCGCGCCGGTGCCGAGGTCGACCAGGTCAGCCACGACATCTTCGAGCCCGAAAGCGCGCGCCATGGCCAGGCCAAGCGATATTCGCAGATCCTGATCGCGATCGGCCGCAAGGGCGACCTGGTCTCCAAGATCCGCGAGAGCCTGGTCTCGATCGGCCGCGTCGTCACCTTCCTGTCGGCGGTGATGGAAGGCGTCAAATGGTCCAAGGACATGCGCGAGCAACTCAAGACCATGCAGCGCGACGTCGGTTCCCTGACCGATCACGCCTCCTATCTTTCCAACAAGATCACCTTTACGCTCGACGCCATGCTCGGCGTCGTCAATCTCGAGCAGAACAACATCATCAAGCTGTTCTCGGTGATGGCCGTTGTCCTGATGCCGCCGACGCTGATCGCCTCGATCTACGGCATGAACTTCAAGGCGATGCCGGAACTCGAATGGGCACATGGCTACCCGATGGCACTCATCATGATGCTCATGGCAGCGGTGCTGCCGTACTTTCTCTTCAAGTGGAAGAAGTGGCTGTAGGACGGCGGTTCCCGCAGTTCCACACCTGCGAAGGCGGACTCAATTCCACCGCTAAAATTTGAGCGGTGGACTGAACGAATGGTCGAAACTTCTCTGCGATAAGGTGTGTCTCAGGCCGCGAGGATCCCATGGTTGAGAAACTCATAATGTCGTCGCGTAATGTCATCGATCTGGCGCTCTATCAGCAGGGCCGCAGCGGTGGCAAGGCGCAGGCGTTCTCGACGCGGCTTTGCCGGCACTGCGGTGCAGTGTTGGCGGACGGCGAGAACGAGGACGAGTGTTCGAGCACGTTCAACGTTGCTGCTGCGGCGGTGCGAACCGCGACGCGGAAGTTTTGCGCGGAGTGAACGGCGTGCTTGCGAGCTCGCGTAGGGTGGGCAAAGCGCAGCGTGCCCACCATCAAGCAGCGCTGTCGGTGATGGATGGTGGGCACATCGCTAGCGCTCCCTTGCCCACCCTACCAGACTGTCTTAAACGTGCTGGCCGCCGTTGATGTGGATCTCGGCGCCGTTCACATACGAACTGGTTTCCGTACACAGCACATAGATGATCTTTGCGACCTCGTCCGGCGTGCCGAGGCGGTGCATCGGAATCTGCTGCTCGACGATCTTGTCGGTGCCCGGCGACAGGATCGAGGTGTCGATCTCGCCCGGCGCGATCGCGTTGACGCGGACGCCGACCCGGCCGAAATCGAAGGCCATTTCGCGTGTGAGTGAAGCAAGTGCCGCCTTCGAGGTCGCGTAGGCCACGCCTGCGAACGGGTGCACGCGCGAGCCCGCGATCGAGGTGACGTTCACCACCGCGCCCCTGGCGTGCTTCAACTCCTCGATCAGCCCGCGCGCGATCATGACCGGCGCGAAGAAGTTGACGTGAAAGACGTGGCTCCAGGTTTCGATGTCGGTGTCCATGGTGCCGAGCCGCCCGCCGTCCGGGGCTTTGGGCGAGATCGCGGCGTTGTTGACCAGCGCGTGCAACTCGTCGTTCTCCAGCCGCCTGCGGATCTCGGAGATCGCGCGCACGGTGTCGTCGTGGCTGCCGAGGTCGACCTCGATGTGATCCTCCGGGCCTGCGCCCCATGGGCAGATTTCCGGAAAGGCATGCCGCGAACAGGTGATGACGCGCCAGCCGGCGGATGAGAACCGGATCGCGGTGGCGTGGCCGATGCCGCGGCTGGCGCCGGTCAGGAGCAGCGTGCGCCGCGGCGCGTTCGATGAAGAGGGCATGCGGGTTCTCTGGTTCTCCGTCATGCCCGGGCTTGTCCCGGGCATCTAGGTCTTGCTTTGTCGCATAGAAGGAAGTCGTGGATGGCCGGGTCAAGCCCGGCCATGACGATCATTCAGGGATACAGTCTCACCTTAGACCACACGCCGTCCGGCGCATCGCGGCGGAATTCGATGCGGTCGTGCAGGCGGAACGGGCGGTCGTGCCAGAACTCGAAATGTGTGGGGTGGATGCGCCAGCCGCTCCAGCCCGGCGGGCGCGGCACTTCGCCGATGACGTATTTGGCGGCAACTAGCGCGATCGCCTGCTCGAAGGCGAAGCGGCTTTCCAGCGGCTGCGACTGCTTGCTGGCCCAGGCGCCGATCTGCGCCTGCTTCGGCCGCGTGGCGAAATAGGCGTCGGCTTCCTCAGCCGTCACCGGCGACACGTTGCCGCGGATGCGGACCTGACGGCGCAACGACTTCCAGTGAAATAGTAAAGCCGCCTTAGGATTTGCGGCGAGTTCGCGGCCCTTCTGGCTGGCGATGTGGCTGTAGAACACGAAACCATCCACATCATAGCCTTTCATCAGCACCATCCGGACATCCGGCAGCCCGTCAGAGTCGACCGTCGCCAGCGCCATCGCGTTGGGATCGTTCGGCTCGGACTTCACGGCTTCCGCAAACCACTCGGCGAACAGCGCAAACGGTTCCTCGGCCGCGGTAAAATCACCCGATGTTAACGGTGTCGGGTGTTTGATGGAGGTCGTGTCCGTCATATCAGGAGTCCCAGTTGCGTACCCTCGCGTCCCAGAGCGCGTTACAGCCCCGATACGGGCTCGCTCTATATAGGGCATGGGGACGCGTTGGCCTATCGGCGATCGGGCCGACGGGTGCTGCGATGACGTTGATTTTGATCGGTCTCGGCTCGGGCGGCTGCAGCCTGTCGCGCCCCGACGCCTACGCCAAGATGAACGCTCCCGATGTCACGGGGGCGCTCGGCAAGCAACCGGGCACGGCGCCGGCGCCGACGGAGAGCGATCTCGCCTTTGCACGCACCGCCGCTTCCGATGTGCTGACCAAGGGCGACAAGGATTCCAGCCAGCCCTGGGAAAACCCGGAGACCGGCGCGCGCGGCTCGGTGACGCCGCTGTCGCAGGCCTATTCCGCGGAAGACGGACGCACTTGCCGGGATTTCCTGGCGAGCTACGTCAACGGCCAGTCGGAAAGCTGGCTGCAGGGTGCTGCCTGCAAGGCCGGCCAAGGCCGATGGGAAATCCACACGATCAAGCCCTGGACGAGGGGATAAGGCCTCAAAGGATTTTGAAGTGAAGCCTTCGGGGTAGTTGCAAAAATGCAACTGGCTTCCCAGATAAAGCCAAAGCAGGCGAATTGCCCTAAGCTTCGAAGAACCAGATTCCCGTGAAGGAGACGTGACGAATGCGCGACCCCTATGAGGTCTTGGGGGTGCCGCGGGGCGCCAGCGCTGCGGCGATCAAGAGTGCCTATCGCAAGCTCGCCAAGAAGCATCACCCTGATAACAACAAGAACGATCCGAAGGCGGCTGCACGCTTTTCCGAGATCAATTCGGCCAACGAGATCATCGGCGACGAGGACAAGCGCAAGCAGTTCGACCGCGGCGAGATCGACGCCGAGGGCAAGCCGCGCTTTCAGGGCTTTGGCGGCGGCGACCCGCGCGGTCGCCCCGGTGGACCCGGCGGCTTTGAATCCTACACCTTCCGCACCGGGGGCGGCCCCGGTGGCATGAGCGGTGGTGCAGGCTTCGAGGATATCCTCAACAGCATGTTCGGCGGCGCGACCCGGGGCGGACGTCCTGGCGGCGGCCGGACCTTTGAATTCGACACTGGCGGGATCGGCCTTGACCTCGATCTGAGCGTCGCCATGACGGTATCGCTGGAAGAGTCCGTCAAAGGTGGAGAAAAGCGTGTTCGCCTGCCGACCGGCAAGGAGCTCAGCGTCAAGATCCCCGCAGGCGTCACCGCCGGCCAGCAGATCCGGCTGAAGGGGCAGGGCGACACCGCGCCGGGCCATCCGCCGGGTGATCTCCTGATTACGATCAGCATCGCGCCGCATCCCTTCTTCAAGGTCGACGGCAGCGATTTGCGGCTGGATCTGCCCGTTACGCTGTATGAGGCGGTGCTGGGCGGCAAGGTCCGCGTGCCGACCCTCGGCAGCGCAGTGGAACTCTCGATTCCGAGAAATACCTCCAGCGGCCGCATTTTCCGCCTCAAGGGCAAGGGGCTGCCCAAGCCCGGGGGAACCGGGGACCTGTTCGTCACCACCCGAATTATTTTGCCCGATGGGAACGATAGCGAACTTGAGGCATTGATGCAGAAATGGCGCGATGGCCATCCGTACAATCCGCGCAGCGATTTCGGCTGATTCGGCCGGGTTCGCGGCGCAGATTTTGCGTGGAATTGGATAGCGGGGTTCCGAGCAGGAGTTTCCCAAAAAAGCGCACTTCTTCTGGAAAACAAGGGGTTTTCCGGAAAAGGGGCGGCCTCGAAAGGGGGACCAGCGCGGTACCAAACCCCGATCGAGGCCGCTTGCGCCGATCGGCGGATCGAGCGCCACTCATTTTCGCGTGATCACCCGGTGCATTAATGAGACGCACCGGTGTTTTGATTCCAGATTTTCGATGTCAGAATTGGGACAAGGCGGCGCGGTGTTGCCTATCCGCCGCTCTTCTTGCCGGTAGCCCGGATTGCGCTGCGTCCCATAGGATCTACGGGTTAGCTCTTCTTCTCCATCTGGTCGTAGACGGCTTGGGCGATCTGGGTCAGCCGCCCCCGGTCGACGCCGGTGGACACCACGGCATAGACGACGCCGTCATCGGCCCAGAACAACGTGCTTTCCTTGCCTTCCGCCGCGTAGCGCATCTGCGTCGCCTCGGCGCCAGATTTTGCGGTGTAGATCGTGAAACGTTCGCCCGAAGCGCTCTCATACATCATGAAGGACGCCGGACCCGCGGAACCCGGCAACAGCCGCCCGCCGACCAGTTTCAAGCCGGCGCCTGCCAGCTCCGGCGCGCGGACGACCCAGCCGCACCGCTTGGTCAGCCATTGCTGCAGATGGCTGCGTTCGCTGCCCGGCACTTCGACGGGATGCCGCACCTCCACCACGTAAAGCCGATGCGCCTCGATCGCGTGGACCGTCAGATTTTGGAAAGCCGAGGGCGCAGCGGTCGCGCCGCGCGCGAGCCAGCCGACGCCGCCGCCGATGATGAACGCCGCCAGCGTGGCCGCGATGGCGGCGTACACCCATTTGCGCGGCTGTTGCGCCAGCCGCTCGATCTCGAGCCGCTTCGGCACCGCCTCGTCGATAACCGAATCGTACCTCACATGCAGCGCCTCCGCCATCGCGCGCCACGACTGCACCCGCGCGGCATCGTCGGGATGCGCAGCGAGCCACGCCTCGACATCGCCGCGGCGTTCCGCCGGCAGCTCGTTGTCGACGTAAGCATGCAGCTCGTCTTCGGTGACGGGAATGTTGCGATCGGTCATTGTCGTCTCTGTCTCTTCCTGGTCCTGCGTCTATTCTCTCTGGTCTGCCTGTACGTCACGCTTTCATCATTTCACCCGCCGCAGCGCCGTGCGCTCGCCCTCGAGCGAAGCTTTGACATGCGCGCGGGCGCGGGCAAGCCGGGACATTACGGTGCCGATCGGCACGCCCTGGATGTCGGCGACCTCGCGGTAGCTCAGTCCTTCCAGCATCACGAGCAGCAGCACCGAGCGCTGTTCTTCCACCAGCGTCGCAAGCGCCCGCGCAATGTCGCGGCCCTCCGCCTCGGTGCCGCTGGCGTCCGGGTTATTATCCAACAACGGCATGAATTGCGGACGCCGCGCCAGCGACCGCCGCCGGTTCTTGTTCAAATTGGTCAGGATCGTATAGAGCCAGCTCCTGACGTCGCCGCCGAGAAACAGCCGTTCCGAACGCAACGCGCGCACCAGCGTATCCTGCACCAGATCGTCGGCGATGTCGGCATCGCGCGCGAGCGCCCGTGCATAGCGGCGGAGCGCCGGAATCATGGCTTCGACACTTTGACGAAACGCGCTCATCGGCACCAGATTGCAAGAGTTGCAACAGTCATGAGGCGCGAACGCCTTACCCAACATAACACCCGATCGACGTGTCTATTCCAGCCATTGAGGCGCATCGCAAACAGCGTTAATGCGAAAGCGGATTTGGGCTCGACCGCACGGGAGTGCTGATGTACCTCCAGGCTCGACAGGGAAGCGCGATTGGAAACCGCATGCCGCAAAAATCAGGTCTGATGCAAAGCGCCCCGACGTGCCCGACATTTCGTTCTCCAATTCGGTAGCCAAGGAATAGCCTGACAGTCCGATGCCAGCGCCCGTGATCTACTACATCCGCCACGGCGAGACGTCGTGGAATGCGGAAGGCAGGCTGCAGGGCACGCAGGACGTTCCGCTCAACGATCTCGGCCGCAGGCAGGCGGCCCAGGCCGGCAATGTCCTCGCCGAACTGCTGGCGCGCGATGGCCGCGACAAGGCCGCGCTGCCGTTCGTTGCAAGCCCGTTGGGCCGGGCGCGGGCGACGATGGAGTTGGTGCGGGGCGCCCTGAAACTTCCACTGGAAGATTACGCGCTCGACGATCGCCTGCGCGAGATCGGCTATGGCGTCTGGGAGGGCTCGACGCTGGCCGAGATGCAGGCCGCCGACCCCGTGCTCTATGCCAAGCGGCTGACGGCGAAATGGACGATGGCCCCGGAAGGCGGCGAGACCTACGCGGAAGTGCAGGCCCGGATGCGCGGCTGGTACGATTCCGTGAAGACCCATACCGTCGCCGTGGCCCATGGCGGCACGGCGCGGGCGCTGATGGTGGCGCTGGGCATCGAAACGCCACAAAGCGCCGCCGACCTCCTGATCGAGCAGGGCGCCGTTTACGTATTCCGCGACGGCGGTTTGCGGAAGTATAGTTAAGGGCGGCGCTTAACACGCGCCGTCATTCCGGGGCGGTCCGCAGGACCGAACCCGGAATCTCGAGATTCCGGGTCTGGTCCTTCGGACCATCCCGGAATGACGGTGTTACGGGTTTGACCGCCGCCCGGCACCACGTTACGACACACCATGTCCCACAACACCTTCGGCCACATGTTCCGGGTCACGACCTTCGGCGAAAGCCACGGGATCGCGATCGGCTGCGTGGTCGACGGCTGCCCGCCGCTGATCCCGCTGACCAATGAGGACATCCAGCACGATCTCGACCGCCGCCGTCCCGGCCAGTCGCGCTTCACTACCCAGCGCCAGGAGCCGGACGCGGTCAAAATCCTGTCCGGCGTGATGCCCCATCCTGAGTCCGGCGGGCAGGTGACGACGGGAACACCGATCGCGCTGCTGATCGAGAACACCGATCAGCGCTCCAAGGACTATTCCGAGATCAAGGACAAGTTTCGCCCCGGCCACGCCGACTTCACCTATGAGGCCAAATACGGCCTGCGCGACTATCGCGGCGGCGGGCGTTCGTCGGCGCGCGAGACCGCAACTCGCGTCGCCGCCGGCGCCATCGCGCGCAAAATCCTGCCCGACGTGAAGGTGCGTGGCGCGCTGGTGCAGATGGGCCCGCACAAGATCGACCGCGACAAATGGGACTGGGACGAGATCGCGCGCAATCCGTTCTTCTGTCCCGACAAGGACAAGGCTGCGTTCTTCGAGCAATATCTCGACGGCATCCGCAAGAGCGGCTCCTCGATCGGCGCGGTCATCGAAGTCGTTGCCGAGGGCGTCCCGCCGGGCCTCGGTGCGCCGATCTATGCCAAGCTCGACGGCGAGCTGGCGGCGGCGATGATGAGCATCAATGCGGTAAAGGGCGTCGAGATCGGCGCAGGTTTTGGTGCTGCCGAATTGTCGGGCGAGCAAAACGCCGACGAGATGCGCACCGGCAACAACGGCACGCGATTCCTGTCGAACCATGCCGGCGGCGTGCTCGGCGGTATCTCGACCGGCCAGCCGGTGGTGGTTCGCTTTGCGGTGAAGCCGACGTCGTCGATTCTGTCGCCGCGCAAGACGGTCGATCGCGCCGGCGCCGACACCGAGATCATGACCAAGGGCCGCCACGACCCCTGCGTCGGCATCCGCGCGGTGCCGGTGGGCGAGGCCATGATGGCCTGCGTGCTGGCGGATCACTTCCTGCGCCACCGCGGCCAGGTCGGCGGGTAGCGTCCAGCCTTGCTCACTGCATGGCATCTGCGATCTTTTCCGCCGCCATCAGGACCGGGAAATTGGTGTTGGCGCACGGCACCACCGGGAAGATCGAGGCGTCGACCACGCGCAAGCCCTGCACGCCCTTGACGCGGCCTTGCGGATCGACGACCGCCATCGGATCGTCCGCCCGGCCCATCCGGCATGAGCACGAGGCATGCCACACCCCGATCGCCGCCTTGCGCACGAAGGCTTCGAGCGCCTCGTCGTCGCGCATGACCTGCTCGAACGTAAAACCTTCGACGATGAAATTATCGATCATGGCGTGACGCAATGCAGCCGGCCCGTCCATCAGCGTTGCGGCAATGGCGGTGAGGATCTTGTTTTTGGTGTTGACCACGCCGATTTTCCGCACGCGGTCTGAGTACGAGGCCGGGAACGGCTTGTCGGTGACTGCCTTGAGCGGCGCGCTCATCTGCAGCGCCGCCATCTTGCGAAAGCCGCTCATCAGGCGGTCGAGATCGCGCCGGTCGGACAGCAGGTTGAACTCGACGATCGGTTCTGCGCGCGGGTCGGTTGAGGCGAGTTTTACCTGCCCGGTCTCCGAGTAGGTCTTGTTGACGAAGGTGAGCAGCGAGGCGATCTGCTCGCCGACCGAATGCCAGGCCGACTTGGTGAGGACGGCGACGAACATGTCGCCGGCCGGCGTGCCCGGAAGCCCCGAGGAGTAGCGCAGCCCCATCTGGATGTGGCGTCGGGTGTGCTCGTTCATGCGCGCGCCACGGCGGACAAAAGACGACAATGCGATCGAGGGATGATCCATCAGCCCCTGGCCGACACCCGCAAGGCCCGTCAGGACTGGAATGCCCATCTCCTTCAGATGGCCGACCGGCCCGATGCCGGCGCGCAGCAGATGCGCCGGCGAATGGATCGCGCCACATGACAGGATGACCTCGCGACCGCGGAACTGCTGTTCGCGGCCGTCGACCAGCGCCCTCACGCCGACGCATTGCGTGCCCTCGAACAGCAACTCCTTGACCTCTGTGTTGGTCGATATGGTCAGGTTGGCGCGCTTGCGTGTCTCGCGATCGAGGTAGCCCATCGCGGCCGAGACGCGTTGCTCGTCTTGGTTGGAGTGTGTCACCGGGAAGTAGCCGTCGACGAACTCGCCGTTCTGGTCGGGCAGGAACGCATAGCCGGCGAGCTTGCAGGCCTCGGCCATCGCCTGCGAATGCCCCGTCCAATGCTGGTGTGGAATGCGGCGGACAGGGATGCGGCCGTCCTTGCCGTGGAATGGCCCGTCGAAATCGAGATCGCGCTCGACCTTCTTGAAGTAGGGCAGCACGTCCTTCCAGTTCCAGCCGGTGGCGCCGCGGGCCTCCCACTCCGCGTAGTCGGTCGGCGCGCCGCGGTTGGCCATCTGGCCGTTGATGGAGGACCCGCCACCCAACACGCGCGCCTGTTCGTACTTGCGCAATGGCGGGCGGCTCTCATCGGGGTTGTTGTGGCTGACGATTTGGGTCGTCACCTTGAGTTCGGTCCAATGGAAGCGCGGGTCGAAATACGCCAGCCCGGAATAGCTGTCGCGGATTTCGGGCGGCTCGTTGCCGGGCGGGGTGTCCTGGCCTGCTTCGCAGAGCAGGACCTTGTTGGCGCTCCTGGCGGAGAGCCGGTGGGCCATGACCGAACCCGCTGATCCGCCGCCGACGATGATGGTGTCGTACACTTGACGTTTCCTCTTGTTTTGCACCGTAAAGCTAGCGCAGCTCCGTCGTCGGGTCACGCCGGGAGCGCGCTTGACGTTTCGTGGGGTTGCGCGGCAAATACCGGCGCCATGGATGCATCAAGACTGCGAGAGTTGACCGACTGGCTGATGGATGGCGGGAGATCCGCGGCCAGCCCCAAGAGATTTATGGCCGAGTGCTGCGAACGGATGGTCGCGGCAGGGCTGCCGCTGTGGCGCATCGGCGTCTTCGTCCGCACGCTGCACCCCGAAATCTACGGCCGCAGTTTCATCTGGAAGCCGGGCGCCGAGGTCGAGCTCGGCGCGGTCGACTACAATATCCTGCAGTCACCGGATTTTCACACTAGCCCGCTGATCATCGTGTTCCAGCAGGGGGTGGAAGTTCGGGCCCGGGTCGATGATCCCGCGAGTCGGCGCTTTCCGATCATCGACGACTTTCGCGCCGAAGGCGTCACGGATTATCTCGCGCTGCCGCTGCCCTTCATCGGCGGCACGGTGAATGCATCGAGCTGGACCACTAAGCAAGCCGGCGGGTTCACGGACGAACAATTAGCGGCGCTACGGAGTCTCGCGAAGCCACTGGCGCGGGTGGTCGAGATCCTCAGTTTGAAGCGCATGGCGGCGAGCCTGCTCGACACCTATGTCGGCAATAGCGCCGGCGAGCGGATCATGGGTGGACAGATCAGACGCGGCCACACCGAGACGATGAATGCCGCGATCTGGCTGTCCGATCTGCGCGGCTTCACGGCGCTGTCGGACCGGCTGCCAGCCGAGACCGTTGTCGATATTCTGAATCAGTATTTCGATTGCCAGGTCGCCGCGATCAAGAAGCATGGCGGCGAAGTGCTGAAATACATGGGCGACGGGTTGCTCGCGGTTTTTCCGATCGACGAATATGTCGGCGACGAAAAGCAGGTTTGCTCGCATGTGCTGGAAGCCGCCCACGAGTCGCGCGCCAGCGTCGCCGACATGCAGTACCCGGTAGGCGACGCGGTCGAGCGGTTTCGCTTCGGGCTTGCGCTGCATGTCGGCCGAATTCTCTACGGCAATATCGGCGGCGGCAACCGGCTCGACTTCACCTGCATCGGCCCCGCCGTCAACCTTGCGGCACGGCTGGAAAAGATCGCCAGCCAAACTCGTCGCACGATCGTGGCGTCGGAAGGATTTGCCGGCATCTGCCGGGGAGGGTGGAGCGATCTCGGCGAGTTTCCAGTCGCCGGCTTTTCAAAAGCCGCCCGGGTCTATGGACTGGCCGATGAGGCGTCGGCGAATTGAGACCCGTAGCCGGGATTGCGCTGCGCTCCGTCCGGGCTACGAGTTGAGCGCCCGCTATTCCTCCGGTTCGGTCGTGAACAGCAGCGGATAGCCCTTGGCGCGGCCGGCGTCGGTGGCGCGCGTCGCCTTGGTCTCGGCGACGTCCTTGGTGAAGACGGCGACCACGCAGACGCCACGCCGGTGCGCCGTGATCATCACCTTGTGGGCCTGGTCCTCGGTCATGCGGAATTCGGCCTTCAGCACCGTGACGACGAATTCGCGCGGCGTGTAGTCGTCATTGATCAGGATGACCTTGTGCAGGCGCGGCCGCTCGGTCTTGGTTTTGACCTTGGTCTTTGGTGTGACGGTGGTATCGGCCATTCCAATGCAGTCCCGAGGCGAGCGAATTTTTGACGGGCTCGCCGCGCTCAGTTGGCGCGGCAGTCCGCCAGGCGCTGCGCCATGGTCTGATCGCCGCGGCTTGCGGCCGTCTCGATCAGTTTACAGGCTCTGGGCCGGTCCTGAAACTGGGCGTTTGCCGAGAGTTTCAGCTCGATCAGGGCTTTCATCGCGCCGGGTTCGTCGAGTTCCGCTCCTAACCCGAATGTGAAGGACAAATGATTTCAGCGCTTTGCGTCGGCCGCTTTGCATGTCACGATTACTGTCGTTCGACGGGAGGGCCGCAATGCGCTGGTATGTCTCGATCGGGGTCGTGCTTGTAGCGGGCGTACTCGCCGGCGGCGATGTGGCGGGTTTTGCCGCGCCGAACCGGCTGGGCCACCAACCCAGCGCCGATGGCCGTCAACTGGCCGACAAGGAAGCCAATCCGACCGTCGACGTCGAACTCGTCCTCGCCGTCGACGTCTCCTATTCGATGGACATGGACGAACTCGCGCTGCAGCGCGAGGGCTATGCGCAGGCGATCGTCTCCAAGGAGTTCCTGCAGGCGCTGAAGAGCGGCCCGAACGGCAGGATCGCGGTAACCTATTTCGAATGGGCAGCCTCCACTGACCAGAAGATCATCATCCCGTGGCGCCTGATCGACGGGCCCGAGACGGCCGATGCCGTCGCCAATGAAATCATCAAGACCCCGATCCGCCGGGCGTCGCGCACCTCGATTTCGGGTGCGATCAACTTCGCGATGCCGCTTTTCGACGAGAACCCGCACCGCGGCCTGCGGCGCGTGATCGATATTTCCGGCGATGGCCCGAACAACAACGGTGCGCCCGTCGTCATCGCACGCGATGCCGCGGTGGAAAAGGGCATCGTCATCAACGGCCTGCCGATCATGGTGAAGGAGCCGTCCTATTCCACCATGGATATCGACAACCTCGATCTCTATTACGAGGACTGCGTCATCGGCGGCCCCGGCTCCTTCGTCGTCACGATCAAGGACCGCGACAAGTTCAAGGAAGCGATCCGCACCAAGTTGCTGCTCGAGATCGCGGGCCGTACCCCCGAACGCCCGGTCGTACCAGCCGCCGGCCGTGAGCCGCGCGTCAACTGCATGATCGGCGAGAAGATCTGGCAGGACCGGTGGGGAAGGTAGCTACCTCGTAGCCCGGACGGAGCCAACGGGTCGCGCGAATGCGCGCCCGATGACAGGCTCCGCGCAATCCGGGATTCCACAAGCGACAATGTTGCCCCCGGATTGCGCTGCGCTCCATCTGGGCTACGAGCGTCTGCTACCGCCTGAACCTTGCCACCAATTCGACATGCGGCGTGTGGCGGAATTGGTCGACCGGGGTGACGCCGTCGATCTTGTAGCCGCCGTCGATCAGGATTTTTGCGTCGCGCGCGAATGTCGTGACGTTGCACGATACCGCAACCACCGTCGGCACCTTGCTGGCCGCGAGCTGTATCGCCTGCGCCTGCGCGCCCTGGCGCGGCGGGTCGAACACCACCATGTCGTAGTCCCGCAGTTCCTGCGGCATCAGCGGTCGGCGAAACAGGTCGCGTGCCTCCGCCTTGACCGGCTTCAGTCCTGGCGTCGAAGTCGCGGCCTTCTGCAATGCGGCGACCGCGCCGGCGTCGCTGTCGAAGGCGGCGATACGCGACTTCGCCGCAAGCCGCAGCGTGAACGGGCCGACCCCGCAAAATAGATCGGCGATATGTTTGCCGCGCTTGCAGTGGTCGGACACCAGCGCCGCCAGCGCCTCCTCACCGGCGACCGTTGCCTGCAGGAACGAGCCGGGCGGCAGCGCCACCTGCGCGGCGCCGATCGAAATTGTGGGCGGCGTTCGCATCAAGACCAGCTCGCCGTGCCGCGTCAGCCGCGCCAGCCGATGCTGTTCGGCGATGCGCGACAGGTTTGTGATCAAGGCGGTCGACAGCCGGCCGGAGCCGCGTACATCGATGTCCAACCCGCTATTGGTCGCAGTGACCTGGATGTCGAGCGGCTTGCTCATCGAGATCAGCGGCTCGGCGACGGCCCAGGCTGCTTCGATCGCGCCGCCGAGTTGCGGGTCGAGGATCGGGCAGCGGTCGATCGGAATGATGTCGTGCGAACCGGCCGCCGCATAGCCGACCTTGAGCACATCGTGCGTTCCCATTCGTGCATGCAGGGTGATGCGCCGGCGGCCCGCGCCATGGGCATCGACCAAAGGCGCCACGTCGCAATCGATTCCCGCCTGCGACAGCGTCGTCACCACGAGCTCGCGCTTCCAGGCGCGATAGGGGGCGGCATCCCAGTGCTGGATCGCGCAGCCGCCGCAGACACCGAAATGCGGACAGAACGGCGAGATCCGCTCCGCGCTTGCAGCCTCGACCTTGAGCAATCGCCGGCGGTCGGGATGGTGGCCGGCAACAGGCGCGACCTCGACTATCTCGCCGCCCAGCGTGTACGGCACATAGATGTTGCCGCCGCCGGCGATGGCGACGCCGTCGCCGTGATGGCCGACATGGTCGATGACGAGGCGCTCGCCGTCAGCCACGGCGCGCGCCCATGAAGAATTCGATATTGCCGTCGCCGCCTTTGATAGACGACGGAAACACCTGGATATCGGTGCAGCCCAGCGAAGCGGCGAATGCCGAAATATCGTCGCAGATTTCCTGATGCACCATCGCATTGCGGATGATGCCGTGCTTGGAATGTTTCCGCTCCGCCTCGAATTGCGGCTTGATTAGCGCGAGCAGATGCATCGGCGCGGCCGCCAGCGACAGCGCCACCGGCAGCACCGCCTTCAATGAAATGAAGCTGACGTCGATGACGACGATATCGGGCCGCGCGGGCAGGCGCTTGCCCTCGAATTTGCGGATGTCG
This sequence comes from Bradyrhizobium sp. AZCC 2176, assembly GCF_036924645.1. Classification (NCBI taxonomy): domain Bacteria; kingdom Pseudomonadati; phylum Pseudomonadota; class Alphaproteobacteria; order Hyphomicrobiales; family Nitrobacteraceae; genus Bradyrhizobium; species Bradyrhizobium sp. AZCC 2176. The sequence continues at coordinate 557,343 of NZ_JAZHRX010000001.1, read as the reverse complement.
GTTTCTTCCATCGACACGATACGGGGATGGTCGCGCAGCGAGGGATGCAACTGGCCGTGCCCGACGTCGATGGCGAACACCAGGCTGGCGCCGTTCGCCAGCAGCACCTCGGTGAAGCCGCCGGTGGAAGCGCCGACGTCGAGGCAGACATGGCCCTCGATCTCGATCGGATACAGTTCCAGGGCGCCGGCGAGCTTGACGCCGCCGCGCGAGACGTAGGGGTGCGCCGGCTGCGCGGACAATTCGGCGTCGGCGGCGATCATCTCCGACGCTTTCAACACTGGCCGCCCGTCGGCCGTCACGCCGCCGGCGTCGACCGCGGCGCGGGCGCGGGCGCGGCTTTCGAACAGGCCGCGCTCGACCAGCAGCACGTCCGCGCGCTTGCGGGGAGAGATTTCGCTGTTGCTCTTCTTCGCCAAGGTCAGTCCGATTTGCCTCAGTCCGATTTGCGGGTGGCGCGATCCGCCGCAAGCGCGACGCAGGCCTCGAACGAGGTGAGATCGTGCCAGATGTCCGCAGGCCGCTGCTGCGGCGTCACCAGTTTAGCACCATGCAGATCGAGCGTGTGGATCATCATGAGATTGTCGGGCAGTCCGAAATCCTCGACCGTCAGTCCGTCATCGTCGATCAGATGGCCGTCACTGGCTTTCGTGACCACAAAGGATAGCGCAACCCGCTCGGCATAGTCGGCGGGATCGTTGCTGTAGGCGAAGCAGAGCTTGCCGCGCCCGGCCATGTAGCCGAGTTCATAGACGGTGCCGGCGTCGGCACTGGGGCCACGAAACGGCGTAAGGTTGGCAATGATCGCATCCGCCGCGTCCATCATGGCCTCGTTGCCCTTGAAGATCGCAAGCGAAGCATCGGCGGACGAAAGATCGATCGCGTTGTCGAGCGGATAGAGCCCGCTCACGCCATGGCGGGCGCAGATCGCGGTCTTGCGGCGCCCAATCTCGATGGCGTCCGGCAGGAACACATCGGGACCTGCGAGGTAAATTTTCGTCATTCCGGGTTGCGTCCTCGGTCGGCCGTCGCCGACCTGAGGCGACAGGCCGTGATGTGCAATTGCACATCAGGGAATCCATACTCTCGATGGTGGTTATGGATTCCGGGTTCGTCGCTTCGCGCCGCCCCGGAATGACGCAAGATTATGCCTCAGGCGAGCTTGACCGTCTCGGTCTTGTAGTCCTTGCCGAGCGCGTCGAACACCTTGGCGACGATGCCCTTGGCGTCGAGGCCGGCATGGGCATACATCGCGGTCGGCGAGTCATGGTCGATGAACTCGTCGGGCAGGATCATCGCGCGCATCCGCAAACCGCCATCGAGCATGCCGTGGTCGGACAGCGTCTGCATCACGTGCGAGCCGAAGCCGCCGATCGAGCCTTCCTCGATGGTAAGCAGCACCTCATGGTCGCGCGCCAGCTTCAGCACCAGATCGACGTCGAGCGGCTTCATGAAGCGTGCATCGGCGATGGTGGTGGAGAGGCCGTGGGCAGCGAGTTCGTCGGCCGCCTTTTCGCATTCGGCCATCCGCGTGCCGAACGAGAGCAGGGCGATCTTGGTGCCCTGGCGGACGATGCGGCCCTTGCCGATTTCGAGGGGAATGCCGACCTCGGGCATTTCGACGCCGCGGCCTTCGCCGCGCGGATAACGCACCGCGCTCGGCCGGTCATTGATCGCAACTTGCGTGGCAACCATATGCACCAGTTCAGCCTCGTCGGACGCCGCCATGATGACGAAGTTCGGCAGACAGCCGAGATAGGCGTTGTCGAAGGAGCCTGCATGGGTCGCGCCGTCAGCGCCGACCAGGCCGGCACGGTCGATCGCAAAACGTACCGGGAGGCTCTGGATCGCGACGTCGTGGACCACCTGGTCGTAGCCGCGCTGCAGGAAGGTCGAGTAGATCGCGCAGAACGGCTTGTAGCCTTCGGTGGCGAGGCCGGCCGCAAACGTCACCGCATGCTGCTCGGCGATGCCGACGTCGAAGGTGCGGTCCGGGAAGGCCTTGTTGAAGATGTCGACGCCGGTGCCGGACGGCATCGCGGCCGTAATGGCAACGACCTTGTCGTCCTTCTCCGCTTCCTTGACGAGGCTCTGGCCGAACACGTTCTGGTAGGCCGGGGCGTTCGGTTTTGCTTTCGCCTGGGCGCCAGTGGCGACGTCGAACTTGACCACGGCGTGATACTTGTCGGCGGAAGCTTCCGCCGGGCCGTAGCCCTTGCCCTTCTGCGTCACGACGTGGACCAGGATCGGGCCGGTTTCCATGTCGCGGACGTTCTTCAGCACGGGCAGCAGATGGTCGAGGTTATGGCCGTCGATCGGGCCGACATAGTAGAAGCCGAGTTCCTCGAACAGCGTGCCGCCGTCCATCATGAAGCCGCGGGAATATTCTTCGACGCGGTTGGCGCGGTTGGCGAGGATTTTCGGCAGGCGCTTGTTGATCTGCTTGGCGGCGTCGCGCAGCGTGCGGTAGGTCTTGCCGGAGTAGAGGCGGGACAGGTAGGCGCTCATCGCGCCGACCGGCGGCGCAATCGACATGTCGTTGTCGTTGAGGATGACGATCAGGCGCGAGTTCATGGCGCCCGCATTGTTCATGGCCTCATAGGCCATGCCGGCTGACATCGCGCCGTCACCGATCACCGCGATAACGTTGTTCTTGCCGCCGGAGAGGTCGCGCGCCACCGCCATGCCGAGACCGGCGGAGATCGAGGTCGAGGAATGCGCTGCGCCGAACGGGTCGTAATCGCTCTCGGTGCGCTTGGTGAAGCCGGAGAGGCCGCCGCCAGTGCGCAGCGTGCGGATGCGGTCGCGGCGGCCGGTCAGGATCTTGTGCGGGTAGGCCTGGTGGCCGACATCCCAGATCAGGCGGTCGCGCGGCGTGTCGAAGGTGTAGTGGATCGCGGTGGTCAGTTCCACGACGCCGAGGCCGGCGCCGAAGTGGCCGCCGGTCACCGACACGGCGTCGATGGTTTCCTGGCGGAGTTCGTCGGCGACCTGCCGCACCTGCTCGATCTTGAGCTTGCGAAGGTCGTCGGGCGTGCGAATGGTATCCAGAAGCGGCGTTTTACTAAATGTGGTCACAGCGATATTCCAATTTTGCATGTCAGGGCCAAAGGCCTGACGCGAGACGGGAAGCGCGTTAACCGCGCCGCGAAAATCCAGACCCCGGTGCCATCGCGGCGGGCCGGTACCTGATTTGAAAGCCTAGATGCACTCTGGCCTAAACCATGTGATATGCATCACGTTAGTAGCTTCTAAACCCTTCCCGGTTCAGTTTCCTCAGTCATTTTAAGCGCTTGCAGCCGTCAGAATTCGGCGGCAGGCTGCTCTTCCCAGCCCATAGAACCGCAACCTTTACACCAAAGCCGCCGCCAAAGCCAACCCGGAGGGCCTATTCGGTTCCGTGGCGCGAGCCGGAAAGAACTCGATTTTTCAACCGCTGCGGCGCGCAGATGGTTCCTGCTTGCTCAAATCGGCGGCACTTGCGGTCGCCGTCGTGGCTGCTTCGATGCGTTTCCAGGCCCGATCGCGCACGCCGGAATCGCCGGTGGCGACATCAAGCGCGGCGTCGGGGGCGGCCATGCGCCCACTGAGCGGGACCGGTCCGCAGACGATCATGAAGAAGTCGTAGGCGTTGGGCCGTTCGTTGGCCATCACGAACTGGAAATGCACGCGAAAGAACTGCCAGCGAAATTTTTCGTAGTGTTCGGGCCGGATGATGTCACGGAAGCGGACCGGCACGATCTTCGGGTTGCGCCTTAAGGCGCCGACGTCGATGCCGTGGCTCGTGATCGGATCGAATTGGTAGAAGTTCATCACGTCCTTGCGGGCCTGGCAGTCGATCCAGTCGATCGACGGCTCGATCGCGAGCTGCCGCAGATGGTCGCGGAATGGCTTCGATACCGCGTGATAGCCGACGATCGGGAAATTGCCGCCGATCGTCAGCAGCACGATCCGCGGACCGTGACGGCCGAGCGCAGGATCGAGCTTCAGCGCGCGCGCCAGCATTTCCGTCGACAGGAACGATCCGGAGCTATGGCCGACGATGACGATTTCTTCGGCGTCGCTGCTCTTGGCTGTCTTGACCAGATGCTGCGCGAAGCGGTCGATGCGCTCATCCCATTCGGGGCGCTCGCGGTGCGAGAACTCCCAGGTCCAGATCGTGTCGCACAGGAGATAGAGCACGTAAGTGGCATTCTCGGTGTATTTCAGCACGGTCCCGAGCAGCGCCACGAAGATGGCGGTTGCGGCCGCGATGCTGAACGCGTCGGAAATGCCGATGGCGTTCAGGCCCTTCTCGAAAACGAAGGCGATGGCGGCGGCACACGCGGCCTCGAGCAGCAGCATCAAATGCGGGTAGGTGATGAAGGTCGCGAAACGCCAGTTCGCCTTGCCGAAACGGCCGATGGTGCCGGCGAAGACCAGGCGCCAGTAGATCCACACCGCGCTGAAGACGGTGCGCCAGATCGGCGACGCCAGATCCTGCTGGATGAAGTCCTCGAACCGGAGGAAATCGTAGGCGGTGCGGGTCTGCCAGTCCTCTGCCTTGGTATCGATGGTCCAGGACGCGATCTCGTCGTCGGATGCGACCTTGGGCCGGCTGATGGTGGCCTGGAGCTGGTAAAGCCGGCTGAATTTGCGCAGCTCGGTCCGGAACATGCGGTAATATTGCGCCAGCCCGCGCGGATCGTAGCCCTGTATATAGATGATATGGCGGTGCTGAACGCGCACGTACTGTCCCCGGATGATGGCCGACTATAACAGGCTGGGCAGGGCGCCAAGAACTAATAAGGCGACTAATAAGGCGACTAATCAGGCCACCAAATTGGGCGGTATTCGGCGTTTCGAGTGGGGCGGGGCCGATATTCCCGCCGGCCGGATCACTGCACGTCGAGCGGCTCGTTCCCGGTGACCTGGCCGTTGGCATCGGTGGTAATCTTGTCGACGCGGGCCTCGGCCTGCCGCAGCAGTTCTTCGCAGCGGCGCTTCAGCGCCTCGCCGCGCTCATAGATCGCAACCGATTCTTCGAGCGGCACCTTGCCGTCCTCCAGCCGTTTCACGATCGATTCGAGCTCCTCGATCGCACGCTCGAACGAGAGTTTTTTGACGTCCATTTGGGTATTTTCGGCCATATAGAGTTCCCGAATGCGCCCTAAGAGCGCAGAATCAAAACTATAGCGTTTTCGAGCGAAGTGGGTACCGGTTCGCGTGAAGAAAACGCGTCAAAACAAAGGTTTTAGGGGCCTATTGTGGCGGGGATTTACCCGCCCATCAATGCAGTGACATGCGCCGCAACCGACTCCTTCAACCCCTGCAGGTCGTAGCCGCCCTCCAGCACCGAGACAAGGCGGCCACCTGCGCTTGCTTCAGCCTGCTCCATCAGCTTGCGCGTGACCCAGCCGAAATCATCGGCCTTCAGATTGATTGAGGCCAGCGGATCGCGGTAATGCGCGTCGAAGCCGGCGGAGACGATGATCAGTTCCGGCGAGAATTTCTGCAATTGCGGCAGGATCAGGTTTTCGAACGCGGAGCGAAACTTGGCGCTGCCGTCTTCGGAAGCCAGCGGCGCATTGACGATGGTGTCGTGCTCGCCGCGCTCGCCGCTGGCGCCGGTACCCGGAAACAGCGGCATCTGATGCGTCGAGCAATACATCACGGTCGGATCGTGCCAGAAGATGTCCTGGGTGCCGTTGCCGTGATGGACGTCGAAATCGACGATCGCCGCACGGCCGATGCCGTATGTGCGCTGGGCGTGACGCGCGGCAATGGCGACATTGTCGAAGAAGCAGAAGCCCATCGGCTTCGAGACCTCGGCATGATGGCCGGGCGGGCGGACGGCAACGAACGCATTTGGATGGGCGCCGGACATGACCGCGTCGGTCGCGGCGACCGCGCCGCCGACGCCGCGCATGACAGCTTCCCAGGTGCCCGGCGACATCGAGGTGTCGCCGTCGATATAGATCATGCCGCTTTGCGGGGCGATGTGCCGGAGCTCGCCGATATAATGCTCGCCATGGCACAGCGTGACGGAATCCAGACTGCCTTCCGGCGCCTCGCTGCGCGTCAGCGGCTTGAAGCGGTCTTCTCCAAGCACCTCGGCGACCGCGCGCAGCCGGTCGGGACGCTCCGGATGCCCGGGGGGCGTGACATGGTCGAGACAGGCGGTGTGCGTCAGAAGGAGCGTCATGCAAAATCCTGGCGTTAAGGCGCGCGCCGGCAAGGGATCGGCTAATCTAGGCGGTCAGGGGCCGCTCGGAAAGGCCTACGGCCTTTCCGTTCAGTTGACCCTGACGATGCGATCGGCGGCGGTTGGACCGATCGGGCTGTTGGTCAGAAAATAGCTGTTCAGCGCGTCAACGTCGTAGATGCCGGTCTGCGGCGCGGTTCCCTGGGCGAGCACGGTAAAACCGTCGCCGCCGACAAACAGGAAGTTGTTGACGGTGACACGATAGCTCGCGGCGGGATCGACCGGTTGTCCGTTCAGCGACATGCGTTCCGCTAGCACGCGTTCGCCGTCCGGCTTCGATCCGTCCCATGCATAGCTGAAGCCTTTGGAGACCTGCAGGATCCTTGGCCGCTTCGGATCGAGCCATTGCTGCTCCAGCATGTCCTTGATCTGTTTTCCCGTCAGCGTGATCGTCACCAGTTGGTTGCGGAACGGCTGGCTGGCGAACAGGTCGGCATAGGTCACCCCGCCGTTCTCCTTGTGCGCCACGTCGGCGCGCACGCCGCCGGGATTGGTGAAGGCGATGACCGCGCCGCCTTTCGCCTCGCTGCTGGTCGCGGCGAGTTGCGCGTCGGCGATGATGTCGCCGAGCGGACTTTCGCCGGCGGTGTTGGGCACGCGCGACAGCGTTGCCGTCACCGAACCGGCCGGGCGGCTCCCGATCGGCGCGGCCAGCCTGTCGTAGGATTCGATCAGCGCGGTTTGCCGGACGTCCTTCGCGAGCGTTGCTGATCGAACGATGGTGTTGTCGGCTTTGGCGCTGACGACATCGCGGGTCGTCGGATCAAGCTTGAGGTCGATCGCAGTGACGAGCGTGCCGTATTTGTCGCCTGACGTGACGAGCCGGCCGTCGATCTCGCAGACATAGGCGCGGTGGGTGTGGCCGGAGACCACGACGTCCACCGCGCGATCGAACTTCTTGACGATGTCGACGATCGGGCCCGAAACGCCAGGGCATTCGTTGTAGTCGCCCGTCGGCAATCCGCCTTCATGGATCAGGACGACGATGGCCTCGACGCCGCGCGCCTTCAGTTCCGGGATCAGCGCATTCACCGTACCGGCTTCGTCGCGGAATTCGAGGTCGGCAATGCCAACCGGCGAGACGAGGCCAGGGGTGCCCTTCAAGGTCAGGCCGATGAAGGCGACCGGGACGCCGTCGAACTGCCTGATGTCGTAGGCGGGAAACACCGTCTTGCCGCTGCTCTTCTCGAACGTGCTGGCGGCGAGATAGCGGAATCTCGCGCCCGTAAACGGGTGCGGCCCCTGGCATTGGTCGAGCGGATGGCAGCCGCCATGCTGCATGCGCAGCAATTCCTCCTTGCCCTCGTCGAATTCGTGATTGCCGACCGAGGAAATATCCAGTCCCATCATCGACAGCGCCTCGACCGTCGGCTCGTCATGGAACATCGCCGACAGAAACGGGCTGGCGCCGATCAAATCGCCGGCCGCGACGAAGATCGTGTTCTTGTGGCCTTCGCGGAGCTGGCTGACCAGCGTCGCCATGTGCTCGGCGCCGCCGGCAGGGATGGCGATTTTCTTCGTCCTTTCCTCGGGATCGGTGATCGTGATCCCGCCCGGCGGCGGGCGCAGGTAGCCGTGAAAATCATTGATCGCGAGAATGCGCAGATCAATCGGGGCGGCGGTTTGGGCGAGCGATGATGCGGCAAGCGCCATCATGATCGCGAATGCGGGAAGGATCGGGCGAAGGGGAATTCTCATGGCGTTGACATAGCAGATGACTATTTCAGCGTCATTGCGAGAAGCGCAGCGACGAAGCAATCCATTCTTTCTTGATGCGGCGCGATGGATTGCTTCGCTTCGCTCGCAATGACGGTGAGGAGAATGCGTCCTTACCCCTTCTTCCGCGCAAAGAACGCCTGGAACGACGCCACCGCTTCCTTCGAGTGCATCCGTTCGCCGAACAGATGGCTCTCCTGGTCGATCCGCCGCGTCATGTCCTCCGGCGGCAGCTTCAGCAGTTTTCGCGAGATCGCGACCGCTTCGGCCGGCAACGCGCAGATCTCGCGGGCCACCTTGCGCGCCTCGGCTTCGGTGTGTCCGGGCGCCACCACCACGTTGACGAAGCCCGCTTCACGCGCCTCGTCGGCGGAAAACTTGCGCCCCATCACGAGCATGGCGAAGGCGCGCTGGTGGCCCATGGTGCGCGGCATCAACAGGCTGGAGGCGCCTTCCGGCACCAGTCCGAGATTGATGAACGGCGTCGAAAAGGTAGCGGTCGTGCTGGCGAGCACATAGTCGCAATGAAACAGCATCGTGGTGCCGATGCCGATTGCGACGCCGTCGACGGCGGCGATGATCGGCTTGACGTTGTGCGCCAGCGAATAAAGCAGTTTTACGGCGTTGGAGGCGCCGCGCGGCGCATCGGTATTCGAGGTGCTCTCTTTAAGAAAATCCTCGAGATCGTTGCCGGCGGTAAACACGCCCGAACCGCCGGTTATGATGATGCAGCGGATATCGGGGTTGTTCTGCGCCCTGTCGATCGCATCGCTCATCCCGCGATACATCTCCTGGGTGAACGCGTTCTTTTTCTCCGGCCGCCGCAGCTTGATCACGCGCGTCGCATCTTCGTCCGACACAATGAGGTGTTCGGTCATGAACTTGCCCCTAAAAGCGGGCGGCGACGGTGCCGCTGGTCAATCATCCACATACATCCTACATGATCCGGCAAAAGCCCCAACAACTCCCTGCGGTTTTTCAGGGGATGTGACTACGAGGATAACGCATGCAGCTAGGCGGAATTCATCATTTGACCGCGATCTCGGCGAAGCCGCGGGAGAACTTGGCCTTTTACACCGGCCTGCTGGGCATGCGGCTGGTCAAGAAGACCGTCAACCAGGACGACGTCAGCGCCTATCACCTGTTCTACGCCGACGGCAAAGCCAATCCCGGCACCGATCTCACCTTCTTCGATTTTCCCGCCGCGCCCGAGCGGCGCGGAACCAATTCGATCTCGCGCACCGGCCTGCGCGTCGCGGGCGAGAAGAGCCTCGGCTACTGGCGGGATCGCCTTAAGAAGGCCGGCACCGCGGCCCGCGATATCGTCGAAGTCGACGGCCGGCTGACGCTGCCGTTCGAGGACGGCGAGGGCCAGCGGCTGGTGCTGGTCGACGACGGCGGCGCTGGCGCAGCCTCGCCGTGGGAACGCAGCCCGGTGCCGGCAGAGCACCAGATCCGCGGCCTCGGTCCGATCGTGCTGACCGTGCAGGAGCTGTCGCGCACCGCCTTCGTGCTGACCGAAGTCATGAACATGCACCGCGTGCGCGACTATGCCGCCCACGGCGCGCAGATTCATGTGTTCGAGATGGGCGAGGCAAAGGGACAGAGTAGCCCCGCCGCCGAACTGCACGTGCTCGAAGACAAGGATTCGCCAATGGCGCGGCAGGGCGCCGGCGGCGTCCACCACGTCGCGTTCCGCACCCCCGACGAGGCGCAGTACCACGCCTGGACGCAGCGCCTGAACGAGCTTCGCGTCCCCAACAGCGGCGAGATTGACCGCTTCTACTTCCGCAGCCTCTATTTCCGCGAGCCCAACGGAATATTGTTCGAGATCGCCACCGATGGACCAGGATTTGCGACGGATGAACCGATGGAGACGCTGGGTGAGAGGTTGGCGCTGCCGCCGTTCCTGGAGCCGCGAAGGGCGGCGATCGAGGCAGGGCTGAAGCCGATTACGTAGGAGGCGCAGTCTCGTAGAGTGGGCAAAGCGCAGCGGGCCCACCATCCCGGGCGGGAGTGTCAATTGTGGGCACGGCGCGGTGCGCCTTTGCCCACCCTACGATTTCCAAAGCCGATTTCGAAGAATCCGTGCCGCCTGTTGTAGCGCCGGATGTGTATCGTAATATCAATCCATACACATCACAACGGAGCGCTGGCCGTGCGCACCAATATCGAGATCGACGACGCGCTGATGGCGGAAGCGCAGAAAGCCTCCGGACAGCAAACCAAGAAGAAGACGGTGGAGCAGGCACTCCGTTTGATGATCAGGCTGCGGGGTCAGCAGGAGGTCGGCGGGGCGTTCGGCAAATACCGCTGGCGCGGCAACCTCGCCCGCAGTCGCAGGGGACGAGGGGCCGGGTGATCGTCGTCGACAGCAGCGTCTGGATCGACTTCCTCAACGGCCGCAACCAGCCGCACGTCCGGCGGCTCCGTGCGCTACTCGGAAGAGATCGTCGTGGGCGACTGATGCTTTGCGAGGTGCTGCAAGGCCTCGACAGCGAGCGGGCGGGGAGGTCGAGGGTCTGCTGCGCCGCTTCGAGATCGTGCCGATGGCCGGCGACGCGATCGCCGTCGCCGCCGCCCGCAATTTCCGCTCCTTGCGCCGGCGCGGCATCACGGTTCGCAAGACCATGGATCTCTTGATCGGTACCTGGTGCATCGAGAACCGCAAGGCGTTGCTCCACAACGACGGTGATTTCCGGCCCATGGCGCGGTATTTGGGGCTGATCGAAATGCTGGCGCAGGTGTGAATGCCGGTGAAGATGCGATACGCTAGTTAAGTGGACTGGACTGCAATTTCTGATGCTGCAAACGTGAAGCTCACCTTGGGCGATTATGCGTGTTGCAATCATAACAAATGTTGTGCGCACAGTGGGGCGTGATGAGCGGTCCTACTTCGGCGTTGTCGAAGGGGGCATTGGCTGACCCCTCCTTGTTCGCGGCAATAGCTTTATCGTATGCTCCAGGCTCAGACAGCTTATCGATTTCGGCATCTAGATAATCGATGTGTGCCTTCTTGATGGCCTCCATTTCGTTCGCTAGCCGTCAGATCTCTCATCATGTCGAGCACAGCGCTGCCAAATTCTGCTATTTCAAGCAACGTCAGTGGTTGATATTTTATAGACTTGGCGCGCCCGTCGTAAGGGCTGGGCGCTATGGACGTGACTTTGAAGATCGCAGCGGGAATATCAGACTTGAAGGCGCTGTGGTATGCAAGCCTATCCCGAATGTCCTTGAGTGCGCGAAGCCTGCTGTTGAGCTTATCCCATTTCGGCTTGAGATGAGCGTACAGGTCCTCGTGGGGAAACAGCTCGGAGATGATATTCAACCAAGTACCGAAGTTGATGATCGAGTACATCACTACACCGGCCTTTTGAATGGAGTTTGAGAGGAGCAAGGACGCTACGGCGACCATAATCTCCTCAAGCGCCGCCCACGACGAAAGCGCTCTGCCGACTTGCGTGAAAAGAGCCTGTCTGCGGCGGTCTTAGCGCCAGCCTCCGCGTCCTCGGCCTCGAACTGAGCTCTCTTGCCGGGTTTGTCGTCAGTGTCTGAATCGTCCAATATTTTGTTTCGAATGAGCCGGAAAGCCTTGACGTAAGCATCGAATTTCGCCTCTTCGAGCTTAAGCAGCTTGAATCGAAGCTTGCGCTTTAGTTCACGGATGTGCGGCATGGTGCTCAGGTGGGTTTGAGGATCGCATCAATAGCGATGTGCATTTGCCCGATTATTGTTTCCTCGGCGCCGAACATCAGACCACAAAAAATAAGGTGATGTAGCGCGGCATCGGACATGTCCTGACCATCGTCGAACACAGCACGCTTGTCGTCGAAGAGGTCTGCGAAATGAGAAAACACTCCCAGCGAGTTTGGGTGACAGACTTCCGACAGTTCATCGTACACGGCGCGAATGTTGGGATGGTCCACGTTCATCTTGTCGATCGCGGTTAGGATATTGCGAGCTCGAACTTCTTCGCCGAGTTCTTCGATGTCCTTCGGGCGGCGTGAGGCGAATACCTTCGGAAAAACCAGCGTGTCGATCTCGTCAACATCGCGGGCTTCCAGCAGGGGCAGCATCTGCCGGTTAAATCCCCACAACACTGCAGCGTCTTCCAGCAATGCCCGGGAACAAAGCGCAGCGACCAGCGGCCGACCCTGCCTGATCTCGCGCGCGCCACTCTCCAACAAAGACAATCCGCGTCGTATGTGGCCTTGCAGAAAAATGCTGACCCAACGACAACAGAAGCCAATGTGTGTCGGTTCGTCGGTAGGGATAACCGTAACCTTACGGGCCTTAAGTTTGACGACAGCGGTATTGACGGCCTGCGCCCATTGGATGGGCGTGCCGTGGGGCAGCTTATCTACGTCAAACAGGGCCGCATGATTCCCAACCTTCGAAAGCAGGGTTATACTCCTGGTTGAGATAAGCGATGGCAAAGCAATGGCAAAAGGGATTTGCCGCGGACTGATGAGAAAATTACACAAAGCTTATCAGTTGACCGACGTATTCCATAACATTCGTACCCGGAGTCCCGCCAAGCGACTGGTGCCGCTCATGCCAGTAGAGGCGGAAGCAATTTTGCGGCTACCTTGACAGCGCAAAGTCATTCTCCTGCGCCCTTGGGGCTTGCTTGCAAACAGCAATTTCTCCCGCCAATTCAACGTGATTTGCCCCGTCCAGCCCCTCGCGCAAAAACAATTCGCTTCTCGGCCACCCCAAATCAGCACTAAGACTCCCGCCGTCTCATCCCTCACGAGGGGCGGATCGCGATCGTCACGGACGCGGGGTGGGATGCGGTGGACGCAGCAGCGTCGGGCGCGTGAAGGTGTTCGCAGGGCGGTTATCCGTGAGCGAGCACGGCGCGCAGGACGTACGGCGCTGAAGCGTACGGCAAAACCGTGTGGTCCTGGCATCCGTGGCTGATGCCAAGCTGCCGGTGGTGACTTCGATCCAACCGGATCGATTTCGCCATCAAGCCGGCAGCGATGGAGGCAAGACGAATTCGTCTCCAGGGAGAGCGCGGCATAAGCCGTCAAACCATTGCGCAGGGAATGCCGGAGTGCTCCGGCTGTACCTGTATGCTCGTGTGCGCAACTCTCTACACCATTGCACACGAGACCGCGGGTGCAGCAAGCACCCGGCATTCCCTGCTCCCTCTGTTTGAGGGGAAAGCTTCATGCAAACCTCGGGCGCATCGCGCCGCGAGAAGGTGAGGTCATGTTTACGAACGTTGACGCAAACGAATTCGCTATGCCCGGCAAAGAGCCGCGCCAGCGTGAGGTAGCTTGCGATGCCTCAGGCTTCGTTCTTCGGAACGTATTTTCCGAGCACGCATTTGTAGCGCTGCAATCGCCATTCGCGATACGGCCCCTTGGCGAGCCAGTCGGCAATTCCGATCTGCGCGTTGACCGCGCAGGCGCTCATGGTGATGCCGGACTGGTCACTGGTGGTGACGACTTTCTCCAGACAGAGCTGGCTATTGCAGAGAACGGCGACGAGAGTGACGAGCATGGTGACCTTCGTTGATAAGGAATATCCAGTTCGTTCAGCCGATGCAGGGTTCATGCCAACATTGGTGCACGCCGTTTTTTTGGACGCCCCTTAGGCGAATTGCCCGGCAAAATACACTCTTCCGTAGCCGTGCTTTTTTGCGCGGGACGGATACCGGCAACGCCGGGGAATGCGAACTGCACTGAGAGTAGGGGCGGGCGTGGACGATTCGCAAAGCGTAGAACTACGGGACCGCGCCGGAATGGCCATGACTGTCTTAACGTTGCAACAGTTTCTGATTGCCACGCTTGCGCATTTCAGACTCAATCCGGACATTGCGCCGTGTTGGTTTCGCGCGCCCCGTGCAGAGCGGTTCCCTCCCGACAGCAGGATGAGACATTCGTGCAACAACCTTCGTCCGAAATTCCGGAAGGCGCATCGTTAAGAAGCTACCGCGTGCTTGTGCAGATATAATCGCGTCGACGAATCCAAAAGGAGTTTTCGATGGCGAAGTTTGCGATTGGCGAGCAAGTCGAAAACGTGGCCAACGACCACGAGTCGGGCACGGTTGTCGCGGTGTTTCCGACCGTTGACGGAAGCTTCAGGTATGCCGTCGACACCGAAGGTTACGGCACACTCCAGTTCTTCGCCGAGGAGAAGCTGGCTTTTGCCGTTACGAGGCAGGGGGCCACATGACAGGCCGCGCAACCACGCAAGCGATCTCCGCGACCGAACCGGCGGAAGGCGACAGCGATGCTGTGCGCATCAGGCATCAGCTTGACGCCTGGGCCAATGCCTCAAATCGCACGCCTCGATTGGTGGCGACACCGGTGGACATCGGCGTTGAATCATCTGGCGAGGCGCCCTTGCCGGCGACGAAACGCAGCCGCGCCTCGCCGGCATCCAGTCGCACCAAGGCAGCCAAGGGACCCAGGAAGGCAGCCAAGACAACCAGGGCCAAGACGATCGAGGCCAAGACGATCGAAGCCAAGACAACCGGGGCCGACAGCGAGCCAGAGGCGCCCGACGTGTCGCTCGAACCGCTGGTGGTTTCCACGGCACCCGCCGTGCCGGAGGCTGCTCCCGCCGCGCCGGAACGCGCACGCACCAGCAGGGCCTTTGCCCTTGTGGCAGCGCTCGCGCTGGCGGCGGTTGCTGCCTATTTTTCAGTCGCGGGCATGGCCGAGATATTTCCCGGCGCGCCGGTTGCCGTCATGGTGCTCGCCGCCACGATGGAAGCCGGCAAGCTCGTGATCGCCGGATGGCTGGCCGCGCATTGGCGCCGGACCAACTGGAAGATGCGCGTCGTTATGGTGACCCTGGTTGCCGGCCTTGCGCTGATCAACGCCGCCGGCGTGTTCGGCAAGCTGGTCGAGGCGCATGTCAGCGTTGCGGCCTCGTCGCGTTCTGGCGTCACCGAGCGCATCGAGGCGCTCGACGCCCGCGTCGCCGCGCAATCGGCTGCCGTTGCCGACCTGGACAGCCGCATTGCGCAAATCGACCGGGCGGTGGACGAATCCACGCGGCGCGGCCGGGTGACGCGGGCCATCAACATCGCGACGCAACAGCGCCTGATGCGGGACGGGTTGGATACGCAGCGGCAGGCGGCAACCGCAACGCTGGTCGATCTGCAGGCGCAACGCGCGGCGCTGGCCGGCGAACGTTCCCGCATCGAGGCGTCCGCAGGCCCGATCCAGTATCTTGCGATGATGGTCGGCGCCGCGCCCGAGGCCGCCGTTCGATGGCTGATATTGTTGATGGTGCTCTGCTGCGATCCCGCCGCGATCGCCTTGACGGTCGCGGCGGCTGGTTCGCGAGCTAGAGACTCGAGGTAGGAGCCGACCGCTGTAGCCATCCTCCAAGCTGGTGATGGCTGCATTAACGACGAGATGAACCATCGGCCGAAGCACCATCAGCAACGACTCGCCTGTGGCGCATATTCGGCGTATAAGTGTCTCCCATGAGTTGGGATGCGAAAGACGTAGCACTGCTCAAAGAACTCTGGGCCGCGGGCTACAGTGCCGGTCAGATCGCAAGTCGGCTGGGCCATAGCCGCAACGCTGTGAGCGCCAAGCTGAAGCGCATGGGCCACAAGCGGGGTCACAAGCCACCAACGGCCAACCCCAGGATCGTGGCCGCGCCGACGCGAAAGCCGGCGCTCGCGGCAGCCTGCGCCCGGCCGGTGGATCGGGTGGTGTCTACGCAGAAGCCGGTCGCGAAGCAGACCAGGGAATTCACCAAGCGTGAGCTTTACGCCATGCTGGCCAATGCGGTCAGGAATACAGGCTGACTCTGACTGCTGCGCACTCGAGAGGATTGCGGTTGCAGCCATCCCGCCATGGGCGGGAAGGGCGTGCTCGGACCGCTTACATGGTCCTGCCTTTGGACAGTTTTGCGGTTTTCGCGCCTTTGGACAATTTTACGGTTCGCGCGCGTTTGGCCGCGCTATGGTCGCCTCGAGCAGCCAGCCGCTTGCCCTTCTTGACAGTCGCTTCCGCTACGCGAGTTTTGATTTTGGCTTCCGCCACTTGCGTTTTCGCTCCGCCGCGGCGAGAGGCGTATTCCTTTCCATCGATCGGCGCGACGTGCGGCGGATCCCTATCGAGGTAGGGGCGCCCGATTCCGAACTCCTTGCCGCGTTCGTCGATCCATTTCCAGAGCTTTTCGGTGGAGACCCATCGCTGCGCCCGGGTCGCGCCCTTGACGCTCACGATATCGGCCGCAAGCCCGCGGCCATATCCGCCACGGGAACTCCCGCCATGGTAGGACC
This sequence comes from Bradyrhizobium sp. AZCC 2176, assembly GCF_036924645.1. Classification (NCBI taxonomy): domain Bacteria; kingdom Pseudomonadati; phylum Pseudomonadota; class Alphaproteobacteria; order Hyphomicrobiales; family Nitrobacteraceae; genus Bradyrhizobium; species Bradyrhizobium sp. AZCC 2176. The sequence continues at coordinate 541,123 of NZ_JAZHRX010000001.1, read as the reverse complement.
TATCGGTTGCAGCCTTCAGCCCGGTTGCGATCGACTGACGGTAGTCATCGCGGAACGCGCTGGTGATGCCGGGCGACAGCCCGGCCTGCTCCGCCGCGTGGAGCGTATGAAAGAGCTTTAGCTTGAAAGTGCGATCCATGCCTCCGATCACGTAGTCCATCATCGTCATGCCGGCTTTTTCCGCCGCCTTCGGGTCCTTCCAGCCAAACTCCTCGTCGACACGCCTGGTGAAGGTCCTGGTGACGGTCACCGTCTTGCCCTTCCTCCTGATCGTCACTTTCCTCTGCTCATGCACCTTGATGGCGTCGATCTTGGGCGCCCGTTCGTAGAGCGTCCACAGGTACCGGTCGATGCAGATCTCCGCGACCAGGCATTCCTCGTTGATTTCGATGATGCTCACGGCCGGCACGGCAGTGTCGGGCGCCGTTGTGACTTCCTCGAGTGGAATCACCTGCGAGGAATCGGTTAACGAGGCGACGACAAGAGGTTTCGGCTCATCCAGGCTAGCCGTCGTGTCGGCGGCTTTCTCCGGCGCGGAATCAGGCGTGCTCGCCTGCGCACCTTCGGCGGATGGTCCTTCGGGCGGGAACACCTGCGACGAATCCGGCAGCGCGGCGACGACAAAAGGTTTCGGCTCATCCAGGCTTGCCGTCGTGTCGGTGGCTTTCTGTGGCGTGGCTTCGGCGGCCGTTGCCGTCTCAACATCGCCGATGGCGGCGCTCGCGACGACGGTCGCCGGCGGTACGACCGTGGGCTCGGTGCTTGCGACGAGAGATGGTTCGTGGCGTGCCACGATTGACTTCGCGCCGGCGTTCTCGATGGAAGCGCCGATATGCTCGGTCGAAGCCGAGCCGAAGCCTGCGAGCCAGGCGAGAACACAACTTGCGAGAGCCAAGCTCGCGAAAGCGTTGATTCGGCGTTGCGCCTTGGTCGCCAATCGCCATGGGTCCATGATCAGGCCTCCCCAGGCTCCGCATGAGCCCATTACACAGCCAAGCACGCGACGACGCTCATTGTTCGCACTGCGAAATGAATGCGCAACGGCCGGAGACTACGGGATCGGCGATTTTTTTAAAGATGTTGCTTCAATGTCACGGGCGATGCATGGAACTTGCTGTGCCATTCTGCGACGTGTGTGCGCTGGACAACAGAAGATCGGGCTGGTGGGCCATTCGACAGGAGCCGTGGCTTCGATTGCGTGAGGCGCGTCACCATGTCCCGCACGAAATGGTGCTGCAATGTGCGCGAAACCGTTTTTCGAAGCCCGCGAAGACAGCGCGAAACGGAGGCCTGATATGAAGTCCCCCGATCAAACAACGGGGTGCGATCATGTGTTACTTCTCAGCGTGCTTTACCGCGAATATTGCCGGGCACGGATGGCTGAAATCCGCAGATGCAACTTCGGAAGGACCGCGTGACGCGTAATGGCGCTCGCGTGGGATAAGACAATGCGTGACGAGTTTGCCTCCAATGCGTTCCTTGCGGTTACCGTCGCCGGCCTTTTCCTGCTCGGTTCTGGCTTGCTCGCCCTGGCGTTTAGCTGAACGGGCTTTTCCAAGTCGATATGCGCCGATTTGGATTTGGGAAAATCTTAGCAATGACAGAGTCCGATTTGGACAAATTGTGGACTGTTGTTCCCGTTGGTGAAGCCAATTGCACGACCTATGCCGATGGGCGGCGTAGTGCGTTTGCACTACCGCTAGATGCGCCGCCATGGTCTGTCACCCCAGCAACACCGCATCCGCGCCGTTCACGGCATCGGCCGAGTCGGTCACGGTCTTCTCCAGCGATCCCGCCTGCACGGTGATGTTCTCGGCAAAGAACCGCGCCACCGTCACGTAGCGCTGCGGATCGCCGGCCTCCCCATTGCTTTTGGCGGCCAGCGCTTCGCCGGCCAGCATGCAGCCGCCGAGCGTGGAGCCGAACAGTCGCAAATATGGCGTGGCGCCCGCCAGCGCATCGTTCGGCGCGGATGCCACGCGTTCCAGCAGCCACTTGCTCGCGCGTTCGAGCGAGCCGAGCGCGTCGCGCAGCTTGGCGCCGGTGGTGCCAAAGGCGGGATCGTTCGAGGCTTCGACCTGCTTGACGATGCCGCCCAGCTCATCGAGCAGCGCCCACACCGACGCGCCGCCGTTCGCCGCGAGCTTGCGCGTCACGAGGTCGATCGACTGGATGCCGTTGGTGCCCTCATAGATCGAGGTGATGCGCGCGTCGCGGTAATGCTGCGCGGCGCCGGTTTCCTCGATGAAGCCCATGCCGCCGTGGATCTGCACGCCGAGATACGCCACCTCGTTGCCGATATCGGTGGAGAAGGCCTTTGCAATCGGCGTCAGCAGCGCGCCGCGCGCGGCGGCATCGGCCCGCACCTTGGCATCCTTGGCGCGGATGGAAACATCGAGCGCGACCGCGGTGGCATAGCAGATCGAGCGCGCCGCGGCCGTCATGGCGCGCATCTGCAGCAGCATCCGCTTGACGTCGGGATGCACGATGATGGGATCGAGCCCGTCGCCTTGTCTGCCGACGGCGCGGCCCTGCTTGCGTTCCTGGGCAAAGGCCAGCGCCTGCTGGTAGGCGCGGTCGGCAATGCCGACGCCTTCCAGCCCGACGCCGAGGCGAGCCTGGTTCATCATCGTGAACATGCAGAGCATGCCGCGATTTTCCTCGCCGATCAGGTAGCCGATCGCGCCGCCGTGATCGCCCATCGTCATGGTGCAGGTGGGGGAGGCGTGCATGCCGAGCTTGTGCTCGACGCCGGATGGAAAGATGTCGTTGCGCGCGCCGAGCGAGCCGTCGGCGTTGACCATGAATTTCGGAATCAGGAACAGCGAAATCCCCTTGGTGCCCGCAGGCGCGTCGGGCAGCCGGGCCAGCACGAAATGCACGATGTTGTCGGTCATGTCGTGGTCGCCATAGGTGATGAAGATTTTGGTGCCCTTGATGCGATAGGTGCCGTCGTCAGCGCGCTCGGCGCGGGTGCGCAGCGCGCCGACGTCGGAGCCTGCCTGCGGCTCGGTGAGCTGCATCGTGCCGGTCCATTCGCCGGACACGAGTTTTTCCAGATAGATATTCTTCAGCTCGTCACTGCCGTGGGCGTCCAGCGCCTCGATCGCCGAGAGCGTGAGCAGGGGGCAAAGGCCGAAGGCGATGTTCGACGCGCTCCAGATTTCGGTGCAGGCCGCATTGATCGCCATCGGCAGGCCCTGGCCGCCAAAAGCTTCCGGGCCCGACACCGCGTTCCACCCGGCCGCGATCCAGCGCTGATAGGCATCGGGCCAGCCGGGCGCGGTCGTCACCTTGTTGTCGGCGAGCTTGATGCCGTGTTCGTCACCCACCCGGTTCAGCGGGGCGAGCACGTCGCCGGCGAATTTGCCGGCTTCCTCCAGCACGACGGCGGTGATGTCGCCGTCGAAGTCGCCGTAATGGCCGGCCTTCACGGCCGCCTGCAGACCTGCGCCGTGGTTGAGCGCGAGCAGGATGTCGGAGATCGGCGCGCGGTAAGTCATGACGATAATCTCGCTTCTGGGGTAATAAACTGCCGCCGTCTTCCCACGAAACCGGGGTTCTCTCAACTCTCCACCGGCGGTATTCGCGCCGGGCCGCGAAACCGGCCGCGGATCTTCGCGTAGCCGGCCCTAATCCCTAATATAAAGGCTCACGCTTCCGGGAGCGGATTTCGGGTGAAATTCGAGATTCCAGCCTGTTGAAATGGCGTGGCTCCCTCTATAGACCGGCGGTGTCGGAAAAGGTCGCGCTGGTCGATCCCATGTTCCGGCCCGGACTGTTGGGGCGTAGCCAAGCGGTAAGGCAGCGGATTTTGATTCCGCCATTCGGAGGTTCGATCCCTCCCGCCCCAGCCAGACACTCCCTCGACCTAAGATTGTGGCCAATTTATGCGCGAAACACCTGCAATTGCTGGGGATTTTGCATATCGCATCTGGTCTCCAAAAATCCAAAGTCAGCAACTTTGGCGAGAATCTCCCGAAAGTCTCCAGCCCCGACCGCAGAAATTCCCGTTTCGTCGGAGACTTGTTGCGGAGACAAATTTCGATCCCACTGCGCGATAGGGCTGACAGGTAAATCACCTTTGCCCATCCTAGGACGCGCACGGGCCTCCTGTTTGGCTCCCGCAGGATCGCTCGCGCTGACGCCCGCTCTGCTTCCACTAGTCTTGTCAACTAACTTTGGTCGAAACCTGGCGACTGCTAAGGTCGACATCTAATGCATCGATGAAGGCTTCAAAGAGCATGGCCCCGGTCTCTCGCATCAGCGCTCTCGCGCGCTCCATCTCTTGCCTTCCTTCAGCTTTTTGATCGCTGGCTGCAGATCGGAGAAGTAGATCAGCGCGAACGATACGAGCAAGGCATTCAGGGACGCGGGCATGACGCTCGGTCGCAACCTTTATCGCCTCGTGAACAATACTGAGAGCTGCTGCAGTATCGCCCTTTAGCCTGTAGGCGTTCGCCAAATCAGCCAGAATGCGCGATTCGTTTTCCAGCCCGGCCTTTCGCGATCGGGCGAAGCTGAGGGCGTCGGACAAGTCTTCTATGGCTGAAGCGAATCTGCCTGCAACGACATGTGAAACGCCACGAAGGGCTTGGGCATAGACTCGCAGGTACGGGTTGCCGGCCTTTATCGCGATAGAGAACGCTCGGTCAGCATGTTCCTGAGCTAGTCCGATATCTCCCTCTGCCCAAGCGAGATCGACATACGCCCAACTCGGAATGCCGTAATTGATAGCATCAACCTGGCTACTTTCCATTTGGATAATTCGATCGAGATAGGGACGCGCTTCCTCCCCACGACCAAGCATCACCAGGGTTTGGCCGCGCATCACCGTCAGCCATATGTCAATGTCGAAGCCGAGCGTCTGTCTGTCAAATTTACCGATCTCGTGCGCCCGGTCCATTGCCTCGATGTTCATCTGCAGTGCTTCGATCATGCGGCCCGAGAGCCGCAGTGCATGACACAGTACAGCCTTTAGCGTGACTTCGACGCTTGGATCGTTGCCTTGATCGGCAATCGCAATGGCCTCCCGGATTTTTTCAACATATTCGTCTGCCGAGCCGCCGTTTGCCAACATCCTTCCGTAAGCTGCGTGAATAAGGGCATTGGCTCTGATGTCCTTCAATTCCAGCGCCAGTTGCTTGGCTTCCTCGAAGTAGGGAAGGGCCTCTTGCGCCGAGATTCCTTCACGCCAGGCAAAGTTCACGATCTGACCGGAAGCCATCATCTTCAGGTAATTGATCGGGTGAGACGCCGGCACGTCTTGCAGGAGCTCGCGGACCTTCTTCCAGCTTCTCAGGGCCTGACTTGGATCATTGGTACCGATCCAGACCGCTGCACGCATGTTCTGTTGGGCGGCTTTCAGATTTTCACCGGCTTGCTCGTAGTGATACGCTAGGAGAGATGCCCGTTCTTCGGCGCGATCCTTGAAGAGGGTCTCAATTGCTTGCGCCACTTTTGAATGGAGCTCACGGCGGCGTTCGTGCAGCAGCGACCGATAGGCAACCTCCTGGATAAGCGGGTGACGAAATGCAAGAAGACGCTGTTCGAAGGGGGGCACATCGTAAAGCAGTTCAGCTTGCCGCAAATGCTGCGTCGCTTCCGACACCTCGGCCGGATCCAAGCCGGCTACTGAATCCAGAATTGATGTCGAAATTTCGCGACCAACTACCGAAGCAATCTCGAGAACCTTCTTGGCATTCACTTCCAGACGGTCGATACGAGCGGCAATAACGGCTTGCACGGTCGAGGGCAGTGGAATTGCCTCGATGCCTCCCTTCAACCGATATGCGCCTTTCTCGCCTTCAAAATCCCCCCTTTCCACGAGGGCATTGACAAGTTCTTCGAGGAAGAACGGATTTCCTTGCGCGCGTTCAATGATGTTCCTGCTCAGCAACGCCAGCGAAGGGTCTTTGCCAAAATGATCCTGCAGCAAGATGGCTGATTGTGCTGCCGGCAGCGGCGGCATGTTGATTTGCCGATAATGTGTTCGCTGCATCAGGGGTGCAACAAATCCCGGCCTGAAATTGACGACCAGAAGGGTGGTGGTGCTAACTACGGCATCGGTCAGGGCTTCCACGAACTCTTCGCTTGCTGCGTCGATCCAATGCAAATCCTCGATGATTACAATCGTGGTGGCATCCGGAGTGCCTGAACGGGGCAGCGTTCTCACAAAATCGAGCAGTAGCGCCTTTCGTGCCTTTGGATCGAGCTTGATCGTTGCTTGCAGCGGATCAGCAAGGCCCAAAAACTCCAGCAGAACGAAGGACGTCTGCTCGGAGATAGAGAGAGCCGCCAACCGATCGAGGACACGACGCCGGGAAGCGTCGGCCGCTTCCTTGACGCGAAGGCCAAAATAATCGCGCAGCAGCTCCAATACCGGCTGAAACGGCGTTGCCCTGCCATGTGCCAGCACGCGCGCTTCAAAAACCCGGATGCCTTTTCCCCGGCAACTTTCCGCAAACTCGAAACACAGGCGGCTCTTGCCAATGCCGGCCTCGCCGACGACACCGACGACGCGGCCTTCTCCTTTCATCGTATTCTCGAGTTCTTGCGAGAGAGCGGAGAACTGCTCGGTTCTTCCCGTGAGCGGACTTAGCCGTCGCCCGCTTCGGAAGACTCCGCTTGAAGGGGCATGTTGAAGCCCCCTAAGTCTGAACACCTCGACGGGTGCCGCGATGCCGCGAACAGTCTGCAGGCCAAGCGTCTCGACTTCCACGAACTGCCTGGCTGCCGTGTAGGTTTCCTTTGAAACGAGGATAGTGCCTGCGTCAGCCAGTTGCTCCATGCGATTGGCGAGGTGCACATTTGCGCCAGCGGCATCATATGTCTGGTAAATTCCGTGCTCGATCGCTTGAACGACAACTTCACCGGTGTGCACGCCTACACGGATCTGCAAATCCGGATCCCCAAAGCGCTCCACCCCATCCTGCATCGCCAGCGCCGCCAGGCAGCCACGGACCGCATGATCTTCATGAGGCTGTGGCGCTCCAAACAACGCCATGATTCCGTCGCCCTGGGATTTGTTGACAACGCCATCGTAGCGCACAACAGCTTCGTTCATGAGGTCAAGAACAGGCTGCAAACGTCGCATGCCCAGCTCTGGATCACCCAAACTGTCAATAAGGCTCGTTGAATTTCGAATATCCGCAAACAGGATCGTGACCCGCTTGCGCTCTCCGCCCTTGGCATTCAGCGATTTCAGAACATGCTGCCACGACTGATTGGGTGTCTCTGAAGCGATCGGCTTCAAGGCAGCGCTGCATCGCCCGCAAAAACGGGCCGTCTGTCCGTTCAGATGGCCGCAGGCGCTGCACCTTGATCCAAGGGTAGCGCCGCATCCTTCGCAATATTCATTGGTAGCCTTGTTCTGGCAACCGCAACGCAAACATTGCATCGAACGCCCCTTGGAAGCGGAAACACTGCATCCGCAAGCGGTTATAACTCTATAAGCAGGTCAATTCTATGCTGCTTTGCAATGTCGGCCAGTATTAAGGACGAGTATCTTCGGATCGAATAAGTCGTCTTGAGGCGGCGGCGAGGAAGTATCGTTGACCGCTGCCGATTATCCCGTGGAATCCCCCAATCGGGGGATGTCACGGCCGGTCAGGCAGCGCCCCCGGTGGCCCGAGCACAATGGCACAGTGCCGTCGGCATTCGACTGCACTGTTTTCGTCAGCGCACTTTGACTTAAATTTATTGCCTGGTGCTCCTATTTCTATTTCTTTTTCGCGCCCTTCCGGACGGCCTTCTTTGGCGCTTTTTTGACGGCTTTCTTCGCGTACTTTTTCGCCGACTTTCGTTTCGTGGGACGAAGAAGCCTAGGGTGCACAGGTCCGTGCTCACCGCCATCTGCAGGAGGATCGCTGGGGTCGCCCGGAATGCCTGCGTCAATTTCGTGGTCGCATAACAGCGTGATCGTCATCCAGAACTTGCCATTAGCGTCAGGATGTTTTGGGGAAATCTCCACTTCATAATCGGGCGGATTGGGCTTCGTATTGAAGCGAGCCCAGAAATGGATGCCAACGCAATCGGGGTCGCCGACGGAATCCCTGAGTGCTTGCAGGATTTGAATTCGGTTCGCATCGCCGATGAGATCGCGCAGGAAGACGTACCATCGGCCCTTCGGCCGCGGGCCCGAAGTTGGAAAGATTCTCAGCCGATGGGAGATCCGGTGCAGGTGTCGGGTGTTGGCGAAAAAATCGTCAGCATTGTCGGCGATGTGCCTTCGTAAATTCGCCAGCTTGGCTCCCTGAAATGTCGTGTTCAGCTTGTCAATGACTTCGGCATCGTTGCCGTTAGGAATCAGTCCGCCCATATAGTAAACCTCTCGATTGGGAATGAGTGATAGCACGCGAAATTTGACAGGTTTTCAAACGCATCGTCCGGCCTTCGAGCAACGCCTGCCGTCGTTCTCGCCAATTCATTGCCCAGCAACGTTTCCGTGATGCTGATGTCGACGAAACCCCCCGCATCTGAAAACGCAGGGCGTGCTCAATCTCTTGCACGGCCGCGGGCAGCCGAAAATCTACGCCGTCCGCCTGCAGCTTCCTGCGTCCCTCGGCTGTCGCCCAGCTGTCAGCGGAGCATTCGCACGCGAGTTGGGCAAAGGGCAATTTGCACCCCTTGCCCAAATGGTGACCGGTTTCATGAAGCAGCATAAAGACCAGAGCGTCGTGGCCAATCGCCGGATGAAAGGCCAGTCCGCCGAAAACATCCACCAGGCGGGAGTCGTTGGTCGACGATGCCTGTGCATTGACAGCAGTCACCGAGTCCAGGAGGCGGTAATGTACCGACGGAAAGCTTGCTTCGAATATGGCGAAAAGCCTGCCCAGGCCGGAACGCCGTTCAGCCGACCGGTCCTGCTTCTCGACGACGCACTGCGCTTGATCGAAAATCATCGATAACCAATTCCTGAACCAGAATCGGCAGCTTAAGGAGAATCTCCGATATTTCAATCTTTCAAGATATCGCGACCATCGCCTTGTAGTTGTGCATTTGGTGGTGGCAGATCTTCGAAGGGCAGGCTTCCCAGGGCCGACGCATTAAGGGCGGTTATGGCACCCGTAGCGGACTTTACACGATCTAGATCGGCCAAATCCGGTGAGCGAAGCAGACTGCGTGGCGTGGCTCCCACTGGTCTCGAATGTCGGCTCTCGAAATTGTAGCGTCTCCCGGCCTCCAAATTCGCGGCTTGAACCGCGAAAAGTCTCCCGGGCTGGAAACGGGGCGGATGAGGCGAAATTCTCAAGGCATTTCAAAGGCCCATTTCCAATCGGGAATGTCGGAGTTCGATCCCTTCGTGGTCAGCCAGTTGATATTACTTACCTAAATCGCCTTCTCGGGGCTTCATTCTGAACGGCGCGATTCTTCCGCCTAAAGATGTACTCGCCGCGCCTAGCACCCAACCCAGTAATTCAAGCTCTGCCAGAAGCGCTTGAACATAGTTGCACACTCCTGTGTTTAATCATTGCGGCCATTCCGTCCCCATTATCACGCGAGCCAGCTCCGACGGATTCTCAACAGCTGAGAAGTGGCCGGTATTTTTGAGCGTCACCATCTGCGAGGCAGGAATCAGCGACCGTGTGCGTTCGCGTTCATTTGGCCGAGACCAATCGCTATCGCCATAAATGAGCGTCACAGGCGCCGAGATCTGCCGATAGTAATCGCGTGCCTTGCTCCAGGATCGCCAGCCTGCCAGCACCTTGCGTGCGATCCGCTTGTATCCCGGGCGGTGGGCTACTTCATCGAACTCAGCAAGCAAATCGGCCGGCAGTTTGCGCGGGTCGTGATATCCGCCGCCCATGATCTTGCCGAGAACCATCTTGTTTTCGAGCGATGCATTCATCGCGCCGAGTACCGGGATCTGCAAACTTCCGATGATAAAATTCGCGAACCAGTTGCCGCGTCGAATACCGTCCCCGTAGCGGGTCTCGTAGTCGTAGGGGTTGATCGCATAGACCCGCTCCACCCGCTGCGGAAGCGCCGCCGCCACGGTGAGGGCCAATGCGCCGCCGATCGACTCGCCGACGATCGTGACGTCCGAGAGATTGAGCTCCTCGATGAAGCGAATGACGGCCTGCCTGAAGTAGGGTTCGTCGAAGCTCGCGCTTGGATCTATTGGTGAGTGTCCATGGCCTGGGAGGTCAATGGTGTACACCGTGTGCGATGTCGCGAGGAGGGGCGCCAGGCTGCGGAAATATTCGAGCTGCGTCCGGATCGTATGTATGAGGAGTAACGGAGGCCCGCTGCCGATCTTTTGAAAACGTACGCTTAGCTTATCCGATATCTTCAGCAAACTTGGTTTGGCTTCAGTCATGCTGAGCATTCGGTCTCTCCGTGTTTTGAGGGGGCGCTTTCAAGCGGCAGCGGCGTCGCGGACCTGTTCGGTCGCGGCATCCAAAAGCGCCTGAGCCAGATCAGGGTCGTTGACGACGCGCGATAGCGTCACCGCGCCGACCATCGTCGCGAGAATGGCCATAGCCTTGCCGCGGGAGGCCTCATCGCCGGTCCCGGCGATGAAGCGGCCGAGCACGTCGAGATGCGCTTTGATTCCCGCTTCGAATTCCGCCTTCACGTCGGCGCCCTGTCGGGCGGCATCTGAGCCGAGTGCCACGATCGGGCAGCCGTCCATCTTTTCTTCACGATGGTCGCCGCTGAGGTAAAACGCGATCACCGCGCCAAGCGGATCATCAGGATTCTGAGCGGCCGCGTCCGACCATCGGCCGGAGGCGCTCTCCAATGCCCGCCTGGACGCCTCTACCGCCAAATCCTCTTTTGAGGCGAATTGCTTGTAGAAGGCGCCCTGGGTTAGCCCGGCCCCCTCCATCAGATCCTTGAGCCCGATACCGTCAAAGCCGCGCTTCCTGAAGAGGCGACTCGCCACATTGATCACGGTTTGGCGGTTCTCCGCGGCTTGAATGCGACTCACCCGCATCGTGGACCTCCATTTGGATTTCGGTCGAACTCTATAGCTCAGATAGAGTGCGAACGCAATCTATCAAGTGGGGTATGGCGGAATCTGAGGCTCCCGGGGGTCGAAGTGGCCTATTTCGCGGGATCACGTTTTCGTCAACGCTCCAATTTAGATTGCGATCGAACTCTAATGTGATTATAGAGTTCGAATGAAATCTAAGTGGCTTGGAGATGGCAATGAGAAAGAGCAGACTTTTGGTCTTGGCAGGTGTCCTGATCGTGGCGTCCGGAGCGGCCGTCTTCGCTACTCTTGCTATTCCCGCCCAAGAAGCTTCCGCGGCGCGTGACCCGAGGCAGGAACCGCCGATGGTCAGACTGGCGACGGCAGCGCGGGTGAACGGATCCGAACGCGGCTTCACGGGCGTCATCGGGGCGAGGGTGCAGAGCAACCTCGGCTTTCGCGTCGCCGGCAAGATCGTGGAACGGCTGGTGAATACCGGTCAGCAGGTCAAAGCCGGTGAACCGCTGATGCGGATCGACGAAACCGACCTTCGCCTTGCGGTCACGGCAAAGCGCAACGCCGTTGCCGCAGCGCGTGCATCTGTCGTGCAGACCGACGCGGATGAACAGCGATACGCAAAGTTGGTGAGCAACGGATGGGCTTCCCGACAGCGCTACGAGCAAGCGAAGGCCGCGTTGGATACGGCCGAGGCGCAACTCGCCACCGCCGAAGCAGATGCGCGGGTCGCCGAGAATGAGGCGACCTACTCGGTCCTGTTAGCGGATGCGGACGGAACGGTGGTCGAAACGCTTGGCGAGCCCGGGCAGGTCGTCTCTGCCGGCCAGACAGTCATTCGGATCGCAAAGGCCGGCCCCCGCGAAGCGGTGGTCGCGCTTCCCGAAACGATCCGGCCAGCGATCGGCTCCGTGGCCGAGGCCAGCGTGTATGGGGCGGCCGATGGACGGCGCTACACGGCGCATCTGCGGCAGTTGTCGGATTCCGCCGATGCTCAGACCCGTACCTATGAGGCGCGTTATGTGCTCGACGGTGAGGCCGCGGCGGCACCGCTTGGCGCCACGGTAACCATTCGGCTGGCAAGCCAAGCGAGTCAGCCGGAAGTTCAGGTGCCGCTGGGAGCCGTGCTCGATGACGGCCGGAAGACCGGTGTGTGGGTCCTGGATAGCGCCAACTCAACCGTTCGCTTTCAGCCGGTCAAGCTTGTTCGGGTGAGCAGCGAAACCGCCGTGATCTCTGGGTTGAGCTCCGGTGATCCGATTGTTTCCCTCGGCGCTCACCTCCTGCACGAGGGTGCGCGCGTCAGGACTGCATCTGAAAACAACGGAAACTAACGAGCTTCAATCTTTCCGCGATCACCGTCGGAGGACGGCAAATGCTATACAGCTACATCGTCAAGAAAGAAATCCGAAAGACCTTCGACCACGTCAACAACCATCGCTGGGATGACGCGGTAAAAGCGGTCGCGCCCAATGTCCACCACCGCGTTTCCGGCGCCCACGCGCTTGGTGGTGAGCGCCACGACAAAGAAGCCCTGCGCCGCTGGTTTGAGCGCCTCGGCCGCGTCCTGCCCACTCTCCATCTCACGGTCAACAACATCTGGGTGAAGGGCTGGCCGTGGAACACCACCGTGTTTGCTCAATGGGACGCCACCGCAACGCTGCTCAACGGCGACGCGTCGTACGTCAACCGTGGTCTCCACGTGTTCACCCTGCGGTGGGGTAGAGTCTATGCACTCGAGGAATTTCAAGATTCGCAGGAAGCGGCCCGTGGGCTTGCCGCCCAAGCGGCAGCTGGCCTCAAAGAAGCTGTCGCCGAACCAATTGTAAGTAGCAGAAGCGCAGTCAGAGGCCGCGCTTTTTAGATAAGCGCGGTTCACTCGGCGCCCACCTGCTGCAGGACGGCGCGAGCGTCAGGACGAACGTCGAGGAAATAGGAGTGGCCAAATGATGAATTTCAATCTTTCCGCGATCGCCGTTCGCGAACGGGCCGTAACCCTGTTCTTCATCATCCTGCTGGCGGCCGCAGGCGCCTACGCCTTCCTCATGCTCGGGCGTGCGGAGGACCCCTCCTTCACCATCAAGACCCTGACGGTCACGACCGTATGGCCAGGCGCGACGGCGCGCGAGATGCAGGACCAGGTCGCCGAACCGTTGGAGAAGCGGATTCAGGAGCTGACCTGGTACGACCGGGTGGAGACGACCACACGGCCAGGTTATGCGTACATGACGGTTACGCTGAAGGACAGCACACCGCCATCGAGCGTGCAGGAGGAGTTCTACCAGGCCCGCAAGAAGCTTGGGGATGAAGCGCGCAAGCTGCCCTCTGGTGTGCTCGGCCCGTTCGTCAACGACGAATACTCCGACGTGAGCTTTGCCCTTTATGCCCTCAAGGCGAAGGGCATGCCGATGCGGGAACTCGCCAGGCAAGCCGAGACCATTCGCCAGGACCTCCTGCACGTGCCCGGCGTCAAGAAGATCAACATCCTCGGTGAACGTCCCGAACAGATATTCATCGAGTTTTCCTATGCCAAACTGTCAACGCTTGGCGTGTCGGCACAGGATATCGTTGCCGCCTTGCAGCGGCAGAACACGGTCACACCGGCAGGCTCGATCGACACCAAGGGGCCGCAGGTCTTCATCCGGGTCGACGGCGCTTATGACAGCGTCCAGGCGATCGCCGACACGCCGATCGTCGCTGCGGGGCGGACGCTGAAACTCTCCGACATCGCCGAAGTCCGCCGCGGCTACGAGGACCCTCCCACTTACCTCATTCGACACCAGGGTGAGCCCGCCGTCATGCTCGCGGCGGTTATGCAAGAGGGCTGGGATGGCCTCGCGCTCGGCAAGGCGCTGGAGGAGAGGTCCGCCGCTATCGCTCGGACGCTGCCACTCGGGATGACTCTGGCCAAGGTCAGCGACCAGGCCGTCAACATCACCTCGGCGGTTGACGAATTCATGATGAAGTTTGCGATGGCGCTCGGCGTGGTGCTGCTGGTGAGCCTGCTCAGCCTCGGCTGGCGCGTCGGCATCGTCGTGGCGGCTGCCGTCCCTCTGACGCTTGCCGTCGTGTTCCTCATCATGCTGGAAACCGGTCGGTTCTTCGACCGCATCACGCTCGGCGCCCTCATCCTGGCGCTTGGTCTTCTCGTGGACGACGCCATTATCGCCATCGAGGTGATGGTAGTGAAAATGGAAGAGGGCATGGACCGCATCAAGGCGGCGGCCTACGCGTGGAGCCACACGGCGGCGCCAATGTTATCGGGCACGCTCGTGACGGTCGCCGGATTCCTGCCGGTGGGCTTCGCGCGCTCGACGGCCGGTGAATACGCCGGCAACATTTTCTGGGTCGTGGGGTTCGCCCTCATCGTCTCCTGGATCGTCGCGGTGGTCTTCACGCCCTATCTTGGCGTCAAGATGCTGCCGGCGATCAAGCCGATCGAAGGCGGTCACCACGCGATTTACGGCACGCCGAACTATCGGCGCCTGAGAGGGCTCATCACCTTCGCCGTGCGCCACAAGTTCGTAACCAGCAGCATCGTCGCCATCGCCTTCGCGCTTTCCGTCGTCGGCATGGGCGCCCTCAAACAGCAGTTCTTCCCGACGTCCGACCGCCCGGAAGTGCTGGTGGAGGTTCGCCTGCCGGAAGGCACCAGCATTGAGACGACGACCGCCACAGTCGAGAAGCTCGAACACTGGCTGGACCAGCAGTCGGAGGCCAAGATCGTCACGAGCTATGTCGGTCAGGGCGCTCCCCGATTCTTCTTCGCGATGGCGCCGGAGCTGCCTGATCCGGCCTTCGCCAAGATCGTCGTGCTTACGCCGGATGAGGAGGCGCGCGAAACTTTGAAGCACCGGCTCCGACAGGCCGTGTCAGATGGGCTTGCACCTGAGGCCAATGTGCGCGTCACTCAGCTTGTGTTCGGACCCTACACGCCGTTTCCGGTCGAGTTCCGGGTCATGGGGCCTGACCCCGCGCAATTGTACGCTATCTCTGAAAAAGCGCTCGATATCATGCGTGGCGTTTCCGATGTGCGGCAAGCGAACCGTGATTGGGGTAATCGCACACCCGTGCTTCGCTTCGTCCCGGATCAGGATCGACTGAACCTCATCGGCCTCTCGCCAGCGGAGGTGGGCCGGCAGTTGCAGTTCCTCCTTACGGGCGTCGCCGTTACGCAGGTCCGCGAGGACATCCGCAATGTCCCCATCGTCGCACGCAGCGCCGGCGGCGAGCGGCTGGATCCGACGCGTCTGGCGGATTTCTCACTGATGAGCCGGGACGGCCGCCCGATCCCGCTCGATCAGGTCGGCCATTCGGAAATCCGTCTGGAAGAGCCGATTCTGAAGCGCCGTGATCGCACGCCTGTCGTCACGGTTCGCTCTGATATCAATGAGGCGACCCAGCCTCCGGAGGTCTCCAAGGAGATCAAGACCGCCCTTCAGCCGCTGATCGCATCCCTTCCGGCCGGCTATCGCATCGAACTGGGCGGATCGATCGAGGAGGCAACCAAGGCCAACGACGCGTTGGCGACGGTCTTTCCTGCCATGATCGCCGCCATGCTGATCGTCATCATGCTGCAGGTGCGATCCTTCTCGACGATGGCCATGGTCGTGCTGACGGGACCGCTTGGCCTCGTCGGCGTCGTGCCGATGTTGCTCACCTTTAACCAGCCCTTCGGATTCAACGCCATTCTGGGCCTGATAGGACTGGCGGGCATCCTGATGCGCAACACGCTGATCCTGACCGAACAAATCAAGGAGAACCGAGCTGCCGGCCTTGATGACTATCACGCCGTCATCGAGGCAACCGTGCAGCGCACGAGGCCGGTGATCCTGACCGCACTTGCCGCCGTGCTGGCTTTCATCCCGCTCACGCATTCCGTGTTCTGGGGATCGATGGCCTACACGCTGATCGGCGGCACGGCAGTCGGCACGGTGCTGATACTGCTGTTCCTGCCCGCGCTTTACGCCGCGTGGTTTCGGATCAAGCCGACGACAGATGAGATCCATGAGGATTCGAAGGAGGAGCCGGAATGGCGAACAGCGATGGCTGCCGAGTAGGGCTCTGTTGTACCCATGAATCGTCCGGTTCGATCGGGAACTGATCCAGATGAGACGCGCGCGCGCATCCTCGAGGTGGCGGAGGAGCACTTTCGCCGCATCGGTTACCATAAGACGCGGGTGGCCGACATCGCCTCCGAACTCGGGATGAGCCCGGCGAATGTCTACCGTTTCTTTCCCTCCAGGGATGCGATCAACGAGTCCATCTGCGGGCGGGTTTTGAACGAGGTTGCTGACATCGCGTTTGTGATCGCACGCACGAACGCGCCGGCCATGGAGAAACTCGACCAGTTGCTGACCGCCGTTTACCACCACAAGAAGGTGAGGCTGGTCGAGGAAAAGCACATGCACGACCTGATTGTCGCCGCCATGCAGGAGAACTGGGCGATCATCAAGGCGCACGTCGAGCGGATGGTGACGATCTTCGAGGCGATCATACGCGAGGGCATCGAAGCGGACGAGTTCGAAGTCGAAGATGCCGCGGAAGCCGCGCGAGCGGTCAAGTCCGCATTCATGCCATTCTTCCATCCGATTCTGATCGAGCACTGCGTTCAACAAGGCGAAGATATGGAGGCAGACTTGCGCGACCAGATTCGCTTTATCCTGAAGGCTCTCGGCAAGTCTGGCTAAGTCGTCTGCCGCATTCAGACGGTCACGGTTGCAGCCCGCTGGCGCCCCCGAAATGTCGATGCAAGCAGTTCGCCGCAGTCGCAAGTCTACTGCGAGCACACACGGCGGGTCTGCTCGAGGTTTGGCCGCGGCCAACCACTGTACGTCGTTCGATCAGCGTGCCGAGCATTAGCGCCCCGGCTCCGGCGCGCGACCGGTCGCTACACTGGCGGAATGGTTGGTCAGTGGCTTCAGTCCCGTGACGGTGCGCAATAGAACGTAGAACACGGGTGTCAGGAACAGGCCAAACACCGTGACGCCGATCATGCCAGAGAAGACAGCGACACCCATGGCTCGGCGCATCTCCGAACCGGCACCGGTCGAGAGCACCAGGGGCAAGACCCCCATGATGAATGCCATCGAAGTCATCAGGATCGGGCGCAGCCGCAGGCGGCTCGCCTCGATCGCGGCACGAATCGGCGAACGACCTGCGAACTCCAGTTCGCGCGCGAATTCGACGATAAGGATCGCGTTCTTGGCAGATAATCCCACCAGCACGATCAACCCGATCTGGGTGAAGACGTTATTGTCGCCCTTCGAGATCCAGACGCCGAACATCGCGGCAAGCAACCCCATTGGCACGATCATGATGATCGACAGAGGCAGGGTCAGGCTCTCATAGAGCGCAGCCAGCACCAGGAACACGAGGAGGATCGCGAGTGGAAAAACCCAGATGCCGGAGTTGCCGGCGATGAACTCCTGATAGGTCAGGTCGGTCCATTCAAAGGCGAAGCCAGGCGGTAGCACTTCGGCGGCGATGCGCGTGGCCGCTTCCTGGGCCTGGCCGGAGGAGTAGCCGGGCGCTGCCGCGGCGTTGATGTCGGAGGACAAGAAACCGTTGTAACGGATCGCGCGTTCGGGCCCGGCGCTCTGGCGAATCTTCAAGAGCGCCGAGAGCGGGATCATGTCGCCGGACGCAGAGCGCACCTTCAACTGCCTGATATCGTCGGCCCGCGCACGGAACGGCGCGTCAGCCTGGACATAGACCGAATAGGTGCGCCCGAACTTGTTGAAGTCGTTGACGTAGTATGAGCCCAGATAGATTTGCAGCGTGTTGAATACCTCCGTTACCGGAACGCCAAGCTGGAGGGCCTTGGTGCGATCGATGTCCGCGAACAGTTGTGGCACGTTGACCTGGAAGCTCGAGAAGACGCCGGCGATTTCCGGTGCCTTCTGCATCGCGGCCATGAACGCCTTGGTCGCCTCGTTCAACGCGTCGTAGCCAAGGCCGGCGCGATCCTCGATCTGGAGCTTGAAGCCGCCGATGGTTCCTAGTCCGTTGACGGGCGGCGGCGGAAACATGGCGATGAAGGCTTCCTGAATCCCGGCATATTTCTTGTTCAGCTCGGCCGCGATCGCAGAGCCGCTCAGCACCGGATCCTTGCGATCGTCGAACGGCTTCAACGTAGAGAACACGATGCCGGCGCTCGAGGAATTGGTGAAACCGGAGATCGACAGGCCGGGAAACGCCACCGAACTCTCGACGCCGGGTTGCGTCAGCGCAATTTCGCTCATCTTGCGGATGACCTCTTCGGTGCGGTCGAGCGTGGCGCCGTCGGGCAGGCGTGCGAAGCCGACGAGGTACTGCTTGTCCTGGCCGGGGACGAAGCCGCTCGGCACCTGCTGGAACAGCAGGGCGGTCAGTCCGACCAGGAGCACATAGAGACCCATTACCGCCGCCTTGCCGGAGATCACTTTGGAGACGCTGCCGCTATAATTCTCCGAGGAGCGCGCGAAGGCTCGGTTGAAGCCGCGGAAGAACCAGCCGAAACCTTTTTCCAGAATGAGGGTCAGCCTGTCCTTGGGTTCATTGTGGCCCTTGAGCAGCAACGCCGACAATGCCGGTGACAGCGTGAGGGAGTTGACTGCGGAGATCACGGTCGAGATCGCGATCGTTAGCGCGAACTGCTTGTAGAATTGCCCGGTGAGGCCGGAGATGAAGGCGAGGGGAACGAATACCGCAATCAAGACCAGTGCGATCGCGATGATGGGGCCGGAAACTTCCCGCATTGCCTGGTAGGTGGCGTCTCGCGGCGACAGTCCGGCCTCGATGTTGCGCTCGACGTTCTCGACCACGACGATAGCGTCGTCGACGACGATGCCGATCGCGAGCACCAGGCCGAACAGGCTGAGCGCATTGATGGAGAAGCCGAACACGTGCATCACGGCGAATGTGCCGACGATCGACACCGGCACGGCCAGGAGCGGAATGATGGAAGCCCGCCAGGTTTGGAGGAACAGGATGACCACCAGCACCACCAGCGCGATCGCTTCCAGCAACGTGTGGATCACCGCCTCGATCGACGAGCGCACGAACTGTGTGGGGTCGTAGACGATCTGGTAGGATACGCCCTCGGGCATGTTCTTCCTGATCTCGGCCATGGTGGCGCGGACGTGGTCGGATATCTCGAGCGCGTTGGAGCCCGGCGCCTGGAAGATCGGGATCGCCACCGCCTGTTTGTTGTCGAGCAGCGAGCGCAGGCCGTACGCGGACGCACCTAATTCGATGCGCGCGACGTCGCGCAGCCGCACCACCTCGCCGCGCGAACCGGTCTTGACCACGATGTCGCCGAACTGTTCCTCACTCGCGAGCCGACCTTCGGCGTTGACCGACATCTGAAGGTCGATGCCCTTGACGCTCGGCGAGGAGCCGACCACGCCGGCGGCCGCCTCGACGTTCTGCGCCTGGATCGCCCTCACGATGTCGCTTGCGGTCAGGCCGTGCTCGGCGGCCTTCTGCGGGTCGACCCAGACGCGCATCGAGTAGTCGCCGGCACCGTAGAGCTGGACATCACCAACGCCGTCGATCCGCGCAAGGCGGTCCTTGACGTTCAGCACCGCGTAGTTGCGGAGATACGTCATGTCATAGCGGTTGTTTGGCGACAGCAGGTGCACGACCATGGTGAGGTCGGGCGAACTCTTCTTGGTGATAATGCCGAGCTGGCGAACTACCGCCGGCAGGCGCGGCTCGGCCTGCTGCACGCGGTTCTGCACAAGCTGCGTCGCCTTGTCGGGATCGGTGCCGAGGCGGAACGTCACTGTCAGCGTCATCGCCCCGTCGGTGGTTGCCTGGCTGCTCATATAGAGCATGTTCTCGACGCCGTTGATCTGCTCCTCGATCGGCGTTGCCACTGTCTCCGCGATCACCTTCGGATTGGCGCCGGGGTAGGTCGCCCGTACCACTACGGAGGGCGGCACGACGTCCGGATACTCCGAGATCGGCATGGCAAAGAGCGAGATCAGGCCGGCCAGGAAGATCACGATCGAAAGCACACCGGCAAAAATCGGCCGATCGATGAAGAACTTTGAGAGATTCATTGCTATGCCCCAAGCGCTGACGGTCGTTAGCGCTGCACGATTTGCCGGCTGCCGGCGTTCGATGCTTGCTGCGGTCCGCGCGAGCCCATCTCCGCAATTTCGGTCTTCAGGAGCGCGCCCGGGCGTACCCGCTGTAGGCCGTTCACGACGATGCGGTCACCGGATTTTAGGCCACCCGTCACGATGCGGAGCCCGTCGACGGCGCCGCCGAGCGTTATTCCGCGATAGACCGCGCGGTTGTCGTCGCTGACCACCATAACGAACTTCTTATCCTGATCGGTGCCGATGGCTCGCTCGTCGATCATCACCAGTGTCTGTTGCTGAGGCTGGCCCATCCGCACCCGCGCGAACTGGCCGGGGATGAGGCGTCCATCCTCGTTCTGGAATACCGCGCGGACGCGTATCGTGCCGCTCTGGCCATTGACCTGGTTGTCGATCAACTGGATATGACCTTTGGCCGATGTGCCGCCAGAGGTGGTCATCTCGACGGGTATTTGATCAAGATTGCCGCGCTTGCCCGAACTATCTGCAATGGAATTCAGCGCCCGCAGCACGATCTCTTCGTCCGCATCGAAACTTACATAGATCGGGTTGACAGAGACCAGAGAGGTCAGGACCGGGGAGGCAGTCCCTGCGGCCACGAGATTTCCGACGGTCACCTCGACCTTGCCGACGCGGCCATCGACGGGTGCGCGGACCTCGGTGTAGTCCAGATTGAGCTTTGCAGTCTGCAGCGTCGCCTCGGCCGCCTTCACATTGGCGATCGCTTCGCGATTGGCGTTCTCGCGCTGATCGAAATCTCGCCGCGTGACGACGGCGTTGCCGACGAGCTGTGCGCCACGCTCGACTTCGCCCGCAGTGAAGATCGCACGCGCTCTTGCTGCCTCGAGCTGCGCGCTCGCCTTATCCACTTCGGCGGCGTAGGGCGCGGGATCAATCTTGAACAGGACATCGCCAGCTTTCACCAACGCGCCCTCGGCAAAGTTGGCCGACAGGATCGCGCCAGCGACGCGTGGGCGAAGCTCGACGCGGTTGACGGCTTCGAGACGTCCAGAGAAGTCATCCCACAGCGCGGTCCGACGCGGCTCGATCACCGCGATCGTGACGGAGATGGCCTGCTCGGGTGCGGTGCCTGTGGTCGCCTGGGCCGCATGAAAATAGCGGCCGCTCGCGATCGAACCGGCCGCCGCGAGGACGCCGATCACGGCAACGCCGCCGACAACGCGTCGGAATCGGCCGGAACGGGAGGTATTGGCAGATGGGGGCATTTGCGCGCTCCATAAATGTAGTGTTCGCTACAGATGTGGAGCTGGACGGCAGTCTGCAAGATACTTATGTACCATCCACTACGAAAATATTATGTCGCAAGCCGCAAGACTGGAAATCAAATAAAAGAACCACAATAAATCAGAAGGTTAGAGGCTTGAAACGCCAAACGCACAACGGCGTCCGCCTCAAGGGAGTAACGCGAATGGCCATGGGACGCCCGAGAGAATTCGACGCCGATGCCGCGTTGGATCAGGCGATGGAAGTCTTCTGGAGACATGGCTATGAGGGCGCAACCATTGCGCAGTTGACCGAGGTGATGGGCATTAACCCGCCCAGTCTCTATGCGGCATTTGGAAACAAGGAAGGTCTCCTGAAGGCTGCCCTCGACCGGTACACCGCCAAACGTGCGGCCTGGATGGAGGGGGTCTTGAGCGCGCCGACCGCCCGCGACGTCGCGGAGCGGATGCTCATGGAGACCGCGGACATCCAAACCGATCCCGACAATCCGCCCGGTTGCCTGCTCGTGCAAGGCGGCCTTGCCTGCGGTACCGGTTCGGAGAACGTTCCCTTCGAGCTCGCAGCGCGCCGTGCATTGACCGAAGATCAGCTCCGCGAACGCTTCGCCAGAGCGAAGAAGGAGGGCGATCTGAAACGGACCGCCGACGCTGCCGCGCTGGCGCGCTATCTCTCGGCGGTATCCGCCGGCATGGGCGTGATGGCATCGTCGGGCGCCGATCGCGAAGCACTGCGCCAAGTGGCGAGCGTATCCGTCAAAGTTTTCGAGGAACAGTCGACGAAACGTTGACGATGGCGCAGTTCAGCCTTCTGGGATGCAGCCCCACTGCATGGAGGTTCGATCCCTCCCGCCCCAGCCAGCACTTAAGCTGCTGAGTTCGTTATATTGGCGGCTCTATTCCCGCCCGGCTGTTTGGGCGCGATTGGAAGTGAAGCTCTAATGCTCGGCGCGCCGTCGTGTTCCTCAAAATGAGTTGCGTACCTCAAATAACCTCTGCTAGCCTTCAGCCCATGAAGGAGCCGGACGCCAACAGCCCTCTCACGCTCAGGGACATCGCCCGCCAGGCTGGCGTCAGCCTTGCGACGGTCGATCGCGTCCTGCACAACCGCCCCGGCGTGCGGCCGGACACGGTCCGCCGCGTCAAGGAGACGATCGCGCGCAACTCCTTCCAGCCGCTTGTGGCCGGCGCCGAGCTCGCCCGTGGCCGTACCCGGCGCTTCGCCTTCGTGATGCCGTCGGGGCCGAACCTGTTCATGCAGCAGATCCAGTCTTATCTCGGCGAGATGTCGGGCTGGTTGTCGGCCCGCCGCGTCGCGGTGGAGATGGTCGCGACCGACGTGTTCGACGTCTCTGTTCTCGCGAGCTCGCTGGAGGCGCTTGCCGGCGAGTATGACGGCGTCGCGGTCGTCGCGCTCGATCATCCGAGCGTGCGGGCCGCCATCAACGATCTCGTCGATGGCGGCGCCAAGGTGGTGACGCTGGTCTCTGATGTGCCGTCGTCGCGCCGCCATCATTATGTCGGCATCGACAATATCGCCGCCGGGCGCACCGCCGGCGCGCTGGTCGGCCGCCTCGTTGGCCCGCGATCCGGCAAGGTCGCGATCGTCGCCGGCTCGCAAGGCCTGCGCGACCATGCCGAGCGCATCTTCGGCTTCAATCAGGTGATGGCGTCGGAGTTTCCTGCGCTTAACGTGCTGCCCGTGCTCGAAGGACGCGACGAGGACGAGCGCTCGGAGCAGCTCATGTCGCAGCTGCTCGGCAAGCATCCTGACATCGTCGGCCTCTACAATGTCGGCGCCGGTACGCAAGGCGTCGCCAAGGCCCTCGTCGGTTCCGGTCGCGAGCAGCAGGTGGTGTTTGTCGGGCACGACGTCACCGTGCTGACGCGCAAGCTCTTGTTGCAGGGCGTGATGGACGCGGCGATCTCGCAGAACCCGGGACATGAGGCCCGCGCCGCCGTGCGCGTGCTGCTCGCGCTCGCCCGCGGCGAGCCGATCCTGAGTGAACAGGAGAAGATCCGGATCGACATCGTGATGCGGGACAATCTGCCGTAGCCCGCAGAGCTGATTGCAGGACGGCCCGATATGGGAAAGGCGACGAAGATCGCCAACTGGGCCGGAAGGGGAGGACGACGACGTGTATCTCGGGATGGACATCGGCACGTCCGGTGTGAAGGCGGTGCTCGTGAACGAGGCTGGCGCGATCGTCGCGACAGCGGCGCGCGAGCTTGCGCTCTCGCATCCCGCACCGCTGTGGTCCGAGCAGGATCCGGACGCCTGGGTTGATGCGGCGATCGGCGCCGTCGATGACCTCGCGTCCGCTCATCCGCGCGACGTCGCGCAGGTGCATGGCATCGGTCTCTCCGGCCAGATGCACGGCGCTACCTTGCTCGGCAACGACGGTCGTCCGCTGCGTCCGGCCATCCTGTGGAATGATGGCCGGTCCCATGCCGAATGCGAGAGGCTCGAGGAGCGCTGTCCCTCGCTCCACGCCATCGCCGGCAATCTCGCGATGCCAGGCTTCACCGCGCCAAAGCTGCTCTGGGTGGCCCGCCACGAGCCCGAGATTTTCGATCGGGTGGCAAAAGTGCTGCTGCCAAAGGCCTACGTGCGCTACCGCCTGACCGGCGAGATGGTCGAGGACATGTCGGACGCCGCCGGCACGCTCTGGCTCGATGTCGATCAGCGCCGCTGGTCTGCGTTGCTGCTACATGCCACCGGGCTCGATCTTCACCACATGCCGCGCCTGGTCGAAGGCAGCGAGATCAGCGCAGCACTTGCCCCCGAATTTTCGAAGCGCTGGGGCATGGCGAAAGATGTCGTGGTTGCCGGCGGTGCGGGAGATTGCGCCGCGAGCGCGATCGGGCTCGGCGCCATCACGCCCGGCGATGCGTTCCTGTCGCTGGGAACTTCAGGCGTCGTGTTTCGTGTCACTGATAGTTTTGTACCGGCGCCAGCGGCGGCTGTGCACGCCTTCTGTCATGCGCTTCCGGGTCTCTGGCACCAGATGGGCGTGATGCTGGCGGCGGCCGCCTCGCTCGCCTGGCTTTCGGGCCTCATGGCGACGCCTGCCGCCGCGCTGCTGGCGCCGCTCGGCGAGACCGTCCGCGGACCGAGCCCGGTCCAGTTCCTTCCCTATCTCGATGGCGAGCGCACGCCGCACAACGACGCCGCCGCCAGCGGCGCCTTCGTCGGCCTGCGCGGTGCGACAGGACGCGATCAAATCGTCCAGGCCGTCCTCGAGGGCGTGGCCTTCGCCGCGCGCGACAATCTCGTGGCGCTCGGCAGCGCGAGTTCAGCGATCACGGAGGTCGATCTCGTCGGCGGCGGCTCGCGCTCGGCACTGTGGGCCCAGATCTGCGCCGACGTTCTCGCCATTCCCGTCCACCGCGTCGAGGAGGGCGAGGTCGGCGCAGCGCTCGGTGCCGCGCGGCTCGGCAGGCTCGCCGTTACAGGCGAAGATTCGGCGCAGGTCTGCACGCGTCCGCGGCGGCTTGCGAGCTTCACGCCGCGTGCGTCCGCCACGGCCGCCTACGATGAAGCCTATCACCAGTGGCGAAAGCTATATCCCGCGCTGAAGGAGTTTTCCCTGTGAACGCGTCACCCAAATTCTTCGGGCCGGCCACGCCGGTCGCCTATGGCGGCAAGGACGCCAAAAGCCCGCTCGCCTTCCGTTGGTACGACAAGGATCGCGTCGTGCGCGGACGGCGGCTCGAGGATCATTTGCGTTTCGCGGTCTGCTATTGGCATTCGTTCTGCTGGCCCGGCGGCGATCCGTTCGGCGGCGAGACATTCCTGCGGCCCTGGCACCATGGGACGGATGCGATGGCGCTGGCGCGCGCCAAGGCCGATATCGCCTTCGAACTGTTCCGCCTGCTCGATGTGCCCTTCTTCACCTTCCACGACGTCGATGCGGCGCCGGAAGGCGCCTCGCTCGCCGAATCGGTCGCCAACCTCAACGCCGTTGCCGATCTCTTCGAACAGAAGATAGCGTCTTCCAAGGTGCGTCTACTCTGGGGTACGGCCAATCTGTTCACGCATCGCCGCTACATGGCCGGCGCCGCGACCAATCCGGATCCGGACATTTTCACCTATGCCGCCGGCCAGGTACGGGCCGCGCTCGAGGTGACTCACCGTTTGGGCGGGCAGAACTATGTGCTCTGGGGCGGACGCGAAGGCTACGAGACGCTGCTCAACACCGACATCAAGCGCGAGCTCGACCAGCTCGGCCGCTTCGTCTCGCTGGTCGTCGAGCACAAGCACAAGATCGGTTTCAGGGGACCGATCCTGATCGAGCCGAAGCCGAAGGAGCCGACCAAGCATCAA
Organism: Bradyrhizobium sp. AZCC 2176; assembly: GCF_036924645.1. Lineage (NCBI taxonomy): Bacteria > Pseudomonadati > Pseudomonadota > Alphaproteobacteria > Hyphomicrobiales > Nitrobacteraceae > Bradyrhizobium > Bradyrhizobium sp. AZCC 2176. The sequence continues at coordinate 515,533 of NZ_JAZHRX010000001.1, read as the reverse complement.
TATGATTTCGACGTCGCCACGTGCTACGGGTTCCTCCAGCGCTATGACCTTCTGAAAGACGTCAAGCTCAACATCGAACAGAACCACGCCATCCTTGCCGGCCATTCGTTCCAGCACGAGATCGCGCTGGCCCAGGCGCTCGGCGTGTTCGGCTCGCTCGACATCAACCGCGGCGACGATCTGCTCGGCTGGGACACCGACCAGTTCGCGATGAACGTGCCGGAGTTGGCGCTGGCGTTCCACGACATCTTGAAGGCCGGCGGCTTCACGACGGGCGGTCTCAATTTCGACGCCAAGATCAGACGGCAATCGATCGATCCGGACGATCTGATCCACGCCCATGTCGGCTCGATGGACACCTGCGCGCGGGCGTTTCTTGCCGCCGCCGACATGCTCGATGACGAGGCGCTGACCACGCCGCTTGCGGAACGTTACGCCGGATGGGCTGATGCCGAGGGACGCGCGATCCTCGCTGGCCAGCGTTCGCTTGCCGATCTCGCCGACCGCGCGCTGGCATCCGGGTTCGACCCGCAGCCACGTTCGGGCCGTCAGGAATATCTGGAATCACTAGTCAACCGGTATGTCTGAGCGAGGCCGAGCATGGAAACCGCAGGTGTAGCCGGGCAACCGGTTCTGGAATTGACAGGGATCGGCAAGGAGTTCGGCGCGATCCGCGCGCTGCATGGCGTCGACATGCAGGTCTTCCCCGGCGAGGTAGTCGGCCTGATGGGCGACAACGGCGCGGGCAAGTCGACGCTCGTGAAGATCATCGCCGGCAATTTCCGCCCCACCCACGGCGAGGTCCGCTTCGACGGCAACGCGGTGCATTTCCACCGTCCCATCGATGCCCGCGCGGTCGGGATCGAGGTCGTCTATCAGGACCTCGCGCTTGCCGACAATCTCACGGCGGCGGACAACGTCTTCCTCGGCCGCGAGCTCAAGCGCAAGTTCGGTCCGTTCGCCTTCCTCGATCACAATGCGATGGCGACGCGCGCGCTGGAGCTGTTCGGCGAGTTGCGCTCCGAGACGAGACCGCATGATCTCGTCAAGCAGATGTCCGGCGGTCAGCGCCAGGCGGTTGCGATCGCACGCACCCGCCTGTCGAACGCCAAGCTCGTGATGATGGACGAGCCGACTGCGGCGATCTCGGTCCGCCAGGTCGAGCAGGTCCTGGGCCTGATCCATCGGCTGAAAGAGCAGGGCGTGGCCGTCATGCTGATCTCCCACCGCATGCCCGACGTCTTCGCGGTCTGCGACCGCGTCGTCGTCATGCGCCGCGGCGAGAAGCGGGCGGATAAGTCGATCCGCGATACCAGTCCCGAGGAAGTCACCGCCCTGATCACCGGCGCAAAGGAGGCTGCGTGATGGCTATGCCCCTGGAATCCCCGATCTCCTTCACCAATGTCGGCCGTATCAGATGGTGGCAGCGCGGCCTCTTCGCGTCCCAGACCGGTTACGTTCTGCTGGCGCTCATGGGGCTGCTGATCGCGATGCATTTTGCCAGCCCCTACTTCTTCACGCAGGGCAACATGCAGAATGTGGCGAAGAACTTTTCCTTCATCGCCATCGCCACCCTCGGCGTCACCTTCGTGATCATCACCGGCGGCATCGATCTCTCGGTGGGATCGATGATGTGCTTCTCCGCCATGATCACGTCCATGGTGATGTCGGGCCTGTCGACGCCGGGCATGCCCGGCGCGTCACTGTTCGTGCATCTGGCCGCGGACGGCAAGACTGTGGTCGCCAACCTACCGGGGCTGATTCTGCTTGTCTCGATCTTGGCGGGACTTGTCACCGCGCTGATCGTCGGCCTAGTCAACGGCTTCTGCATCGCTGTGCTCGGGCTGTCGCCTTTCGTCACCACGCTCGGCATGCTCTCGATCGTCCGCGGTCTCGGCTATGTCGTCTCCAACGGGCGCGGCAGCTTTCCGGGCGGACCGGACGCCGACTATTTCTACGCGCTGACCTCGGGCGATCTGTTCGGCGTACCGGCGCCGTTCATCTATCTCGTAATCCTCGCGGCGGTAATGGCGATCGTGCTGCATCACACGAGCTTCGGCCGTCACGTCTTCGCGCTCGGCGGCAACGAGAAGGCGGCGGAGTTGACCGGCATCCCGGTCGTGCGGGTCAAGATCGAAGTCTACGTGATCTGCGCGCTGGCCGCAGGGCTACAGGGCATCATCGTCTCGGGCTGGCTGGGGTCCGCGCCCGCGAACATGGCGACATCCTACGAGCTCAACGTGATCGCAGCGGCGGTCATCGGCGGCGCCAATCTCGCGGGTGGCGTCGGCGGCCCGCTTGGGGCCATCGTCGGCTGCGTGCTGCTCGAAGTGATCCGCAACGGCCTCGTGCTCGCGCAGGTCAGCTCCTACTGGCAGCAGACGCTCGTGGGCGTGATCATCATCCTGGCCGTGCTGGTCGACCGCATACGCTCACGCATCAATTGAGGTTACTTCGGGAGGGCAACGAACGCGCCGTCTATCCGCCTTCTGAAGCATTCAATTCAAAAGGATAGGCACAAAAGTGTGGAGGGAACCAATGAGGAAGATACTTCTCGCCGGGATGGCCATCGCGATGATGGCGACCCCGGCATTCGCCCAGACCTACAAGTTCGTGATCGTGCCCAAGGCGATGAACAATCCGTTCTTCGACGTGGCGCGCGACGGCTGCCTGAAGCGCGCCAAGGAGCTTGGCAACGTCGAATGCATTTACAAGGGTCCGGTCGAGCATGAGCCGGCCTCGCAGGCGCAGATCATCCAGGACTTTGTCACGCAGAAGGTGGATGGTCTTGCGATCTCGGTTGCGGATGTCGCGGCGATGACCAAGTCGATCGAGGCGGCAACCGCAGCCGGCATTCCCGTCATCACCTTCGATGCGGATGCGCCGGGCTCCAAGCGCATCGCCTATATCGGCACCAACAACAAGGACTTCGGCCTCGCGCTCGGCAAGCAATTGCTGCAGCTCAAGCCCGAGGGCGGCAAGTATGCCGTCGTCTCCGGTGGTCCCGGCGCCAAGAACCTCGCCGAGCGCGTCGATGGCGTGCGCGAGGCGCTCAAGGGCTCGAAGTGGGTCGAGGTCGCGGGCTCGCCGACCTTCTGTAATGACGATCCTGCACTCGCGGTCCAGCAGATGGCGGATCTGCGCACCGCGACGCCGGACTTGGGGGCGATCGTGCCGGTTGGCGGCTGGCCGATGTTCGCGCCCGAAGGCTACAAGGCCTTCGTCAACAAGAACAAGAAGGACATCGACGCTGGCAAGTTCACGCTCGTCGTCGCCGACACGCTGAAGATGCAGCTTGAACTGCTGCGCGACGGCTACTCCAACGCGCTTACGGGACAGCGCCCGTTCGAGATGGGCGAGAAGGCGATGGACGCCCTGCTGGCAATCAAGAAGGGCCAGAAGGTTCCCGAGGTCATCTACACCGGCCTTGATCTCGTGACCAAGGACAACGTCGCTCAACTGTTGAAGTAGGAACGTTCTCAGCCCCAACGTTCCTGCGCTACACTCCCTCTCCCGCTTGCGGTCGCCTTGCGGGGGAGGGAGTGCTATTTTCGGCCTCGGAAGGATATTGGAACCAAGCGTGCGCGGCTTGCAGAGGGGCTCATCGTCATGATCGAGTGTCGAACTCCTGCTCGATGCGGGCGGCAAAGGAGAGAAGCCGCTCCTCGCTGTGCGGAGATCCGACGATCTGCAACGAAACCGGCATGCCATCTCGATCACGGCCGGCCGGAACTGCAAGTGCGGGGCATCCAAGGATGGACCAGACGTAAGTGATCATGATCCAGTCGATATAGGTCTCGGACGCCCGACCATCGATCTCGGTCGGCCAGCGGACGTCGACGGGGAATGGCGTGACCTGTGTGGTCGGACAGATCAGGATATCGAAATCCGCAAAGAAGCTCATGGCGCGCCGATACAGCGCCGCCCGGTCCGCCATCGCGCCTGCAATGTCAGCGGCGGACAGGTTTTCGCCATAGCCGATGTCGCCGGCAACCTCAGGCGTGAAGCGCGCGCGCGATTGCGGCCAATGCTTGCCCCAGGTCGCAAGGTAGGCGAGGCCGCGGAGCGCGCGGATGACACCGGGCACACCGGAGAGGTCGGGAGCAGCCTCGGTCATCGCGCAACCGGCGCGTCGCAGCCGGTCGATCGCGCGGCCGAAGCCCGATCGGATGTCACCGGCGACCGGGAGAAGATCAAGGTCCTCGGAAACCGCGACCCGTGCCGCCCAGTTAGGTCGTGCTGCCGCGTTCTGGAACGACATATGCTTTTTCTCGCGCGATATGAGATCGGCGGCATGGAATCCGGTCATCGCATCCAGCATCAATGCGAGATCGGCGATCGTCCGGGCCATCGGTCCCTCGACGAAGATGGTGTCGAAGGGATCGGCCAGCGGCTTGCGCGCTACGAGGCCAGGCGTCGGCCTTAGACCCGCCACACCACAGAAGGCGGCCGGCGTGCGCAGGCTGCCGCCGACATCATTGCCGTGGCCGAGATAGACCTGATGTGCCGCAAGGGCTGCCGCGGAGCCGCCGGAGGAACCACCCGACGTCAGCTCGGGGAAAAACGGATTGCGGGTCGCGCCGAACAGGGCATTGGTCGTGTTGGCGCCGCCGAGTTCCGATAGATTGCTCTTGCCGATGACGATCGCGCCGTTGCGCTGCAGACGGTCGATGGTCGGATCCGAGACATCGGGGACACGACCTGCGGTCAGTAGGCTGCCGCCACTGGTAGGCACGCCGGCAACATCCGCATTGTCCTTTACCGCAAGCGGCAGTCCGCAAAGCAGAGGCCAGCCTTCACCGCCAGCCGCCTTGTCCATCAAGCGGCGCGCCGCGGAGCGGGCAGCATCGAAGCAGCGGACGGGTATCGCGTTGATCGCAGCATCTGTTGCCTCGATCCTGTCGATAGCAGCGTCGACGACGTCGAGCGGCGACAGATGGCCTTTGCGGATTTCCGCGATCGCCTCGACGGCCGACAGATCGAGAATGCCGACGGACGGCGCGGGAATGGACAGATCGTTCATGGCTGCTTCCGGATGGCGGCGGTGGAGCCGCGCACCACGAGCGCCGGCTGCAATTGGATCGATCGCCCGTTATCGTCCTTGCCGGACCGGCCTTCGGAAATCCGTCTCAGGAGGGTTGAAACGGTTGCCTCGGCGATTGCCTCGGACGGCTGGGTCACGACGGTCATGCCAGGGCGCACGAGGCCGGCCCAGGGCAGATCGTCGACGGCGATGACGGAAATCTCGTCTGGAATGGACAGGCCGCGTTCGCCGACGGCGCGCAGCAGCCCGAGAGCCAGATGGTTGTTCGTCGCGAAGATCGCGGTCGGCCGCTTGGAGCGCGACAGCAGCCGAAGAGCAGCCGCATGGCCGGCCATTTCCGAAAAGTTGTTCTTCTCGATCAGCCGCTCGTCCAGCGTCACGCCGCGTTCGGCGAACCCTGTCCGAAAGCCATCCAACCGATGGCGTGCGATCTGATGCTCGGGTGAACCCATGATCACGGCGACGCGCCGATGGCCGAAATCGTGGAGATGTTCCGCCGCCAGCCGCCCGAGCGTAACGTTGTCCGTGGTGACTGAATCAAGATCGAGCCCCTCGATCCGCCGGTCGACGAGGATGCCGGGCATCGGCAGGCTCGATAGCGCAGCGAGGCGCCCGCTCCAGCCGCGGCGCGTCGGAATGACGATGGCGCCGTCGGCACGCTGCGACAGCAGCATCGCCAAGTGCCGCTCCTCCCGTCCCGGATCTTCGGCGCTGTTGCAGAGAATGACCGAATAACCGGCGGCGCTCGAAAGCCGTTCGATGTTCTCGACCAGCCTCAAGAAATAGGGATTGGCGAGGTCCGCAACGAGCAGGCCGAGGATGCGCGTAGCGCCGCTCCGCAAGCTGCGCGCACTGGCATGCGGTGCATAACCGAGCTTCTGCACCGCGGCGTTGACGCGTTCCTGCAGAACCTCGCTCACTTTGCCCGAGCGGTTAAGCGTCTTCGATACTGTGGCGACTGAAACGCCGGCCAGCCGCGCGACCTCGTGGATGGTGGGCAAAGGCCCTGCGGACATCGGCTCCTCTTTTCCTGTTAAACGTTTTCTTATCGGCTCAATTTGCAGCCGACAAGTCCGATTTTGCCGCTTGCCTGGAGGGCATCGCGAATGATATGAGGGCTTTCTTACTTGAAAAAACGTTTAACAACGGAGGAAATGGTGAGGAGCGGGCTTTGCTTGAGACGGCTCGGCTCTATTTGCGGGCCTGAGGGTGCGGCGTGACGGGTTATGTCCTGGGCCGGTTGCTCGCAGCCGTTCCCGTGCTGCTCGCGGTCGCGGTGTTCGTCTTCCTGTTGCTGAGTCTGGCACCCGGCGACCCGGCGGTGCTCATTGCCGGTGACTTTGCTTCGCCGCAGCAGGTGGAGGCGGTGCGCCAGGCGCTCGGGCTTAATTTGCCGATGCTGCCGCGGTTCCTTACCTGGGTGGGGCGCATGCTGAGCGGTGATTTCGGCCTGTCGCTGTTCAGCCGTATCCCGGTTTCGCAGCTCGTCGCGCAGCGCATCGAGCCGACGCTGATCCTCTCGCTAATGACGATTACGATCGCGGTTTTCGTCGCGGTCCCGCTCGGTCTGGTGGCTGCCTATCGTCCTAAGGGGTTCGTTGCACGCTTGACAATGGCTGGCGCCGTGCTCGGCTTCTCGGTGCCTGTCTTTGTTGTCGCGTTTGTTCTCGTCTACACACTGGCGCTCGGCCTGCACTGGTTTCCGGTGCAGGGTTACAGGCCGCTGTCCCAGGGCGTCTTGGGCTCGTTCCACTCGCTCGTGCTGCCGGCGATCTCCCTGTCCTTCCTCTATATCGCATTGATCGCGCGGGTTACGCGCGCGGCGGTGCTGGAAGTCCTGCGCGAGGACTATGTTCGCACCGCACACGCTAAGGGGCTCGCCGGGCGCAAGATCATTTCGCGATACGTGCTCAGCAACGCCGCCGTGCCGATCATCACGGTCGTCGGCATTGGGTTCGCGGCGTTGCTCGGCGGCGTCGTCGTCACCGAAACAGTGTTCAGCATTCCGGGTCTCGGCCGGCTCACCGCCGACTCGATCCTTCGGCGCGACTATCCTGTGGTGCAGGCGCTCATCCTGCTTTTCGCCGGGGTCTATGTCGTTGTGAATCTCGCGGTCGACATCCTCTATGCCGTCGTCGATCCGCGGATCCGGTACTGATGGAACAGCGGCAGATGACAATCACCTCGACGGCAGGCGGGCTCGAGAAGCCGGATATCGGCAGCGACCGGCTCGGCCGCATCGCAAGATTCCCGCTGCGCCAGCCGATGTTGACCGCGAGTTGCGGCCTGCTTCTCGCCTTCGGCGCGCTCGCTCTGGTGAGCCCCTGGATCACCTCGGATCCGGCTGCGCTCGATCCGCTTGGTCGGCTGAGCTCACCATCGCTCGATCAGCCGTTCGGCACCGATCAGGCCGGTCGTTCGGTTTTCGCCCGCGCGCTGTGGGGAACGCGCGTGTCGCTTTGGGTCGGGATTGCCGTTGCCGTTGTCACAACCCTCGTCGGCGTGACCATCGGTGTCATCGCCGGCTATTTCCACGCGGTCGACACGGTAGCCATGCGGGTCATGGATGCCGTCATGGCGATCCCTGCGATCCTGCTCGCGATCGCGCTCGTCGCATTGATCGGAGCCTCGCCCTTCGTGATTGTCACCGCGATCAGCGTGCCGGAAATTCCGCGTATGGCGCGCGTGGTGCGCGCGAGCGTGCTGACATTGCGCGAGCGCGTCTATGTCGAGGCGGCGATCACGTGCGGTGGGCGCGCAACGACAATCCTTCGCCGGCACATCCTGCCCGGCGCGGCGGGGCCGATCATAGTGCAGACGACCTATGTCTTTGCGTCGGCGATGATCCTGGAATCGATCCTGTCCTTCCTCGGTGCGGGTACGCCGCCTGATGTGCCGAGCTGGGGCAACATGATGTCAGAGGGACGGCAGTTCCTGCAAATAGCGCCGTGGATTCTCGGCTTTCCCGCACTGATGCTTGCCGTCACTGTGCTTGCCGCCAATCTCCTTGGTGATGCGCTGCGCGACCTGCTCGACCCGAGCCTGCAGGCAGGTGAAGTGCGATGAGCGCTCCGCTTCTGTCCGTCGAGGATCTCGGGGTCACACTCAATGCGGGAGCCGTTCCAATTTCGTTGCTCCGCAATGTCTCCTTCTCAATCGATCCGGGCGAAACGCTATGCCTGGTCGGTGAAAGCGGCTGCGGCAAGAGTCTGACGGCGCTGTCCATCATCGGCCTGCTCAACCGCAAGGTCATGCAGGTCTCCTCCGGCCGAATCCTTTTCGAGGGGCGTGATCTTGTCTCGCTTCGCGCCGAAGAAATGCGGCGGCTGCGCGGTGACCGCGTCGCCATGGTGTTCCAGGAGCCGATGACATCGCTCAATCCGCTGCAGCGGATAGGTCAGCAGATCGCCGAGGTGATCGTCGAACACCGCGGCGTCTCAGAAGCCCACGGGCTGCGGCAGGCGCTGCAACTCCTCGACCTCGTACGCATTCCGGATGCGCGGCGGCGGGCGGAGGAGTTTCCGCACCAGCTCTCCGGCGGCATGCGGCAGCGGGTGATGATCGCCATGGCGCTGGCGCTTCGTCCGGCCTTGCTGATCGCCGACGAACCAACGACAGCGCTCGACGTCACCATCCAGGCGCAGGTCCTGACGCTGATCGACGATCTTCGACGCGAGTTCGGCACGTCGGTGCTGCTCATTACGCATGATCTGGGCGTGGTCGCTGAAATGGCCGATCGGGTCGTCGTGCTCTACGCCGGCAGCGTCGTGGAGCAGGCAAGCGTCAACGATCTCTTCGACGGCGCGGCGCATCCCTATACGCGCGGCCTGCTCGGCGCGATCCGGCAGCTCAACAGCGGCAGTCGGGATCGTCTCGCGGAAATTCCGGGCAATGTCCCGAGTCCGGCGTCGCTCGGAACGGGTTGCTCCTTCCGTCAACGCTGCGCCGCTGCCATGCCGGTCTGTCATTCTGAAACACCGCCGCTGGCTGGCGCAGGCCCGCATCAGGCGGCCTGCTGGCTTGGCAGGATTGACGAGGAGATGACGGCATGAGCGCGGTGCTGGAAGTCTCCCGCCTGACGCAGGTCTTCACATCGCAGAAAGGTCCGTTCGGACTCTTCGGCCGACGCGAACTGCGGGCTGTCGACGACGTCAGCTTCGTGGTCGAACGCGGCCGCACGTTCTGTCTCGTCGGCGAGAGCGGCTGCGGCAAGACGACGATCGGCCGGCTGGTCGTGCGTCTCTTGAAACCGACCGCCGGCTCTGTCCGCGTCAACGGCGAGGATTTTGCTGACCTGGCCGGCGAGACGCTGCGGCGCAAGCGCCAGCAGATCCAGATGGTATTCCAGGATCCGTTCGCCTGTCTCAATTCGCGCATGACGGCCGCCGAGATCGTCGAGGAGCCGCTCCTGAACTTCAGCATCGGCAATGCCGCCTCGCGCCAGCGCAAGGTCTTGCGCTTGTTCGATCAGGTCGGTCTGCCGCAGCATTTCCATTCCCGTCTGCCGCATCATCTATCGGGCGGGCAACGCCAGCGCCTCGGCATCGCCCGGGCGCTGGCGGCAGAGCCGTCGCTGATCGTCGCCGACGAGGCCGTCGCCGCGCTCGACGTATCGATCCGCTCGCAGATCCTCAATCTGTTGAAGGAGGTGCAGCGGGAGATCGGAATTTCCTATCTCTTCATCTCGCACGATCTGTCCGTGGTACGTTATCTCGCCGACGACGTCGCGGTGATGTATCTCGGCGCCATCGTTGAGCAGGCGCCGGCAGAGGCGATGTTCGGCGCGCCTGCGCATCCTTATACGCGCGCACTGATCGACTCCGTGCCTGTGACCCATCCGCGCAATCGCCGCCGCCGTTCGCCACTCGAAGGGGAGATACCGAGCGCTGCTGCGTTGCCTTCGGGCTGCCGTTTCCGGACGCGCTGTCCCTTCGCCACGGACATCTGCGCGCAGCAGGCGCCGCCGATGACCGAGATCGCGCCCCAGCCACTTCGTCGCCTGCCATCATTCGCAATCACTGCCGCCACCGAACGTCTCGCGCTCCAGCGCGGCCGAAGACATCGCAGTCGTTCAAAAACAGTGAAACGGGAGGAGTACCAAAATGAAACCGCCGAATAGACTGTTTGCCGTCGTTGTTGCGGCAGGCTTGTTGGGTGCCATGTCGCCCGCCTTTGCCGAGACGGTTCTGAAGATCCGGCCGTTCGGTGATCTCAAGCAGATCGATCCCGTCATCACGTCCGACTATATGGTGCGCAACCACGGCTACATGGTCTACGACACGCTGTTCTCGCTGGACGAGCAACTGGCCGCACAGCCGCAGATGATTGAAGCGTGGTCAGTCAGCAATGATCAGCTCACCTACATATTCACGCTACGCGGTGGCCTGACCTTCAGCGACGGTCAGCCGGTGACCTCGGAAGATGCGGTCGCTTCGTTGAAGCGTTGGTGGCAGCGCGACGGCCTCGGCCAGCAGCTTGCCTCCGTCAGCGACAGCCTGACCGCCAAGGACGACAAGACTTTCGAGCTGAATCTCAAGCGTCCGTGGGGCCTGGTGATCGAGGCGCTCAGCAAGCCGAGCTCCAACGTGCCGTTCATCATGCCGAAGGCAATCGCCGCAGCGCCGGCCGATACCGCGATCACCGATGCGACCGGGTCGGGTCCCTTCATCATGAAGAAGGACGAGTGGGCCCCGGGCTCCAAGGTGGTCTATGTGAAGAACCCGACTTACAAGCCGCGGCTGGAGCCGGCGAACGGCCTGGCCGGTGGCAAGATCGCCAAGGTCGATCGCGTCGAATGGCACTACATTCCGGATGCGCAGACCGCGCTCAACGCACTGCAGGCGGGTGAGATCGATCTCTTCGAGGAGGTTCCGCCGGACTTCTTGCCGACGCTCGCGGGCAACCCCGACATCAAGACCATGCCGCAGGATACGTTGGGCATGCAGATGGTGTTCCGCATGAATACCGCGGTGCCGCCCTTCAACAACCAGAAGGTCCGTCAGGCGATCAGCTACATGACCGATCAGGAGAAGTTCGCGCGGGCCTATGTCAGCGATCCAAAACTCTACAAGAACTGCCCGAGCTTCTTCATGTGCTCATCACCCTACTTCACGGCAGACGGCTGGGTGAAGCCGGATATCGAGAAGGCCAAGAAGCTGATCGCCGAGAGTGGATATGATGGTACGCCGGTCGTGGTGCTGCATGCCACTGAAAGCGGCCCGACCAATACGTTCAGCCTCGTCGCCGAGCAGCTGATGCGGCAGATCGGTCTCAAGGTCGAACCGCAGGCGATGGACTGGGGCACTCTGGTCGGACGCCGCGCCTCGAAGGAGACTGTCGACAAGGGAGGCTGGTCGCTTTTCATGTCGGGGCCGACGGGCGCGGACATGTTCGAGCCGGTGGGACATCTCGGCCTTCGCGCCAACTGTGCGAAGGCATGGTTCGGCTGGCCCTGCGACGAGAAGATCGAGAAGCTGCGCAGCGACTTCGCGCTGGCGACCGACCCCGAGCAGAAGAAGAAAATCGCGACCGAACTCCAACTCCGGGCAGTGGAGTATGTGCCCTACTGGCCGGCGGCGCAGCTTTACCTGGTGCGGGCAGCGCGCAGCAACGTCGACGGCATCTTGAAGGCGGCGGTCCCGGTCTATTGGAACATCGCCAAGAAGTGATGCTTACAGACCTGGGCGTCGAGTTTCGCGACGCTCAGGTCGGTCGGCTTCATTGCCTTTGCGCGCCCGACCGGAATCGGCAGCATCCAATCCTGCGGCAGGTTGCGGTCTTCTGCGCTGCGCAGCGCTGGGCCTCGCGAAGTCAGATTAGTCCGGCGACATCTCGGACGGTGTGCTCCGTCCCGCTGAATTGTTTGGGGCAGGGCGAATTCGCCTTGTGGCTGAGCAGGAGTAGAGTCCGATAGCTGACTGATTTCATCAAAACGGAGTCAGTCAGCGCGGCGAGAACACATTCTTCAACTGCACCAGGAATGTCACCAGCCAGGCGCATGCAAACATGCCTGCGAGACCAAGCGCCGTTCTGCGATCAATCAAAGACAGGTTTGTCCACCACCATATCCGGTAAAGCCATATTCCTGTCGTGGCCACGCCAAGCAGGCAGACCAGCATCTTGAGGAAGGACGAGTTCGCGACGCCTAAAGCGCCGAACAACAGCGTTGCTGGAACGAGAAACAGCATACAGGCGGATATCAAAGTCTCGTTCATGGGTCCTCAAGAGATCTACGAATCGCGGGCAACATAAGCAGCTTGCAGCAACCTGTACCTTTCTGGAAGGGACGCCGATGCAACTGATACTTGACTTGTATTTGGCTTGCGCCGCCCAGCCTGTTCGTCCAATCGATTTTAGGGAATGTCTTGTAAATCCGCTCGGCGAATAGCCGGTCCCGGATCCATTCCGGTGCGGAAGGGTGCTAGGAGATCGCAATGATCTCAAGCTCCTGACCGGACGTACCAACGAGGTCCCCAACAGCTTTGCCCATCAGAAGCCTTGCCACCGGTGATACGAAGGAAATCGAACCGGCCTTGGGGTCCGCTTCGTCTTCTCCAACGATATGATATTTTTGTACGCGCCCATCGTCGCGCCTGAAGGTCACCGTGTTGCCAAAGGCGACAGTGTCAGTCGACGTCGGATTGGGGATGACCTGGGCCGTCCGGACTCTCGCCGCAAAGTAGCGCGCATCACGCAAGGGGGTAGCCGCTTGCCGCCGTCGTTCATTCACGTCTTCGATCGTCTGCGCGGTCTCGTATGCCTCGCGAGCCTGCTGGAGCTGAAATTCCAGAGCCTTTAATCCCGCTTCCGTAACAAGGTTCGGATGCGGTGAAACCGGGCGGTCGGGAAGCAAAGTCTCCGACGCAGTTTCGGCACTATCTTCCTTGGTGAATGCAACGCTCAAGCTGAGAACTCCTCTTAAGCGAGATATGCAAAAAGCGGTCGGCGACAAGAGCGCGGACTCGTCAAAAGGAAATGTAGCGCAGCGCTCAGCGACTTTTGCGTATCATATATCACGGAGCCGAACTGCTGCAGCCTTGCTCCGCCGGCAGTTCCTCGGCATTGGGGTCGCCCGGTGCCGTCGCCCAGGCCAGTTCGACGAGCGTCACGATCCGCCGACCGGCACCGTCAAGCTGGCAAACGATGAGGCCCTGTTCCTCAATGTAGGTCAGCAGACGCCGTGCACGGCGCAACGAATGTGAGCCATAGGCGCGCGCAATCGCTGCATCGCCCGGGCAGGGCCAACCTTCCTTCGCGGCGCGAGCGATCATCATGAAGACGCCCTGCATATCCTCCGGCAGAAGTGAGGCGCGGACCGAAACATCCTGCCACCCGTCATTCTCTGCCATATCGGAGCCGAGCCCGGCGCGGGCGCGTGTCAGCATGCGACGGAAGTCACCCAGGTCCGGCACGGCCGAACCGAGGCCCTCAATTCGGCAGCGGACCACGAACTCCTGATAGAGGACGCCGATGGCGCGGAATCCCGCGTCGGGTTCCGCCATGACGGCGCGCAGAATACGGTCCACTCGCTCACGCCGCTCTGCCAGTTCCTCAGCGCTGAGTGGCTGCTCGACTGTTTCGGGACGGGCCTCCAGCGCCGCTGACTTCGCCGCCATGAGCTGGCCGAGGAGGTCTGGCGGCGACCGGCGCTGGGGCCGATTATTCTCGGGCGGCGGCGCTGCCAGGATGATGGCGCGCGCGTCCGGTGTCGCTTCCGGCAGAGGCATCAGGCGCGGGGTCGCATTGCGCGGCGTGGTCTCCGTTGGACCAATGCGCAGGCCCAGCGGACGGCGGGAGAGGGCTGGTCCCAGCGCCATGAATTGCCCGCGCTCCAGATCCCGGAAGGCCTCTGCCTGTCGCCGCTCCATGCCCAGAAGGTCGGCGGCGCGCGCCATGTCGATATCCAGAAAGGTTCGGCCCATGAGGAAATTGGACGCCTCGGCCGCGACGTTCTTGGCGAGCTTTGCCAGTCGCTGGGTGGCGATGATCCCGGCCAGCCCGCGCTTGCGGCCACGGCACATCAGGTTCGTCATGGCGCCGAGCGAGAGTTTGCGCGCCTCGTCCGAAACCTCGCCGGCGACTGCCGGCGCGAAGAGCTGCGCCTCATCCACCACCACCAGCATCGGGTACCAGTGGTCGCGGGCGACCTCGAAAAGCCCGGCGAGGAAGGCGGCGGCGCGCCGCATCTGGTTCTCGGCGTCGAGCCCCTCGAGGTTGAGCACCGTGGAGACGCGATGGATGCGCGCGCGCTCGCCGGCGACCTGCAGGCCCCGCTCGGTATGGTCCTCGGCATCGATCAGCAGGTGGCCGAAACGGTCCGCAAGTGCCACGAAGTCGCCTTCGGGGTCGATGATGGTCTGCTGCACCCAGGGGGCACTTTGTTCCAGCAGCCGGCGCAGCAGGTGGGATTTGCCGGAGCCTGAATTGCCCTGCACCAGCAGGCGCGTCGCCAGCAGTTCCTCAAGGTCCAGAGTAGCCGGAGCGCCTGCCGTCGTGTGTCCCATCTCGATCGCAACGGTCATGTCTCGACTCAAAGTCTCCTTAGCGGAGGCGGGCTTAACAACCTGATCGCAGCCCGTCGAGCGCCCATGGCCGACCTGCGCATTCATTCCCCGATCTCTTGACACTCGCCGCTCTTGTTCTCATTATGTTCTCTCAGCGAGACCTCTTCGAAACACCACGGGCGAACGGTCGGGATGGCAACGACGGCCACCATCCTCCATGCGGACCTGGATGCTTTCTATGCCTCGGTCGAGCAGTTGCTTGACCCTTCGTTGCGCGGCAAACCCATTGCCGTCGGTGGTGGGGTTGTGCTTGCCGCTTCTTACGAGGCCAAGGCCTTCGGGGTCCGCGGCGGCATGCCGGGACGGCAAGCGTGCGAACTCTGCCCGCAACTCATCTTTGTCGGTGGGCATTTTAGTGAATACCAACGGCTGGGCGACGCCGCCATCAAAGTGATCGGCGATTTCACGCCGCTGGTGGAACGGATTTCCATTGACGAGGCCTTTGCTGACGTTGCGGGTTGCACCCATCTCTTCGGTGCGCCTGCCGAAATTGCGCGGGCAATCCGCCAGCGCGTGCGCACCGAGCTTGGCCTTCCGATCTCGGTCGGTGTGGCGCGCACCAAGCATCTGGCAAAAATTGCCTCGCAAGTGGCCAAGCCCGACGGGCTGGTGGTCGTCGATCCCGACACCGAGCTGAAATTCCTTCACCGCTTGCCCGTCGAGCTGATGTGGGGAGTGGGTCCGGTCACGAAGGCGCGGCTCGCCGAGATAGGCGTGCTGACTATCGGGCAACTGGCAAAGACACCGGGATGGTCGCTTGAGCGGTTGCTCGGTCCCGCGGCAGGAGAGAAACTTGCAGCGCTGGCATGGAATCGCGATCGACGAGAAATCAAGGCTCACCGCCGGGCTCGATCGGCAGGAGCGCAATCGGCAATTGGCAGGAAGCCGGCAGAAGCGCAAGTTTTTCGACCAACCCTGTTCCACCTCGCGGACCGAATCGGCAGCCGGCTCCGCGCTAAATCCAGGCCTGGCCGAACCGTGACGGTCCGCGTTCGCTTCGCCAATCTAAATTCGGTCACCCGGTCGGTAACGCTCGGCGCGCCGATTTCCGCGACCGTGATCCTCGCCGAGATTGCTGAAGATCTTGTGCGCGCGGTCCTCGCAGAACATCCGGATGAGACGACCATCTCGCTCCTGGCGATCTCTGTATCGCATCTCGAAGAGCACTGGGATCTGGAGCTTGAACTTCCGCTTGGACTTCAAGATGAACGCCGCTGTCCCGGCACCAAGATAGGCATGGCACGATCGGCCGCCGACCGTGCCGTCGATAAGATCCGCGATCGCTTCGGATGGGATGCGATTGGATACGGCTCGGTGGCGCTGGGCATGTCTCGTTCCGTTCCCGACGCGTTTCGCGAGCTCGCCGAAAAGGACCTGTAACCGTCACTGCATGCGTCCGAGATGCGTGTTTATGGTGCACCAGGGAGTATCGCGCGACAGGGTCAGGCAAGGACCAAGCCAGCTCACGCTATCGTCGGCGACGCGCTCTGGTTCGCGCTGCCTTCTTGGCTGCGGCAGAGCGGCCAGCAGTGCCTTTTGTCTTTACGGCTTTCTTGGCTGCGGCAGAACGAGCAGAGGCAGTGCGGCGCGAGGCGGCACGCCGCGTTTGTTTCGACAGCGCCGCGCGCGATGCCGTGCTGCGCGGTTCGCCCTTAAGGACCCGCGACACGGCGCGCGAGACGCGCGGCCTGCGTCGGGGCTTTCGCTTGCCCTGGCCTGCCTCATAGGCGTATTCGGCGCTCTTGCGGGTGCTCGCCTTGGCCTTCCCTTTCCGTGGCGGGCGAAGAGCAACGCCTGCGCGCCTCGCTTTGGATAGGCCAATGGCAATGGCCTGCTGCGGCGACCTCGCCCCATGTTCGCCGCGGCGAACCTTGCGGATCTCCTCATGCACGAATTCGCCCGCCTGAGTGGTGGTTGATTTGCCCGCGCGCTTGTCCTGCCGGGCTTTCTTCACCGTTCGTCGCTCTGGCATGACTATTCCTCCATAGTGCCCTCAAGAGTAACGCCGTACCTCGCAAAAGGTCCCCTGACGCCGGCCTTGCGCAGGGTTTACGATCAGATGCCGGAGCTGCGGCTCGACCTGTCGGAAAGATCATCGGCGGCCTTGCCGCTGGCTCCACTGCATTTGGAACTGGTGCACGTCCTGAACATTATGCCTTCAATGAATTTTCCAGCGGGTCACAACTTTGGTTGGCTCGCATGACAAGGTCTAATTCCATGTATTTCCGGCTGGAACGCTCGTGCGTGGTTTTTGTCCTTTGCGCCTGCGTGGTTCTGATCTCAGTGGCGGATGCTCGATCTGGGGAATTTCATGCCAGGCAATCGGTTGCCGGCGACGGCCATCAAGGCGGGTTGTTATTTCATGGGAATTATTGTGGCCCGGGTAGTAGGCCAGGAACTCGGCCTGTTGATGCGTTAGACGCTGCCTGTATGCGTCACGATGCGTGCGGGCGCTTCAATGCTCTCCCGAGCTGCGCTTGCAATGCAAGACTTCAATATGAGGCAGCAGCAGTCGCGCAGGATCCTGCACAACGGCCGGATATTCAATTCTTGGCTTCCATCACGGCGGCCGGTGCCGGCTTATTGCTGTGTCAGCCCCCTTCACAAATGTCTCACGATCCGCCGATCGGCCAACCGGCGCAGGGCAGCCGATCGACATTCGCTTTCCCGCCGACTGACCCATATCAACCAAATCGATCACGGAAATGGAGACGCCCTCCAGGATATAACCATCCGATACGCTGAAATGGTCTTTGTGTTCTCTGACCGAAGTTTGGCAGTCCCCGCTGTTGGAACCGGATGCCGTTTGCAGACTTCAATATACATCTGCGACACAACGGCAAAAGGTGGACCATCATGGCTACATGCGAAACCTGCGGCAACGACTACGACAAGGCGTTTCAGGTCACGATGAGCGGCAAGGCGCATACCTTTGATAGCTTCGAATGCGCCATTCATGCGCTCGCGCCAACCTGCGATCATTGCGGAATCCGCATCGTCGGGCATGGCCTGGAGAAGGGGGGCACATTTTATTGTTGCGAGCATTGCGCCGAAGGCGAAGGCGTTAAGGGTCTACGCGACCGAATCTAGCCCCGGCAAGTTATGTGGGGTCGGGCGCGTTTACTGGCCTCTCAGCATGGTCTGGATGATTTCCTCGACCGCACGCGGTGAAATTCCAAGCTGTTCAAATCCCGGCATCTCCGGCGACTGCAGATTGTCGACTTGCATAAGCGCTACTTGATGACGAGTAATTGGCGGCCTCGGCAATATTGCCAAAATCCGCGACAATGCATGCCATGCGGCGAAGGGAACGGGAAGAAGCATAGGTTTAACTCCGGCTTCGCGCGCGAGGGTGCTGACGAGCTCCTTGTAAGAATAGACGCGCGGGCCGCCGCACTCGAAGGTGGCACCCGTTTCAGACCCTTGCATTACCTGCGCAATGGCTTCTCCCACGTCCTCTACGTAGGCCGGCTGCAATCTCGTCAGTCCTTGCCCGAACACTGGATAAACGGGGAAGCGCCGGAGGAGCGCGATTATAGTGGTAATGAACGTATCATCCGGGCCGAACATTACCGCCGGACGAACGACGATCGCGCCGGCAAATGCTGCGCGGACTGCCGCCTCGCCCTCGCCGCGTTTGCGGATATAGAGCGATGACGAGGTCGCGTCGGAGCCGATTCCAGAAATGTGTATGAGCCGCTCGACTCCAGCTTGTTGCGCCTGCGCCGCTATGCGGCGAGCAGCTTCGACATGTACGGAATGGAACGTCTCCCGTCCACGCTCGACATAAAGACTAACTGCATTCACCACGCCATAAGCGCCGGCAACAACTCTAGCGATTGACGGCTCGCTGTGTATGTTCGCTTCGATCGATTCAATACGGGAATCGTTGGACCCAAACAGCTCCCGGCCTCGATCGGGACGTCTCGACGCAACACGAACGGAAAACTCGCGCCTGCGTAGATGCCAGACTGCTCGGCGTCCAAGAAAGCCGGTCCCGCCAAACACGACGACAAGTTTATCTGTCTGGATGCGACCGTTCACATTCTCCATCGACCCGACGGTTGTTGGCTACGCCACCCCGATATCGCGTACCCTATGTGCTTGCTGGCGACCATCGGTCGCACGAGCAATCTCATCTGTCGACTGATGGTGACCCTCGTCCGCCTTGCCGGTCTGCGAGTTCGCCGGTAGCTGCAGGACGCTCGCGCGCTGACCCTCTCTGAGCCTCGTCACGAGGATGATCCTGCCGTTGGCAAGCTCGAGGGCGTCATGATGTACGTGCGGCTGGCGGGGGTCGACCCATCGAAACCGGGCAAGCCGTTCGCCTTGCATGCCAAACCCGAAGCTCGGCAGGAGGGGAGCGAAGGCATGAACGGTCTCGATCTCGCGCTCGAAAACGAGTTCGGTGCCCGGGAGAAGGCATACCGCCACTCCCGGCTCGCCGACCGCCGCGAAGCCTCGCGTTTCGGTCCCTGGAAATCGGGTTGAAATTAATCGGTCGCCCGCCTTGGCGGCCCGAGATCTGACAGCGTGAAGACTATAGTCGCACATCGCGTATTCTCCCTGGAAGACGGATAACAAACGTCGCCTTGGGAAAAATAGTTCCTCGCATAATCAGACCGGCCAGCCGGAGTAGGCCTCCATTAAGCCGGCCCGGGCAGTATCTTCACCACTCCGCTCGCAGATCCTGACTTGGAAGATGGCGTAGGAAGCTCGCCTAGGTGCGCAAACGCGAGAAATGATCGTTTAGCCGAGTTCAAGCGCGTTTGATGCGCGTTGAAAACGGTCGTCTCGCGCCATAGCGGCGCGCATCTGCCGAAGGACATGGAATCGCTTCAGCAGGTGCTTGCAAATTGTCCGCCGTGGCCGTCATACCTCCGAGGCGCGCCTCCAGAATTGGCGCGCCTCCAAAGCGCCGCTGAACGGGCCTTTACCAGTCTGGGCCGATGCCGAAGCTGAACCCCGGCCCATGAACGCCTATGCCCGGCCTGCGATAGTAGTGGCGATCGTAGTCGTCATAGTATCGCGGAGCTGCATAGTATCCATCTCTGATCACGCGCCGATCACTCCGGGTATTCCAGCAGCGGCCGGCGTCGTCACAGATTACCCGAGCCTGCTGAAGGAGGGGGGAACTGCCTCCGGTTTTAATCTCGTCGGCCGCATATGCATTCGAGGCTATGAGGGCACCGGCGCCGGCGAGCAATGTCAGTGTCAGTTTTCTCATGTCCATCTCCTCTGGGTGCAAACCCTGAAATGGAAACGCCTCAATCAAGATGGCGTTCATTGGGAATCAGTTGCGCTCTATCGGTAGCAGCCATGCATTCCGCGAAAGGCTGAAGGGGTGTGCAATTCGACCTGCTCACGCAATCGCCACTATTTGGCATGGAACCAGTTCGGCAGGCGTCCGTTCGCCAGTGATATCCATTGGCGGAGTTGGCACATGAGCGCGAATGGCCTTGAAACTTTTGACAGATCGATTCACGCGACCAATGTCTGGCTCAAGGAGATTTCAAAGGAGATCGGACCGGATCGTCGATTGGCCTGGCGGGTTCTTGGCGTCGTCCTTCGGGCCTTGCGCGATCGGCTCCGCGCCGAGGACGCGGCGCACCTTGCTGCCCAATTGCCGTTGCTGATTCGTGGGGCGTTCTACGAGCAGTATCGTCCCGGTGTTCAGCCAGACCCGATGCGTTCGCGCGAGGAATTCGTAGCTCGCGTTGCGGATGGCCTTGAAGGCGGAGGAAAGCCTATAAATCCGGAGAAAGCCATCAAGGCCGTATTCTCCGCCATCCAGCGCCACGTCGTCGAGGCCGAAACGGCAAAAGTGCGCCACGCATTGCCAGTGGACATCAGGATGCTCTGGCAGCCAAACGCTCGCATCCCCCAGGTCAAGCATGGAGACGGATCAATGAAAGTTGCCGACGTGATGAGTCGAAATGTGCAACTTGCAAGTCCGAACGACACGCTGGGAGAAGTCGCCAAGCGGATGACAGCCAAGGATGTGGGCGTGTTGCCTGTCGGAGAGAACGATCGTCTGGTCGGAATGATCACCGATCGCGATATCGTGGCACGGGCTATCGCGCAGGGCAGGGACGGGCAATCGCGTGTCCGCGACGCGATGACCAGGGACATCAAGTACTGCTTTGAAGACGATAGCATCGACGACGTAATTCAAAACATGAGTGATGCACAGGTCAGGCGATTGCCGGTCGTCAATCGAAACAAGCGCCTCGTAGGTATCGTCTCGCTGGCTGACGCCGCGATGAAATACGACCCTGCGGCGACCGGCGCCGCTATGTGCGGCGTAGTTGAACCGGGAGGTTCTCACGTCTCGTCCGCGTAACGGATTACGCTGCTGCGTCCTCAAGGGTTCGCTGACCGCTTGGTGCCATCGGGTGCTGGAGGCCGCTCGGCAGGGTCTGGATTTGGCGATTGGAGAAGGCTCATGGCCGAACAACGTAACGCTGGCAAGATGCGCCGCGCCATTCTCGCTGCCTCTATTCTTGCAATCGGAATTCTCGGAGCCGGAACGGCCGCCTGGCTGAACGGATCGAATGTCTCCACGTGGAGAGAACTGTACTCCTGGTACAATCCCGCGGTTGGCTTTCAATCTGCCGCCCTGCCAGTGGGCTTTGAAGACCTCGTGGATCGCATCAAGCCGACGGTCGTGGGGGTGCGCGCGAAGGTAGAGCAGGACGCCGACGAAGACGAACAGGAACGGCCTTCCGGTCGCGGCGCGCCCCCGAATCGTTCCGATGCGCCGACGGGCGGCCGAGGCACCTCACAGCCCCGTACCACCACCACTCTGGGGTCAGGCTTCTTCATATCATCGGATGGATACGCCATGACGACCAGCCACCTGGTCAGGGGCGGCGAAAAAATTGAGGTGACCACCGACGACGGCAACATTTACCCCGCGAAGCTGGTTGGCGCCGACCCGAAAACGGACCTCGCGCTGCTCAAGATCGACGGCGAAAAGGAATTCCCGGTTGCCCAGATCGCCGACAAGGCGCCTCGGATCGGCGCGCGGGTTCTTGCCGTCGGCAACCCGTTTGGACTCGGCGGGACGGTGACGGCTGGAATTGTCTCGGCCCGCGCACGCAACATCCTTGGTCCCTACAACGACTTCATCCAAATCGATGCGCCGGTCAATCAGGGCAGTTCCGGTGGACCGACCTTCGATGTCAGCGGCAAGGTGATCGGCATCAACAGCGCAATATTTTCGCCGACAGGCGGTTCGGTCGGTGTCGGCTTTGCCATTCCAGCGGAAACAGTGACGACGATCGCGGACAAGCTCAAACAGAACGGGACGGTCTCCCGTGGCTGGATCGGCGTCGAGGTTCAGTCGGTGAGTCCCGACCTCGTGGAGGGTCTCGGTCTCAACAAACCGGTCCACGGCGTCTTGGTCGCCGAAATCCAGCCGGACAGCCCGGCTGCGAACGCCGACATCGCGCCGGGCGACGTCATCACTTCGGTTGCAGGCCAGCCAGCCGGCAATGATCGCGACTTGATAAGGAGGGTCAGCGATATGCCCCCCGGAAAATCGATCGAGCTTGGCCTGATCCGTCAGAACGAACAAAAAAATATCAACGTAACGCTGGGCGAACTTCCGGTTCCTCGCAGTGAGAGCCGCTCGGTTGCTGAAAAATCGGAATCACCGACGCCAGATGGCGATAAGCCAAACGTCGGACTGACGCTGATGCCTGCAGACGACATTGGTCCCGGCGTCCGAGGTGTCATCGTCGCCGATCTTGATCCCGGAGGTATTGCGGCTGAGAGCGGACTTTCGACCGGGGATGTTATTGTCGACGTAGGCGGCAACGCCGTGAAGACTCCTGTCGACTTCTACAAGGCGTTGACCGAAGTTCAAAGTAAAGGCAAGCGCATCGCATTGGCGCGGGTAAAGTCAAACGAAACAACCCGATTTGTTGCTATTCCCGTCAGTTGACGGATTGCACATCGTGCGGGGGCACACGACTGAGAGACGGAGGCCCAGCGGAACAGACGGTGACACATGATGGCTACGCTTGTCTCAAATGAATTTCGAACCAGCGGCTCGCCAAGCCCACGACTTGCTCGAGCGCGCCCGGCTCCTCGAAAAGGTGGCTCGCGCCCGGCACAATGCTGAGCTGCTTTTCAGCAGGCAGTAGTTCAAGCGCGCAGCGGTTAAGCGCCAGTACATCGGTGTCCGCACCGCCCACGATCAGAAGCGTAGGTGCGTTGACCCGGCGCAGCCGATCGCCAGCAAGATCTGGCCGGCCGCCGCGCGAGACAACAGCGTAGATTGGCTGCGGCGAATCCGCCGCGGCGACGAGGGCGGCGCCGGCGCCGGTGCTGGCGCCGAAATACCCGATGCGGGATTTGCGCAGGTCTTCGCGCTGGCCAAGCCACTCTGTTGCCGCACGCAGGCGGTCCGCGAGCAGACCGATATCGAACACGTTGGTGCGATCCTGCGCCTCCGCATCGGTCAGCAGATCAAGCAGCAATGTACCGAAACCGGATTTCTGCAGGACGCGGGCTACGAACTGGTTCCGTGGACTGTCCCGCCCGCTGCCGCTGCCATGCGCAAACAACACCATCCCATGGTCCGCTTGCGGTGCAGCCAGATAGCCGCTCAGCCCGAAAGGTCCAACCGTGACCTCTCGTCCAACCAATGAGCTTCGCCCCGTCAACGGATCAAATCGTGGCATCGATAGTTATTCCATTGACATTATCGGCAACGCGATGGGCGCGGACGGCGTTCCATCAGGAACTCCCTCATACGCGCGGGGCATCTTGCCGGGAGGGTGCTCAAATGCCTGAAAAGCAAAATCCAACAGGTCGACATTCGGATGGTCCCCGAACCTATCCCGGCGAGAAGGCACGGCAGGGCGAGATCATCCTGCGCAAGCCGTGGATGCGTGCGGTTTTCATAGCCGGCCTTGCGGGCTGCGTTCTTCTGGCCCTGGGCATTCGGATTGCTGGAGGGCTCTGATGGAATACCGGGTCATGTTTGCCCTCGAAGCCGGCCGTGGCGAGGGCTTTGATGCAAGTTCGCGAAAGCGTGCAACCGTTCCGAACCAATCTCCGAACTAATCTGCAGGAGTCTGGATATGACATTTGGCCTGAAAAGCTCCGCATTCAGCGATGGCGAACTGATTCCGAAAAAATACACGGCTGATGGCGAAAATCTCTCGCCGCCGCTCGAATGGTCGGACCCGCCCGCGGGCACCAAGAGCTTCGCCTTGATTGTCGAGGATCCCGATGCCCCATCCGGCATGTTCCGGCATTGGGGGCTTTATAACATCATGGGTGAAAGGACGTTGCTGCCGGAGGGCGTCGGTCGTGGTCCGAAAACCGAAAAGCTTGGCAAGGGCATGAACGACTTCGGCGAGCCGCGCTATGGCGGACCCGCCCCGCCGAAGGGCCACGGAACCCATCACTATCACTTCAAGCTCGCGGCACTGGATGTCGAGGAGCTTTCGCGCGCGCCAACGATGCCTATCGCCGACATTTGGAAAGCGGCTGAAAAGCATATGCTTGGTCAAGCCGAACTCGTTGGGACGTACCAGCGGTGACTCCAGGACTTGGTTCCCGACTATCGCTGCCACGGAAAGATTTGCGTCCCGGCACGGGGTTCAGGAACGACATGGATGGCAGCTCGTTGGTGGGATGGAGCCAGTAACTTTGGAAGGAGAAAATCCCGAAGAAGCGAACGCTCTAAGTGCCCCGTCAGTTATTCATTAACTGGCGGGGTCTTGTTTTGATGGCCGCGCGCGGTGCCTCGAGCCTTCGTTCGGGGAACCGGTTTCCGGCCCGCGTGGTTAGGCCTGACTGGACCGCATGCCCGATCGCTTGAGGTGCTGCGTTGGATGCACAAACCCAGGAGCGTGGGCCGTCCGCGGACACGACGCGACAGCCTGAACGCCGGCCGCAACAGACGCCTGAACTCGCGCGCGGCGCTGAAGCCGAGCAAGCGGAGTCATCTCCCGGCAAGCCGTCGTGGCGGGAACGGCTGCGCGAGCATTGGATCCCGGCAAGCCTGGCGGCATGCCTGCTGTTGATCGCGCTGATCGGCGGCGTTGCGTACTGGCTGCAGGCCCGCCATTTCGAATCGACCGACGATGCGTTTGTAGCTGCGCGCAGCTTTTCGGTCGCGCCGAAGGTGAGCGGCTATGTTGCCGCAGTGCCCGTCACCGATAACCAGCATGTCAATGCAGGCGATCTGCTGGCTCGCATTGACGATCGCGACTACCGGATCGCCGTCGACCAGGCGCAAGCGCAGGTCGCAGTCGCGCAAGCCAACGTCGCCAATATCGACGCGCAGATCGACAGCCAACAGGCACAAATCGATCAGGCCAGGGCGCAGCTCAAACAGGCCGAGGCGCAGCTTCAATTTGCGCGAGAGGAGGCCGATCGCGCCGGGGATCTCGTTCAGAAAGGCGCCGGCACGGTTCAGCGCGCCCAACAGACAAAGTCAGATCTCGAAGCCCAGCAGGCCAACGCCAGCCGCGCCAAGGCGGCCGTGATTGGCGCGGAGCTGGGATTGAAAGTGCTGCAAACCCAGCACAAGAGCGCGGAAGCATCAAAACAGCAAGCGGACGCCCAGCTCGATCAGGCCAAGCTCAATTTGCAATACACCAATGTCCAGGCGGCTCAATCCGGCCGTGTCGTCAAGCTGAGCGGAGCGAAGGGCACCTTCGCGACCGCGGGACAAAGCTTGATGATGTTCGTGCCGGATGAAGTCTGGATCACGGCCAATTACAAGGAGACACAGCTCGCCGATATGCGCCCCGGTCAGTCGGTTGAGATCAGGATCGATGCCTATCCTGGTCGCAAACTTAAGGGGCACGTGGATTCGGTGCAGCCTGGTTCGGGCACGGCCTTCAGCCTGTTGCCTGCGGAAAATGCCACCGGCAATTTCGTGAAGGTCGTGCAGCGTGTTCCGGTCAAGATCGTGGTCGACGACTGGCCGTCCGATATTCCGGTCGGCCCGGGCATGTCGGTCGTGCCCTGGACCAGGGTGCGATGACAGACGTCGCGGATGGAACGAGCTCCTCCTGGTCGCCAGAACGTTCCGCGGCCGGCGGACATAATCCCTACCTCATCGCCTTCGTGGTCTCGATCGCAACCTTCATGGAGGTTCTGGACACTACAATTGCCAATGTTGCGTTGCGTCATATCGCCGGCGGATTGGCCGTTGGCATCGACGAGAGCACCTACGTCATTACGAGTTACCTCGTCGCCAACGCGATCGTGTTGTCGATCTCAGGCTGGCTGTCCACGGTTATCGGCCGCAAGCGCTTTTACATGATTTGCGTCGCAACGTTCGCCTTCGCGTCGTTGCTGTGCGGATTTGCCTGGAGCCTGGAATCCCTGGTTCTATTCCGTATCCTGCAGGGACTTGGCGGGGGAGGGATGGCGACCAGTGAGCAGGCGATCCTTGCCGATTCCTTCCCACCGGCCAAGCGCGGCCAGGCATTCGCCATCTATGGCGTGGCGGTCGTGGTCGCCCCGGTCATAGGTCCGACGCTTGGCGGCTGGATCACCGACACCTATTCCTGGCATTGGGTTTTCCTGATCAACGTTCCGATGGGACTGTTGTCGCTGTTGCTGGTGGGGACGCTGGTTAGCGAGCCCTCCGGCGCCGAGGAGGAGCGGCAAGAGCTCCTGAGGAATGGCTTGCGGGTCGATTATATCGGCTTCGTGCTGGTTGCGATCGGGCTGGGTTCGCTCGAATTCGTCCTTGACCAGGGCCAGCGCAAGGATTGGTTCGGGTCCAACATGATCCTTGGGTTCGCACTTGCCTCGGCGTTCTGTCTACTGGCGCTGATTCCGTGGGAATTGACTCGAAAGGATCCCATTGTCGACATCCGCCTGTTGGGACGCCGCCAGTTTGGTGCCTGCTTCCTGGTGATGCTCGGCACCGGAGCCGTGCTGATTTCGACGACGCAGCTATTGCCGCAACTGCTGCAAACCGAACTCGGATACACTGCGATGCTGGCTGGATTGGCACTCTCGCCCGGTGCGATATTTACGCTGACGTTGATGCCGATCGTCGGAAAGCTGGTCGGCGTCGTGCAGCCAAAATACCTGATCATGACCGGCGCCTGTATCGTGGCGTTTGCGATGTGGCACCTTACCGGCCTGAACGGCGATATCACCTATGCCTACGCTACGTGGTCGCGCATCTTCCTCGCGCTGGGGCTGCCGTTCCTGTTCCTGCCGGTCACGACGGCGTCCTATGACGGCTTGCCGCCGGACAAGACCAACCAGGCGTCGGCCCTGATCAACGTCGCCCGCAACATCGGGGGATCGATGGGAGTCGCGTTGGCGCAGACCGTTCTGGCGCAGCGTCAGCAATTCCATCAGAGCCACCTGATCGAACACATTGCGCCGTCCGACATCGGCTACCAGCAGACCATCGATGCGGTGACGCGCTATTTCAGTTCGCAAGGCTCGAACGCCTCCGAGGCTGCGTCACAGGCGATTGCCTGGGTGGGACAAACGTTGCAGCGGCAGGTCGATTTCCTCGCCTATATCGATGTGTTTTGGACGCTGACAATAATCGGTGCTTTGATGATTCCACTCGCACTTGTCATCAAGCCCATCGACTTGAGCGCGCCAGCGAAAGGGCATTAGGTGAGACTCCAAATAGCTCCGGCGGCGAAGCTTCGAGCTGAAAAGCGGTTAAAATGTCAGCTCGCGGCCTTGTTGAGGCTTTCAACCTTATCTGCGTTTTCGCAGTTGAACACGACCGATCGCCGCCAGGATAAACCCGCGCGGAAACAGCCGGAGCAGAAACGGAACAATCTTCATGCCGAAACCGGGCAGCACGGCGCGCTTGTTGGCCATCAGCCCGCGATACCCTGCCCGGGCGACATCCGATGCGGAGACGTTCAGGATTTCATGCTCAATTCCGGGCTTAATTCCGGCCCGCGCCTGAAATTCCGTCGACACCGATCCGGGACAAAGCGTCGTCACGCGCACTCCGTGCGGAGCGAGCTCCTGGCGCAGCGCTTCGCTGAACGACAGGACATAAGCCTTCGACGCATAATACACAGCCATCCCGGGGCCCGGCAGAAAGCCCGCAAGCGAACCGAGATTTAGGATACCGCCGCGATGCCGGATCAGACTGTCGGAGAACCGTAACGACAAATCGGTCAAGGCGAGGATGTTGACGGCGATGATGCCGAGTTGCTCCGCCCGGTCGAGTTCGATCGCATGGCCGAACAGACCGAATCCCGCATTGTTGACGACGAACTCAACCTCCACATCTTTGGCGGCCAACGCGTCGGCAATTTTGTCGCAGGCATCGGGGTGTTCGAGATCGCAAGGGATCAAAACAGGCACCGTGCCGCCGCCGGCGACGATTTCGTTCGCCAACCTCGTGAGGCTATCCCCGCATCGGTCAACCAAGGCCAGTCGATGGCCCTTCGATGCGAAAAGGCGCGCCAGTTCGATACCTATTCCCGCCGATGCACCGGTAATCAGCGTCACTCGATCGGTCATGCAGTACGCTCTCAGACGGGATAAAGGTCTGTCGGTTATGATGAGCCTGCGGCTATTCTTTGGATATTCCCCCTGCGAACGGGGGACAATGATCTTTAGACGCGGATCTTTGGACGCGGCGGCCGTGAGGCAGTTTCAGTCGGCGGGCTACGCCACAATTTTCGAAAATAATATAGATTACGAAAATGATTGCGGTCGACTTTCGACCATGGTAACATTTCTGCCGATTCCATTGGCCTGCGCGATGCAGGGAACGCCGAGTGAATATTCAAATCGTCAAACCGCGCAAAGAGTTCGGCAATACGGTTGCCGCCGACGTCACTCATCGGCTGCGCGAAGAGATCATTAGCTGCCGGCTCAAGCCTGGCGAACCGCTGAAATTCGAGCCCCTGCGCGCCAGCTTCGGCGCCAGTTTCACGACTTTGCGAGAGGCCCTGATGTCGCTCGTTGCGGATGGGCTTGTCGTCATGGAGGGGCAGCGCGGCTTCCACGTTGCGCCGGCGACGATCGATGATCTCCTGGATGTCACCAATGCGAGAGTCTTGATCGAGATTAACGTGCTGCGCCAGTCAATCGACAAAGGCGATGACGAATGGGAAATTGAGATGATGTCGGCCTTGCACCGGCTGAACAAGATAGAAGAGCGCCTGTCCGGTTCGCCGGCCGATGATCCCAAGTGGAGAACTGCACACAAGGAGTTTCATCATGCCCTTGTGTCCGCGTGCGGTTCGCCGACATTGCTGTCGATTCGAAGCTCCCTGTATGACCGGTCGGAGCGCTATCGCAGCCTGTCGGCCGCGTATCGGCCCGTCAGTCGAAACAAGGCGGGAGAACATCGCGCGCTGATGCTCGCGGCAAGAAACCGCGATGCGGATCAGGCCGTCGCGCTGATCGAGAGGCACATCCGCAGCACGACGGACAATGTCGTCAAATATGCGAAAGACGTTCTCGGTCCCGTCAAGTAGCTACTTCCTGGCGACGAGCCATCGCTCGCCCTGCCGGCGGCAGGTGGGCCGGCGGTAAACGCCTTCGCAGCTCCGCGCCCATTCAATCAACGTCTGATCCGCGGCATGCTCCGTCGGGTAATACCCCGCGTCGGCGCGGGCTCAAAATCGTGGGCGACGTCACGTGTCAGGCTTTTACAGGGTTTCCTCCAAGTGGCATTTTTGGGGGAGGAGAGGTGCGCGCTCGCCTTCGCCCACGGCCCTACGTCTGGCATATAATTTTCGAAATAATAGTAATTTTCCGTAAATAGGCGATATTCGAGGCCGCGGCGATGGGCGCGCTGCAAAGCCCTAGCCTCGGCTAATGCGCCACAGCGCTGGGATTCGTCAATTCAAGGCCTACGAAAAATTTTCGAAAATCGTTGAGTCCGGGCGGCAAATGCGATAGGCGGTGTAGATAACAGAAACGGCTTTGCTGGGAGATGGTGATGTCGCACCTCGTTCACGCCCTAGGGCACATCAAAATCAACGCCACGGATACTGATGGAGTCGTCCGCGACGCCACCGAAATCCTGGGGCTGCATGTCAAGCACAGGGACGATCAACAGGTGTGGCTTAGTTCGAACGGGCGGGCCGCCGAACTGGTTCTTGTGAAGTCCGACGAAAATTCCGCCCACACGATCGGCCTCGAGGCCCTGACGGCTGACGCCGTGCGCGAAGCGGAGACGCGCATCGAGGCCGCGGGCTGCCGGATCCTTTCACGCCAGCCGAGCCTGGCGTGCATCAAGGCCGGCGTGACCTTCGCTACCCCCGAAGGCCTCCGCTTCGAAATTCATACGCCGATCCGCAACGGGATTTACGACCGGCGTCATCCCACGCATGGCGTCGGCCCGAGCCGGATGGACCACGCGAACCTGATCTCGCCCGACCCCGAGGCCACGCGCAGGCAGTTGAGCGCCATTGGTGGAATGAAGCTTTCGGAGCGGATGGTGAACGACAGCCTTAGCTGGATGTATGGCGGCAACCGCCAGCATCACATCCTGGGCATCGTGAAGGGTGAGGTCGGGCTCCATCACTATTCCTTCGAACTGTTCGAGTTCAACGACTATCTGAAGCTTGGCGATCTGCTCGATCGCTTCGACAGGCAGATGTTGTGGGGCCCCGGTCGACACCGCCCCGGCGACAACACTTACGCCTACTACACCGATGTCAGCGGCGCGATGATCGAGTGCTCGGCGCAGATGGCGCTGATTGCAGACGACGATGGCTTCGTCCCGAACGTCATTACCAATCTGGCGCGTCCCGACAACGTCCGCTGCTTGAATGTGTGGGGTACGCCGGCCCCGCTGGAATGGAGGGAATACCGCTTCCCGTTCGCGAAGATTGCCTGAATGTCGCGGCTCTCGTTCCGCTCCTTAGGGGCGGTTCCGCCAATGCGCGCCTGACCAAGTTTTCCGGAGATCATCGATGCAAGAGAAGTTATCGTTTTTTTCCGACGGCTTGAAGCTGTCGGCGGTGCTGCACGTGCCCGAAGGGCGCAAGCCGGGTCAACGCTTGCCCGCCTTCGTCGTCCTGCACGGGTTTGTCGGGTCGAAGGATGAGTCCCACGCCGAGATACAGGCGAGAATGCTCGAGAGTATGGGCTACGCGGCCCTTCGGTTCGATTTTCGTTGCTGCGGCGAAAGCGAGGGCGAGCGGGCGCAAGTGCGCTGCTTCGACCAGGTCGCTGACGCGAAGAATGCGCTGACCTTTCTTGCCGGCCGGGAAGAGATCGACCCTGCCAGAATTGGAGTTGTCGGGCACAGCTTCGGGGCCGCGGTTGCGGTCTACTCCGCCGGCATCGACGAACGTTTTGCCTGCGTGATCTCTTCCTGCGGCTGGGGCGACGGGGAACGGAAGTTTCGCGGACAGCACCCGACACCGGAGGCCTGGGAAAAGTTCACGGGCCTTCTGGAGAAAGGCCGCAAGCACAAGAAGGAAACCGGCGAAAGCATGTGGATCTCGCGCTTCGACGCGGTGCCGATTCCGAAGCCTTTGCGCAAAAATCTCTCGCCCAGGGCGATCATGGAGATCCCCGTGGAAACGGCATGGAGCATGTACAATTTCCGCGCGGACGACGTCGTCGCCAATATCGCGCCACGGCCGGTGCTGTTCTTCCACACGGCGAACGACAGCATCACCCCGACGGAGCAATCGATCCGCATGTTCGAGAAGGCCGGCATGCCGGCCGAACTGATGCTGATTACCGGAACGTCGCACTTTCCGCTCTCCGAACAGGACGCACCGCGCACCAAGGCCATGATCAAGGGGTGGCTCGACAAATTCTTTCCTTCGCCGCTCGGGGCGTGGTGACCATGAAACCGACCGGCAGGCGGATCGTCGACAGCGACACGCTTCGCGCCTTTGCCGCGGATCTGCTGCAGGCGGGCGGATTTGCGCCCGACCACGCCGCACAGACGGCTGATCTTTTGGTTTGGGCCAACCTGCGTGGCGCGGATTCTCACGGCGTGCTGCGCATTCCCCGCTACGTGGAGATGGTCGAGCTCGGAATCGTCAATCCCAGGGCCGAGCCGCAGTTCGTCACCGATCTCGGCGTCGTTGCCGTCCTCGACGCCGACCGTGCGCCGGGTGCCGTAGGCATGATGCTGGCGGCGGAAAAGGCAATCGCGTTGGCTTCGAGGAGCGGCATCGGCTGGTGCTCTGCGAAGAACATCACGCATGCCGGCGCCATCGGCTATTACGCGGACAAGGTCGCCCAGGCCGGAATGATTGGCATTGTCATGACGGCATCGAAGCCGCTCATGATTTATTTCGGATCCAGGGCGGAGGGCGTTTCAACGAATCCGATTGCGATCGCCGCGCCGACCGGAAGCCCCGGCCGCCCTGTCTTGCTGGACATGTCCACTGCCGCAGTTGCCCTCGGCAAGATCATGGCGGCAAAAGATGCAGGCAAGGCTATCCCGCCAGGTTGGGGCGTCGACGAGAATGGTGCCGACACCACCGACCCCAAGGCGGTCAAGGCGGTGTTGCCGATGGCCGGCCCCAAAGGTTCGGGCCTCTCGCTGATGATCGAGATCCTGTCCAGCGTCCTTGTTGCCAATCCCATCATCAGCGCGTCCTTGAATGGCGGAGCGGATGCCGGCCTCAATGGTCTCGTCATGGCGATCGATCCGGGGGCATTCGGCTCAAGGGAAGGCTTCACGCGCGCCGTCGATCAACTGTGCCAGGCGATCAAAGGCCTTCCTCCTGCATCGGAGGCTGAACAGGTCTTGCTGCCGGGCGAGCGCGGCCTTGCAGAATTGGAGAAGCGAACACGAGAAGGGATTCCAGTCGCCGCCGGCACATTGTCCCGCCTCGTCGCGCTCGCAGCGAAGCAGTCCGTCCAGGTTCCCGGTTCGCTGATCTGAAGCGCTGCAGACCGGGGCCTCGGCCGTCCGCGCCGCCGAACAGACCTGGGGCAAGGGGCTCACGATCGCGTTTGCCGCGCGCGCCGGACCGGCGGGGAGGCTGAACAGCGGATTGAGCGGCTCGTCCCAGCCCGATTGCGCCATCACGCGTGCCGCCGCGGCGATGCTGCCGATAAGACTGGTTTTGGCTTGTTGCCCACGCCAGCGCGATGCAAACGGCGGCGACAATGACGGCGGGGCTAAGAGTGAGCGTGGCCAGCGCTGTGACGGACTTTCCCAATTCTGGCTTCATCGCGTTGCCTCGTCGCTTTCAAAGCAAGCATTCGCGTGCCGGTGCGCACGGCGAATGCTCGGTGAGAGATCTGCTCAAAAGGATTGTCGGTTTTATTGAGAGTACGAAGAGACGTGCATGCGCTTATCGGTTCTCAATCAAAGCGGGCACTGGCTCGAAGCGGCCGACTGCCGGCGTTGTTGACCAGCCTCGCGTTCGGACCGTCAACGGAATCGGCACGCGCGCAGCCCGTTGCCTCAGGTCTTGCGAGACTGATCCTGAGGGCTGCTTCTCTATTTGGAAACGACTGCCAAGCTATCAAAATACCAGGGGCATTTTTGATACCAGGGGCATTTTTGGCATTTTTTCAAATGCCCATTGAAGCCATTGAATAACCAAGCGGATTTTGATTCCGCCATTCGGGGCGCGATCCCTCCTGGCCCGGCCAGGCTTTTCGCCGAACCTGGCCTCTTCAACTATTCGGCACCGGAACAATGCACTGTTGGAAAAACGGTGCTATTCAGATGTTTTCAGCGCGTCGTCGAATGGAATGCATCACCACCCAGGCTCCCATGACCCCGTTCTTGTCGCGCTGTCGGTCCTGATCGCCGCGCTTTCCTCCTATACGGCGCTGGATCTCGCGACTCGCATGCGGGCCGCTTCGGGTTCCGCCAGCCTGGGCTGGCTCGGGGCTGCGGCAGTCGCCATGGGCGGCGGCATCTGGTCCATGCATTTCGTGGCCATGCTGGCCTTTAGCCTGCCCGGCGTTGATATCTCCTACGATCCGCTCCTCACGCTCCTCTCGCTTGCGATTCCCATCCTGGTCGCGGCAGCCGCGTTCGTCGTCGTAAGTCGGCGGTCGAACGCGCTCGTCGTTTCCGGCATTGGAATGGGGCTCGCGATTTCCGGCATGCACTACACCGGCATGAGCGCCATGCGGATGGCGGCATCCATCCATTACGATCCCGTCTGGGTCGTGCTTTCCATCGCCATTGCGATCGGAGCGTCCATCATAGCGCTGCGCCTCGCTTTTCACATGACGAGCGTGCTCGAGCGCATATCGGCGGGAGCCGTCATGGGCGTGGCGATTTCCGGGATGCACTACGCCGCCATGCAGGGCTCCTCCTTCGTTCCCGCGGGTGCCGTCCTTGGCCGCGCGGCACACGGCGTGGTGGGACAAGCGCCGCTGGCGTTTCTGATCGCTGGTACCACGATTGTCGTCCTTATCATGGGACTTGCTGCGGCCGTGTACGACCGGTTCTCGGCGGAACGAGCCGGTCGCGAAGCCGAGGCGCTGAGGCGAAGCGAGGAGAGATTCCGGCTGCTGGTGGAGGGTGTGGCCGATCATGCCATCTTCATGCTCGACCCCGAGGGACGGGTGGCGAACTGGAATCTCGGCGCGCGCCGGCTGATCGGCTACGGCGACGAGATCGTTGGAATGCACTACGCCATCCTTCACACCGACGAGGAGCGCGACGCCGGAGTTCCCGATGCCGTGCTTCTGGACGCAAAGCGGGACGGCAAGTCGACAGGCGAAGGCTGGCGCGTGCGCAAGGACGGCAACCGCTTCTGGGCCGAGACGACGATACGGGTGGTGCGGAACGAGCAGGGCGAGACCATAGGCTTCGCCAAGATCGTTCGGGACGTGACGGAACGCCGCCGAGCCCAGGAAGCGCTGGAGCGCACGCGCGACGCGCTCGCAGTATCGCAGAAGATGGAGACTGTCGGACAGCTTACCGGCGGGGTAGCCCACGACTTCAACAACATACTCGCCGTGATCCTGGGCAGCCTCGAACTCGCGAAGAAGCGCCTCCAGCCGGAAGATCCCAGGATTCACCGGCTCCTCGACAACGCGATCCAGGGTGCCCTCCGGGGTGCTTCGCTGACCCAGCGCATGCTTGCGTTCGCTCGCAAGCAGGACCTCAAGCCCGTCGTCGTGAATGTCCCGGAGCTGGTGCGCGGAATGGCAACTCTCTTGAAGCTTGATCCGGGCATCCGGGTCGAAACCGGTTTTCCGATCGAACTCGCAAATGTGAAGGTCGATGCCAACCAGCTGGAGCTCGCGATCCTCAATCTCGCCGTCAATGCGCGGGATGCGATAGCGGTGGGCGGCGGGGTGATCAGCATCGCTGCACGCGAAGAGCCTGCCATCGACGGCCTTGCGGAGGGACGATACGTCGCGCTCTCGGTGAGCGACACCGGATGCGGCATGGACGAGGAGACGCTGAAGCATGCGCAGGAGCCGTTCTTTACGACCAAGGGGGTTGGCAAGGGAACCGGTCTCGGCCTCTCGATGGTGAAAGGGCTAGCCGAACAGTCCGGAGGCGTGCTGCGGCTGAAGAGCCGCATCGGCGAAGGGACCACGGCCGAGATCTGGCTGCCCGCCTGTCAGGACGAAAAGGTGCCGGTGCCCCATCCGGCTGCTGAGCCGTCGCGCTCCGCATCCCGCAGCGGTCGACCGATCTCCGTGTTGGTCGTCGATGATGACCTGCTTGTTCTCGACAGCATCGCTGCGATGCTCGATGATCTCGGCCACGCCGTAATCGAGGCGCGCTCTGGCGAGGAGGCAGTCCGGCTGCTGCCCCGAATGCCGAAGATCGACATCGTGGTGACCGATTACGCCATGCCGGGAATGAACGGACTTCAGCTTGCCGAGGTAGTGGCCGCCGAGCGTCCCGGCACGCCCGTGCTGCTCTGCACAGGATATGCCGAGCTTCCAGGCTCCACGCAGCCTCATCTGCCGCGCATTTCCAAGCCGCTCGATCAGACGGCGCTGGTGGCCGCCATCGAGGAGGCAATGCGCGTACAGGCCAATATGCGCTCGGTTTTGACGTTGCACCCGAAGCGAGCCTAGCTCGCGAGGCCGCGGCCACTTTTCTCTGGCGCTCGCGCCGAGCGATACCGTTCATGCCGCCCGCATGTCATTCCAGTTGTCAGCGAGTGACGCGCTCGACCGCGATGGCGGTCGCTTCGCCGCCGCCGATGCAGAGCGCGGCGACGCCGCGTTTCAGGTTGCGCGCTTCCAGCGCATGCAGCAGCGTCACGATCAATCGCGCGCCGGTGGCGCCGATCGGATGCCCGAGCGCGCAGGCGCCGCCATTGACGTTGAGTTTTTCGCGCGCGATGCCAAGATCTTTCTGCGCCGCCATCGCCACCACCGCGAACGCTTCGTTGATCTCAAACAGGTCAACGTCGCTGACACTCCAGCCGACCTTGTCGAGCAGCTTGCGGATCGCCGGGATTGGCGCGGTGGTGAACCATTGCGGTTCCTGGCTATGGGTAGCGTGGCCCTTGATTTCGGCGAGCACCGGCAGCCCGCCGCGATCGGCGAGCGAGCGCTTGGCCAGAATGAGCGCCGCGGCGCCATCGGCATTCGCGGAGGAGGCGGCCGGCGTGATGGTGCCGTTGGCGCGGAACGCGGGTTTCAATCCGGGAATCTTGCTAGGGTCCACCTTGAGCGGATGCTCATCATTGGCGACGACGCGCGGACCGGCCTTCTCGGCCAGCGTGATCGGCGCGATCTCGGCGTTGAACGCGCCATCCCCGACCGCCTTGCGGGCGCGGGTCAGCGTCTCCATGGCATAAGTATCCTGGTCCTTGCGCGTGAACTGATAGGCCTCCGCGGTGGCCTCGCCAAAGTCGCCCATCGAGCGGCCGGTCTCGTAGGCGTCTTCCAGCCCGTCCATCATCATGTGATCGATGATCCGGTCATGGCCGGCGCGATAGCCACTCCGGGCCTTGGCCAGCAGATAGGGCGCATTGCTCATGCTCTCCATGCCGCCGGACAGCACGATGGCGGCGGAGCCGGCGTTGATGGTGTCGTGCGCCAGCATGGTGGCTTTCATTCCGGAGCCGCAGACCTTGTTGACGGTGGTGGCGCCGGTGGCATCCGGCAGCCCGGCGCCGCGCGCGGCCTGTCGCGCCGGCGCCTGGCCCTGTCTGGCCGGCAGCACATTGCCCATGAAGACCTCGTCAATGCGTTCCGGCGCGAGTTTCGCCCGCTCTCCAGCGCGGCGCCGATCACATGCGCCCCGAGCTTGTGTGCACTGAAGGGCGACAAGTCGCCCATGAACCGGCCAAGCGGCGTGCGGACGGCGGAAAGGATGACGACGGGATCGGGGTTTGCGGACATCACGGGATCTCCTGTTCGGTCGCGGGTTTATTATATGACGATAATCATATATGTTGGGGTTGCAATGGGATGCTGCCGCATTCCGCAAACGGGCGCTGCCTGACGGAACCGCCGGAGGGAGAAAAATAGAACCGGCTGGCGCCTTCGCGTAGTCGATCGGGTGCGACGTCGACTGAGACCCTTCGCGCTGGCCTGCTTGTGCCGATCGATTGCCGCAGGCGCGCCGTCGGCTGCGCGTCGGGGAGGCCGGCCCCCTTTCCTTCTGAGCTACGTCCTTACCGCAAATTCTGGCAGGAGCGCTGACGCAAGAACGAAGGGAATTCGAAAGCCGCTTCGGCACTCGTTGTTTCGTGGAGCTATGTCGGAAGGATTAGTACCAATGATCTGGGGCCTACTCGAACGTGCTCATTGTGGAACCGACCGGGTGCTGATTCATTTCCGCAAGGATGGCGCCATGGCGCTTGGGACGCAGTGCCGAAAATTCATCGCTAATGAGATATCGACGGCTTGATCGCCATGGGTGAATCCGCGGGAACCAGTGCAATGGGATTGTCCAGGCAGACGTGCGCCGCGGCGATCGCGACCTGGGTCCGGTTGCTTACGCCCAGCTTGCGCATGATTTCGCGGACATGGACTTTCACGGTCGTTTCGGTCATGCCGAGCTTGCGACCGATTATCTTGTTGGGGTCGCCTTGGCAGAGACAAACGAGAACGGCGTACTGCCGCTCGGTAAACTCGGGTGCGTTCCGCGCGCCGTTGAAGCCATGGTCGCGCTGCAGGCTAGGCATCTTGTCGTCGAAAAGGAGGCCTTGCTGCTCGTAAGGGCCGTCCTCCGGTCCGAGGGGCGGCGCTTGCGTCTGTTGTTCAGGTCTCGGAAGCGGCAGCTCCGGGGAAAGGTCGGGTTGTCTGAATTCGATGGGCGCCGGCGCGCTGAAGGCCTGGCTGGCCAGGATGGCGGTTGGCGGAAAATAAGTGCCGCCGTGAAGCACGAACGAAAGGGCCTGCAACGCAAGCTCGGGTGCCATGGAATTGCTGAAATAGCCTTGGGCCCCGCAACGGATCGCGGCGAGAACGGTCGCGGGATTTTCATCGTCGGAGACGATGGCGAGCGCCGCGTCCCGGCGAAGGGTATGTAACACCTGTATCTCGGTGAACACCTCGTGGGGAGATGGAGCGCCGACACTGTAAATCAGCATGTCGCATACAGCGCGCTCGACGAGCTTTGTATGGGCTTCGTCGGGATCGAGCGAAATCAGTTCGACGCTTTCGTTCCGGGCCCACGGATTCAGGAAGCTCTCTGCGCGAGCTCGTCTGAAGGCCATCGCGTCGACAAGGAAAACCGTCTTCTTAAATGGGACTGACATAACGCGCCCCTTACATTACGTCGTATGACTATCGATAGATTGCTTCCGACTCTTCTGGGTCGTTGTGAAATAGATCACTTAGCATCTTAATTGTGCATAAAAGTTTACTCTTGTTCATACGGAATGCCAAGGAGCTTCAAATGGCATGTAAAGAAACGTGAGTGTGACAAGAAGTCGGCGGGAACAAGGGAACCGCAGCAAGATAGCAGCAAGAAAGCGACATTTTCTTGTGGTGGTTGCAGAAAAGCGCCCCGACCTTCGCTAGTATATCTTTCGATATGTACGTCTTTTGCGACGAAGCCGGTACGATCAAAATAAATATTGTCGGCCTGTACCTGCGGACACATTGCAATGTTTGCCAGCAAGTTACCCCCAAAGCCGGACTTCGACATGCTCGCCGCCGCGGCTCCCGCCTCGGCGGATCGCCGCACATTCGTTCTCGCTCTGATGGGGAACCTGATCTGCAGTTGGTCGAACAACGAAAGCCTTTTCATCTACGTGCTGATGATTCTTCTGCGCACCGACGAGGCTTCCGCCGCAGTCGTGTTCGCGACGCTGAACACCACCCGCGCGAGACTCGATCTGATACAGCGACTGGCGAAGATCAGGGTTATCGACAAGGCTCTGTCGAAAAATCTGACCGCCCTTATCGAACGGTTTTCCGAGTCCACCAAGGTTCGCAATGAACTGAACCATTGCATGTTCATCTTCGATTCCACAGGCGCCATCACCCACACCCAGTCGATGCGATTGATGGAAACAAGGTCGAGCCTGAGGTTCGGAGAGATAAAGGCGCTGGACGAAGGCCGTCTGCAGGAGATGGTGCGGACAACCCATGAAATGACGAAGATCAATCGGGAGATATGGGATCTGCTGCCGCGCCTTGAAGCGCATGTCTGCGGCAATCTGCAGCCACAAAGCGTGTCCGTTGATGCGGCTTGAACCAGGCCGCGCATGACGAGCAATCCTGCCTCGTCCCGCTTCTGTTCATTCACAAACTGACTCTGTCGAAGCAGCAACCGTTTCGATGGTTGATATCGCAAGATACAGCGATGCATCTAATGCGTGCATGTTGTTGGCGAACGTATGGCGGCATTCTGACCACGCCGGCATCCGCAATAAGGCGAAGTGCCGGCAGTCGGAAGAACCGACGTAAAGAGCACCGCCGCGCTTCGAAGACCGCAGACTTAGAAGATCAGCGATCTCGTTCCGCCCGCGATGCTCCAACCTCA
The DNA here is from genome assembly GCF_036924645.1 of Bradyrhizobium sp. AZCC 2176. Classification (NCBI taxonomy): domain Bacteria; kingdom Pseudomonadati; phylum Pseudomonadota; class Alphaproteobacteria; order Hyphomicrobiales; family Nitrobacteraceae; genus Bradyrhizobium; species Bradyrhizobium sp. AZCC 2176. The sequence continues at coordinate 476,085 of NZ_JAZHRX010000001.1, read as the reverse complement.
GGAGCACGTCATGAGTAAGCCAAAGCCGAAGTGGGATCCCAAGAACGACCAGGATCAAGACCAGGACCAGAAGCAAGACCAGTTGCAGGCGCAAGCCAATCTCCAGGCTCAGTTGCAGGGCCAAGGTCAGGGCCAGGGCCAGGGTCAGGGCCAATTGCAGTTCGCCGTTCAGTCGCTGGACTCCAAGAGCGAGAACGAGAATGACAACGACAACGACAATGACAACAAGAATGAGAACGAGAACAAGAACGAGAATACCGTCGACAACAAGCTCGACAACAAGGTAGACAACGATCTCGACAACGATGTCGATAACAAGGTCGACAACAAGATCGACAACAACATCGAAAACAAGATCGAAAACACCGTCGAGAGCAAGGTAGACGTTGATGTCGACGTGGATGTCGATGTGGACACAAGCGGGCTGAGCAGCCCGGTCATCGATCTCTACAACTTCACCACGGCCGGGTCTGTGGTCATGCCCGACGTGGTCGACCAGAAGATGAACGACGGCAACCAGTTCAATATTGATCAGGTCAACAACCTGGTCGATCAAGACACCAACAGCTCGTCTGCCACCTACCATGGCGGCAACGGTGGATCGTGGTGTGAGCCGGGCGCCAGCTTCGACATGGATGCCAAGATCGAGGGCGGGACGTCCAGGATCGACGCCGGAGATATTGGTACGCGCGCCGATGTGTCTTCCAGCGCCGATGCAGTCCTCAACCAGTCTGCATTCGACCAGAACATCACGCAGGGTGCGAACATCCAGTTCAACAGCATCACCATTCAGGCTGCCGGTGACGGTCTGACCGATAACGACATAGGCTAGCTTTGCGTTCGATCCGCGCGGCGGCAGCCGCGCGGATTTTTTTCCCGGTCATTTCATTTCAGTCGCTGCAGTTGCCGACAAGGACTGAGGGCCGTACCGCGGCCTTCACGGCCTTCGGCGACGGGAGGTTCCCATGGCGTCGGCGAGCTTCGTCGAAATCATTTCCCACTTCGCAGGATATTTGCAGATCTTCCATGACATCGCCCGCGACCGCATGGAGTACGATGAGAGTCTCGCGCCTCGTCCGTCGGGCGACTACACAACGCTGCGGCCGAATTACGATTATCGCTTCGTGCCTGACGATATGGAAACCGCGGCAGGCCCGGTGCCGGAGCTGCTGCCGGACGATCCGATCCATTTCATTCGCGGACGCCCGCTGAAGCTGCTCCATGGTCCACAGGACGACGATTTCGATTTCTTTCCGCGTTCGTCGGCGCCGAGCATCCCGCTGCCGAAACCGCCGGGCGGCGGCGGCGGAGGCAGCGCCGACCACCACGTCAAGGTGAAATACGAGGATGGTGGCCCTGAGACCCAACTGACGGTTCATCAATACAACTTCATGCTTGATGACGACGTCAATCTGCCGGCGAATGCCCTGGCCGTGGTTGAGCCTCTGATCGAGCGCCTCCACAGCGATGCGATGGCCACTATCGAGGAGTTGGCGGCAGATGCGAACGCGGCGATTCCCGTCGACTGGCAGATGCCGCAGACCGATGCCGGCACTACAGATTTCCTGGTCGCCCACGATGCGGCCTGGGCCGACGGCGGCGGCGAGCCGGATGCGCACTCGGTAACCCCTGGCTACTATGTCAACGGCGAGCTGCAGGAGCGGCCGTCTGAAACGACGCCGCCGGCCGAGCCGCCGGAATTGCCGGACACCGGAGACGGGATCGGCCAGTGGGCCTCGTTGGGCGGCAACTTCAGCATCAACGCAGCGCTGCTCGTCGATCTCGGCGAGTCCGCCCGCGCCATGGTGGTGATGGGAGACTACTTCAAGACCAATGCCATCTTCCAGACCAATACCATTATGGACGATGACCGGGTCCGCGTATCGGGCGGGGACCACGAGTCAACATCAACCAGCGATCAGAACGTCGCGACCAACATCGCGGATTTTCTCCAGAACCCCAGCATCTACGCCGGCTTCCAGGCCCAATTTGCTGGCACGAACTGGACCGTCGATGTGGTCGACGGCGACTTCTACAGCGTTCACGCGGTGGCTCAGGTCAATTATCTTTCCGACAACGACGTGGCAACGCAGGTCAGCAGCAGTTCCCACTACAACCTCGTCGGCGGCTACAATACCCAGGGCAATCTGGCTCAGATCCTTGACGGCAGCATTGAATACGACCTGATCATCATCAAGGGCGGCTATCACGGCCTGAACGTCATCTTTCAAAACAACATCTTGCTGGACAACGACAAGATCAAGATGGCGGCCGACGGCGCCGATCCGTCTCAGTCCGCGAATTCGGGTGACAACAGCCTGTTGAACGAAGCCGCGGTTGCAAACTATGGCGGCGATACCTTTGACGAACTGCCCGCAAACCTCGAGCTGATCGAAAGCCTGCTGGCCGCCGGCTTGACGTCACTCGATCCCGAACTGGCCGGCGCCCTCATCGGCCATGGCGGTCCCCTGAAGGTCCTCTACATCACCGGCGACCATTATGACATCAATGCGATCTGGCAGACCAACATCACCTCCGACGTCGACGTGATGTATCAGCTTCAGAACCAGCCCCTGGCCGACCTGATGGCGCTTGATCCCGACGGCGCGGTGACGCAGTCGGTCACCACCGGGGGCAACGAACTTACCAACGATGCTGCGATCGTCGACGTCAACCCTGATGCGACCTACGTCAGGGGCGAGATCTACACCGATTCCATTCTGGTGCAGGCCGATCTGGTGCCGGCGGAGTCCAATGCCGTCAACGCCGATACCAACACCCTGGTGACCGAACTCATTGCTTTCGTCGACGACCACCCTCAGGAGACGGCGAGCCCGCCGCCGGCAGTGATTGCCAATTCGGTGCAGTCAGACCCGATGGCAAGCGTGCTGCATTAGCGGCAAGAGCAGGTGTTTTGTTCATTATAGTTGCAGGAGAGTTTTCAAATGTGGGGCTGGGATGATCGTCCAGGCGGCGCCGCGAGTGGGCGCCTAAGTCAGCATGACGAAGCAACGGCGAGCACAGCCAAGATAATTCCACTCCGCCCGTGGTTTGATCCGCCGCATTCGCGCACCGAAGATCCGCACGTCAAATTTGCCGATGAGAAGGATCGTCTGGCGGAAGCCAGGACCGCGGAGTTGCCATCGGTCGGGCCATCCCGGCCGGAGGCGGCCAGGACTGAGGTCAAAACGGAAGCCAAGACCGAAGCGAAGACTGAAACAAAGACTGAAACGAAGACTGAAGCCAAAACGGAAGCAAGAACGGAAGCCAAAACCCCGCCGCCGGGATCCACCGTCGTGATCGAGCAGGCGGTCCCGGCTCCCCCGTTGCGCACGGGAGGCCGCAAGGACGGTGGCGGCTCTTCAGGCGGCCGCGGCGGTGGTGGAGGTGGCGGTGGTGGTAACTCGCCGCCGCTGCATAAGCGTTCCAGCGACAATGAATTCAGGGACGTGCTCGGTGCCGGTCTTGCGAATGCCCGCCGCAACCTGGTGACCGTGGGGATGTTCTCGGTGGCGGTCAACCTGCTGGTACTCGCCATTCCGATCTACCTGTTCAACATGTCCGATCGCGTGCTGACCAGCCGCAGCACGGATACGCTGGTGATGCTGACCATCATCGTGATCATCGCGATCGGGGCGCATGTGCTGATGGACATGATGCGCCGCATCATCCTGATGCGGGTTGCGGTCGAAACCGAGGCCCGACTGGGCGGACCCGTCCTCAGCGCTGCCGCCAAGGCCGCGCAGGGCGGATCGAGCCGCGAATTCCAGACGCTGGCCGACCTGCAGCACCTCCGCGCGTTCATTACCGGTCCGGTATTGCTGACGATGTTCGATACGCCGGTCGCGCCGGTCTATTTTGCCGTGGTGTTTTTGATCCATCCGCATCTCGGATTCATCGTGCTGGGATCGGGCGTCGGGCTGGTCATCGTGGCACTGCTGAACCAGCGGGTCACTGCAGTCCCGTTCAACCAGGCCAACAATTATGGCGCCAGGGCAAACCTGCAGGCGGAATCGATGGCCCGCAATGCCCAGGTCATCAATGCGATGGGCATGATTCCGGAAGGCGTCCAGGTATGGGGCCGCGAAACCGTGGAGTCGCTGAAGGCGCAGGTGATCGGACAGGATCTCAACATCCTGATGACGGGGTTGTCGAAGTTCCTGCGGCTGTGCACCCAGATCGCCATCCTGGGCTGGGGCGCATGGCTGGCGCTGGAAGCCCATATCACCAGCGGTATGGTCATCGCCGCCTCGATCGTGGCGAGCCGCGCATTGGCGCCGCTGGAGGGCACCATCGAAGGCTGGCGCAGCTTCGTGCAGGCGCGTTCGGCCTACGCCCGCATCAGGGCGCTGCTGCTGAATTCACCGCTCAACCTGGAGCGGCTCCGTCTGCCCCGTCCCGCCGGCTACCTCAACGTCGAGCGCATTCTCTACGTGCCGCCGCCGAACAAGAAGGTGATCCTGAACGGAATCAGTTTTCAACTGAAACCCGGGGAATCGCTTGCCATCGTGGGAGATTCCGGCACCGGGAAAACCATGCTGGCGCGCATGCTGGTCGGATCCATCATCCCGACCGCCGGCAGCGTCAGGCTCGACATGATGGATCTGCGCAACTGGGATCCACGCCAGTTCGGCGAGAGCGTCGGCTACCTGCCGCAGGACGTGCAATTGTTCCCGGCATCGATCAAGGCCAACATCGGCCGGATGCGTGACGATGCGCGCGACGAGGATGTGTTCGACGCCGCCGAGACCGCCGATGTGCATGAGATGATCTCGAGCTTCGCCCAGGGCTACGAGACCATCGTCGGCATGGACGGCAGTCCGCTGTCGGGCGGCCAGCGGCAGCGCATCGGGCTGGCGCGCGCGTTCTACGGCAACCCGCGCCTGATCGTGCTCGACGAGCCGAATTCGAATCTGGACGCCAATGGCGAGCGGGCGCTGGCCAAGGCGCTGGTTCGCGCCAAGGAAAAGCAGATCACGGTGGTGACGATCACCCAGCGCGCGGCGCTGCTGATGAGCGTCGACAAGATCATGATCCTGCATCAGGGCGCGGTGCAGGCTTTCGGCAGCCGCGACGAGATCATTCCGATGATCACGGGACGCAAGCCGAACAACATCCCGACCGGGCCGGGCGATCCGCCTTCGTTGAATTGATCGAGGGCGTCGGCCGGGGTTTGACAGCAACGAGGTTACGCGATGGCCAACAGGAAGATTGCGGACCGCTCCGCGGAATCAGAAGGTACCTGGTACGACACGCTGCCGCGATCGACCAAACTGCCAACCGTTGCCGGTGCGCTGATCATGGCGGTGGTAACGATGGGGTTCGGTGTCTGGGGCAACATGGCGCCGATCGCCGGCGCCGTGGTCGCCTCCGGTGTGTTCGTGGTTACCGGACAGAACAAGATCATCCAGCATCTCGAAGGCGGAATGATCCGCGAAATCTACGTCCGCGAAGGCGACACGGTGGAAGCCGGGCAAGCGCTGCTCGAGCTTGACGACACCGCAGCGCGCGCGGAGCTGCAGCGGCTGTTCCTGCGGCGCATCCGCCTGACGGCCATCGACGCGAGGCTGCAGGCCGAGATGAGGGAGGACAAAGAGATCACCCTGCCGCCCGAGATCCTCCAATGGCTGGCCAGCTCGCCCGAGGTGAAGGAAATCGTGGACAGCCAGCAGATGACGTTCACGGCGCGCCGCAACAACCTCAACAGCGACGTCAAGAGCATCCAGGAGAGCATCAACGCGCTGGAGGAGCGAATCCGGGGATCCCGGGTGCAACTCGACGCCGCCCACCGTCAGATCGTCCTGCTCGACGAGGAAATCGTGACCAAGGACAAGCTGGTGCAGCAAGGGCTGGTGCGCAAGCCGGAACTGATGGTGCTGCAGCGGTCGAAGGCCAATCTGGAAGGCGAGGTCGGCCGTATCATGGGCGACATCGGCGATGCCAAGGAACGTATCGCCCGCGCGCTCGAGCAGATCAATGGCGTGCGCAAGACCGCGATCAAGACCGCGGTCGAGCAGATGCACGAAATCCGCGGCGAACTGGCTGACGTCCGCGAGCGGATGCTGAGCGCCAAGGGCATCCTCGATCGCGTCCGCATCACCGCGCCGGTGAGCGGCGTGGTGGTGAAGCTCCGCTATCATACGCGCGGCGGCGTGGTCGAGGCCGGCAAGAACATCATGGAGCTTCTGCCGCTAAAGGACGAGCTGATCATCGAGGCGCGATTGCGGCCGCAGGACATTGACAGCGTCAAACAGGGACAGACGGCAATGGTGCGGCTGACGGCGCTGAACCAGCGCATCACGCCGATGGTCACCGGCGACGTCATTTACCTGTCGGCCGACACGCTAGCGGACGAGAAGAAGTCCCAGCAGGTCGGGCCGACCGACATCTATATCGTGCGCGTCAAGCTCAACAGCGAGGAGAGCAGGAATATTCCGGGCTTCAGTCCCACCCCCGGCATGCCGGCCGAGGTCTATATCAAGACGGCGGAACGGACGTTCTTCCAGTACATCGTCAGGCCGATCCACGACAGCATGATGCGCGCATTCCGCGAACGCTAGCAGCAGTCAACACGAGGAAAGGTGTCCGCCGTGCATATCGACATCATCGAAACCTTGCCGTCGCTGGCCAAGCTCGAGGACAATTGGAACGCCGTCTACGATGCGGACGACGAGGCGCAGATTTTCCTGTCATGGAAATGGCTCAACGGCTGGCTGTCCTGCATCCCCGGACCCTGGTTCATCCTGGCGGCGAAAGAGCGGGACGCCGCCGACCTGCCGTACGTCGCATTCCTTCCGTTGCGGCTGCAGACCACGATCGAGAAATCCGAGGTTTACGGCGACGTCAGGATGGCGGGCAATTTCGGCGCCGACTACACCGGCATCGTCTGCAGGCCAGAGGCGGAGCACAAGGTCATTCCCGCCTTTGCCCGCACCGTCAGGCAGATGAACTGGGCGCGTCTCCATCTCGACAATGTCAGAATATCCGAGCGGCGCTGGCGGCTGCTGACCGCCTGCTTCCCGAAGGCAAGTTTCACCTCGACCACAGTCGACAAGGTTATCAAGGTCGACGGGATCGACAACAGCCTCTGCCCCTACGCCGCGCTGCCGAACGACTGGAACAGCTATCTCGACGCGCTCAGCACCAATACGCGGCAGAAGATCCGGCGGCTGCTGAAGCAGGTCGAAGCGCCCAGTGAATATCGCATAACCGTCGCCACATCAGAGACGTTCGACCGGGACCTCAAGACCCTGCTGGGATTCTGGGATACGAAATGGCGTGCCCGTAAAGCTGACCGGATGGACAGCCTGATCCGCTCCAACGGCACCATGCTGACGCGCAGTTTCCAGTCCGGTCTGCTGTACCTGCCGACTTTCTGGCATGGCGACCGGCCGGTTGCGGCGCTGGCGACGCTGGTGGAGCCGCGCAAGCGGACTTTCTCGTTTTACATGACCGGACGCGACGAGACGTTCGAGGGACCGCCCGCGGGCATGATCCTGCATGCCTACAGCATTCGCGACGCCATCGAGCGCGGTTTTGTCGAGTACGATTTCCTGCGCGGCAACGAGCCGTACAAATATTCGTTCGGTTGCAAGGAGCGCAGGATCCACTCCATCGTTCTGGAAACCAGGAACGGCAGGAATCTGGGCGGCCGGATCGATGCCAGGTGCATCCCTGATCTGCTGCAACAGGCGACCGAACTTCACCGCAAGGGACGGACCGCCGATGCGGAGATCGGCTACCGCCGCATTTTGGAGGTCGATCCGAAGCACGCCGACACGTTGCACCGGCTCGGCCAGTTGCTGGCGGCGAAGAGTGACTTCGCCGCGGCCAAGCGGCTGTTCCGGATCCTGACGACGGTTCGGCCCGACGCCGCCAAGGCGTGGCAGTGTCTGGGCCAGGTTTGCGAGAGCCTCGGTCAACACGAGGAAGCATTGCGCCAGCACCTCGAATACATGCGGCTGCAACCGGATCAGGCGGACGGATTCGTCGCGGCTGCCAGGTGCATGGCCAAGCTCGGGCGGATGGCGGAAGTCAACGCCGCGCTGTTGGCCGCGATCGAGCCGGCGAGCGCCCCGTCGGTCCGGAAGTGGCGCGATTGGCGGCCCACGCCGGACCGGCCGACCGCCAGCCTACACTCGGCCTCGGCGTAGGGCTGATGTGCCGGAATTGTCCCGTTGGCAGGCACGCGGTGGGAAGGAGGGCGCCATGCTCACGTCCTTGCCGGGCGCCTAGATGAACCCCGCAAAGGCGCTTGGTCCGAGGAGGCGATCTCATAAAGAGCCGCCTGATCAACAGCCTCCGCTGCCTGAACGGACGCGCGTCAGGATGAGCGCGCTCGGGGCGACGCGATGCCCGAATCTCGCCGGCCGGGAGGGGGTCATCATCGGTTCAGGCCGCTATCGCAGCACCGTCCGCGTCATGTTCGACGGCTTCAAGTCGCCGACATCGCTGCACAGCACCTACATCGAGCCCGTGGGCGAGGAATAGGAATTCTCCCACCCGGGCTCGCCGGAACCGTCTTGGCCGCAAGACGTTGATCTCTCGTCGGGCGAACGTGCGTTTCGCGATCGCGTATCCAAGCCTTGATCTTTCAAGTCTTGATCTTTCATGTCTTGCCGAGGTGCCGCCTGCTGCAAAGCTCATCCATCCTCATCCCGGGCAAAACCGTCTGGAGAAGGTGCAAGGCAGGGCGGCTGGCAATCCTCAATGACGCAGCCGCGTATTTCGCCGCTTTGCGGGAAGCGCTGCTGCTCGCGACGGGCCAGGTGTACATCATCGGCTGGGACATCCACAGCCAGACCCGGTTCGTCGGGCCCTCGGGGCAGGCCGACGATGGTTATCCGCCAGAGCTCGGCGCGTTTCTGAAAGCCCTGCTGAAGGAGAAGTCCGAGCTGCGGATCAACATCCTGAGCTGGAATTTTCCGGCGCTCTACGCGGCGGAGCGGGAGTGGAATTCGGTCGCCAAATTCAGGTCGGAAGCGCCGGACCGGCTTCGTTTCTGTTTCGACTCCAGCCTTCCTCTGGGGTCGGCGCAGCACCAGAAGATCGTCGTCATTGACGGCGCGCTTGCGTTCGTCGGCGGCCTCGACCTCACGATACGGCGCTGGGACACCAGCGCCCACGAAGCCCATCATCCGCTCCGCACCGATCCCGACGGCAAGCCCTATCTGCCGTTTCACGACGTGCAATGCATGGTGGATGGTGAAGCCGCGGTCAGCCTGACGGAATTGGCCGAGAACAGGTGGCGCGCCGCCGGCTGCACGGTGGAAACAGCCGTGTCCGTCGGGGACGAGCGCTGGCCGGCCTCGGTGCCGGTGCAATGCCGGGGAATGACGGTGGGCATCGCGCGGACCGAGATCGCCACCGCGAGCGAAGCCGGCGTGAACGAGGTCGCGCGTCTGTTCGAGGCCTCCATCAATGCGGCCGATCGCCTCATCTATATCGAGAACCAGTTCACCAGCGCCACCGACATCGCGCGCCTGTTGGCGCAGCGGATGCTGGACGTGCCACAGCTTCGCGTGCTGATCGTCACGCCGAAGATGCATTCGTCCTGGTTCGAATCGCAGGCCATGCAGAGCGGCCGCGGCGGATTCATCGCCCAATTCGTGGCGGCAGGCGTCATGGACCGGATTCGCTTTCTCTATCCATCGACGCGGGATGCGCACCAGGCCGCCGCGGTCATGGTGCATAGCAAAGTGATGATCGTCGACGATCGCATCCTGCGCGTGGGTTCGGCCAACCTCAACAATCGCTCGATGGGCGCCGACGCTGAATGCGATCTCGCTTTCGAGGCGACGTGCGGTACGCATCGGGACTATATCGCCCGGCTTCGCCGCAGCCTGATCGGGCATTTCTGCGGCATCGATGAGCGGGAGATCGAAAGCAACGAAGCCGATCTGTTTGGATTTCTCGACCGCCTGCCGGACGCCGGCGGCGCGAAATCGTTGCAGCCGATCGACCCGGCCGCGACGGCCGGCAGCATGGCAACCATGGTGCAACCGGTCGCCGATCCCCGAGAGCCGCTTCACCTCGACCGCGCCGCCAATCGCATGTGGACGGCAAGAACCATTCTGGCGGTATCCGGCCTCGCCGCGGCGCTCGCCGGCCTCGCGCTGGCCTGGCAGTACACGTCGCTGCGCGATTTCGCTGATGTCGGCTTCGTCTCCTCGGTCATTTCGCAACCCGCGCGCTCGCAATTCGCGCCGCTATTCGCGATTGCCGCCTTCGTCGTCGGCGGGCTGGTGGTGTTTCCGGTGCTGGTATTGATCGCGGCGACGTCGGCGGCACTGGGGCCGTGGATAGGTTTCTTCAGCGCCGGTGCCGGCGTGCTGCTCAGCGCACTCACGCTGTTTTCGATCGGCCGCGTGCTGGGCCAGGCTCGGCTGCAGCGGCTGCTCGGGCGGCGGGCCGCGCGGGTTCAGGGCCGCATCATCGGCCAGGGGATTGTTGCAGTCGCGATGATCCGGATGGTGCCGATCGCGCCGTTCTCGATCGTGAACGTGGTGGCGGGCGCCAGCAAGCTGAGCCTGCGCGACTTTCTGCTCGGCACCGTGCTGGGCATGGCGCCGGGCATCGCGGTCATGGCCGCGCTCGGCGCGCAGATCGCCGATCTCGCCAGAAACGCCTCGTGGACGAATGCGGTGCTGCTGGCGCTGGCGATCCTGGCCTGGATCGCGCTCTGCCTCGGCGTGCAGTTTTTGGTGACGTGGATGGCGGGACGAAGAACGTGACGGCTGCGCTTCGCATCATGACGTGGAATGTTCATGGCATCTTCCACCTCAATCCGGGTTTCGATCTGGACGGCGTTTGCTCCGTGATCCGCCACTGGTCGCCCGACGTCGTGGCGCTGCAGGAGGTCGATTCGCGCGGAAGAACCGATGATCCCTTTGCCCTGCTGGCGAAAGCCGTCGGCGACCACAGCGTCGATGCAAGATCGATCGTCACCGAGGACGGCGATTACGGACAGGTGCTGTTGAGCCGCTGGCCGTTCGCCGAGGCGCCGAAAATTTCCGACGTCTCGTATCAGGAGCGCGAGCCGCGCAGGGCCATTACCGCACGCATCTTGTCTGATCACGGCGAGGTAACGGTCATTGCCACCCACCTCGGCCTGAGCATCCATGAAAGGCACGCCCAGGCGCATGCCCTGGCGGACCTGGTGCAGCCAACGCGGACGCTCGTGCTCGGCGATTTCAATGACTGGTTCTGGGTGAAGTCGGTGAGGGGCGTGCTGGCGCGGATTTGCCCGGTCCGAACCCGGTTGCGGACGTTCCCCGCCCGGTTGCCGATGATGCGGCTCGATCGCATCTATGCCTCGCGCGATCTGACGATCCGTGCCGCCTGGACCGATCGCAAGGCCCGTGCCTATTCGGACCACCTCCCTGTAATCGCGGATGTCGGGTTTCCGGAATAGAGCGCCGGCATCAGGCGGGCTTGGCCAGTTAAGGCCTGGCCGGATGCTGCGTTCTGGGGTGCCGCTCATGCAGCAGACAGGCGAGGCCGTGGCGCAGGTCTTCCCGCTCGCGCATCGCGGTCTCGAATAGCGCTTCTTGAATGTCGCGCGGCATATCGCCCCAAACGGCCATCGCCGCCTCGCCGAGCAGCAAGGCAAAGGTCTGTTGTTCGGTCATGTCAGTCCTCCCTGACTTTTACGTTTGACCGAAACGAAGGTTCCGTTACCGAGAGCTTTTGCGTCTAGCCGTCATGGCGATATCACCGTCCCCAGCGCAACACCACGGGATCGAACTGGCGGGCGATTTCAATGAGGCCCGCGCGCGCCGCCGGGTGAACCCTTTGCAGGGGGTGACGAACCGCGTCCGAGCCGATCACGCCGCCTTCCTTCATCAGGATCTTCGCAGCCTGCAAGCCGCACTGGCGGTTTTCGTAATTGATCAGCGGCAGCCAGCGCGCATAGGACGCCATCGCTTCTTCCCGGCGCCCCGCCAGATACGGATCGACGATTTGCCTTATGCCATCGGGATAGCCGCCGCCCGTCATCGCGCCGGTCGCGCCGGCATCGAGATCGGCCATCAGCGTAATGGCTTCCTCGCCGTCCCAGGGCCCTTCGATGTTGTCGCCGCCGGCGGCGATGAGGTCGCGCAGCTTCGCTGCCGCCATCGGCACCTCGATCTTGAAATAGCGGATGTTCGGAATTTCCCGCGCCATGCGCGCCAGCAAGTCGACCGAAAGCGGCGTCCCGGCAACCGGCGCATCCTGGATCATGACCGGGATATCGATGGCGTCAGACACGGTGCGATAGAAGTCGAAAATGGCCTTTTCCGGCACGCGGAACGTGGCGCCGTGATACGGTGGCATGATCATCACCATGGCCGCCCCCGCGTCCTGGGCCTGGCGGCTGCGCTCGGCGCAGATGCGCGAGCCGAAATGCGTCGTCGTCACGATCACGGGCACCCGGCCGGCGACATGCTCCAGCACTGCGTGCATCACCTGTTCACGCTCGGCATCGGTCAGCACGAACTGCTCGGAGAAATTGGCCAGGATGCAGAGGCCATTGGAGCCGGCGTCGATCATGAAGTCGATACAGCGGCGTTGCCCGGCGAGATCGAGCTCGCCGCGGTCGTCGAAAATGGTCGGAGCGACGGGGAAAACACCGCGATAGGGCCGTTGTGCAGTCGGGGTCATTCTGGATGTTCCATTCGAAGGGGATCAGTGATTGTATGGCCGTCCAATTCATTCATCAACTCGGCACAATCGAGCGGCAAGAACAAGGGAAAGATCGATGGGGGGAGTTCTGGAGGGCGTCCGCGTCCTCGATTTCGGGCGTTATATCGCGGGGCCATATTGCGCGACCTTGCTGGCCGAATTCGGTGCGGAAGTCATTCGCGTCGAGAAACGCGACGGCAGCGAGGATCGCTTTGTCGCACCCGTGGGCGAAGGCGGCGAGGGCGCGCTGTTCCTGCAGGTCAACCGCAACAAGAAATGCATCACGCTCGATCCGATGAAGCCGGAAGGGCAGGAGGTGATGCGCCGGCTGGTCGCGACCGCCGATGTCGTCGTCGCCAATCTGCCGCCGCAGACGCTGCGGGCGATGAAGCTCGACTATGAATCGTTGAAAGCGATCAAGCCGGACATCATCCTGACCACGGCAACCGCTTTCGGCGGGCCGGGACCGTGGTCGGACCGCGTCGGCTTCGATGGCGTTGGCCAAGTGATGTCGGGTGCGGTGTATATGACGGGCAAGGGCGATCCGCCGTACCGGGCCGCGGTGAACTGGGTCGATTTCGGCACCGCGCTGCATTGCGCGTTCGGCACGCTCGCCGCCCTGATCGAGCGCGGCAAATCCGGGCGCGGGCAGATCGTCGAGGGCGCGCTGCTGGCGACCGCGCTCTCCTTCACCAACGCAACGCTGATCGAGCAGGCGGTGATATCAGCCAACCGTGTCCCGACCGGCAATCTCGGCCAGACCGCGGCACCCGCCGATATCTATCGCACCAAGGACGGCTGGGTGCTGTGCCAGGTCACCGGCCAGCCGCTGTTCATCCGCTGGGCCAGATTGATGGGCGAGGCGGACCACTGGCTGAACGACCCGCGTTTCGCCGACGATCTCAAGCGCGGCGACAACGGCCCGATCATCAGCCAGCGAATGGCGCGCTGGTGCGCCGAGCGCACCACACAGGAAGCGGTCGATACGCTGGGCCAAGCGATGATTCCGGCAGGGCCTGTCCTGAGCCCGCAACAGGCGCTGGAACATCCGCACATCCGCGCCACCGGCTTCATGCAGGATGTCGACTATCCGGGCTTGCCGAACCCTGCACCGACGGCGCGCGCCGCGGTGCGGCTGTCGGAGACCCCGGGCGAAATCGTGTCGCGGCCGCCGACGCTCGGCGAGCACACCGATCACGTGCTCGCCGATATCGGCTATGATTCGGATGCGATCGCCGCGCTGCGCGGAGGCGGGATCATCTAGATGCGGCGGCCGATGACATGGCGCTTGGTGACCCGGCGCCCTGTTCGTCTTCGCCGGGCGCGGCGAATGCATCGAAAAATATTTCGAAACGGTGCGGCGCGGCTATCCTGGAGGCCGATCCAACGCTCGGGATTGCGTCGCCGACCGTGGCGTGGTTCGACGCGGCCTTTGCGGCGATGGGCGAGTTTCGTCCGCCAGAGTTTGCCGGCCGGATTCGCCAGCCGGTGCTGATGCTCGCGGCAGGCAACGACCGCATCGTATCGGCCCCAGCCAATGCGGAGTTTGCCCAACATCTTCCGGCGGCATCGCATCGCGTGATTCCGGGTGCGAGGCACGAAATCCTGCAGGAAGACGACCGCTATCGCGCGCAGCTCTGGGCCGCATTCGACGCCTTCATGCCGGGCTAGGCACGCAGCCAAATTCCGCCGCCGCGGTGGCGCGATGCCGCTTCAGCCGCGTCATCGCGCACCTCCCGCAAAGCGAGGACCTACATCTCTTTCTTTGTCTTCTTGGTCTTCTTCGTCTTCGCGGCCTTCTTGGCGGCCGACATCTCGGAGTTACTCAGCGCGACCGGCTGGTCTACTGTCGCCTGCGCCTTTGCGTCCACAGAAGACTTGATATCGTGAGCTACGGCGCTACCGGCAGCAATTGCTGCAGATCCAGCGAGGAGCGATGCAACAAGAACCGGAGCAGATATATTCTTGAGCATGTGGTGTCCTTTCAGTCTAGGAGTTGGAAACAGTCCAGGAGCTGGAAACCCGGCCACCTCTGGTGGCCGTGAGATCACGTTAGCCGGCGAAACTGAATTCACCATGAACAGAAGGCCCGGCTTCCGTTCATGTTCAGCCTCGACGAGCGGGGCTTCCCTTCGCACAACCTGGCGGCTCCTGTTCCATCTCGTCAGCCGCTCTACGAGCGTACCTCCGGACTTCCGGAGTGACGTCCCGTGACTTCCGCTGTTGTGAAGGGTTTCGGACGCCAGCCCTGGAGTCCGTAGCGCCGTCACGGTGGGCCGGCATCCGAAGCCCCTCACAATCACGTCATTTTGACCTTGCGCCGATCACTTCCAACCGACCCTGCGAAAAGCAGACTTTTTCAAAGGTGCCAATTCCAGATGCATCAAAATCTGCATTGACCAGATGATCGGGGGATTTCGCGTTAGGTTGTTATCTGACGCGACTGTCAGCTTTGGCTCTTCTCGTCACGCTTGTGCCAGTAACGATTTCAGTTCATCTCGCCCCGGGCCATGTCGGCCCACTCCTCAAAAATACTGCCATCCTCGGCGGCTTAATTCATTTCTTCGTTCGCGGAGCGGGGAGCTATTCGATCGACAATCGTCAAATACAACTGGTTGACCGATATGAATTAGGCGCTGCAGCGGGATGATTGCAACCAAAGTCCGATCGCTTATGAACAAGCAAGGCGGGCGCGCTTGCGCTTTGCCCACCTTACGGACCGTGAACTGATTTGCTTCGCGCGCAAGCGCAATTCATGCAGCGGCCTGCGACACGATAACGCGACGGGCAAATCACTTCTGATTTTCAGAAATCGCGTCAAGACCCGGAATCAAAAATATTCCGCTTTCGTTCTAACCCAAATCAGTCGGATAACTCCGCTCGTCTCACCGTAAGAAGAGGGGCGGCTCGCGATCGTCACGAACGTGCGGTGAGATGCGATGGACGCAGATGGCGCGCTAGACGTACGCGCCGGACGCGTACGGTGAAGTCGTGTGGTTCGGGCGCCGCGGTGCTGGCGCTAAGTTGGCGGGAAGTATCCCGCTGGCGACGGAGGCAATAGAGCCGTTCTCCGGGAAGAGCACGAAGTAAGCCGTAAAGCCATTGCGCAGGGAAGGCCGGAATGCTCCCGCTGCCCTGTATGCTCGTGTGCAGTTTTGTTTGCGCAAATCGCACGCGAGACCGCGGGTGCAGCAAGCACCCGGTCTTCCCTGCGCCCTCTGACAACGAGGGCCGGAAGTTTTCAGGCAAACCTCGGGCGCAATGCGCCGCGAGATCGTGAAACCATATCTACTTCATTGCGGGCGAGCTGTTTGACGGTCGAACCCGAAATCCATCCTCACGTCGTCCCTGCCTAGTGCGCAATTGCGCACTAGGCAGGGACGACCGCACCGCCGTAACCACGTTCCCCCGCCGCTTCCTTGCAAAAGCTTGAAGTTTAAAATATATGCTGAACCCTCATCCAGGAGGCTTGACCATGTCCCCATTGTCGCGTTCCTCCCATGCGCTCGTCACCGGTGGCGGGCGCGGCATCGGGCTTGCGATATCGGCGGCGCTGTCGAAAGCGGGCGCAACGGTAACGGTGCTCGGCCGCAACCGCGCAACGCTCGACGAAGCCGTCGCATCCGGCGCGGCGCAGTTCGCAGCCGTAGCCGATGTCGCCGATCAGGCGTCGGTCAAATCGGCCGTTGCGGAAGCCGCCGCGCGGCAGCCGATCGATTGGCTGATTGCCAATGCCGGCGCGGCGGAATCCGCACCCTTCGGCCGCTCCGATCCGGCGCTGTTCCAGCGGATGATGGACGTCAATTTCATGGGCGTAGTCCACGCCACGCAGGCGGTATTGCCTGGAATGGTGGAGCGCCGCCACGGGCGGATCGTTGCCGTCGCTTCCACCGCCGGCCTCAAGGGCTACGCCTATGTCTCGGCCTATAGCGCGGCGAAACATGCCGTGATCGGCCTCGTCCGTTCGCTGGCGCTGGAGACCGCGAAAAGCGGCATCACCGTCAACGCCGTCTGTCCGGGCTTCACCGAGACCGATCTCTTGGAAGGCTCGATCGAGAACATCATCAAGAAGACCGGCCGCAGCCGCGAGCAGGCGATCGCGGAGCTATCGAAGCACAATCCGCAAGGACGCCTCGTGGCGCCGTCGGAAGTAGCCGACGCCGTGCTGTGGCTGTGCGGCGAGGGCGCCGGCGCCATCACCGGACAGGCCATTGCGGTGGCGGGCGGCGAAGTCTGATCGGCTGCTACATCGATAACGATTAAATTCAGGGAGATCCCATGAGCAAGCCCGCCAATCCCGTCACGCTGCCGCTGGCTGACTATTCGCCGAAGCATTTTCTGCTGGCCGTCGTCGATCGCGTCGCCACGGTGACGCTCAATCGTCCCGATCGAAAGAATCCGCTGACCTTCGAAAGCTACCGCGAGCTCACCGATTTCTTCCGCGCCTGCGCGATGGATGACGAGGTCAAGACCATCGTCGTGACCGGCGCGGGCGGAAACTTCTCGTCGGGCGGCGACGTGTTCGAGATTATCGGTCCCTTGATACAGATGGACACCAAGGGGCTGACCGCCTTCACCCGGATGACCGGTGATCTCGTGAAGGCGATGCGGGCGTGCCCGCAGCCGATCGTCGCCGCCGTCGAGGGCATTTGCGCCGGCGCGGGCGCGATCGTCGCGATGGCCTCCGACCTGCGTCTGGCTGCCACCGGCGCCAAGGTCGCGTTCCTGTTCAACAAGGTCGGCCTCGCCGGCTGCGACATGGGCGCCTGCGCGATCCTGCCGCGCATCATCGGCCAATCGCGGGCATCCGAGTTGCTCTATACCGGCCGTTTCATGACCGCGGAGGAGGGCGAGCGCTGGGGCTTCTTCAGCCGCATCGTCACACCGGACGCGGTGCTGCCGCAGGCGCAGTTGCTGGCCAAGCAGATTTCGGATGGGCCGACCTTCGCCAACACCATGACCAAGCGTATGCTGGCGATGGAATGGGCGATGTCGGTGGAAGAGGCGATCGAGGCCGAAGCGGTGGCGCAGGCGCTCTGCATGACCACGGAAGATTTCGCCCGCGCTTTCGAGGCTTTTTCGAACAAGCGGACCCCGGTTTTTCAAGGGAACTGAGGGGGGTCGTAGCCCGGGTGCAGCGAAGCGAAACCCGGGGACCGCTGCCTGATCTCGCGAGAATCCCGGATTGCACTACGCTCCATTCGGGCTACGAACCGGCCAAGCCCCCTTGCCGGAAAATTATTTTAGGCTTAAAGTAATTTCGAACTAGCCCGACAGCCTGTTTCGGAGGCGGTAGATGAAGGTCGCGATTATCGGCGGCGGACCGGCCGGTCTCTACGCCGCGATCCTCTTGAAGAAACAGCGGCCCCAGGCCGAGATCACGGTCCATGAGCGCAACCGCGCCGACGACACCTTCGGCTTCGGCGTGGTGTTCTCCGATGCGACGCTGGACAATTTCGAGAAATACGATCCGCCGAGCTACCGCCGCATCACCCAGGAATTCGCCTATTGGGACGACATCGCCGTGCATTTCCGCGGCACCGTGCACCGCGTCGGCGGCAACGGTTTTTGCGGCTGCTCGCGCCGGACGCTGCTGCTGATCCTGCAGGAGCGCGCCCGCGAACTGGGCGTGACGCTGCTGTTCGAAACCGATATCGACGACGAGGCGCGATTTGCCGATGCCGATCTGATCGTGCTCGCCGACGGCATCAACAGCCGCTTCCGCGACAAATATATCGAGCACTTCCAGCCGCAGATCGACCTGCGCTCCAACAAGTTCGCCTGGATGGGCTCGACCAAGCCGCTCGACGCCTTCACCTTCATCTTCCAGGAGACCGAGTGGGGTCCGTTCATCGCGCATGCCTATCAGTACGAGGCCGGCCGCTCGACCTGGATTTTCGAAACCGACGCCGAAACCTTCCAACGCGCCGGGCTCGAAGGCTTGAACGAACAGCAATCGGCCGATCGGATGGCCGAGATTTTCGGCTGGTTCCTCGACGGCCATCGCCTGCTGATCAACCGCTCGATGTGGCGCAATTTCCCGATGATCCGCAGCCAGCGCTGGGTCAAGGACAATATGGTGCTGCTTGGCGATGCCAAGGCGACCGCGCATTTCTCGATCGGCTCCGGCACCAAGCTCGCCATGGAAGACGCAATCGCGCTTGCCGATGCCATGGCACAGGCGCCGACAGTCGATGCCGCGTTGCAGACCTATGAGCACGGCCGGCGCGAGGAGGTCGAGAAGACCCAGCATGCTGCCGACGTGTCGCTGGTCTGGTTCGAGCATGTCGACCGCTTCTGGAACTTCGATCCCGTGCAGTTCGCGTTCGGCGTCATGACTCGCGCCAAGGCGATCACCTACGATAACCTCACGCTGCGCGCGCCCGAGTTC
Source organism: Bradyrhizobium sp. AZCC 2176 (assembly GCF_036924645.1). NCBI lineage: Bacteria > Pseudomonadati > Pseudomonadota > Alphaproteobacteria > Hyphomicrobiales > Nitrobacteraceae > Bradyrhizobium > Bradyrhizobium sp. AZCC 2176. Next base: position 457,031 of record NZ_JAZHRX010000001.1, on the reverse strand, counting down.
GTCCGCGAGGTCGACACGGCCTTTGCAAAGCAGGTCCGTTCAAAGGGCTTCGATGTCGATATCGACAAGCCAGTAGCGCCGATGTTCCAGCCGCTCAGGCTGCGTGAGATGGAAATCAGAAACCGCGCGGTGGTATCGCCGATGTGCATGTACTCCGCGAAGGAAGGCGTGCCCGGCGATTTCCATCTGGTGCATTACGGCTCGCGCGCCATCGGCGGCGCCGGCCTGATCTTCACGGAGATGACCTGCGTCGGCCGCGACGCCCGCATCACGCCCGGCTGTACCGGTCTGTGGAACGACGAGCAGCAGGCGGCATGGACGCGCATCGTCGATTTCGTCCACGCCAATTCGGCCGCCAAAATCTGCCTGCAGCTTGGACACGCCGGCCGCAAGGGCGCGACCAAATTGATGTGGGAGGGCATGGACCGGCCGCTCGAGCAGGGCGGCTGGGATACGATCTCGGCGTCGCCGCTGCCTTACTTCCCCGATAGCCAGGTGCCGCGCGAGATGGATCGCGCCGCGATGGACCGCGTCAAGCAGGAGTTCGTGTCGGCAGCGCTGCGCGGCGAGGCCTGCGGCTTCGACATGCTGGAATTGCACTGCGCCCATGGCTACCTGCTGGCGAGTTTCATTTCGCCGCTGACCAACCAGCGCACCGACGAATATGGCGGCACGCTCGCCAACCGGCTGCGTTATCCGCTCGAAGTGTTCGAGGCGATGCGCGCGGCATGGCCGGCGCACAAGCCGATGTCGGTTCGCATCTCCGCCACCGACTGGGCGGCGGGCGGCATCACCGGCGACGACGCGGTGGCGGTTGCACGCGCGTTCGGCGAAGCCGGCGTCGATCTGGTCGATGTCTCGACAGGACAGACCGTGCGCGACGCGCAACCGATCTATGGCCGCATGTTCCAGACGCCGTTCTCCGATCAGGTTCGCAACGAAGCCCGGGTCGCGACCATGTGCGTCGGGAACATCACGACGGCGGACCAGGTGAACACGATTTTGGCCGCTGGCCGCGCCGACCTGGTGGCGCTCGCCCGTCCGCATCTGGTCGATCCGTCGTTCACGATGCGGGCGGCCGCCTGGTACGGCGCCGATATCGCCTGTCCGCCGCAATATCTGCCGGGCAAGGAACAAATCTTCCGCAACAGTGTGCGCGACCGGCAGGATTTCGAGGACCTCAAAATCAAGGGTAAGCCGAAAACCCGCGCCGAGCTGAAAGCCGAAGCGACAAAGCCACTTGCAGCCGAATAGGCCGGATGGCAGGCTTGCTCGATCCCTCCCTCTCCCGCAAGCGGGGCGAGGTTGAAGGAGAGAGTTTGGAGTAGCGCGCATGAAAGCGATCATCGCCGGAGGCGGCATCGGAGGTCTCACCACTGCGCTCATGTTGCGGGCGCGCGGCATCGACTGCGAGTTGTTCGAGCAGTCCGAAAGTATCCGCGAGCTCGGTGTCGGCATCAACACGCTGCCACATGCGATCAGAGAATTGACCGGCCTCGGGCTGCTGGACCGGCTGGATGCTGCCGCCGTTCGCACCGATCAATTGTACTATCTCAACCGCCATGGCCAGGAAGTCTGGAGCGAACCGCGCGGGCTCGATGCCGGTCACGACGTGCCGCAATTCTCGGTTCATCGCGGCCGCCTGCAAAGCGTGATCCATCGCGCCGTCGAGGAACGGCTCGGGCCTGAGGCGATCCACACCGGCTGCCGTCTCGGCGCGTTCGCGCAGCACGAGGGCGGCGTGGTCGCGCATTTCTTCGATCGCACCGGCGCCCATGTCAAAACCGCGCGCGGCGATATCCTGATCGGCGCCGACGGCATTCATTCGCGGGTGCGCGAGATGCTATTTCCGGACGAAGGGCCGCCGTGCTGGAACGGACACATGCTGTGGCGCGGCGCGCGCGACTGGCCGGCCTTCCTGACCGGCCGCTCGATGATCGTGGCGGGCGGGCTGAACGCCAAGGTCGTGGTGTATCCGATCGCGGAAGGATCGAACCCCGCGAGCCGGCTGACCAATTGGGCGGTCATGGTGAAGATCGGCGAGGGCAATGTGCCGCCGCCGCGCCGCGAGGACTGGTCGCGGCCCGGCAAGCGCGAAGAACTGATGCCGCACGTCGAGCGGTTCAAGGTGCCGTATGTCGATGTGCGCAGCCTGATCTCGGCGACGCCGGAATTCTACGAATATCCGTGCTGCGACCGCGATCCGCTGCCGTACTGGAGCTGGGGGCGGGTGACGCTGCTCGGCGACGCCGCGCATCCGATGTATCCGGTCGGATCGAACGGCGCGTCGCAGGCAATCCTCGATGCGCGAGCGCTCGCCGACGAACTGGCGCGTGCCGAGCATCCGCGTCAGGCGCTGGTGGCCTATGAAAAGAAGCGTCTGCCGATGACAGCGGAGATCGTGCGCGCGAACCGCCGCGGCGGGCCGGAAGGGGTGATCGACGCGGTCGAGCAACTGGCGCCGGATGGCTTTACTGACATCGAGAAGGTGCTGAGCCACGCCCAGCGCGAGGCGATCGTGCGCGGCTACGCCTCCAAGGCCGGCTTCGCGTCGCCGCCGCTCGGACTGGCGGCGGTGCGGTAAAAGTCCGGTAGCCTCACGCCCCCGGAGGTGGCGGCAGGAAGTGGATGTTGTGCTCGGCCGCGAGCGCCACCACCGCGTCCGGCGTCTGCTCCTTCATGTTGTGGATCGCCCAGAACAGATCGTAGAGCCGCCGCGTCGGCGACACCCAGAACAGCGTCTTCGCGGTGCGGCCCGACTTGTTGAAGATGCCGTGCGGCTTGCCCATCGGCAGCCGCACCAGATCGCCGGGCGTAGCCTGCGTGTCGGCGCCGTCGAGGAAGAAGTCGAGCTGGCCCTCGAGGATATAGAGATATTCGTCCTGGTCGGGATGAATATGTGGCGGCACGAAGGTTTCGGGCGGGAAGGTCGCATGCCATGAGAAGGAATGCTCGGTGACGTTTTTCGGCACGTAGGTCTGGCCGAGGATGCTCCAGGAAATTCCCTGGATGCCTTCATTGGCGCGGGTGATGCCGGCGATTTCGGTCTTCATGGTGTCACTCCCTCCTCAATTATTATTTGGCCGCCGTGCAATCCTTGGCGTAGCGGTCGCCGTAGTTCGAAAACACCTTCTCGACGATCTCGGTCTGGAATTTTCCGTCCGGACGCTTGGCAACCTTGGTCAGATAGAAATTCTGGATCGGATATCCGTTGACGTTGAACTTGAAGTCGCCGCGCAGCGAGGTGAACTCGGCCTTTTTCAGCGCGGCGGCAACGGCGTCCTTGTTCTTGAGGTCGCCCCTCACCGCCTTCACTGCGCTGTCGATCAGCATGGCCGTATCATAGCCCTGCATGGCGTAGGTGCCGGGCACGCTGTTGTAGGCAGCTTCATAGCTGGCTACGAACTTCTTGCTCTGGGGATTGTCCATGTTCGGCGCCCAATTGGCGCCGCCGAACATGCCGACGGCGGCGTCCTGCTGCGCCGGCAGGGTCGATTCATCGACCGTGAATGCCGACAGCACCGGAATCTTGTCCGCGAGGCCGGCCTGCCGGTATTGCTTGACGAGGCCGACGCCCATGCCGCCCGGCATGAAGGTGAACAGCGCATCGACCTTGGAAGATGCGATCTTGGTCAGCTCGACCTGGAAATCCAGCGTACCCAGCGGCGTGTAGCTTTCCTCTGCGATCTCGCCCTTGTAGTCGAGCTTGAATCCGGCTGCCGAATCCTTGCCGGCCTGATAGTTCGGCACCAGCACGTACATGCGCTTGTAGCCGCGATCCTGGGCGACCTTGCCGAGGATCTCGTGAACCTGGTCGTTCTGGTACGAGGTCACGTAGAAGAACGGGCTGCACTCCTTGCCGGCATAGCTCGATGGCCCCGCGTTCGGGCTGATCAGGAACGTCTTGTTCTCGGTCACCGGCCGGTGAATGGCCTGCAGGATGTTGGAGAAGATCGGCCCGACCACGAAATCGACCTTCTCGCGCTCGAGCAGGCCCTTGGCCTTGGTCACGGCGCCGTCGGGTTTGAGTTCGTCGTCGACGACGACGACCTCGACGTCCTTGCCCGCCATCTTGCCGCCGAGATCCTTGATTCCGAGTTGCAGGCCATCGCGCGATTGCTGGCCGAGGACGGCGGCCGGGCCGGACAAGGTCGTGATCACGCCGATCTTGATTTTCTCCTGCGCTGCGGCTGGAGCTGTGGCAACACCCAGCAAAACGGCAAGTCCGCTCAGCTTCAACGACTGCTTCATGATTATTCTCCGTTCGGCCTCTGCAGCCGAAACCCAGGTCGCACCAAATGCTCGGGATGCAGCTTATTCTGATGGTGACGGCACCTGCAAGCACATCGCCTCCATGCAAGCCACGCGCCAATTACTTGAAACCTAAAGAAATCTGGGCAATGATCGCAAGCTGTGGTCTGTTCGGATCACCGAACGCCCAAGCCGGACAAGATTTGCATCATGATCCTTGATTCAGAAACCAAGGCCGTCGAGCTCCCGGAACATCATGGCGACGAACTCAGGCTGTGGCTTCGCCTCCTGACCTGCACGACCCTGATCGAGGGTGAGGTGCGCAGCCGCCTGCGCGAGCGTTTCGACGTCACACTGCCGCGGTTCGATCTGATGGCCCAACTCGACAAGGTACCGGAGGGCATGACGCTGTCCGATGTTTCCAAGCGGATGATGGTCTCGAACGGCAACGTCACCGGGCTGGTCGAGCGCCTGGTCGAATCCGGGCATCTCGACCGCCGCACGTCGGATGCCGATCGCCGTGTGCAGGTGATCCGCCTGACCAAGGCGGGGCGGGCCGAATTCCGCAAGATGGCGGCGGAGCACGAATTGTGGATTGCCGATGTCTTCGGGGACCTGACGCCGAAGGACGTCCGCGAATTGATGCGTCTATTGGCCAAGACCAAGGCGTCGGCGCAGAAGTCCGCGAAGGCACGGACGGGCTGACGCGGTAGCGGGAAGGGTGATCCGTTGAGCGCGGATGTGGACTACGAAACCGAATACAACAATCGCGTGCGGGTTCCGGAAAACCCCGCGATCATCGTCGGCTGGTCGCGCGATGCAGCGGCCTATCGCGAGGCGCATCAGGCGCGTCTCGAGGTGATTGCTTACGGGACAGGCCAACGCAACCGGATCGATCTGTTTTCCGGCGACGGTGCGGGCGCGATGGTCGTCTTCATTCACGGCGGCTACTGGCAGGCGCTGGATGGCTCGTTCTTCAGTCATCTCGCCTGTGGGCTGAACGCCCACGGCATCGACGTCGCCGTGCCGAGCTACGATTTGTGTCCCGCTGTTTCGATAGCCGAGATCATCGGCGAGATGCGAGCGGCCTTGCGGGAACTGGCAAAACTCGGGCGGCCGCTCGTCGTCAGCGGACACTCCGCGGGTGGCCATCTCGCCGCCTGCATGCTGGCGACCGACTGGCGCGCCTTCGATGCGTCGCTGCCTGACCCACTCGTGACCGCAGCCTACGCCATTTCGGGCCTGTTTGATCTTCGTCCGCTGGTCGCGACATCCATCAACTCGGCCTTGAAGCTCGACGATGCATCCGCGAGAGCGGTAAGCCCCCTGTTCTGGAAATCGCCGTCGCACGGCACCCTGGACGCGGTGGTCGGAGGCCAAGAGAGCGCCGAATATCTCCGGCAGAGCCACACCATTGTCGACGCCTGGAATGCGGCCGGCATCGCGACGCGATTTGCGACGGTTCCCGACGCCAACCATTTTACAGCCATTGCGCCGCTCGCCGATCCCAACTCGCCGATGACGCTGCGGCTGAAGCAACTCGCCGGGCGGTAGAGCGTTTTCAAGCGAAGTGGACGCCGGTTCGCGTCAAGAAAACGCGTCAAAACGAGAATCTAGAGTCCGGTTCTGATTCAATCAGAACCGCGCTCTAGTTCATGCCGCGCAGGGTCGCCGAGGGCGTTTCACCGAATTTGGCGCGATAGGCGCTTGCCATTCGGCTGAGATGGGTAAACCCGAGTTCGAATGCGATATCGGTGATGCTTTCGTCGGGGGAGGCGGCGGCCAATCTGATATTGAGATGCGCGAGCCGGATGTCGCGCAGCATTTCCGAAATCGACGTTCCGAAGTGCCGCTGAAAGCCGAGCTGCAGCGCACGAATGCCCGTGCCTGCGGTTCTGGCCAGTTGCGCAAGGTCGAGCGGCTCGTCTGCATGCGCATGGAGAAACTCGCGTGCCCGCCGTAACGACGGTGGCAGTGCTTCGGCCCGACCGCCAAATCGGTCGACCGCGTCACTGGCGCTATGGCGCTGGCCGTGGAGCAAGGCACCCAGCAGCGTCTCGCGCATGGCGGCCGCCGCTGTCGGCGAAAGCTGCCGTTGCGGTCCGAGACGTTCGGCGAGATCGACTAATTCCAAAATCTGCGATTGAAGCGCCCGGCCGCCCATGGAGGAGAGATCGACCACGGGCTCGAACTCGACCGCGCCTGCAGGCCGGCCTGAGAGCGCCGCAGCCCGTTGTTCCAGCACACGGCGCTCGACCAGCAGAATGATCTGGGCGCAATTGTTCTGCCAGGTCATTCGGGTGGGAATCGTCGGCGACAATAGCGAAGCGCTGGTGCCAGGATCGGTTGCAATGTCGCGCGAGGCCGTTTGGATCCGCGCCGAACCGTGCACGGGAATTTGCAACAGGAAGAAGCGCTCGAGACAGCCGGGGTCGATCGACACTGACCCGCCATAGGCGACGTAGTTGACGGAGAATCCGCCAAAGACCGCGCTGTTATGCAGCGCAAAAAAGTCGGGCGATGTCCTGTGCTCGGGCGTAAGGCGATGCGGGCAGAATATCCGTCCTACCGCGTCGGCGGCATCGTCGACACTGTCGGTCGAAACGCGGTTGAACGCCGCCAGCCGGGCGGCGGGGTCATGCTGGGGAATGCTGGTAGCTCTCGCCACGGCCCGGCCCCTCGCATTATTTGAAGCCTATAATATCTGGCGGGGCGGTGGTTGGGAAGGCGGTTTGATGGCCATTGGTTGCCTGATTGGAGGGCAGTCGCAGTCATTCCGGGGCGCGCGTAGCGCGAGCTCTGATGTGCACTTGCACATCAGAGAGTCCATCGGGCGGTATGCGCTGCTGTGAAATGGATTCCGGGCTCGATGCTTCGCATCGTCCCGGAATGACGACGCCAGATATTTCCGCGCCGCAGCAATCCGAAACTTCTCATGTCACGCGGACGGGATTCGTTTTCCGGCTAGACGGCCGGCCCGCCGCGGCAGAGCCTGCGCGAACCATTCTGACCTTCGCAACCAACCCAACCGCGACACAGGAGATGGCGACATGGCAGCACTCGAAAAAGGCGTCACTGCCAATGGCACGGGCTACGGCGGCAAGACCTGGAACATCCTGGGTCAAGTCTACTTCCCCAAAGCCGTGACCGATTCAACCTTTGCCTTCGAGACAAACAGCGAGCCTGGCCAGTTCGTGCCGGTGCATATCCATCCGACGCAGGATGAATTCATCCTGGTGCAGGAGGGCACGCTCGACCTCAAGCTCGACGGCGTCTGGGTGCAGGCCAAGGCCGGCGACCTCGTTCGAATGCCACGCGGCATTCCGCATGGCTATTTCAACAAGTCCGACAAGCCGGCGCGCGCGCTGTTCTGGGTGTCGCCGATGCAGAAGCTCGAAGCGCTGTTCAACCAGCTTCACAATCTGACGGATCCCGAAGAGGTAGTCCGGATATCCGCGCAACATGAAGTGAACTTCCTGCCGCCCGAAGCCAACGAATAGCTTCACAACCGCCGGGCAACTGCGCCGGAAACCGCAACGCGTTGAGCCCTCAGTTCTGGGGCCGATCCCTGCTGGAGAATTGTCATGGTCACGCAAAAACAGGTTTGCATCATCGGCGCCGGTGTATCCGGGCTGGCCGCAGCAAAAGCCTTCGCCGCGCGCGGACATCAGATCACGGTTGTCGAGCGCAGCGGCGATCTCGGTGGCGTCTGGGAGCCATCGCGCTCCTATCCCGAGGTGCAGACGCAAAGCCCGAAGGATCTCTATCGTTACACCGACAAGGCGATGCCGGATTCCTATCCGGAATGGCCGAAGGGGCCGCAGGTCCATGCCTATCTAACTGACTACGCCAAAGACAACGATCTCCTCGGGGCCATCCGCTTCAACACGTCCGTGGTGCAGATGGACCGCCGTCCCGATTCGGCGCCCGGCTGGCGGCTCGAGTTGCGGGGGCCGGACGGTGGTATCAGTCACGAGGATTTCGATTTTGTCGCTGTTTGTACCGGGCAGTTCAACGAGCCCCAGACGCTCAACCTGCCCGGCGAAGAATCTTTCAAGGGGCAGGGCGGGCGCATCCTGCACTCCTCGCAATACAACGATCCGGCGATCGCCAAAGGCCGCAGGATCGTCGTGCTCGGCGGATCGAAATCGGCGACAGATATTGCGGTCAATGCGGTGAATTCCGGCGCGGCGGAAGTGACGCTGGTGTACCGCGAGCCGGTGTGGCGGATTCCGTATTTCATCGGTGGCCTGGTCAATTTCAAACGCATTCTCTACATCCGCGCGCAGGAAGAGATGTTCCGGAGCTGGGGCATCGGCGCGATGTCGCGGTTCGCGCATGCGGTTGCAAAGCCGCTCGTCTGGGCCAACTGGCGCGGACTGGAGAGCCTGCTGAAGGTTCAGCTCAAGCTCGGCAAATGCGACATGGTGCCGAAAGAGAGGATCGAGGATGGCGTCAACTGCTCGGTGCCGATTGCCACGCCGGGATTCTTTCCGATGGTCGCCGACGGCCGCATCAAGGCCATTCGCGGCAGCTTCGAGTGCTACGACGGCAATTCGATTGTGATGACCGGCGGACAGCGCGTCCAGGCCGACGCGGCCGTGCTCGCGATCGGCTACAAACTGGGCGTGCCGTTCCTGCCGCAGGCGTACCGCGACAGGCTGGTCGATCCCGACGGGCAGTACCGGCTCTATCGGCTGATCGCCAATCCGGATCTGCCCGAGATGGGATTCGTCGGTTTCAATTCGAGCTTCTGCACGGTGTTGTGCGCAGACCTCGCCGCGAACTGGCTGGTGCGCTACGCCGATGGCCAACTCGTCCGTCAGCCCACGCCTCAGGAGATGAGGGACAACATCGAGATGATGCTGCATTTCAAGCGCGTCGAGCGGCCGGCGGCTGGCGTCTATGGCGGGTTATGCGTCGCGCCCTATCACTTCAAGCATTTCGACGAATTACTGGCCGATATCGGCGTATCCGGACGCCGGACCAATCCGCTCGTGGAGAAATTTACCCCGCCCGATGCCGCGGCCTATGGCCGCTTCCTGGCCTCGGCGCCGGCTTACCGCGCAGCTTGAGGATGGGTTCCATGGCGCTGCCGCCGTCAGGTCAATCTCGGCGGCGGAGAGGCGTGATTCCGCCCACGATTCTACCCCTTGCGAAAAATTGCTTTAAGCCTAAAATGATTTGCGAGACGGCGTTGCCAGGGCGTCCTCGATATTGATCTCGAGCCTTTCATTGATCGAAGCGAGGGGAGACGAAAATGTCAGGTAGAACTCCCAGCCAGACCCTTGGTCGGACCCTTGGCCCATCGGCCCATGTCGATGACTTTGCGCGGCGAAATCTGCCGCCGTCCGAACAATGGCCGGACCTGCTGCTCGACCGGGCCGAGTTTCAGTATCCGGAATATCTGAATGCCGCGGTCGAACTGACCGACCGTATCGTCGAAAAAGGCTGGGGCGACCGGATCGCGCTGATCGGCAACGGCCGCCAGCGCACCTACAAGGAGCTGGCTGACTGGTCCAACCGCCTCGCGCATGCGCTGGTGGAGAATTACGGCGTCAAGCCAGGCAACCGCGTCCTGATCCGTTCCGGCAACAACCCGGCGCTGGTCGCGGCCTGGCTTGCGGCCACCAAGGCCGGCGCCGTTGTCGTCAACACCATGCCGATGCTGCGCGCCGGCGAACTGGGCAAGATCGTCGACAAGGCCGAGATTGCGCTGGCGCTGACCGACAGCCGCATCGCCGACGAGTTGGTCGCGTGCGCGAAGAACAGCCGGTTCCTAAAGCAGGTAGTGAATTTCGACGGCACGTCCAACCATGATGCCGAGCTCGATCGGGTAGCGCTGAACAAACCGGTGAAGTTCGACGCCGTGAAGACAGGACGCGACGACGTCGCGCTGCTTGGATTCACCTCGGGCACCACGGGCGAACCGAAGGCGACGATGCATTTCCATCGCGACCTCATGATTGTTGCGGACGGTTACGCCAAGGAAGTCCTCAACGTAACTGAAGACGATGTTTTCGTCGGCTCGCCGCCGCTGGCCTTTACGTTCGGGCTCGGCGGACTGGCGATCTTCCCCTTGCGGTTCGGCGCGACCGCAACGCTGCTGGAAAACGCGGCGCCGCCCGAGATGGTCAGGATCATCGAAACCTACAAGGCGACGATCTGCTTCACCTCGCCGACGGCGTATCGCGCGATGATGGCGGCGATGGACAATGGCGCCGATCTGTCGTCGTTGCGGATCGCGGTCTCCGCCGGCGAAACCTTGCCCGCGCCGGTGTTCGAAAGCTGGACCCGCAAGACCGGCAAGACCATTCTCGACGGCATCGGATCGACTGAGCTGCTGCACATCTTCATCACCAACCGGGTCGGCGACGCGGTCGCGGGAACGACGGGACATCCGGTCACGGGCTACGAGGCCAAAATCGTCGACGACGACATGAACGAATTGCCGCCTGATACTGTCGGCAAGCTTGCGGTGCGCGGGCCGACCGGATGCCGCTATCTCGCCGACAAGAGGCAATCGAACTATGTACGCGACGGCTGGAATCTGACGGGCGACTCCTTCGTCCGCGACGCGACCGGACGGCTCTCCTTTGTCGCCCGTTCGGACGACATGATCGTCTCATCCGGCTACAACATCGCGGGTCCCGAAGTCGAAGCGGCGCTACTGTCGCATCCAGCGGTGGCCGAATGCGGCGTGGTCGGCGCACCCGACGAGGCACGCGGCATGATCGTCAAGGCCTATGTGGTTCTGGCGGGCGGCGCGGCTGCCGATGCCGCGCTGACACAGGCGTTGCAGGATCACGTCAAGCAGACCATTGCGCCGTACAAATATCCGCGTGCGATCGAATATGTCGCGCAACTGCCGAAGACCGAGACCGGCAAGCTGAGGCGCTTTGCGCTCCGGCAGATGGCCGCTGCCGGCCCGGCGTCTCCAAGCGTCGCCGCGGAATAACGCCTAACCTGATGGAGAAAGCCGGTGACCGCCCCCAAAGGCCCCACGCTGAGCGTGGTGCCTAATTCCAAGACCGATACATCGTTGCCGGGCTCGCAAGTGCTGCAGCCCAGCGGCTGGCCGATGCCGAAGGGATACGCCAACGGCATGGCCGCCGATGGCCGGCTGGTGGTGACCGGCGGCGTGATCGGCTGGGATACGCAAGGGCATCTGGCGCCGGACTTCGTCGTGCAGGCACGCCAGACGCTCTCCAACATTTCCGAGATTCTTGCCGCAGGCGGCGCCAGGCCCGAGCATCTCGTGCGTCTGACCTGGTATGTCGTCGACATCGAGGAATATCTCGCGAGCCTCAAACAGCTCGGCCGCGCCTATCGCGAGATTTTTGGCGCGCATTATCCGGCGATGGCGCTGGTTCAGGTGGTGCGCCTGGTCGAGAAAGCCGCCCGTGTCGAGATCGAAGCTACCGCAGTGGTGCCGCGTTGAGTCATAGGGTTTTCGCGCGAAGTGGATTCCGGTTCGCATAAAGAAAACGCGTCACAACAAGTCACAACAAAAAGCAAGAGCCTTATGGGTTCTGATCTAATCGGAACCTATAAGGCGCTATCTTGGCTGAAACGTCTGCACCGTCTGTCGTGCACCCATGGCATAGAGTTTTGAGAGCGCCTCGGTGACGGTGCTGCGCATGCGAGGATCGCTGCCGAGGTTGCCGAAAATGGAGTGCACCTCAAGCAGCGCGGGCACAAGCCGCTCCGCGACCGGTCCGGCGCGCTCGGCGATATCAGCCAATTCCTTCGCGAGCGGATCGCGCACGTCGATGGCGCGTCCCTGTTCGTCCTTTGCCGTGACGTAGCGCATCCAACCGGCAACGGCGAGTGCGTGCGTGTCGATCGAAAGGCCCAGCCGCAGCCGGTCCTGCATGGTCGCGAGCAGCCGCTGCGGCAGTTTCTGCGAGCCGTCCATCGCGATCTGCCAGGTGCGGTGGTGCAGGGCGGCGTTGGAAAAGCGCTGCAGCAGCGATGTGCTGTAGGCGGCAAGGTCGGTACCTTCAGGCATCGTCAGCGTTGGCGCTGCATCCTGCATTACCCGCTGGGCAAACGCCGCGAAGCGATGGTCGGTCATGGTGGAAGCGATGGTCTCATGGCCGGCGAGATAGCCGAGATAGGCCAGCGCCGAATGGCTGGCGTTGAGCAGCCGCAGTTTCATGTGCTCGAACGGCGTCACATCCGAGACCATTTGCACGCCTGCGGCCGCGAAATCCGGCCGTCCTGCCGGAAAGCGATCTTCAACGATCCATTGCGTGAATGGCTCCGTCACCACGGGCCACGCGTCGGTCAGGCCGAGCGCGGAGGAAACCTCGGCCCGGTCGAGGTCGGTGGTCTCCGGCACGATCCGGTCCACCATGGTCGAAGGGAAGGCCACCTCAGCCTCAATCCATTTGGCGAGATTGCGCGATCGCAAGGCGGCGAACTGCGTCACTAAGCGCCCGACGGTCTGGCCGTTGGCGGAGAGATTGTCGCAGGACAAAACGGTGAAAGGGGCTGCGCCCGCAATCCGCCGGCGCGCCAGCGCGGCGACGAGAAATCCGACGGCCGAGCGCGGCGTGCCCGGATTCTGCAGGTCATGAACGATGTCGGGATGATGCTCGTCGAGATCGCCGGTCTGCGGCGTATGACAATAGCCCTTCTCGGTAACCGTCAGTGAGACGATGCGCGTGGCCGGGTGGGTGAGGCGCGCGATCAGGGGGGCGGGTTTCTCGGTGGCGACTTCGCATGCGACAACCGAGCCGATGATCCGGTGATCGGTGCCCGCGCCGGAGCGAACGGCGAGGGTGTAGAGGCAGCCCTGCGGAGCCAGCGCATCGCGCGTCTCCGAACTGCGCAGGCTGGCTCCGACGATTCCCCAATCCGTCGCGCCGCTTGCAAGGAGGTCGTCGATCACCACCGCCTGGTGTGCCCGGTGGAACGCGCCGATTCCGAGATGAACGATACCCGGCGTGACGCGGACGCGGTCATAGGCCGGACGGCGGATCGGGCCGGGAAGTCGGTCGAGGTTGGCGTCGGACAGGCGCAAATCGCCGTTTTTCGGGCCGGAAGGCGGGGTTTTCGCCGTTTCGCTTGACATGGGAGGCTCGATCTATCAAACTTTGGTCAATTGGTAAGGCCAATATTCCCGATTTATTGGCCTTGGCCCGATCAAAGCAAGAAAAATCGATTCATCAGGGGATCGTCAGGGAGAGCCGAGCGTGCCGCTCGAAGCCGTGGAAGCGCGACGCCTTTATCGCCAGGTTGCCGATCAACTCCGTGCCTTGATCGACAGCGGCGAATATGCCGTGGGCAGCCGTCTTCCGACCGAGCGCGATCTTGCCGAACAGTTGAAGGTGTCGCGGCCGACGGTGCGCGAGGCGCTGATCGCCCTGGAAGTCGAGGGCCGGGTCCGGATTCGCGTCGGCTCCGGAATTTATGTCAGTGAACCGGCGGCGCTCGCGCAGCCCTTGCCGGCGGCGACCGAGATCGAAGGCCCGTTCGAACTGCTGCGCGCGCGCGAATTCCTCGAGGGCGCCATTGCAGAACAGGCCGCGCGGGTGGCGACACCTGAGGACATCGCGCGCATCGACGCGTCGCTGGAAGCGATGGCCACGGTGCAGCATCCCGGCGAAGCCTCAATGATCCATGACCGCGCGTTTCATGTAGCTGTGGCCGGCTGTCTCGACAACGCCGTGCTGGTCCGCGTGGTCGGCGAGTTGTTCGACCAGCGGCTCAATCCCTACTTCGCCAAGCTCGCGCACTATTTCGAGAATCCGCAATCGTGGAGCGCGGCGCTGGCCGAGCACCGGGCGATCCGCGATGCCGTTGCCGCACATGATCCGGACGCGGCGCGCGTGACGATGCGCGAGCACCTGGCGCGTTCGCAGGCCCGCTTTGCGCAAAATTTCGGAACCGAAGCTTCGTCCGCGTCCCGCGTCCGTGCGAGGAGTGGCTGAACGACCAAGAAAACGACCAGGAATTCGAACGGTTCGGCGAAATGCCGGGCCGGTTGAGTAACAAAAGCAAATTGTAGCAAGGGAGGAATTCACGTGTTGAAGAAATTGACGATTGCATTCGCGGCGTCTGCTGCGGCGCTGTTGGCCGCGACCACATCGGGCATGGCGCAGACCAAGCTGAAATGGGCCCACGTTTACGAAACCTCGGAGCCGTTCCACACCGCTTCGGTCTGGGCCGCGGGCGAAATCAACAAGCGCACCAATGGCCGTTACCAGATCGACGTCTATCCGGCCTCGCAGCTCGGCAAGGAAACCGATATCAACCAGGGCCTTTCGCTGGGCTCGGTCGACATGATCATTTCCGGCTCGAGCTTTGCGGCCAAGAGCTTTCCGCCGATCGGCGTGACCTATTATCCCTACACTTTCCGCGATGCAGACCATCTCCTTGCCTATACCAAGAGCGACGTCTTCAAGGAGCTTACCAAGGGCTACGAGGACAAGACCGGCCATCGCATCGTGGCGGTGACTTACTACGGCGTGCGTCACACCTCGTCGAACAAGCCAATCAAGACCTGCGCCGACATGAAGGGCCTCAAGATTCGCGTGCCTGATGTGCCGGCCTATCTCGCGATGCCGCGCGCCTGCGGCGCCAACACTGCGCCGATCGCGTTTGCCGAGGTCTATCTCGCCCTGCAGAACGGCACCGTTGAAGCCCAGGAAAATCCGCTCACGACCATCGAGGCCAAGAAATTCTACGAAGTGCAGAAGCACATCGTGCTGACAGGCCACATTGTCGATCATCTCAACACCGTGGTTTCCGGCGCGCTCTGGAAAAAGTTGTCCGAGGAAGACCGCAAGATCTTCACCGACGTCGCCCAGGAAGCGGCGGCGAAGGCGACCGCCGAGATCAAGACCAACGAAGCCAAGCTGGTCGATTTCTTCAAGCAGAAGGGCCTGACGGTGACCGAGGTCAACAAGTCTGAGTTCCGCGACACCGTCCTCAAGACCGTCAGCTTCGAGAGCTTCGACTACCGCAAGGCCGACTGGGAACGCATCCAGGCGGTGAAGTAACGACGAAGTCGTCATCCCGGGGCGACGCGTAAGCGTCGAACCCGGGATCTCGAGATTCCGGGTTCGGCTCTTAGAGCCGCCCCGGAATGACGTGGGAGCTACCAGGGGAATAAACGCATGCCTGCGGTTGAAGTGCACAAGCAGATCACGGCGGACGAGATCGCCCACACGTTCGAGGAGGAGGTCCCCAAGGGCGCCGACCTCAGCCAATATGCTACGGAGGACTGGCTGGCGCTCGCGATCTTCTGGGTCATGGCGCTGTCCGTGTTCCTGCAGTTCTTCACCCGCTATGTCCTCAACGACAGCTACGCCTGGACCGAGGAGATTGCGACCTATTGCCTGATCGGCGTGGTCTTCATCGGCTCGGCGATGTGCGTGCGGCTGTCGCGGCACATCCAGGTCGATCTCTTGTTCCGCTATCTGCCTCATCTGCCGGCGCGCGCGCTGTCGACCGTGATCGATGTAATCCGGATCGCGTTCTTCGGTTATGCGATCAAGCTGGTGTGGCAATTCATCCAGATCATCGGCGACGAGCGGATGACCACGATCAAGTTTCAAAAAGGTTTTGTCTATTACGCCGTGCTGCTCGGCTTCGTGCTGATGTTTGCGCGCTCGATCCAGATCGCGGTCGAGAACTGGCGGCGGGGCTACTCCATCCTGGAGCGCCCCGGCGCCTTCGACGGAACGGAAGGATAGGGCGATGCTGCTGCTGCTCGGGGGATTTCTGCTGCTGATGCTGCTCGGCCTGCCGGTCGCGCTGTCCATGGCGGCATCGTCGCTGGTCTACATTCTCGTCACCGGCATCACGCCGGACGTGACGCTGGCGCAGCGCATGATCGCCGGCGTCGAAAGCTTTCCGCTGCTCGCGGTGCCGT
This sequence comes from Bradyrhizobium sp. AZCC 2176, assembly GCF_036924645.1. Classification (NCBI taxonomy): domain Bacteria; kingdom Pseudomonadati; phylum Pseudomonadota; class Alphaproteobacteria; order Hyphomicrobiales; family Nitrobacteraceae; genus Bradyrhizobium; species Bradyrhizobium sp. AZCC 2176. The sequence continues at coordinate 440,896 of NZ_JAZHRX010000001.1, read as the reverse complement.
TCTTCATCCTGGCCGGCAACCTCATGAACATCGCGGGCGTGACAGGCCGCATCTACAAATTCGCGGTCGCGCTGGTGGGCTGGATGCGCGGCGGGCTCGGCCACGTCAATATCGTGGGTTCCGTGATCTTCTCCGGCATGTCCGGCACCGCGATTGCGGACGCTGCAGGGCTCGGCACCATCGAAATCAAGGCGATGAAGGATCACGGCTATTCCACCGAGTTCGCCGTCGGCGTGACCGCGGCGTCCGCCACGCTCGGCCCGATCATCCCGCCGTCGCTGCCGTTCGTGATCTACGGCATGATGGCGAACGTCTCGATCGGCGCGCTGTTCCTGGGTGGCGTGATCCCCGGTGTTGTCATGACGTTGGCCATGATGGCGACGGTGGCCTATTTCGCCCACCGCAACGGCTGGGGCAGCGACACGCCGTTCTCCTGGCCGCAGATCGGTTCGGCCGCCCTCGAGATCTTCATCGTCCTGGCGTTCCCGCTGGTTGTCTGGCTGCTGGTTGTCGGCGGGATGTCGGTGAACATGGCGGTCGGCATCGGTCTCGTGGCGCTTTTGGCGCTCGACTGGTACTTCGATTTCTCCGCCGTGATGGCGTTGATGGCCCCCGTCATCCTGATCGGCGGCATGACGCTTGGCTGGTTCACGCCGACGGAGGCCGCGGTTGCCGCCGTGATCTGGTCGCTGTTTCTGGGGCTGGTGCGTTACCGCTCGATGACGCTGCAGACGGTGGCGAAAGCAACCTTCGATACCATCGAGACCACGGCATCGGTGCTGTTCATCGTGACCGCGGCTTCGATCTTCGCCTGGCTGCTGACAGTGTCGCAGGCGGCGCAGACGCTGACCGACGCGATGCTCGGGATCACCCAGAACAAATGGGTGTTCCTACTGCTGGCAAACATCCTGATCCTGTTCGTCGGCTGCTTCATCGATACCATCGCCGCGATCACCATTCTGGTGCCGATCCTGCTGCCGATCGTGCTCAAGCTTGGCATCGACCCCATTCATTTCGGCCTGATCATGACGCTGAACCTGATGATCGGGCTGCTGCACCCGCCGCTCGGCATGGTGTTGTTCGTGCTCGCGCGCGTGGCGAAACTGTCGGTCGAGCGTACGACCATGGCGATCCTGCCGTGGCTGGTACCGCTGCTGCTGGCGCTTGTCGCCATCACCTACATCCCGGAGCTGACGCTCTGGCTGCCTAAATACATGGGACTCTCAAAATGACATCGATGGCTTTGGCCGCAACGCTGTTCGGCCCGGAAGATCTGCGCATGGTCGAGCGCCCGCTCGATCCGCTCGCATCAGGCATGGTCCGCATCCGTTTCGGCGCCGGCGGCATTTGCGGCTCGGACATGCACTACTATCGCCATGCCCGCACCGGCGATTTCGTGGTGACCTCGCCGCTCGTACTCGGCCATGAGATCGCGGGCGAAGTCGTGGAGATCGCAGGCTCCGCACCTGATGTGAAGGTCGGCGATCGCGTCGCCCTCAATCCGTCGCGCTGGTGCGGCCACTGCAAGCCGTGCCGCGAGAACCGGCCCAATCTGTGCGAGAACATCTTCTTCATGGGCTCGGCCTCGAAGACCCCGCATATGCAGGGTGGCTTTGCGTCCTACTTCGACGCCATCCCGGCGCAATGCGTCAAGATTCCGGATCACGTGACCTATCAGGCGGCGGCGCTTGCCGAGCCGCTGGCCGTGTGCTTGCATGCGGTCGCTCGCGCCGGTGACGTCACCGGCAAGCGCGCCGTGCTATTCGGTGCCGGTCCCATCGGCTTGCTGACCATGCTGGCGGCGCAGCGCGCAGGGATTGCGGAAACGACGGTCGTCGATATCGCGGCGGCGCCGCTGGCATTTGCCACGAAGCTTGGCGCTAACCACGTCGTCGATATCTCCGGCGGCGAGGAGACGCTGAAGGCCGAGGCTGCGGCGCGCCCGTTCGATGTTGCATTTGAAGTCTCGGGCACGGCCGCTGGCCTGGCCAGCGCGATCGGCGCCGTCCGGCGCGGCGGCGTCGTGGTCCAGGTCGGCAATTTGCCGGGCGGGCAGATCCCGGTGCCGGCGAATGCGGTCATGGCCAAGGAGATCGACCTCCGTGGCTCGTTCCGCTTCGGGACGGAATTCTTCACGGCGGTCGAACTGATCGCTGATGGCAGTGTGGACGTGCTGTCGCTGGTGACTGCGCAACGCCCGCTCGCGGTCGCACCCGATGCTGTGCGGCTGGCGCTCGACCGCTCGCAGAGCGTCAAGGTCGTGCTGACGGCTTGATCGCATTTCGTTTCAGGAGATCTCGCATGATGCTGCAGGGATGGCGGTGGTACGGGCCCAATGATCCCGTGTCGCTCGACGATATCCGTCAGGCCGGCGCAACCGACGTGGTGACGGCGCTGCATCAACTGCCGATCGGCGAGGCCTGGACGCGCGCAGCCGTCGAGGAGCGCAAGAACCTGATCGAGAACGGCCAGCCCGGCCGTTCGCCGCTGACCTGGTCGGTGGTGGAATCGATTCCAATCCCCGACGACGTCAAGCGGCTCGGGGGTGGCGCTACCCGGTCGATCGAGGCCTGGATCGCGAGCCTGGAGGCGGTAGCTTCCGCCGGCATCAAGATCATCTGCTACAACTTCATGCCGGTCGTGGACTGGTGCCGCACCGATCTCGAATGGGAACTGCCGAACGGCGCCAAGGCGATGCGCTTCGACCAGGAGCGGTTCGCGGCGTTCGATCTGCATATCCTGCAGCGCCCCGAGGCGCCGGCCGAATATTCCGAGGCCGCGCGGCGTCGCGCCAAGGAGGTCTATTCAGGGATGACGCAGGCCGATATCGATGTCCTCGTCACCAACATTGCCAGCGCGCTGCCGGGCTCCACCACTGATCCGCTGACCATTCCGCAGTTCCGTGACCGGCTGCAGCAATATCGCGGGATTAACTCCGTCGTGTTGCGGAAACACCTCAGCGAATTCCTCGCGCGTGTGACGCCGGTTGCCGAATCCCTCGGCGTGACGCTGACGCTGCATCCGGACGATCCGCCGCGCCCGCTGTTCGGCCTGCCGCGCATTGCATCCTCGGCGGAAGACTATCAGGCGCTGTTCGATGCGGTGCCCTCGAAGGCGAACGGCATCTGCTTCTGCACCGGCTCGCTCGGCGTGCGCGCGGAGAACGATCTGCCCGCAATGGCCAAGCGCTTCGCGCCGCGGATCGGTTTTGCCCATCTGCGCGCAACCAAGCGCGAAGGCGATGGCTTGTCGTTCTTCGAGTCCGATCATCTCGACGGTGACGTCGATATGATCGCGGTGCTCAAGGTGTTGCTTACCGAAAACCGCAAGCGTTCGCCGGAAAAGCAGATCGTGTTCCGGCCCGATCACGGCCATCGCATGCTCGACGATCTCGCGGAAACCAAGCGGACCAATCCCGGCTATACCGCGATCGGCCGGTTGCGCGGGCTCGCCGAACTGCGCGGCGCCATCCGCGCCATCGAACACGCCGGCTAGCTAGGCGCGTACTCATAAATTCGGTTCTGCAAAAGGCTTGCCCATGTCCGCTTCGCTCCGAAAGCGACTGAATTGCGGCGCCGCCGCGCAATGACGCGATGTGCACACCTGCGGCCGAAATTCGATTGAAAATTTGAGCCCAACAACGGACGTAGAGATCTCTTGAAGTTCCATCTTCGGTTCGATCGCGACTGACACTTCCGCAGCGACGCACTCTCTCTTCATAAGTTGGCGAACTCGATCGACGACGCTATGCTCCTATTAGTTAGCCGTCTGGCTAACTGTGATTGACACACGTTTGTATCTCCGCTATAGTTAGCTTTATGGCTAAGCAATCAAAGCAACTCGACCACGTTTTCGGGGCCCTGTCCGACGCGACCCGTCGTGCGATCGTCATGCGATTATGTGATGGCGAGGCATCCGTCGGAGAGCTGGCGAAGCCGTTCAAAATGGCGCTGCCGAGCCTGATGAAACACATCCGCATTCTAGAGAGCAGCGGCCTCGTTGCGTCCGAGAAGACCGGTCGCGTCAGGATGTGCTCATTGCAGACGGAAGCTCTCGCAACCGTCGAGGTTTGGTTGGCGGCCCAAAGGGAGATCTGGGAGCAACGACTGGATCGACTGGAAATGTACGTTGAGAAACTGAAGAAAAAGGAAAAGTCGAATGCCCGCAAACGCAAGTCAAAATGAAACGCCCCTGTCCACTTGGGCGCTCGATCGAGAGATCGTCCTCTCGCGCGTGATCAACGCGCCACGAGAGTTGGTTTTCTCCGCCTGGGTTGATCCGCGCCATCTCCCCCAATGGTTTGGTCCGGCCGGTTTTAGGGTCGAGACAAAGTCAATGGATATTCGCGTCAACGGCGAATGGCGGTTCGATATGATCGCTCCCGACGGTAAGCGATATACGAATCGGATGCAATTCCGGCGCATCGAGAGGCCGCACCTGATCGAGATCGATCATGGCGCCGACAAGGACAACGATCCTGGCATATTCCGCACCACCATCACGCTGGATGAGCAGAGCGACGGCAAGACCGTCATCACTTTGCGGCAGTTGCACCCGACGAAGGCTCAGCGCGACGCGGGGATCGGATTCGGCGCGGTCGAATTCGGTTATCAGACCCTCGATAAACTGGCGCAGCACGTCGAACGCAGTGACGCTACTTAAACTGAAGCGAGCGTTTCTCGGCGCGGCTGATTACCTGTCAGCGGTGGAATACATCGCGCCGAAGTCGCGACCGCGCAATCTGCCTCGCCGGATCGACCATCGCTCGAGACTGTTTTGCATCACCTCGGTGAGTGCCGGATGCGCGTTCAACTGCTTTTCCGGCACGCATGCAATGATCGCATTTCGATCCTGGACGCCTTGCTCGTCGATGATCCACGTTGCCAGCCGGTCGCCGGCAAGCCGCGCGGCGATGCGATCGGGTACCGGGTCGATGTCGTTCGCGACCAACACGTTCATGACGATGCGGCCGCCGGGCGTCAGCCGCGCACGAATGGCGTCGCAGGTCTCAACGTCGAATTCATCATCAAAGCGAAAGTCCGGACCTCCGACATCGATGGCGATCCCATCGTAAAGCAGGTCGCCATCGAGAATGAATTTCCGGAAATCGGACACCATCAGCGGCAATCCGTCCGGTAGCCCGAAATATCTCTGAGCGATCACGAAGCTGATCGGATTGTTGTCGACAATCGTTAGCTCTTTTCCGAGACGCGCCAGCCTGGTGGCGAGATTCCCGCCGCCGCATCCCAGGACCAGAATGTTCGTTGCGCGATGCAGGAGCTCATCCATGAGCCTCACATAGCTGAAGACGCTCTCGCCGTCGGGCGTGGCCTGACTCTGCCTGATGCCCTCCTCGAAATAGATCCGCGTTCCATCCGCGGAGCATTCGACGATCTCGATTGCACCGTTCCTGCCCTGATAGCGCCCCAGCAACCGCACCTGACATCACCATGCATCAAATAGGATGTTTGAGACATCGCTTATCATGTTGTGAATCGGATGCCAATCACGCAGAGATCATTTTGCAGCGTCCTGATTGATATTCTGAACCTCTGAGTTGATGCTTGAGACGGTAATTCAGATGGGATAAATATATACGCTTCCGAACCGGGAGAACTGCCCATGATTACCGCCAATCAACTCAGGGCAGCGCGCGCGCTTCTGAGCATCGATCAGCGGCAAATGGCCGAGCTGGCTGATCTCTCGGTGCCGACCATCCAGCGCATGGAAGCCAGCGACGGTGTGATCCGCGCCAACGTCGATTCCCTGATGAAGCTGGTTTCCGCGCTCGAGAGCGCCGGGATCGAGCTGATCAATCCGGGTGCCGCGAGCGCGACCGGCGGGCGAGGGGTGCGCCTGCGCGAACATCTCACAAATCTCAAGGCAAATCCAAAGGCAAATCTCAAGACAAAGAGCAAGACCGTCCGCCAACCGAAGAGGATGCCGGAGCGGGTTCGATAGCGTTCCTCACGACGTAACGGCGCCCGCGTCCGCGCGTTCGAGCAGCGCCAGCAATCCTTGCAGCATGGCCGTGGGGGCGGGCGGGCAGCCGGGAATGTGCAGGTCGACCGGGATGACCTCGGAGACGCCGCCGACGACTGCATAGCTGCCGGCAAAGCATCCGCCGTTCCGTGCACAATCTCCGACCGCGACGACCCATTTCGGATTCGGCGTCGCGTCATAGGTGCGTTCGAGTGCCCCGCGCATGTTCTTCGTCACCGGTCCCGTCACCATCAGGACGTCGGCATGACGCGGTGAGGCGACGAACCGCAGGCCGAACCGCTCGACGTCGTAATAGGCGTTGTTGAGCGCGTGAATTTCCAGCTCGCATCCGTTGCAGGATCCGGCATCGACCTCGCGGATCGACAGGCTCCGGCCGAGCCGCCGCCGCCCGGCCTGTCCGAGCGCGGTTGCAAGCTCCGCCATGGCAGCGTCATCGGGCGATGGCGCCCGCTCGGTGAGCGGCTGGCGAAACACGCTTTCGAAGAGCAGCTTGCGCATCGCGTGGCTTCCCTTGTTTGAGCATGATCCTCTCGGAAAACCGGTACCCATTTTTCCGGGATCATGCTTTAGAGATCGTGGCCCGAATAGGAACAGTTGAACGACTTGTTGCAGAGCGGAAAGTCAGCGACGATGTTGTTCTCGATCACAGCTTCGAGCAGCGGCCATTGAAACCAGGACGGGTCGCGCATGTGGCATCGTTCGATCAGGCCATTGCGCAGGCGCAGCCAGACCAGGACGTCGCCACGGAATCCCTCCACGATCGCCATGCCCTCGCGCACCTCGCCTCCAAGCGGGACTTCCCTGCATATCGGGCCTTCGGGCAGCCGGCTCAGAATCTGCTCGATCAGCGACAGACTTTGCTCGACTTCGCGCACCCTTATCCAGACGCGTGCATTGACGTCACCCTCGTTGAGTACGGGCACGTCGAAACGCAGGCTGTCATAAGGCGGATAGGCCAGCGTTCGGCGCGCGTCGAACGAGCGGCCCGAGGCGCGCCCGACATAGCCGCCGACGGCATATTGTCGGGCGAGCGGCGGCTTGAGCGTTCCGGTATCGACGGTGCGATCCTGCAGCGAAGCGGTGTTGTCATAGAGTTCGACAAGCGCGGGAAAGCGCAGGCGAATATTGTCCAGCGTGGCCTGGATGGCTTCCGCCCCGCCATCGCCGATGTCGCGGCTGACACCGCCGGGCACGATGATGTCGCGCATCAGGCGATGGCCGGAGGCCGCGGCGGCCGCGCGCAGCACGCTCTCGCGCAATACGCCGCAATGCGCGTGCATCAATGCAAAGGACGCATCGTTGCAGATCGCGCCGATGTCGCCGAGATGGTTGGCGAGCCGCTCGAGTTCTGCCAGCAGCGCGCGCAGGAACACGGCCCGGTCAGGCACGACGAGGTCGAGAGCTGCTTCGGCCGCGCGCGAATACGCGTAGGCGTAGGCCACGGTGCTGTCGCCCGACGTGCGGCCGGCGAGTTGAACACCGCGCGCGAGGCTGGCGCCGGTCATCAGTCCGTCGATTCCCTTGTGGACATATCCGAGCCGCTGCTCCAGCCGGACCACGGTTTCGCCGCTGGCGGTAAAGCGGAAATGTCCGGGCTCGATAATGCCCGCGTGCACCGGGCCAACCGCAATCTGGTGCAGGCCGTCGCCTTCCGCAGCGAGGAATCGGTACGGCGCCGCGTTCGGCAAGGCATCGATGCGCTCTCCCAATGGAAAGCGCACGTCCCAGCGGTTGTGATCGAGCCAGGGACGGGCGTCGGACGAGCCCTGAGCGGACAATCCGAACAGATCGTTGATGGTCCGTTCCAGCCGCAGCGCCGGCGGATGATGTTTGCCGACGGAAGGAAACGTGCGGTCGGGGCAATCCAGGCTGACGACCGCGATCTCTGCGGTCTGTCCATCCATGATCGCCATGTGAACTGTTGCGGGTTCGCCCCACAGGCCGAGCAGGTTCCAGCGTCCATGCGCCAGTTCGCTCGCCGCAAATGTCCAGACCGATGCGTCGACCACCACGCGCGGCCACGGGCCGTATTGCGCGACCTTGCGGCCCTCCAGCGTCAGATCGATCAGCGACGGCATGTCATTGCGTTCCTATCCAAGGAGCTGAGCCACGTGCTGGAACCAGACCACCAGCGGGGCGGGAAGATAAATCCCTGCGCCCAACACCAGCGCAAGATGCGCAAACATCGGAATGTACGAGGCGTCGGCCGGGGCCGTGCTGCCGCGCGGCTCGCCGAAGGCGACGCTGGTCAGGCGCAACGTTAGTGCGCCGAACGCCAGCAACAGCCCGAATACCAGCACGATCGCAAGCAACGGCTGCCTTGCAAAGGTCGAGCTCACGACCAGGAACTCGCTCATGAAGATCCCGAGCGGCGGCAGCCCGGCGATCGCGACGACGCCTACGACCAGCCCCCAGCCGAGCGCCGGATGGGTCACGGTCAGGCCGCGGATCTTCGAAATCCGCTGAGTGCCCTTGATCTGCGAGATATGCCCGACGGCGTAGAAGATTGCTGACTTGGTCAGGCTGTGCATCACCATGTGCAGCAGCCCGGCAAAATTGGCAAGCGGACCGCCCATGCCGAACGCAAACACGATGATGCCCATGTGCTCGATCGACGAATAGGCGAACAGCCGTTTGATGTCGCGCCGCCGGTACAGCATGAAGGCTGCGAAGATCAGCGAGACCAGCCCCATCGTCACCATCAGGGGGCCGGGGGCGATCGAAGCCGGGTTGGCGGCGAGCAATATCTTGAAGCGCAGCAACGCATAGAGCGCAACGTTCAGCAAGAGGCCCGACAACACAGCCGATATCGGCGTCGGACCTTCGGCGTGCGCATCGGGCAACCAGGCATGCAGCGGCGCGAGGCCGACCTTGGTGCCGTAACCGAGAAACAGGAATACGAAAGCGACGTTGAGAAGGGCCGCGTCGAAGTTCGCGGCGCGCTCGACCAGCAGCGTCCAGACCATGCCGTCCTGGCCCTCACCCATCACCGGGCGGGCCGCCATGTAGACCAGGATGGTGCCGAACAGAGCGAGCGCAATTCCGACGCTGCCCAGGATGAAATACTTCCAGGCGGCTTCGAGCGCCGCATGGGTGCGATAGATGCCGACCATCAGCACCGTCGTCAGCGTCGCGAGTTCGACCGCCACCCACATCAGGCCGATATTGTTCGACACGAACGCGAGATTCATGCCGAACATCATGGTTTGATACATGGCGTGGTAGAAGCGCAGGTAGACCGGCGTCAGCCGGCTGGTTTCGAGCTCATGCGCGATATAGCTCGCGCTGAAGATGCTGGTGGTAAATCCCACGAAGGTATTGAGTACGATGAAGACGATGTTCAGGTCGTCGATCAGCACGTAAGGCCCGGGGGAGGCACGTTCGACCACGAACAGGGAGAGCGCGGCCAGGAATGTCGCCAGACTGGCAACGACGTTCAGCCGTGCCGTCAGCCAGTAGCCGGGCATGGCGGCCAGCAGCGCCGCCGAGCAGATCGGGATCAGCAGGACGGCTGTGACGGGGTCGAAGAAAGCAAGGTTCATCGGCGCTCGCCCCGGAAGTCATCGAGCGCGGAGACATCCACCGAATCGAAGCGCTCGCGGATTCGGAACAGGAAGATGCCGATCACGATGAACGCGATCAGGATCGAGAAGGCGACGCTGATCTCGACGACCAGCGGCATGCCTTTGGCGCCGGTCGCCGCCAGCACCAGTCCGTTTTCAAGCGACATAAACCCGACAACCTGGCTGACCGCATTGCGGCGGGTCACCATGACCAGAAGCCCGAGCAGCACCACCGACAGCGCAAAGGCGAGATCTTCACGCGCCAGCGGGTCGGCGTCGCTCGTCACCCGCAGCATCAGAACCAGCGAGAGGGCGACCAGCCCCATCCCGGCCAGCATGGTCGGGCCGATTCCGACGGCGGATTCGATGTCGCGGTGAATCCCGAGCTGCTTGACGATGCGGTGCAGCGCCACCGGAATGACGATCGCCTTGAAGACCAGGGCGATGACCGCGGTGACGTAGAGATGGGGCGCATCCTGGATAAAGGCCTGCCAGGCGACCGAGAGCGACAGCACCAGGGCGTGGAGCGCGAACACGTTGAGCAGCGAATAGAGACGGTCCTGATACAGCATCATCAGGCTGATCAGCACCAGCCCGCCGGCCAGCGTATGCGAGATGTCGAAGGCGAGGCTCTGCATCTGCATCAGAAACTCCTCGAGACGAACAGCAGCAAGGTGCCGAGCAAGCCCAGCATGAAGGCCGCGCCGAGGAATTGCGGGACGCGAAACACCCGCATCTTCGCCGTGGCGGTCTCAAACAGCGCCAGCAGGAAGCCGGCCAGCGCGAGCTTGACGATGTAGGCGCCGGCGCCGATCGTGTATGACAGCGCGCCGCCGCCATACAGCGCGATCTGCCAGGGGAAGAACACGCAGGCGATCAGCGAGACGTAGAGCAACAGCTTGAGGAATGCGCCGAGTTCGATCATCGCGAGATGGCGTCCGGAATATTCCAGGATCATCGCCTCGTGCACCATGGTGAGTTCGAGGTGCGTCGCCGGATTGTCGACCGGGATCCGCGCGTTCTCTGCGATCGCGACCATGAACAGCGCAACCAGCGCCATTCCGAGCGATACCCGCAAGCCCACATAGGACGACGCCAGGAAGTGCGAGACGGTCGAGAGTTGCGTCGAGCCGGCGACCAGCGCCAGACAGAATACGATCAGCAGCATCGCGGGCTCGGCAAGCGCCGCAATCATCACCTCGCGGCTGGAGCCGATGCCGCCGAAACTGGTTCCGACGTCCATCCCAGCAAGCGCGAGAAAGAAGCGTGCGCTTCCCAAAAGTGCGACGATGGCAATGAGATCGGCGGTCCAGTTGAACAGCAGGCCGGTCGCGAAGGTCGGCACCAGGGCGGCGGCGACCCAGATCGCCGCGAAGGTGATGTAGGGCGTGACGCGGAACAGCCATGATGCGTTGTCGGCCAGCACCACTTCCTTGCGCAGGAGCCGCAGCAGATCGCGATAGGGCTGAAAGACGGAGGCGCCCTGGCGGCGCACCAGCCGGGCCTTGATCTTGCGCACGTAGCCGGTCAGCAGCGGGGCGAGCAGCAGCACGAGCAGCATCTGCACGCCTTGCACGATGATGTCCGAGATCACGACCATATCGCGAGCACTAGCAGCAGCGTGACGAGGGTGGCAAAGACCAGGCTGAGATATCGCCGGATGGTCAGGAACTGCAGGCGATTGAGCCGCCTGGAAGAGAAGGCGACGGCGCCGGCAATCGGCGCATAGATTCCGTTCCAGACCAGGTCATGCAGTTCGATCCGCAGCCGCGCCGGCCGGAGGTCTCCCGGCGGCGGCATTATGACGTGATCGCGGGCGTGGAACACCAGCGTGCCGAATACGCGGCGGATCGGTTGCGCAAAGCTGACGCCCGAATATTGCGCTGCGGGCGTCGCGTCGGAGAAACCACATCCCCAGGCTGGCCCCCGTCGCAGCGCGTGGGAGGCGAAGCGATGGATAAAAAAAACCGCCAACGACGCAGCGGCCGTGATGAACACCATCACCAGCAATCCATTGTAGGAGCTGCGGCCCTCCGCAATCGGTACGATCGAAAGCCAGGGTTGACCCGTCTGCACCGGCATTCGGCTGCCGAGAATCTGGGTCGCGACCGGCGCAAGGGCGTCGATCGCGAGTCCCGGCAGGATTCCGGCCAGCAGGCAGAGCACGGCGAGGATAGACATGGCCGCAAGCGAGAAGCGATCGACTTCATGCGCGGCTTCCGCCGACGTGCCGCGCGGCCGGCCGAGAAACGTCACGCCGTAGGTCTTGACGAAACAGGCCGCAGCCAGCGCGGCAGCGAGAGCGAGCATCGCGCCAACCGCGGGCACCATGATCTTCAGCGCCCATTGCGGCAGTTCCGGACTTTGCAGCACGGCCTGGAAGATCAGCCACTCCGACACGAATCCGTTGAACGGCGGCAGCGCCGAGATCGCGACGCAGCCGACGAGAACAGCGAAGCTCGTGAACGGCATGCGGTGAATGAGGCCGCCGAGCTTGTCCATGTCGCGCTCGCCCGTCGCGGTGAGAACGGCGCCGGCGCCGAAGAACAGCAGGCTCTTGAAGAAGGAGTGGTTGAGCGCGTGAAACAACGCGGCGGTAAAGGCGACCGCGGCCGCTGCCTTCAGTCCGTTGGCCTGGAATGCCATGGCGAGGCCGAGGCTCACGAAGACGATGCCGATATTCTCGATGGTGGAGTAGGCCAGGAGGCGCTTCAGGTCCTTCTCCATCATGGCATAAAGAATCCCCATGACGGCGGTGATGCTGCCGAGGAACAGCACGATCACGCTGGCCGGCCAGCTCGGCTGTCCCAGCAGATCGAACATGACGCGAATGAAGCCGTAAATCGCGACCTTGGTCATGACGCCGCTCATCAGCGCGGACACGTGGCTCGGCGCGGCCGGGTGGGCGAGCGGCAGCCAGACATGCAACGGCACCAGGCCGGCCTTGGAGCCGGCGCCGAGCAGCATCAGGACCAGCACCAGCGTCGCGGCATAGGGCGAGTGCTGCGCGGAGCGAATGGCTGCAAATCCGTAGTCTCCCGCCGGCCCCGCCAGCAGGCCGAACGCGAGCAGCAGCGCGAGCGTGCCGAAGCTTGCCATCACCAGATAGACATAACCCGCCCTGGCATTGCCCGGCTCGCGATGATGCGCCATGACCAGCGCCCACGATGCCAGCGACATGAACTCCCAGCACAGCAGATAGGAGAAGGCATCGTCCGCCAGCACCACGAGGTTCATACCGGCCAGAAAGGCTGGGAAGAACGGCAGCACGCGGTGCGGCGCGGGGTCATGATGGCCATAACCGAGGCCGTACAGACTTGCCGACGCCCCGCCCAGGTTGATGACGACAAGGAAGAATGAGGCCAACGCGTCGAGGCGAAAATGCGCGCCGAGCCACGGCAACCCGACCGGCAGGGTGAGCACGGTGGTGTCGGCGCCGCCGAGCAGGCTGCGCAACGCGCCGATCAGCGCTATCGCCGATACGGCCAGTGTCGCGGCGTAGATGACGGCGGTGGCGATCTTCGACCGGCTCAGAACGATCGCCAGCACGGATAGTCCGAGTAATCCGGCGACACAGACCATTTGCAGGGCGACGGCCGACATTATTTGCGCGTCCTCGCCCCGCTCGAAGTCTCCTCCACGCGATCTCCCGAGCCGGCCCTGAACCGCACGCCGCGCCCGCAGCCGTCGCTGTTCGCCCCATCGTCGATCAATTCGATGCCGGCATCCTCGAGCGCGGTGATCAGCTTCACCAGCGAATCGACGTTGCCCCGAACCATTGTCTCACTCGCTTCCATGCGCTGGATGGTCGGCACCGAAAGCCCCGATAATTCCGCGAGCCGACGCTGATCGATGCCGAGAAGCACCCTGGCAGCCCGCAGTTGAGCCGCAGTGATCATCAGTCTGCCTCACCGGCGAGGCTCGGGCCGATTTTGGACGTCATTCCTGCATCCTAAGTATTGATGTTAATATGTCAATAAATGATATCTCAGATATCTATTCTGAGGGATGTCGTCTGCGGATGGCTCGTGCCTGCCCACGACCGGAACGCGCGCGTCGCGGCCATCCCGCAGGGGACGACGCAGGGTTCTCGGCAACAAGGCGCGCGCGATCCATGCGGCAGCGGCTGCTTTCTCATCTGGGCATGAACGAGCAGCAGGGGTTTGCCCTGTTTCGACGCCGAAGCTGCCAAATGTCTGCGCTTCAGCCGAATTTGACGATCATCTTGCCGAGCGCCGATCGCGACTGCATGGTCTTGAACGCCTCGCGGAAATTCTCGAACGGCACGACCTTGCCGACCACGGGCTGCAATTTTCCCGATGCCAGCCAGTCGAACAACTGCGCCATCAGGCGCGCATGCGTCTCCGGCTCCCGCCGCTGGATCTGGGCGAGATCGACGCCGAGCAGAGCGCCGCCCTTGAGCAGCGGCAGGTTGAACGCCAGCGCCGGGATGGTGCCAGAGGCGAATCCGACGACCAGATGTCGTCCGCGCCAGGCGATCGAGCGAAACGCCTGCAGCGCGACTTCGCCGCCGACGGGGTCGAAAATCACGTCCGGCCCATGCCCGCCAGTCAGCTCCTTGAGCCTATCCCGCCAATCCGCGCGGGTGTAGTCGATGGTCTGATCGGCGCCGAACTGCACCGCAAAGGCGCGCTTCTCCGCCGTCGAGGCGGCGGCGATCACCCGCGCACCCATCAGTTTGCCGATCTGAACGGCGGCGATACCGACGCCGCCGGCCGCACCCAAGACCAGCAATATCTCGCCGTCGCGCAGCGACGCACGGGCATCCAGCGCGTAAAGCCCGGTCAGATAGTTGGCCTGAAACGATGCGCCGGCCTCGAACGGAACCTGCGGCGGCAGGTGCTTGAGTGCCGCTGACGGTACCGAGATGTATTCAGCGAGCGCGCCCGAACGGGTCATGCCGATCACCGGCATACCAGGTTTGAACGCGGCGACATCATCGGCAACGGCGTCGACCGTGCCGGCAAACTCCGTGCCCGGCACGAACGGCAGCGGGTCCTTGGTCTGATAGAGTCCCTGTACCTTCAATCCATCGACGAAGCCGACCGCCGCGGCGCCGACCTTGACGCGGACGCCGCCGTTGGAAATGCCGGGCGTATCGATCTCCTTGATCGAGACGCCGTCGATCGAATCGTAGTTCTCGACAACCACGGCCTTCATGCAAATTCTTTCATGCGTTTTCTTCTTGAGCTCCAATGCATTACGCCGGCATCTTGAGGCGTCTGCAAACCCTTCGGGTGAAGTCTTATTCGGCCGCTTCGGCCTGCTGGTCGATCGCAAGCGCGCCCGCCTTGATGAGTGGAATGAGGTCACGGCCGATTGCCACCGTGTCGTGCGGGTTCTCAAAGCCGCGCAGCAGGAAGGAATGAATGCCGAGCCGGTAATACTGCAGCACCGCCGCCGCAATCTGCTCCGGCGTTCCGACCAGGCATGATGTGTTGCCCGGCGCGCCGGTGGCGCGTGCGATCCCCATCCACAGCCGCTCGTCATGGACGTCGCCGCGCGCGGCGTAGCCGAGCAGGCGCTCTGCGGAATGGTTGGTCGGCTGCGGCGCGGCGCCGGTCTTGCGCTCGACATCCGCCAGCAGGGCGTTGGCCTTGTCCCACGCTGCGCCCTCGGTCGCCGCCATGATCGGCCGCAGCGACATGTTGAAGCCGGCGCGGCGCCCGAAGGCGGCGGCGCGCCTTCGGAAATCCTGGATCCGCTCCCGCGTCTCCTTGAGCGGCTCGCCGAAGATCGCGAACACGTCGCAATGCTTCGCGCCCATCTCCAGCGCGCCTTCCGACGAGCCGCCGAAGAACAGCGGCGGGCAGGGCTGCTGATACGGCTTGATGTCGGAATAGCCGCCCTCGACGCGGTAGAACTCGCCCTTGTGGTCGATCGGATTGTCGTTGGTCCAGAGCTTCCGCATTACGTCAAGGTATTCGCCGGCGCGGCGGTAGCGGTCGTTCTTGGGCAGGAAGTCGCCTTCGCTGGCCTGGTCCGCGTCGCTGGTGCCGGCGATGATATGCAGCGCCATCCGGCCCTGCGTGAGCTGGTCGAAGGTCGCGACCTGCCGCGCGGCAAGCGCCGGCGCCACCGAACCCGGCCGGTGCGCGATCAGGAACTTGATCCGCTCGGTGTGGTCGGCCGCATAGAGCGCAATCGCAAAACCTTCGGCGGCGGACGCGTAATATCCAACCAGAACAGAATCATAGTTCCACTGCTCGTGCAGACGGGTGAAGTCGATCACCCACTCCCTGGATATCTGTCCCTTGATCAGGTGAACCGCGACGCCTTCCTGCTGGGTGCCGATCATTCCAATGATTCTTGCGGGCATGGGCGCTTCCCCGGTCGTGGACGTTTGACCGGAATGAAACGCACAACACCGAGGGAAAGCAAGCGTTCCGCAGCGTTTTCAAGCGAAGTGGATACCGGTTCGCGTGAAGAAAACGCGTCAAAAAAGACCCCAGGGCCGTTCCGTTACGCGTCGTGCTCACGGCTGGCATCCGCTGCCGCCATCGCTTCGCCATGCCGGCGTGACAGCGCCGAGGTAATATTGCGCTCGGTCAGGTCCATCAGACGATGCATCGCGCGCCGCGCGCCATCGGGATTGCGCGCCCAGATCTCGTCGAGGATGGCGCGGTGATAGGGCAGGCTCTTGCGCGGCGCACCTGGGTTCAGCGTCGAGAGATCGAAGGACATCCGCAGCGCCGCTTCGACGGTGGCGCCGAAGGCGACCAGAAAATCATTGCCGGTCGCGGTCAGGATGCCGCGGTGGAAGCGCAGGTCAGGCTCGGAATAGGCGCGGCTGTCCATGCCGGCGGCGTCCATCTCGCGATAGGCCCGTTCGATGCGGGCGAGGTCGGCATCGGAGCCACGCTCGGCGCAGATCGCGCAGGCCTCCGGCTCGACAATCCACCGCACCTGCGTGAGCTGCCGGGCGAACTCTTCCGTGGGACGCAGCGCCCATGTCCACTCCAGGAGCTCTGCGTCCAGCATGTTCCAGTTGATCCGGTCGCGTACATGCGTGCCGGCCTTCTGCCGCGCCGCGATCAGGCCTTTCGCCTTGAGGATGGACAACGATTCCCGGATCGAGGTGCGGCTAACGCCAAATTGCGAAGCCAGCTCGATCTCGCGCGGCAGCGTCCCGCCCTCGTGCCATGCGCCGGAGACGATGAGTTTTGCGATTTCGCGCGCGACATGGGTGTTGGATTGGCGGAGTTCGACGTCCCTGAGCAAATCGTGACCCTCAAGCCTTGAAATAATATTGTCTGCTTTATTGCGATGCGATGTCAATTGATACCGTAAAAAGAGCAAATTTGAGAGAAGCCTCCTTTTGACAGTCTATTTTATGTCGGTCATATTATCGAAAAGCTCGTCAGGGAGGGCGCCATGACCAAGAAGAATTCGGGCCATAAATCCGCGGCCTTAAGCCGCCGAACGCTGCTTCAGGCCGCCGCCACAATCGGCGCGGCGGCATTTCCGATGCCAGTCATCGCCCAGACCAAACCCTTTGCCGGCGTCACATTGCGCGGCGCGTCGTTCCAGCACCGCTTCTTCACCCTGCTGCAGAACTACATTCCGGAGTTCGAGGCGCAGACCGGCATGAAGGTCGATCTGCAGCTCTCGGCGTTTCCGGTCTACAACCAGCAAGCCAATCTCGAACTGTCATCGGGCGGCTCGGCGTTCGATTTCGTCAACGTCACCTTCATTCTCGCCGCGCGCTGGGTCGCGGCGGGGCTGCTCGCCAATCTCGACGAGTTCACTGGCGATCCCAACCTGACGCCGGCGGAATGGAAGCCGAAGGACTTCGTCGAGGGCGCGCAGGTGCCTTACCGCGACACCAAGGGCGCTACCTACGGCTATTCATGGGAAGGCGGCGCCATGGTAATGGGCCTCTCCCGCATGGATCTGATGGAAAAGCGGGGGCTCAAAATACCAAAAACCTTTGCCGAACTGGAGCAGGTTTGCGCCGCGATGAACGGTGTCGAGAACGTCACCGGCATCGTGAGCTTTCAGCTCCATCACTGGTGCCTGCCGCCTTACATCCAAGGTTTTGGCGGCAACATTTTCCGCAATCCGCCTTCCGACATCATGCCGGCGCTGAATTCGCCGCAAGCGATCCAGGCGATCGAATTCTACGCGAACCTCCTGAAGAACTACGCGCCGAAGGGCGTGCTGACATACACCGAAGACCAGGCGCGCCAGGCCCTGCTCACCGGCCGCTCCAACATCTTCATTCATTCCAGCGCGTGGATCACGCCGATCCTGATGTCCGGCGATAGCAAGGTCAAGGACACCTCGCGCGTCGTGCGGATGCCGGCCGGCCCGGTGCGCGATTTCCCGGCAGCCAATAGCCAGGGCCTTGGCATTCCCAAGAACGCCAAGAACAAGAAGGCGGCCTGGGAATTCATCAAATGGGCGCTCAGCCCGGAAATTTCGATGCGGCTAGTGAAAGAGCACGGCCATTCCTCGGTCTGCCGCAAATCCGTGATCGAGAGCGAGGAGTATCGCAAGCTCAACACGGTGAACGGCCAGGACCTCGGCGCGCTCTATCTCGAGGTGCTGGGGCTGCCGGCCAAGGGCGAGAACTACATGGCCTATCGCACCGTGAAGGAATTCCCGATCGTCGGCGATGTCCTCAACAAGGCCTTCGAACAGGTGGCGACCGGGCAACTCGCCGCGTCGGCCGCGATGAACGCCGCGCAGGAGCAGGCGATTGCCAATATGCGCCGGGCCGGGACTGCGCTTTGAGCGGAAAGGGACTGGTTGACGCCGAGCGTCGCCGCTTCAACCGCCGGGCGCTGGCGCCGAGCCTGATCGTGTTGTTCATGATCGCGGGCCTGCCCGCGATCTATCTGGTCGTGACCAGCCTGACGCCGTTCCAGTTGGTCAATCCGGGCTCGTCGACCGATTTCAGCTCGCCGTTGCGCAACTATCGGCTGCTGCCGGGTGACCCGCGCTTTGTCAATTCGCTGTGGGTGCAGGCCAAGCTATCGTTCTGGGGCGTGCTGTTTCAGGTGCTGCTCGGCATGCTGCTGGCGCTGTTGCTGCATACGCAGTCGCGCGTCGTGGAATTCGCCCGCACCTTCTTTCTGATCCCGATGGTGCTGCCGCCGATCGTGGTGGCGATCATCTGGAAGCTGATCTATACGCCCGACATCAGCCCGCTCTACTACGCCGCTGGCCTGCTCAACATCGCGATGCCGTCGCTCACCTCCAGCGTCGATTTTGCGCTGACCGCGATCATCATCGCCGATACCTGGGAATGGCTGCCGTTCACCTTCCTGATGGTGCTGGCCGCGCTGCAGACCATTCCGGATGAATTTTCCGAGGCAGCGCTGGTCGACGGCGCCAACCGGCTGCAGATCTTCTTCTACATCACGTTGCCCTTCATCACGCCGATCCTGGTAATCTCGGTCATGTTTCGCCTGATCGACAGCGTCAAGGCGTTCCCGCTGGTGTTCCTCTTGACCGGCGGCGGGCCGGGCAGCGTCACCGAGGTGACAAACTATTACGCTTATTTGCTGGCGTTTGATTTCAACGAGATCGGCTATTCCAGCGCGGTCACCATCGTGATGTTGCTGCTCGTCGTGGCCGCAGTCTCGGCGTGGTGTGGATGGGCCGCCGCCGGGAGGCCATGGAATGAGTGGGGGCATGAGCGGGCCGATCCGCCGTTCAGCCAGCGTTCGTCGGCTCGTGGCGATCGGCGTGACGCTGATCGTGTTGCTGTCGCCGTTCCTCTGGCTGCTGCAGATGAGTTTCAAGTCCAACGACCTGATCCTGCAGTTTCCGCCGCCGTTGATCTTCACGCCGACGCTGCAGAACTACGTTTCCCTCTGGCAGGGCGCGTTCCCGGCCTCCTTCGTCAACAGCCTGATGAGCGCCTCGTTCTCGACCGTACTGGCGCTCATTCTAGGCGTACCCGCAGCCTACGCGCTGTCGCGCTGGGCCGGGCGGGGCAAGCACGCGCTGAGCTTTGCGATCCTGGTGACGCGGATGGCGCCGCCGATCGCGTTCACGATTCCGTTCTTCCTGTTCTATCGCTGGATCGGACTGCTCGACACCGTCACCGGACTGGTGCTGGTCTACACCAGCTTCAACCTGCCGCTGGTGATCTGGATGATGCAGCCGTTTTTCGAGACGGTGCCGCCGTCGCTGGAAGAGGCAGCGCTTGTCGACGGCGCGCCGACCCGCGTCGTTTTCCTCGAAATCGTGCTGCCGATGGTGGCACCCGGCATCGCCGCCACCGCGATCCTGTGCTTTCTGTACGCCTGGAACGACTTCTTCTTCGCGCTGATCCTGACGCGCACCAATGCGCGCACTGCGCCCGTTGCCGTGGTCAATTTCATGAACTACGAGGGCTGGGAGTGGGGCAAGATCGCCGCCGGCGGATCGCTGGTGATGGCGCCGGTTCTGATTTTTTCTCTCGCGGTCCGCCGCTATCTGGTGAGCGGGCTGACGGCGGGCGCCGTGAAGGGGTGAGGGTGATGCGGCTTCCGACCGGTGCCTCGCGGTTCGTGTTCATCTTCGCCCACCCGGCCGGGCATGTCGGCGCGCCGCGCCACTACACGCCTTACTTTCAAGGCGCAGGGCTGGACTGGCACATGGTGCCGCTCGATATCGCGCCGGCGCATCTGTCCGAAACGATCCGCGCGCTGGCGAAATCGCCGAGCGTCGCCGGCTTCAACCTCACCATGCCGCACAAGCCGGCAGCGTTCGAACTGTGCGACGCGGTCGGCCCTGCCGCTGAGTTCGAAGGCGTGGTCAACACGATCCGGATCGAGCCGGGTGGACGGCTGGTCGGCGAATCCTTTGACGGTGGCGGTTTTCTGAATGCGGCGCGCGAGGCGGGGATCTTCGATCCCGACCGCCGCTGCGTCGTGATCGGAGCGGGCGGGGCGGGCCGGGCGATCTGTCACGCGCTGGCGGCCGCAGGCGCGCGGCGGCTGCGAATCCTGAACGAGACGCCTGGGCCGGCCGAAACCCTCGCCGCGAAGCTCCGCAGCCGTTTCGCCGATCTTGAGATCAGCCTGGACGAAGAATTCGATGACGCCGGCCTGCTGGTCAATGCCACTTCGCTCGGGCTTCGCGAGACGGACGCTCTCCCGATGGATCCAGCGCGGTTGCCCATTGATTGTGCCGTGTTCGATATTATCGCCGCCCGCCGGACGGAGTTCATGCAGGCTTCCGCCGCGCGTGGCTTGAAGGTGGTCGATGGCGTGGCGATGATCAAACACCAACTGCCGCTGCAGACCGCATTCTGGCGCGACGACGCTTGAATATCAGCTAACGCCGGAACCCGCGTTTCCCATCGGATTTGGGAATGCGCTCAGTGAATTGCTGCGCTGCGTCAGATACGGGACCTATCCGCTGCAGCCCCGCGTTAGCGGCGGATCGTGTGCTACGCAGCGGGCATTTGCATGGACGATATCCTGTCATGGTTCGAACAGATGTTTGGCTTTGTGCCGCAATGGCTGGTGGGTCTCTGCCTCGTCGTTGGAGCCATCGTCATTGCGCTGTTCGTGCACGGTATCGCGGCGCGCATCATCAAGCGGGCGCTTGGGACGCGCTGGCCGGCGGTGACGTTGCTTGTGCAAAGGGTAGCCGGCCCGGCCCGGCTGGCGCTTTGTCTCATGGCTGTGGCGCTGGTGCTGCCGTTGGCGCCGTTGAACGACGTGCTTCGTGAGCAGCTCCGGCACTTTTTCATCGTCGCCGTCATCGCGCTGATCGGATGGATCACGGTTCGCGCGGTGGACATGGGGGCCGCGCGCTACCTCCAGCGCTTCCGCCTCGATACCGACGAGAATTTTCTCGCCCGCAAGCACGTCACCCAGGTTCGTGTCTTCAAGCGTGTGATCGATACCTTGATCGTCATCATTGCGGTCTCGACGGCGCTGATGACCTTCGAATCGGTCAAGCAATACGGCGTCAGCCTGTTTGCCTCCGCTGGCGCTGCCGGCCTGATCCTCGGCCTTGCCGCCCGGCCGCTGCTCTCAAACCTGATCGCCGGCGTTCAGATCGCGATCACCCAGCCGATCCGGATCGAGGACGCCGTCATCATCGAGAACGAATGGGGCTGGGTCGAAGACATCGCCTCGACCTATGTCGTGATCCGACTGTGGGACTGGCGCAGGATGGTGGTCCCGCTGTCCTATTTCATCGAGCGCCCGTTCCAGAACTGGACCCGCGACACCCAGTCGCTGATCGGCGCCATCGCCTTTCATGTCGATTACTGCACCGATGTCTCGCGGATCAGGCAGCGGTTAGAGCAGGCCGTGCGCGAGTCCAGATTGTGGGATGGCGCCGTCGTTAATCTCCAGGTGATCGAGGCCAGCCCACGGGCGATCGAGCTTCGCGCCCTCGTCAGCGCGCGGTCCGCGCCACAATCCTGGGATCTCCGCTGCGAGATCAGGGAGAAGGTGCTCGCCTTCATTCGCGAGGAGATGCCCGAAGCGTTCCCGCGCGAACGCGCGCTGATATCGCCGCCGCGCGCTGATTTCGAAGGCGCTTTCGAGCATCGCAATGCCCCGTCGCAGCCGGTGCCGGCACGGACCCATAGCTGACTGAGCATCGTCTAGACGATGCCATGCTGCTTCAGAAGCGCCTGCTCATCGCCTGACACCCAGCCGAAGGCCTTTGCGTCGCCATCCAGCTTCTGGACCAGGTAGTGAACATCGAAATCTATAGTTGTGTCCTCCTGATCCTTGCGATAAGTCGCGGTCCAAGAGACATGGGACACGCAGTGATGCTCATCGATCGGTGAGAGACGAATATGACGAATCCGCATCCCTTTGGTCCCGATCGCGCGGTAGTGCGCGTATCCTTGTGCCATGATCTGCTTTAGCTCATCGTCGTTCTTTCCGGTCATAACCCCGGCAGGCGAGGCCGCGATGAAATGGGAGGCATACAGCGACGCGACCTCATCCATGTCCGAGTTCCCGTCGAGGGACCGTCTGAAAAAGCTCTCATATCGCTCGAATAGCTTCTTTACAGCGTTTTGCATCGGTCGTTCCCCGAGGTTGAAATCTGGCGTCTCCAACAACACCGATCTCAGGCAGTTCGGTCCATGCCGCTCCAACTCAAGCCCGACGAGGCCGGAATCGGCCTTGCTTCCGCTTATTCCGGCTGTAATGGATACGGCTGAACTACGTCCTTTAGCTACATCCGGAAGAAGAGATCGATGAGCCAACTAATTGTCCGTGCCGGTGAATTTACCTTCGAGGCCCGTTTCGAGGAGCAACTGGCGCCGAAGACGGTCGCCGCCTTCCGCAAGGCGATGCCGTTCGAGAGCCAGGCTATCCATGTTCGCTGGAGCGGCGAGGGCGTCTGGATGCCGCTCGGCGATCTCGATTTTGGCGTCTCCTACGAGAACCACACCAGCTATCCCGCGCCCGGCCAGATCATTCTCTATCCCGGCGGCATCAGCGAAACCGAAATCCTGCTCGCCTATGGCGGCGTGCACTTTGCGAGCAAGATGGGCCAGCTCGCCGGCAATCACTTCATCACCCTGACCTCGGGGCTGGAGAACCTGACCGCGTTCGGCAAGACCGTGCTGTGGAAGGGCGCGCAAAAGATCCGCTTCGAGGAAGTCTAGCATGGCCGAGCCGGCTTACCCGCGCGATCTCCGCGGCTACGGGCGCAACCCGCCCGATCCGCAATGGCCGGGCAAGGCGCGGATCGCGGTCCAGTTCGTGGTAAATTTCGAAGAGGGCGGCGAGAACAATATTCTCGACGGCGATCGCGCGTCGGAGGCCTTCCTGTCCGACGTATTGGGTGCGCAGCCCTGGCCCGGCCAGCGCCACGCCAATATCGAATCGATGTTCGAATATGGCTCGCGCGCCGGCTTCTGGCGGCTGTGGCGGATTTTTACCGAACGCAATTTGCCGGCCACCGTGTTCGGTGTCGCGAAGGCGTTGAAGCGAAATCCTGATGTGGTCGCCGCCATGAAGGAGGCCGGCTGGGACATCGCCAGCCATAGCTTGCGATGGATCGAGCACAAGGACATGTCGGAGAGCGAGGAGCGGACCGAGATCGCGGCGGCGATCCGCGTCCACACCGAGGCCACCGGCGCCCGCCCGCTCGGCTGGTACACCGGGCGCTCCTCGATCAACACGCTCAGGCTTCTGATGGAAGCCGGCGGTCTGCTTTATCTCTGCGACTCCTATGCCGATGACCTGCCATACTGGATCAAGGCGCGCGGGTCGAAGCCGCATCTGGTCATTCCCTATACGCTCGACGCCAACGACATGCGCTTTGTGAACGCGCAAGGCTTTGGCGGCGGGGATGAATTCTTCACCTATCTCAAGGACAGCTTTGACGTTCTTTACAGGGAGGGCGAAAACGCGCCGAAGATGATGTCGGTCGGCCTGCATTGCCGGGTCGTTGGCCGTCCCGGCCGCGCGGCCTCGCTGATGCGGTTTCTCGACTACATCGGACAGCACGAGCGGGTCTGGGTGCCGACGCGGCTCGAGATCGCGCAGCACTGGCACGCCAATCTGGCGCATCTCGCCGACAACGCTTTCGATATCGGATGAGGTCGAAAGCGATGTTGAAGCTTTCCGATCTAAACGTTTGCAGCAAGGATGATTTCGTCGCCGCGCTGGCAAATGTCTTTGAATACTCGCCATGGATCGCCGATCAGGCAGCGGTGCTGCGGCCGTTTGCAGGCGTCAACGAGCTGTTCGCCGGGATGAGGTCGGCGGTCGATCGTGCCCCCGAGGAATTGCGGCTCGCGTTGATCAGGGCGCATCCCGATCTTGCCAGCAAAACCCAGCGCGCCGCGGGCCTCACCGCGGAATCCTCCGCCGAGCAGAACAGCGCCGGCCTCGATCGGCTGTCGGATGCCGAATATCAAGCGTTCGAGCGCGTCAACAACGCCTACCGCGCCAAATTTGGCTTTCCCTATATCGTCTGCGTTCGGCGCCACACCCGCGATTCGATCCTGCGCGATTTCGAACGCCGGCTGCCGAATGATGCCAGGGCCGAGGCACAGACCTCGATAGGGGAAATCTGCCGGATCGCGGCGCTGCGTCTCGATCAGCTCGTTACCTCCGACGACAGGCTTTCCGTCCATGGGCGCCTGTCGACCCATGTGCTGGATACCCACAGCGGCAGGCCCGCGGCGGGGATACCGGTCGAGCTGACGGAACTGTCCGATCTTGGCCAGCCCCGCGTGGTGGCGCGCGCCATCACCAACAGCGACGGCCGTACCGATCAGCCGTTGATCGGCGGCCGGCCGGTGCCGATCGGTCGCTACGAACTGACGTTTCGGGTCGGCGCCTATTTTGCCGATCGCGACGTGCCGATGTCCGACCCTCCGTTTCTGGATCGCATTCCCTTGCACTTTTCGGTGAGTGATCCGGAAGGCCATCTCCACGTGCCGCTCTTGGTGACGCCGTGGAGCTACGCGACCTACCGCGGGAGCTAGAAGCCGTAGAACCGTAGGGTGGGCAAAGCGCAGCGTGCCCACCATTTCAAGACGATGCCGTTGATCGATGGTGGGCACGGCGCAAGTGCGCCTTTGCCCACCCTACGGCTCCCAGCTTAGTGCGTCGCCGATGCCGCAGCCGCTGCGGCGTCAGCTTCGGCGACCGTCTTGCTGCCGACGCCGTTGAAGAACGCGTTCAGCGTCACCGCCACCAGCGCGCTGAGCAGGATGCCGGACTCCAGTAGCGGGTGCAGGTCGTGCGGCAAGTTCTTGAAGAAGTTGGGCGAAACCAGCGGGATCATGCCGAAGCCGACCGATATCGCGACGATGAACAGATTGTAGCGGTTGTTCCTGAAGTCCACCGCGGTGAGGATCCGCGCGCCAGTGGCGGCGACCATGCCGAACATCACGAGGCCGGCGCCGCCGAGCACCACCAGCGGCACCGCTTCGACCAGCGCCGCCATCTTGGGCACGAGCCCGAGCAGCAGCAGGATGCCGCCGCCGGCAACCGTGACCCAGCGCGAACGCACGCCGGTGACGCCGACAAGGCCGACATTCTGCGAGAACGACGTGTAGGGAAAGGTGTTGAACAGCCCGCCCAGGAACGTGCCGACGCCGTCGGCACGCAGTCCACGCGTCAGCGCATCGCGGCTCACGGTCTTGCCGGTGATATCGCCGAGCGCCAGAAACATGCCCAGCGATTCGATCATCACCACAATCATCACGATGCACATGGTGAGGATCGGGACGAGCTGAAATTTCGGCAGCCCGAAATGCAGCGGCAGCACGATCGCCGCCCATGACGCCGCGGCGACCTTCTCGAAGTGCATCACGCCCAGCGCAGCCGCCAGGATGGCGCCGGCGACAATGCCGAGCAGCACGGCGACGTTGGCGACGAAGCCGGAGCCCCATTTGATCAGGCCAAGGATCACCAGCAGTACGAACAACGCCAGCCCAAGGCCCTGCAACTGGCCGTAGCCCGGATTCGGGAAAGCGTGAGGCACGCCATCGATCATTTTGGTCAGGGTGGGCAGGCCGCCACCGGCCCAATTGATGCCGACCCGCATCAGGGAAATGCCGATCACCAGGATGATGGTTCCGGTGACGACGGGTGGAAACAGCGGCAGCAGCCGGCTGATGAAGGGCGCGGCAACAATGGCAAAGAGTCCGGCTGATATCACCGAGCCGTAGATGCCGAGCAGGCCGATGTCCGGTGCCGCGGCCATCGACAGCATCGGGCCAACGGATGCAAACGTGACGCCCATCATCACCGGCAGCCGGATACCGACCCCGGCAAAGCCGATACATTGCACTAGCGTAGCAATACCGCAGGCAAACAAATCCGCGCTGATCAGGAAGGCGACGTCTTCCGGCGGCAGCTTCAATGCCCGCCCGATGATCAACGGAACGGCGACCGCGCCGGCATACATCACAAGCACATGCTGCAGGCCGAGCGCCAGCAATCGCGGCGTCGGCAGGATCTGGTCGACTGGATGGACTTCGCTCATAATCGGATTCCCCCTGATACGGGCCACCAGGGCCCGATGAACCGATACAAGGCTCGTGCCAGAAGCTTTCCCCGGAAGCCTTGCCCTCTGGCACGAAGGTTGCTCAATATCGGAACCATACCGGGCGAACGTCACCTCCGCAAATTGTCCGGTCTCACGGGAGCGCCAGCATGCCGCTGATCAAGAACAGGTACGGGAAGGGCCGCGTCCGGGTCATGCGGATTCACCGGACCGGCGACCAGCACGAAGTCAGCCAGCTCAGCGTCAAGGCGATGATCGAGGGGGACTTTGCGCGCGCCTATACCCATGCCGACAATTCCACCTCGGTGGCGACGGATACGATCAAGAACATCGTCAATGTCGTCGCCCGCGAGAACACCGGGCTGTGCACCGAGGAATTCTGCCAGGTGCTGGCGAAACGATATCTCGATACCTATCCGCAGATCGCCTCGGTTGCGATATCAGCCCATGAAACCAAATGGCGCCGCCTGAGTTTCGGCGGCAAGCCGCATCCCCACAGCTTCGTGCTCGACAGTAACGGCAAGCCGTTCGTCGAGGTCGCCGCTACGCGTGGGGGACCAATGGCATTGACGTCCGGCATCGACGGCTTTGCCTTCATGAAGTCGACGGAGTCCGGGTGGGAGAATTATCCCAGGGATCGTTACACCACGCTGCCGCCGACCGCCGACCGGATGTGCGCAACCAGCATGGTGGCGTCCTGGAAATGGTCGGCGAAGCCGTCGAATTATCCCGCGGCCAATGCGAAGATCCTCGACACCGTGCTCGAAGTATTCGGCACGACCTACAGCATGAGCGTGCAAGACAGCCTGTACCGGATGGGCGAGGCGGCGCTGGCGGCGGTGCCGGAAATCTCGGAAATCAGCATGGCCTGCCCGAACATGCACTTCATCCCGATGAACCTCTCGGCGTTCGGGCTGGATAACAACAATGACGTTTTCCTGCCGACCGACGAGCCCCACGGCCAGATTGAGTGCACGGTGGGAAGGGGCTAAAAGGCACGCCCACCCATCGAGAAGCGCCGATCGAAGCGCGCTACCTGGAACGGCATGAGCGAGACGAAGGCGGCCATCGGCGCGACCACAGGATCACGGCTCGGCGACGAAATCGTAAGCCGGATCAATCAGCTCGGGACGATTTCCGAGACACCGGCGCATCTGGCGCGGATATTCCTTTCGCCCGAGCATCGCATCGCGGCTGATCTGCTGATGTCCTGGATGAAGGATGCCGGAATGACCGCGCATCTCGACGCCATCGGCAATGTCTGCGGCCGCTATGAGGGCGAACGTCCCGGGTTGCCATGCCTGATGCTGGGCTCGCACTACGACACCGTGCGCGACGCCGGCAAATGGGACGGGCCACTCGGGGTCATCACGGCGATTGCCTGCGTCGCCGATCTGAACCGGCGGGGTGTGCGGCTGCCCTTTGCGATCGAAGTCGTCGGTTTCGCCGACGAGGAGGGCGTGCGGTTTTCCTCCACGCTGCTCGGCAGCCGGGCCATCGCCGGAACGTTTGACCAAAGCGTGCTCGACACGCGCGATTCAAGCGGGCTCACCATGCGCGAGGCCATGGTGCAGTTCGGGCTGGACCCGGCCAAAATCGCCGCGGCGGCGCGCGCCCGCGGCGAACTGCATGCCTATGTCGAACTGCACATCGAGCAGGGGCCGGTGCTGGAGCAGCAGAACCTGCCCGTCGGCGTGGTCACGGCGATATCAGGCGCCACTCGGCTGGCGGCGAACCTCTCCGGCATGGCCGGTCACGCCGGCACGGTGCCGATGGCGCTGCGGCGCGACGCGCTGGCGGGCGCCGCCGAATGCATCGTCGCGGTCGAGCAATTCTGCAAGGCCGATAGCGCCGGCCTGGTCAGCACCGTCGGCGTCATCAGCGCGATGCCCGGCGCCACCAACGTCATTCCGGGGCGGGTATCGTTTACACTGGACATTCGCGCGCCGGCGGACAGCCACCGCAAGCTTGCGGTGGCGGAGATCGTGCGACGGATCGAGGCGATTGCAAAACGTCGAGAACTGTCGCTGCAGATCGACGTCACCCACGAAAACCGCACCGTGCCCTGTGCGCCATGGCTGAAAACGCAAGTCGCGGAGGCCGTTGCAGCCGAAAATTATCCCGTGTTCGAACTGCCGAGCGGGGCGGGGCATGACGGCATGGCGATGATCGACATCGCCGACGTCGCCATGCTGTTCGTACGCTGTCGCGGCGGCGTCAGCCATAACCCGGCCGAGCATGTCGAGCCCGCCGACGCCGATGCCGGTGCGCGAGTGCTGCTGCGGCTGATCGAGAATTTCCGGCCAAGGAGCCAGACAGGCGAAGCGGTGCAGGCGTAGCTATTGGCTTGGAGCGGAATATGCTCAAATGCCAAGACCGAACATGACAATTCGATGACAAATCACCGCGCTTTCGCGGAGAGACGAATCAATCATGTTTGGGTACCAACGCGTGACCTCGAAGCCCCGGACATCGATCATCCAAACCTATGAATAGTGATATTTCATTTCCGTCACATCGCGCATACCGATTTTATCAGGGACTGATTGCAAGCTGCATCGCCAACGGTATTCAGGCGGTCAATTTTCTCAGCGATCGGTTCCTGAGAAGAGCGCATCGCCTGTCGCTGGGAATCGATGAACTGTACCGGCATGCGGTCGACAGCGCATTTTCGCCGCGGGAAGCTTTTCTCGTCACGGGGGCACCGCACGCAACCGCCTATTACCCGCGGGATTTCGCCTGGTTTTATCCCGATGTTCTCGATCCCGAGACCATCATGGATTCCGACGATGCCATCCGCCGGGTTCGCTTGCTCGAAAAAAGCGTCCGGCTGCTGCTGGAGGCTGTCCGCGCCAATGTCGTCACGACGACCATCGTTCCCGCAGGACGCGATCGGTATATCGGCGTCAATTATTTCTCGCTGCCATCGGATACGCTATTGGGCGTCCTCGCGGGTCTGGAGCAAATCATCCGGGCGGACCAAAGGGCATCGCCGTATCTGGCGATGTCGCAAGGCGCGCATGCCGGCCGTTTGTTGCTTGCCGAGTATCGCAAGGATCTGAAGAACGCGATACTTCAACTTGCGGCAGCGTTGGAGCCGTTTGAGGACGGCGGCGTCGCCGTTTTGCTGTGTGACGTCACCGCACCGCGTTCCGCCGCAACCGATACCCGCGCCGAACGCCGGCGATTTGTCACCAATGCATGCGTTTACGCGACTTTTATTCGCGGGATAGACCTCGGGGTGATCGACCGGATCGAGCTGGAAGCCGTGCTCGGACGCGAACTCTCGCAATACAAAAAGGAGCTGCTCCGGTTGTTCGGCAAGCCTGGCTACATCAGGCATGCCTTGCACAGCAGCGAGCCGCCGGCGTCTTCCATCGCGCTCGATTTCGTCAACGTGCAGCGGGGATTTTGGGATTTGAGCGACGAGGGTGAACGTGCGTTGTTCGCCGCAACGACGGATTTGATACTCGCCGAACCGCGGTTTCGAATACCGGGCACGTCTCACTTCCTGGTGTCCGCGGATAACCCGTTGAACAAGATGATCCACAAGATCGCAGCGCCCGCCTACCAGGGGCGTTCGTCATGGCCGACGTTCAACGTCGAATTCGCCGATCGCATGCTGGAGTACGACGAACACTCCGGCACCGATAGGTACAGGTCCTGCGCGCAGGATATTTTGAGCGACATTCGTGCCGCGACCGAAAGGCACGGCGGATATCAGGAGCTTCTGTCCGAAGAGGGGCAGAAGTATCGCACATGGGCCTATCAGGGCGCAGTCGCTCACTCCTGGTTTCCGCGTTTTCTGTCGGTCTGGCGGCGGGCATTCGGGACCCCGCTGCTTAACGGGAATTAGACCGCCTCATTTCTTGTCGGGATTTGCGCTGCGGGCCAATGCGGCTGCGGTCTCAAGCCCGACGTTGCGCACGAGCGGGTCGGCATGGCGGTGAACCAGCCACCACTCCGTGCCTTGCCTGCGATAGACCAGCGTCACCCGCAGCGACCAGTCCTGATCGGGCAGGCCGCCGACTTCGCCGTGCTCACGCTCGATCACGGCAAGGACGACCAGATCGCCTGACGCGTAGGATTGGACCAGTTCGACTTTGGCGTCGCCGTTTCTGAAATAGCTGGCGAGCCGCGCCAGCCGCTCGGGACTCGCGTCAAAACCGCGGCTGGGTTCACCGCCAAACGGCTGCATCAGCGTAAAATCATCCGCGATGCGCATCAGGCCGGACCATTTATCCATGTCGCCGCGCATGAAAGCCGAAGCCCGCGCCTCGGTCTTCCTGACCAGATCAGCAATTTCCTGCTCCGGACTTGTCGACATCGGCTGCTGTGCGGCGCTCGCCGACAGCGGCATTGCGAGAGCGGCCTTCAGCGCCAAACGCATCCAGCGGTTTGATTTGAGCATTTTCCGTACCTTTCCATTCGCGTGCGGCCGGCGACCTACCGGCGATGCTGCCCGAATCCCATTTCAATCATGATGAATCCAGTGATATGATTTCAGCATTATGCTGAACCAAATTGACCTCTCGCGGATCGATCTCAACCTTCTCGTACTGTTCGAGATCGTCTTTCAGGAGCGGCACGTCGGCCGGTCGGCGGAGCGGCTACATCTTTCGCCGTCTGCCATCAGCCATGGACTCGGCCGCCTGCGCACGCTGCTGGGCGACCCCTTGTTTCTCAAGACCCCGAAAGGCGTCGTTCCGACGGACCGCGCACTTCAGCTCGCGACATCAGTGGGTGAAATTCTCGCGGGCATCCGCGGCGTCGTCTCAACGGCTGCGCCATTTGATCCGCTGCATTCGACGCGCCGTTTCGTCATTGGAGCGCCGGATGGCGTGTCGTCGGTCATCCTGCCTTCGCTGCTGGAGACGTTGCATGGGCTGGCGCCGGGTGTCGATGTAGGCATCCGGCAGCTCCTTCCGGTGCAAGGCTTCACCGCGCTTCATCTGGCGTGGAGGGATGCGTTGAAGGAGCTCGAAGATCGGGCAATAGATATCGCGATCATTCCCTTCGACGATATTCCGGTCCGTTTCCATAAACAGAAGCTCTACGAGGAAGAGTTCGTCATCGCCGTCAGAAAAGGGCATTCGTTCCAGCGTAATCCGACCCTCAAGCGCTACTGCGAGATGGAGCATCTCGTTGTTTCGCATACCGGTGATGTTACCGGATTCGTGGATGTTGAACTCGCCGGGAAAGGCCTGACACGGCGCGTGGCCCTGACCGTGCCAAACTTCAGTTTTGCCCTTTCGGTGCTGGCCGAGACCGAGATGGTCTCCGCGCTGCCGCGACGGTTTATCGAGATCCATGGCGCCCGCTTCAACGTCGTTGCCGTCAAGGCGCCGCTGCCGCTGCCGCGCTTCTCGATCAATATCGTCCTTCCGAAAGTGGCGATGATGGATGCCGGCCTTGCCTGGATGGTCCAGTTGTTGGGACAGGTAGAAACAGGAAATGCCAGATCGTTCGTTCGTCGTTCGGGCAAGCGCAATCGCAGCATGCACAGCTAATGGGCAACTGCTCGCTTGTCGTGCGTTCGATAAAGGCGGGCTGAGATCAGCATTAGCGAATAACGGGCTGACAATACAATTGATTTTCCCCAGCCCGACCGCCTGGCGCCATTGTACACAATGGCACGCGCCTTGCTTGACTTCGCCTTGAGAGTTCTCTCGTTCGGGGGCGCGTACGTCATGGCGAACTCAGCAAAGCTCAGAGCGGAGCCGGAGCCGATCGCGCTCGACTGGGCGGCGACTGCGCTTCTCATCATCGACATGCAGCGCGATTTCATGGAGCCGGGCGGCTTTGGCGAGACGCTCGGCAATGACGTCAGCCGGCTCGCGCGGGCGGTGCAGCCGATCGCGTCGGTGCTGGATGCGGCGCGCGCGGCCGGCATGCTGGTTATTCACACCCGCGAGGGCCATCTGCCCGATTTGTCGGACGCGCCGCCCGCGAAGGTCGAGCGCGGCGCGCCGTCATTGCGGATCGGGGATCCCGGGCCGATGGGGCGCATTCTCGTTCGCGGCGAAGCCGGCCACGACATTATTCCCGAATTGTATCCGCTCGACAGCGAGATCGTGATCGACAAGCCGGGCAAGGGCGCCTTCTACGCCACCGAGCTCGGCGACGTGCTGCAGCGTTACGGCATCGAGAATTTGCTGGTCTGCGGCGTCACAACAGAAGTCTGCGTCAATACCACCGTGCGCGAGGCCAACGACCGCGGCTATCGCTGCGTGGTGCTGGCCGATGGCTGCGCATCCTACTTTCCCGAATTCCACGAGATGGGCCTGAAGATGATCAAGGCCCAGGGCGGCATCTTCGGCTGGGTCTCCGACTCGGCCGCGGTGCTGCAAGCGCTTTCACTGGAGATTCCAAGGGCGGCAGTAGCAGGGGGATTGCGATGAGCACGGGCACGACGGGGACTGCAGGAACATCCACTTTCAAGCCGGCCTTGTGGACGCCGGGCGACTGGAACGCGCTGTTCGGTTTCGGCACCAACATTCTCGTCAACATGCTGGTGCTGACCGGGCTGTTGCGCTTCGTACTGAAGATGCCTGACAGCATCGTGTTCGGCCGCATCCTGCCGGCGCTCGGCCTGATGATGTGCCTCTCCACCTTCTACTACGCCTATCTCGCCTACAGACTGGCGCAGAAGACCGGCCGCAGCGACGTCTGCGCGCTGCCGTCAGGCGTCAGCGTCCCGCATATGTTCATCGTCACCTTCGTGATCATGCTGCCGATCACGCTCAAGACCGGCGATCCCATCAAGGGCTGGTCGGCCGGCCTGGTCTGGGTGTTCTTCCAGAGTTTTATCCTGATGATCGGCGGCTTCATCGCACCCTACATCAGGAAGATCACCCCGCGTGCGGCGCTGCTCGGCACGCTGGCCGGCGTCTCTGTCACCTTCATCTCGATGCGCCCGGCGCTGGAAATGTACATGACGCCGCAGATCGGCCTCGTCTGCTTCGCTATCATCCTGGTGAGCTGGTTCGGCGGCGTGAAATATTGGAGGGGCATGCCGGCCGGCCTCGTCGCCATTGCGGTCGGCATGATCATCGCCTGGGGATCGAACCTGTTCGGTCTCGGCCTCGGCGGGCTGAGCCTGAAGGGCGTCGGCGATGCCTTTGCGAATTTCGGCTTCTCGGTGCCGTTGCCGGCCTTCGGCCACGTCTTCTCCGGCTTTGAATTTCTCGGCGTCATTCTCGTGACCGCAATCCCGTTCGGCATCTACGATCTCGTCGAGGCCATGGATAACGTCGAAAGCGCGGAAGCGGCCGGCGACGAATATCCGACCACGCGCGTGCTCACTGCAGACGGCGTCGTCAGCCTGATCGGCTGCCTGATGGGCAATCCCTTCATCAACGCGGTCTATATCGGCCATCCCGGCTGGAAGGCGATGGGCGGGCGGATCGGCTATTCGGCGGCGACCGGCATCATGGTGGTGCTGCTAAGCTGGTTCGGCGTCATCTCGGTGCTGCTGGCGCTGGTGCCGGTGGTCGCGATCTCGCCGATCCTGCTCTATATCGGCATGCTGATCGGCGCGCAGGCGTTCCAGACCACGCCGGTCAAGCATGCACCCGCGATCGTGCTGGCGCTGACGCCGCATCTTGCCGCATGGGCGAAGCTGCAGGTCGACACCATGCTCGCGTCGACCATGACCGCGGCGCAGACGGTTGGCGGACTTGCCGCCGACAAGGCGGATGCGGTGAGGGCGGCCGCGATTGCAGCGCTGCCGCAGCAGGGCGTGCTCTATCACGGTCTCGAAGTGATGGGCGGCGGCTCGATCCTCGCGGGCCTCGTGCTGGGCGCGATCGGCGTGTTTGTGATCGAACGCGATTTTCTTAAAGCTTCAGCCTTTGCGCTGGCCGGGGCGGTCATGACCTATTTCGGTTTCATGCACGGCGAAGCCGTCGGCATCGGTGGTGGCCTCGGCGTCACGCCGGGGGTGGCGCTGGCTTATGTGGTGATGGCGACCGGGCTGTTCGCGCTGGCGAAGACCAGTCTGAGCGTCGACTACAGCGCGCACCCGGCGGTGGCGGCCGCGACGCCGGCGGAGTGAGCTTCCTTCTCCCTCGCCCCGCTCTTGCGGGGTCGAGACGAGCGAAGCTCGCTCTTAGAGGGTCGGGTGAGGGGCTGCCTCCGCAAACTCAGAACGGATACGAGCCCCTTACGCCTTCACAAACGCCAGCATCGTGCCGTTGCCTTGCGCCGGCGGCACTACAACGCCATCAGCGCTTTTCACGCCGACAGCACCGAGCGCCTTCTCCGCCGCCGCGACATCGGCCGCGATCACGAGCCCCGCACCACCGCGCTCGGGCAGGCCGGCCAGCGGGACGCCGGGATAGCGGATGCCGAGTTGGCTCTTTGTCAGGAATACGAAATCGGCGCGGTCGCCGCCCGAGGGGACTGCAATGACGCCGTCAGGTTCGATCCTTGCCTCACGATCGATCATGCTCGCGAGTTGTGCGGCGTCGTCTGCCGGCTCCGGGGTGACGATCAGCACCTGCTTCAACCGCTTGGCACCGTTGGCGTGCTTCATCAGTTCGGGAATCCACACCGTCTCCCGCGTCTTGTGCTGGCAAGCGAAGATGCGCACGCCGCCCGGAGCTTCCGCCGTCGGCCATTGAAAGGTCCTGAATTTGGCCGCGGATATCGTGCCGTCCGGCATCGTCACCGGCCGCTCGAAGTCGGTCGGGCCAATCGGCGGATAGCCGCGCGCGCGAATCTCTTCGGCGCCCTCGGCGGAATCCACCGCCGTGAACGCGATGCGCTCGATGCCTTCGCCATTCTTTTCAAGATGCGCCCGCGCCGGAGCATTATGTTCTGTCGGCGTCAGCACGCCGAGCAATTCCATATAATCAGGGTCGAACATGATGGTGTAGTTGCCCGATCCCATATGCGCGCTGTGGGTGCCGCGCGGCGATACGGTGAAGCCCAGCCGCTTGTAATTCTCGGCAGCCTTGTCGAGGTCCTTCACCATGACCACGGCGTGATCGATTCCGATGACGTTTTTGAGTGCCACTCTTTTATTTCCTCTGGGCATGTCAGGGGGCTAAACTAAGCAGAACGACAAAGCCCCTGCAAGGAGACAAGGCCTCTGCAAGGATAAGGCGCCCGCAAGAAAGGATCACGATGAACACGAGCAACGTCCGCTGGCCCGATTCCCTATGGTCCGCGATGACTCCATCGGGACCTGAACTGCCCGAACTGACCGGAACACAGCAGGCGGACGTGATTGTGATCGGCGGCGGCTTTACCGGCCTTTCCGCAGCGTTGCATCTGCGCGAGGCCGGCGTCGACGTTGCGATCGTCGAGGCAGCGGAGCCGGGCTGGGGCGCCTCGGGGCGCAACAACGGCCAGGTGATTCCGACACTGTCGCGGCCCGATCCGGAGGACATTGTCGCAAAACACGGCGAGGCGGGAGAACGTTTTGTCGGCATGCTACGCGACAGCGCCTCATATCTTTTCGACGTGACAAGGCGCTACAACATCGATGGCGAGGCGGAACAGGCCGGCTGGGTTCAGCCGGTGCATTCGCCCGGCCGCATCAAGATCGCCGAACGTCGCGTGCGGCAATGGTCGAAATTCGGCGCGCCGGTCGAACTGCTGTCGCGCGAGCAGACGCGGGACATGCTCGGGTCCGATGCATGGTTCGGCGGTTTCTGGAACAGGACCGGCGGCCACATCAATCCGCTGGCGCTGGCCCGCGGCCTCGCGCACACCGTGCTCGATCTCGGCGCGCGCATCTATGTGCGCTCGCCGGCAGAAAGCTTTGAACGGCGCAACGACCGCTGGGTGGTCAGGACCGCCAAGGGCGAAATTAGTGGCCGCGCGCTGGTCGTAGCGACCAATGCCTATAGCGGCGAGTTCTCCAAATCGCTGGTGCCGCAGATTGCGCACGAGGTGATGCCGGTGCTGTCCTGGCAGATGGCGACGCAGCCCTTGTCCGACAACGTTCGCAAAACCATCATTCCCGGCCGGCAGGCGATGTCGGATACCCATGGCGAGCTTTATTTCGCGCGCTACGACGCCCGAAACCGTCTCGTCACCGGCGGCGCGGTGATCGGCCCCGGCAACAAGGTGGAACGCATCAAGGCGCGCGTCACCGAGCGGCTGCAGCGGCTATGGCCGCAGATCGGCGAGGTCTCGTTCGATTATGTCTGGAACGGCTATGTCGGCATGACCACGGATTTCCTGCCGCGCATCCACAAGCTCGGCCCCAACGCCTATGGCTGGACCGGCTGCAACGGCCGTGCGGTGGCGCTGACGATTCCGCTCGGCAATGAACTGGCAAAAGCCGTCCGCGGCGTGCCCGTAAACGAACTGGCGCTGCCGTTCACCGAGCCGGTGCCCATTGTGGCCCACGGCATTCTGCGCAAGCTGGCGCCGCTGATGCTGCTGGTCTACCGCCGCAGAGATGCACGCGAGA
Organism: Bradyrhizobium sp. AZCC 2176; assembly: GCF_036924645.1. Classification (NCBI taxonomy): domain Bacteria; kingdom Pseudomonadati; phylum Pseudomonadota; class Alphaproteobacteria; order Hyphomicrobiales; family Nitrobacteraceae; genus Bradyrhizobium; species Bradyrhizobium sp. AZCC 2176. The sequence continues at coordinate 403,942 of NZ_JAZHRX010000001.1, read as the reverse complement.
TGGCGTGATGTGAGCAAGGGAGGTGCCACTTCTCCCTCTCCCCGCAAAGGGCGGGGAGAGGGAGTGCACCTACACCGCTTCCGTCGCATGCTCTCTCGCAAATTCCCCGCCGGGGATCGAGTCGAGCAGCGCCTGCGTATACGGATGCTGCGGATTGCCGAACACCTCCGCCGCCGGCCCATGTTCCACTACTTCACCATCCTTCATCACGGCCACGAGGTCGCAGATTTGTGCGGCCACGCGCAGATCATGTGTGATGAAGACGATCGAAAGCCCCAGCCGTGCGCGCAATTCCGCGAGCAGCTTCAACACCTGCGCCTGCACGGAGACATCCAACGCCGACACCGGCTCGTCGGCGACCAGCACGTCCGGCTTCAGCGCCAGCGCCCGCGCCAGCCCGATGCGCTGCCGCTGGCCGCCGGAGAATTCATGCGGATAGCGATCGGCGGAGGAAGGATCGAGACCGACCAGGGAAAACAGTTCTTTGGCGTTTGCAATCGCCTGCGCGCGCGGCGTGCCGTGCACGATCGGTCCTTGCGCCACCAGTTCGGCCGCCTTGCGGCGCGGATTGAGGGAAGCGAACGGGTCCTGAAACACCATCTGGATATGCCGCGTCTCGCGGCGCACTTTTTCACGTGGCATCTTCGCCCAGTCGCTGCCGTCGAGCACGATTGCGCCAGTATCCGGATCGATCAGCCGCACGATGCAGCGTGCCAGCGTCGACTTGCCCGAGCCGGACTCGCCGACGATGCCGAGCGTGGCGCCGCGCGGCAGGTTGAGTGAGACATTCCTCACGGCCGGCGTCACCCGCGCGCCACGTCCCAGAAAGCCGCCGGTGCGATAGGTTTTCGAGACATCTGCAATCGTCAGGATATTGTCGGCCGCGAGCGCCCGCGGCGGCGGCGCCTTCAGCGGCGGGACGGCGGCGATGAGCTGTTTTGTGTAGGCATGCTGTGGATGGTGCAGGACGTCGGCGGCCGTACCCTGTTCGACGATGATGCCGTGCTGCATCACCACCACGCGGTCGGCGATCTCGGCGACTACGCCGAAATCATGGGTGATGAACATGACCGCGGTCCTGCGTCGCTGCTGCAGGTCACGGATCAGTTTCAGGATCTGCGCCTGCGTGGTGACGTCGAGCGCGGTGGTCGGCTCGTCCGCGATCAAAAGTTTTGGATCGAGCGCCAGCGCCATCGCGATCATGGCGCGCTGGCGTTGTCCGCCGGACAACTCGTGCGGATAGGCCTTTGCCGCCACCTTCGGCTCGGGAATCCGCACATCCGCCAGCAGTGCCAGCACCCGCGCGTTGATTTCGGCCTTCGATAATTCGGTATGGATCGAAAACATCTCGGCGATCTGGTCGCCGATGGTGCGTAGCGGGTTGAGCGCGGTCATCGGCTCCTGGAAGATCATCGCAATGCCGGCGCCGCGCACCTCGCGCATTTTGCCAACCGAAGCCGCGCAGAGGTCGCGGCCTTCGAACATCATCCGGCCGCCGTCGATCGTCACCTCATTGGGCAGCAGCCGCATGACGGCATTCGCCATCATCGACTTGCCGGAGCCGGATTCGCCGACCACGCAGAGGATTTCGTTGGACGCGATCTCCAGCGACACATCCCGAAGCGCATGCGCCCGGTCCGCGCCGCGGGGCAGGCGGACGCTCAACTGCTCGAGCGAGAGGATGGAGTCTTGCTCGCTCATCGCCCCTTCAGCCTCGGATTGAGTGCGTCGTTGAGCCCTTGGCCGACCAGCGACACCGCCAGCACGGTGACCAAAATGGCGATCCCGGGGATCGCCGAGACGTACCACTGCACCCGCAACACGTCGCGGCCCAGCCCAATCAGATTGCCCCAGGACGCTACGTTGGGATCGGACAGCCGCAGGAACGCGAGCGCGCTTTCAAGCAGGATCGCGACCGCCATCACCACGCTGGCGTAGACGATGACCGGCGGCAGCGCATTGGGCAGGATCTCGCCAAAGATGAGCTGGACGTTTTTCATGCCGAGCGTCCGCCCGGCCTGGACGAATTCGCGGTTGCGCAAGGACAGGAACTCGGCGCGGGTCAGCCGCGCCGGCGCCGGCCATGACACCACGCCGACCGCGATGGTGACGGTGGTCAGCGTCGAGCCGAACACGGCGACCAGCACCAGCAGCAGCACGAAGTTCGGCAGCGTCTGGAACGCTTCGGTGATCCGCATCAGCACATTGTCAGCCCAGCCGCCGTAATAGCCGGCGAAGGCGCCGACGAGGATGCCGATCAGGATCGCAATCGCGGTGGCGACGCCACCGATCAGCAGCGATATCCGCGCACCGTAGAAGATCTGAGCGGCGATATCGCGGCCCGAATTGTCGGTGCCGAGCAGGAAGCGCGGATTGGAGAACGGCCAGATCAGGGGACGGCCGGCCAGCGCCAACGGATCGCGTGGAAAGAACCAGCCGGCCGAGATCGCCATCGCGATCACGATCAACAGCAGGATCAGGCCGGCGACGGCGGCGGGACTTCGGAAATAGCGCTTGACCGCATCCATCGCCTTAACCCGCCGTGATGCGTGGATCTAGCCGCGCATAGATCAGATCGACGACGAAGTTTACGGTGATGACGAGCAGCGCCGAGACGAACACGATGCCGAGCAGCGTGTTGAGGTCGCGCTGCACCACCGATTCATAGGCGAGCCGCCCGAGGCCCGGCAGTGAGAACACGCTTTCCACGACGACGGATCCGCCGAGCATGGTGCCGGCCTGCAGCCCGATCAGCGTCACCATCGGTAGCAGCGCGTTGCGCAGCACGTGCCGCGTCACCACGCGCGTCTCGTCGAGGCCTTTTGCCCGCGCGGTGCGGACATAGTCGAGATTGAGCACTTCCAGCATCGAGGCGCGCATGATGCGCAGGTAAATTGCTAGAAAGATCAGCCCCAGCGTCAGTGTCGGCAGCACCAGATGGCTTGCAATATCGAACACGCGCCAGATGCCGGTTCGCACCGTGCCGATGTCCTCAAACCCGCCGGGCGGCAGCCATTGCAGATAAACGGAAAACACCACGATCGCCATCAGCCCGAACCAGAACGAGGGCGTCGCATAGAAGATCAGGCCAAGCGTCGAGATTAGCGTGTCCGGCCAGCGGTTGACGCCGCGGGCGGCGATCACCCCGAACACGAGCCCGAAGAAGAACGCAAACGACAGCGACGCGGTCATCAGAAGGATAGTCGGCGGCAGCCGCTCCAGGATGACCGACGCCACCGGCTTGCCGTAGATCGAGGAGAAGCCGAGATCGAGCCGCACCAGCCGCCAGAGATAGTGGCCAAGCTGCGCCGGGATCGAGAGGTCGAGCCCGTAGAATTTTCGCAGCTCCCTGGCGGTCGCGGCATCGCCGCCGCCCATCTGCGCCATCATCGCGTCAACGGTGTCGCCCGGCGCGAACTGCAGCAGCAGGAACACGCCGATCAGAATCAGAACCAGAGTCGGAATCGAGGCGGCAAGCCGTCGCCCCGCAAGGCCAAGGATGCGCATGCGCCTATACTGGCGGAGATAGCGTCAGCGCGCGATGACTTTTGTCATCCCGCTTTCTTTTTTGTCTGAGCATGATCTCTTCGTAAAACCGGAGCCCACTTTTCCGGATCATGCTGTAAGCCAAAGATCGTGCCAGCTTGTCGAACCCCAGCGCGGGGTGTTGGAGTGGTTGCGTGCCTTCGCCGTGATCGTGGTGACGAAGATCTGCTCGATCGGCATCCAGACCGGCAGCTCGGTATTCACTTCCTTGACGAACTGGGCGTACAGCGCCTTGCGCTTGGCCGGGTCCACTTCGGTCGCGGCATCGTCGATGGTCTTGTCGACGTTCTTGTCCTCCCAGCCCCATTGGTTGGTCCAGGGCGCGCCCTTGGGCTGCCCCGAGCGGTACCAGACCGTGGTCGAGACGGCGGGGTCGTTGCGGTACTGGTGCCAGCCGGTCGCGATATCGAAAGCATGCTCGTCATAGACCTGCTTGAGAAAGCCGCCGCCATCGTTGCGCACGATCTCGACGGGAATGCCGATCTCGCCGAGCGATTGCTGGATGAAGGTCGACCACAGCGAGATGTCCTCGCCCCAGGGGGCGGGCAACAGCTTCAGCGAGAAGCGCGTGCCGCCGCGGCCCGCCTTGAAGCCGGCTTCGTCGAGCAGGGCTGTGGCCTTGGCCTTGTCGTACGGATATTGCGGTGTGTTCGGCCCCGGATAGAAATCGGTCGAGGTCGAGGGGATCGGCCCGGTACCCAATTTGGCGAAGTCGCCGAGAAAATTGTCGATGAAGAACGGCACGTTGATCGCATGCGCGATGGCGCGGCGAACCTTGATGTCGGACAGCTCCTTGCGGCGAAAGTTGAACTCGAGCGTATTGGTGCGGGCGTTGCCTTCATTGCCCTTGGTCGAGACGATGAAGCGCTTGTCCTTGCCGAGCCGCGCCAGATCCGAAATCGTCAGGCTTGAGAATGGAGCGTAATGAAGTTCGCCGGCTTCCATTTGCGCCGCGGCCGAGGCGCGGTCGGTGATGACGCGCCAGACGATGCGATCGAGATAGGGCGCGTTGGGACGCCAGTAGTCCGGATTGCGGTCGGCGATGATGTATTGTCCGCGCTCGTATTTGACGAACTTGAACGGGCCGGTGCCGACCGGCGAAAGATTTGTCGGGTTCTGGCGGATGTCGCCGCTCTCATAGAGATGCTTGGCCGAGATGTAGCCGAGGTCGGGCAGGGCGCGAAGCAGCAGGTTCAGCGGCATCGGCCGCTCGTACTTGAAGATCGCGGTCTGCGCGTCCGGCGTCTCGACCTCGGTCAGGAACAACTGCAACGTCGATCCGTAGTTGAGGATCTTCTTCCACATGTTCATGGCGGTGAATTCGACGTCGGCCGAGGTGAACGGCTTGCCGTCGTGCCAGGTGATGCCCTTGCGCAGCTTGAAGGTCACGGTCTTGCCGTCGGGCGAGGCTTCCCAGCTTTCGGCGAGCACGCCGACCGGCTGGCCGTTGGCGTCGAGATCGACCAGGTTCTCCTGGATCTTGCCGCCGATGATGTAGACGCCGGTGGAAGCCTGGATGCTCGGGTTGAGCTGGCGCTGCTCGGCGGCGTAATGCACGGTAAACACGCCGCCCTTGCGCGGCGTTTCCTGCGCGAAAGCCCGCATCGGATTGATCACGTTGGCCGCGATGGCTGCCGACGTCAGCAGCGCGGTGCGGCGATTGATCTCAAGGCGCGTCAAATCCATGCGAAGTCTCCGGACATACTATTGATGGCGAACCGTTCGGGCGCCCGCCTTGAGAGGGATGTTACGATGGAACGGGAACGCGAGTCATTTTCTAATCGCCGCGCGGAGCGGAAAATCCTTCCTGAAAACAACGTGCTCAGCGCGTAATCGGTCTGCTTATTTTTGCGCAGGCGCAGGCGATTGCGGCTCGCCTGAATAGAAGCAGAAGCCGCCCGGCAGTCTGGGATTGTTCGAAAATGGGGCGGGTAGACGAGCTAAACCCCCATAAAAATAGGCTCCGGACCGCTTCCGAGGCCAAAAAACCAGCGAAAAATTGGACGAATCACTGCAACTCGACTAGCGAGATAGTTGTGCAGAATGTCGGAAACCCTGTTTTTTAGGCGTTTTCCGCCATATCGTCGCCTGTGCCAGAATCAATGGAGCAACCATGGCTACCCAAATGTCTAAGTCGCAGCTGATCGAAAAGATCGCGACCACCACCGAAGTTTCGAAGAAGGAAGTCAAGAACGTGATGGACACGCTCGTTGACGTTGGCCACAAGGAGCTCAAGAAGAACGGGGTGTTCCTCGTCCCCGGCTTCGCGAAGTTCGTCGTGGTCAAGAAGCCGGCGACCAAGGCTCGGAAGGGCACCAACCCCTTCACGGGCGAGGAAATGATGTTCAAGGCCAAGCCGGCCCGCAAGATCGTCCGGGCCCGCCCGGTCAAGGCCGCCAAGGACGCGGTGTAAGAATCCCTCTCCCCGGTCTTCACGGGGTCGAGACGGGCGAAAGCTCGCTCTTGGAGGGTTGGGGTGAGGGGCTGCCTCCGCAACCTCGCTAACAGGGGTACTCGCGGAGAGTCCCCCTCACCCGAAATTCGCTAGCGCAAATTTCGACCTCTCCCCGCACGCGGGGCGAGATGACCTGAGCGCGGCGCACCTTCGGCGTCAAATCCGCCTTACACCACCGGCGAACAGCCGCCGTCGATATTGATGGCGGCGCCGGTGAGGAACGATCCCCGCTCGGTGGCGAGGAAGCACGCCAGGTTGGCGAATTCCTCCGTCAGTTCTTGGCAAATACCTCGAAATCCAAATACCTCGAAATCCATGTCCGGGGCCTGCGCCGCGTCACCCCATCGATCGCTCATGATCAGGCCGACCAGCAAGGCGGTGTTGAGCAACGTTATCGGCTCGAAAGGCATCATGGTTCCGAGCGCCGCCATGATCAAGCTCGCCCTGTAACGCGCGCTCGCGTCCTATGACGAGCGCGTGAAGGCTCGAAATATCTTGCGGTTCGGGCGGCGCTTCAGACAAGGATTTTTCCCGTTTGCCGCGGTCGGGAACGGCAAATTTGCTATTTTCTAACGCGCCTTGCGAGGCTCGGCGGTCCCGCCAACATCAAACAGAACAAACAATGGAGTCCAGGAGACCACCATGGGCCTGCAACAAGCAAAACTCGAATCGCTTCCCTTCGTCACCGCCGAGCTGAACTATCTCGCGCCTACCCCAGGAAAGCCGCGCACCTACGCTTTCGATCCGCCGCCAGGCGAACCCAAATCCACCGCGTTGCCTGAACCGCACAACGTCCCGATCTTCGACGCGCGTCTGATCGCCGGCAACCTCTCGCTGGACCGTGAAGGTTTCGCGCTGGTCCGCCATCCCACTATCGTCAAAAATTTCTACGACGATAAGGAAGTGAGAGGCGTCTACTATCCGGCGGTGGAGGCCTTCCTGAAGGCAACGCTAAAGGCGGACCGCGTCTTCATCTTCGATCACACCGTACGCAAGCGCGTCGAGGGCGCCGCCGATATCAGGGGTGCCGGTCCGCGTCAGCCGGCCACGCGGGTCCATGTCGACCAGACCGACGTCTCGGGCGCCAATCGCGTTCGCGAGCATCTGCCCGCCGAGGCTGACGAACTCCTGAAAGGGCGCGTGCAGGTCATCAATGTGTGGCGGCCGATCCGGGAGCCGCTGCGCGATGCGCCGCTTGCCATGTGCGACGGGCAGACCGTCGAGGCTGGCGATCTCGTCGCCTCCGACCTGATCTATCCGAACCGCAGCGGCGAGACCTACTCCGTCAGGTACAATCCGAACCATCGCTGGTACTACATTCCGGAAATGAGGACCGACGAGGCGCTGCTGCTGAAGTGCTACGATTCCGCAACCGACGGCCGCACGCGGTTTGGGCCGCACACTGCCTTCACCGATCCGACCACGCCGGCCGATGCAGCTCCGCGCGAGAGCATCGAGCTCAGGACACTGGTGTTCCACAAGCGCTGATCGCGTAACGGACGGATTCGCGTTCCCGTCATATTGGTGATACCTCGCCCCAAGACAATTTTGGGGCGAGACGGATCATGGACGGCAAGACCGATGGCGCGGATGTCAACATCCGCGTCCTGATTTTTGCGCTGCTGGCGCTGGCCTGCGGCCACATGCTGTCGACGTTGCTGCGAACCATTCCGGCCATCAGCCTCGACGTGATGGCGGCCGATTTCCGCACCGCTCCGCAGACGCTGGCGAGCCTCACCTCGATCTATCATTTCGCCTTCGCCGCCTCGCAGATTCCGGTCGGCGCCGCGATGGATCGCTTCGGCGTCCGCCCGGTTTCCCTAAGCCTGCTCGCAGGAACCATCGTCGGCGCGCTGGCGTCGGGACTCGCCACCGGGCCGGAGAGTTTTGTGTTCGGCCAGTTCCTGCTCGGCGTCGCCACATCGGGCATGCTGATGTGCCCGATGACGCTGGCGGCAAAACAGATGTCCGCCTCGCGCTTTGGCCTGTGGTCCGGGATCATCCTGTCGATCGGCAATATCGGCATGCTGCTGTCGGCGAGCCCGCTGGCCTTTGTCGTCGAGCTTTGGGGATGGCGCGCGGGATTCTGGATCTCCGCAGGCTTCGGCGCGGTGGTGGCGATTGCGGTCGTCCTGCTGGTCCCGAAGCAGCCGGCCGCGCATGCCGATCATTCGTCACCATTGTCGCAGATGGCCGAAGTGCTGCGCATCGGCCTGTCGCGACCACTTCGCGGCCTGATTGCGCTGTCGCTGGTGTCGCTCGCCGCCTCGCTGGTGCTGCGGGGATTATGGGGCGGTCCGTGGCTGATGGAAATCAAGGCGCTCGGCCGCATCGAGGCGGGCAATATGCTCGGCCTGTTCACGCTCGCGCTGATCGCGGGGCCGGTGCTGATGGGAATCCTCGATCGTACGATCGGCCATCGCCGCGAAGTGCTGGCCGCCACGCATTGTTTTGCCGCAGTGCTGCTCGCTCTGATGGCGGCCGGTGCGCCGCATTATCCGCTGTCCGAGCTGCTCGGCGTGAAAGCGGTGCCCGCCCAGATCGACGCCGCCCTGTTCGTCCTGATCGGCATCGCGATATCGACGCAGCCCTTGCTCTACGGCATGACGCGGCAACTCGTGGACGCGCAGAATGCCGGCAAAGCGCTGTCGGCAATCAATCTCGCGTTTTTCCTCGGCGCAGCGCTGATGCAATCGTCGACCGGCGTGGTCGCGACGATCTTCGGCCTGCCCGCAGTGCTGCTATTCATGGCTGCGACCTTGATCGTCGGGACGATTGTGTTTTTGATGTATACGTAGCTCTCGACCTTTCCGATAGCGCCACAACAAAAACGGCCACGAATGTCCGCCAACATCGATCCCATCACGCGTTCCGTCGTCCAGCACCGGCTCAGCTCGATCGTAAAAGAGATGGGCGAAGCCATGCTTCGCACCTCCTATTCGCAGATACTCAATTCCAGCCGCGATTTTTCGCTGGCGATCTGCGACACGAACAGTCGCCTGATCGCGCAGGCGGACCACCTGCCGGTCCATGTCGGCGCGCTGCCGTGGGCAACGCTCGCGGTCGAGGAACGGTTCAAGGACGTGCAGCGGGGCGACGTCATCCTGCTCAACGATCCCTATTACGGCGGCAGCCATCTGCCCGATCTCACCGCCTTCGTGCCGGTCTTCGCCGGCGACAAGCGCCTGCTCTGGACCATCGTGCGCGCGCACCAGAGCGACATCGGCGGCGCCACCCATGGCGCCTATAATCCCGCCGCCACCGAGATCTATCAGGAGGGACTGCGCGTCCCGCCGATCAAGCTCTATGAGGCTGGAAAGTTACGCGACGATCTGCTCGATCTCCTGGCGCTCAACATTCGCAACCCCCGCGAATTCCGCGGCGACCTTGCCGCCATGCTGGGCGCGGCGCATCTCGGCGAGCGGCGGCTGTCGCGATTGTTTGCCGAGTTCGGTGCGCCTGTGGTGGAAGCCGCCATGGAAGCGATCCTCGACGCGACGGAGCAGCAGACGAGGGCTGTCGTCTCGACCTGGAAGGACGGCGTGTTTTACGGCGAGGCCTTTCTCGACGATGACGGCCATGGCCGCACCGACATCCGCATCGCCGCGAAAGTCACCAAGAACGGCAGCGACGTCGAGGTCGACCTGTCCGACTCCGATCCGCAATCCACCAGCTTTGTGAACTCCTCGCACGCCAATATGCAGGCGGCAGTCGCGATGGCCTTTGCCTATCTGATCGATGCCGAAATCCCCAAGAATACCGGCGCGCTGCGGCCGCTGAAGGTGATCGCGAAGCAAGGCACGGTGGTGTGGGCCGACCCAGGCCGGCCGGTGACGCTGTGCACCAGCCATCCCTCCAACGAAGTCGTCGAAGCCATCGTGAAGGCGTTGTCGGCGTCCTGTCCGGAGCGTGCGATGGCGGGCTGGAGCCGAAGATTCCGGATCGCGATCCAGGGCGAGGACCCGCGCACGGGAAGGAATTTCATCTGGCACCTGTTCCAGGCGCGCCCCGGCGGCGGCGCGTCGTCGGGTGGCGACGGCTGGTCGTCGATCGGCGAGTGGCACTCGGTCGGCGGACTGAAGTTCGGCAGCCTCGAAGTCGCCGAAGGGCGCTTCCCCCTGCATTTCCGCCGCCACGAATTCCGCGCCGGCTCCGGCGGCGACGGCCAGCATCGCGGCGGCCTCGGCGTGGCGCTCGATCTGGTGCTGGAGACTGAAAAGATCGCGAAGGGTAACACCGCGGGAGATGGCGCGCGCCACGGTCCCTGCGGCATGCTCGGCGGCGAGGACGGCAAGCCGCATCACTATCGATTGCTGTCCGAGGGCCGCGAGCCGCGTGTGCTGCTCACCAAGGAAGTCGGCATCGACCTGCGCCCCGGCGATTGCCTCGAGATACGTTCGTCCGGTGGCGGCGGGTGGGGACCGCCTGCAAAGCGATCGGCAGAGGCGCGCCAACGCGACCGCGAGCAGGGCCTGACGGAAGCATCGGCGGAGCAAGCGTCCTCATGAAGTTCAGGATAGGCGTTGACGTCGGCGGAACCTACACCGATCTCGTGGCCACGGACGAGAGCGGGCGGACGATGTTTGCAAAATCGCCGTCGACCCCGGCGGATCAATCCATCGGCGTGATGGCGGGCCTGGAAGAACTGGCGCGGCGGCTGAACGTGACGCGCGCGGACATGCTCGCTGCGACCGACCGACTGGTTCACGGCACCACGGTTGCGACCAATGCGCTACTGGAGCGCAAGGGCGCCAAGGTTGCGCTCTTGACCACTGAAGGCCATCGCGACGTCATCGAGATGCGCGAGGGCCTCAAGCCCGATCGCTACGATCTGCGCTCGCCGCCACCGGAACCCCTGGTGCCGCGCGAACGGCGTTTTGGTGTCAAGGAAAGGCTGAAGGCCAGCGGTGACGTTCTGATTCCGCTGGATACTGCTTCCCTCGATCAGGCGATTGCCGCGATCAAGCAGTCAGGCGCGACCTCGGTCGCCGTGTGTTTTCTGCATTCCTACCTCAATCCCGTGCATGAACTCGCCACCGTCGAACGGCTGAAGCAGGCGCTGCCTGATATCAGCATCTCGCGCTCCAGCGACGTACTGCCGCAGATCAAGGAGTATGAGCGCGTCTCGACCACGATCGTGAACGCCTATGTCGAACCGATCGTGCGGCACTATCTGACCAATCTCGAAGCGCGCCTCATCGAGGCCGGCTTCAAGGGCGGCCTCTTCGTTGTGCTGTCGCATGGCGGCATGGCGCCGGTCGAGGAAGCCTCGCGGCTTGCCGCGGGCACCGTGCTGTCCGGTCCCGCGGGTGGCATGTCGGGCGGCCGGCGCTGCGCCGATCTGGTCGGCATTCCCGATCTCGTGCCGTTCGACATGGGCGGCACCTCCACGGATATCTCGCTGATCGCGGGTGGGCAGGCCTCGCTGTCCGCAGACGGCATGCTCGCGGGCCAGCGGATCGCGCTGCGCAGCCTCGACATTGCGAGCATCGCCGCGGGCGGCGGTTCGATCGCCAGCGTCGATGCCAGCCGCACGCTACGGGTGGGGCCGGAAAGTGCCGGCTCGGTGCCGGGCCCGGCCTGTTACGGCAATGGCGGCTTGGCCGCGACCGTCACCGACGCCAATGTCGTGCTCGGCTATCTCGATGCAGCCGCCTTCATGGGCGGCAAACGCCCGCTCGATCGTGCCGCCTCGGAAGCCGCCGTCGACCGCATCGCGAAGGCGATGGAGCTGTCGCGCGTCGAGGCCGCCGCCGGCATCTACCGAATGATCAATCTCAACATGGCCGACGGCATCCGCCTGATGACACTGCGTCGCGGCGTCGATCCCAGAAAGTTCGCACTGTTGAGTTTTGGCGGCGCGGCGGGCCTGCATGCGGCGGAAGTGGCGCGTGAGCTCGAGATCAAGCGCATCATCGTGCCGACGGTGGCCTCGGTGCTGTCGGCCTGGGGCATGCTGACCAGCGATCTTCGCTACGAAGTCAGCCGCACGCATTACGGTGCCGGGACGCACATTACCGCCGATGAAGTGCGCGAGCTCTTTGCCGGACTTGAACAGCAGGCCGCCGGCCGGCTGCGCTCATGGTTCAACGGCCCGGTTTCGATCGAGCGCTCCGCGGAGATGCGCTACGGCGAACAGATCTTTGAAATCGACGTTTCGCTCGACGGTCTCGACTGGAACGCCGCCGATCTCGTCGACCGGATCGAGGACCGCTTTCACGTCAGGCACGAGGAATTGTACACCTATGCCTCGCGCGGCCAGGAAGTCGTCTTCGTCAACGCCCGCGTCGCCGCCGTCGGCGAAGTTGCGCGGCAGGATGAGCGCGCGCGGGCGGCCGCGACGTCCAGCGTTTGTGCGCCACGCGGCCAACGGCAGGCCTTCTTCGGCAGCTGGCGCGAAGTCCCGGTTTTTGCGCTCGACGACCTGCAGCCCGGTCACACCCTGACCGGTCCCGCGATCATCGAGGCTGAAACCACGACCGTGCTGGTCGATACCGGCGATCAAGTCACCGTCAATGCGTTGGGGTGGCTTGATGTTGCGCTGCGTTGATGCGATGAGGCGTGTAGGGTGGGCAAAGCGAAGCGTGCCCACCATTTGTCCGTCCACGCTGACCGATGGTGGCACGGCGCTAAGCGCCTTTGCCCACCCTACGCGGCCAACATTTGATTTCACAACCTCATTTGCGGCGCTATCATCGCGGTCGCTGGGGGTAGGCGTCACAGGCTCCCGCGAGCTTGGCGTTCGAGGCCGGGTTGATGACAATAAAATGGCTGCTACCAGCCTTCTTCGCCGCATTGTTGTTGGCCGCCCCGCAGCCGGCCCAGGCTGCTGGCGTGACCGACACCGAAATCCGCATCGGCAATATCATGCCCTATACCGGCCCGCTGGCCGCGTTCGCTTCGATCGGCAGGGCGGAGGCCGCCTATTTCGACATGATCAACGAGCGCGGCGGCATCAATGGCCGCAAGATCAAATTCATCTCCCGCGACGACAGCTCAAATCCGCGAACGGCAGTCGAGCACACGCGTGAACTGGTCGAGCAGGAGCGCGTGCACCTGATGTTCGGATCGTTCGGCACGCCGAGCAATCTGGCGACGCGAACCTATCTCAATGAGAGGAGCATCCCCCAGCTCTTTGTCGCCTCCGGCGACGAGGAGTGGGGGCATCCGAAGCGATTTCCATGGACGATGGGCTGGCAGCCGACGTTTCGTGCCGAGGGCCGGATCTACGCCAATTACATCCAGGCCGCCTATCCCAGCAAGAAGATTGCCGTGCTGTGGCAGAACGACCAGTTCGGCCGTGATCTGTTCCGGGGATTGCAGGAGGGGCTCGGCCTCACCGCCAACATGATCGTGGCCGACATCGCCATCGATGCGGACATGTCAATCGATGACCAGGTCGACATCCTCAAGAACTCCGGCGCTGACGTGCTCGTGCTCAATTGCGCGCCGCCGATCTCGGCGCGTGCGATCCGCAGGGCCGCCGAACTGGGCTGGCATCCCGTGTTGTTGCTGGTCAATGCGGCGGCTTCGATCGCGAATGCGCTGAGGCCGGCCGGGCTTCAGAATTCCGTCGGCGTGATCTCGACCACGTTCCTGAAGGATGCCAGCGACACCACCTGGAAGGATGACCCTGCCATCAAGGAATGGCTTGCCTTCATGGACAGATACTATCCCGATGGCGACAGGGAAGATGGCTATGCCATCTTCGGCTACGCGGCGGCCGAAACCCTGGTCAAGGTGTTGACTCAGTGCGGCGACGACCTGTCGCGCGAGAACATCATGCGGCAGGCGGCGTCGCTCAGGAATTACCAGAGTCCGATCGCGTTGCCGGGCATTGCGATCAACACCGGGCCGGCCGATTTCCATCCGATCGAGCAGATGCGGCTGGTGCAGTTCGACGGCAATTCCTGGCAGCCGATCGGCGACGTGATCGAAAGCGCGTTCGCGAGTAGGCCGAATGATAATTGATGTCACTCACTCTCCGTCATGGCCGGGCTTGACCCCGCCATCCACGACTTTTCTTGCCGATGGACGGTCAAGACGTGGATGCCCGGGACAAGCCCGGGCATGACGACTGACTGCAGACCGAGCGTCTACCTCTTCCCAGCCTGCCCGTAATTCAACAGCCCGCCCTTGCTCTTCGGCGGATGGGCGCGCAGGCCTTCCTCGTTGGGCTCGGTGCCCCAGCCCGGGCGGTCCGGCATCACGAGATGGCCGTCGACGATCTCGGGCACATGCGTGAACAGTTCATGGTCCCACGCCAGGCGATCGATGTCGGTTTCCATGATGCGCAAATTCGGCACCGCGGCGGAGAAGTGCGCGTTCTGCATGGTGCAGAGGTGGCCGTAGAAATTATGCGGGGCGACGTTGACCTCAAAGTGCTCGGCGGCTGCGGCGATCTTCATCGATTGCCAGACCCCGTTCCAGGGCGTGTCGATGATGGCGACATCCATCGCCTGTTCGTTGAAGTAGGGCAGGAATTCGCGCAGGCCCAAGAGCGTCTCGCAGGATGAGACCGGGTGCGGGCTCTGGCGGCGGATGTAGCCCAGCGCTTGCGGGTTGAAGGTGTCGATCTCCACCCAGAACAGGTCCATGTCCTTTATTGCCCGGAGTATCTTCAGATAGCCTTCCGTCTTGGCGTTGAAGTTCAGGTCGAGCAGCAGGTCGACATCGGGCCCGGCGCCGTCGCGGATCGCCTCGAGATGCATGCAGAGGTTTCGCAGCACCTTGCGGTCGACATTGATCTCGGGCTCGAACGGCGCGCCGAAGCCCGGCCGCCAGCCCTGCGGCTTGCCGTCGGTGTAGACGAAGATGTTGGTCTTCATCGCCGTAAAGCCTTTTTCGCGCACCTCGTTGCCGATCGATTTGACGCCATCGAGGCTGGTGATGGCGGGCTTGAACCAGTCGGGATGGTTGATGCGCCAGGTCGCGCAGTGTGACCAGTAGACCCGGATGCGGTCGCGGATCTTGCCGCCGAGCAGTTCATAGCAGGGCACGCCCAGCGCCCTGGCCTTGACGTCGAGCAGCGCGTTCTCGATGGCGCCGAGCGCCAGCGCCACCACGCCGCCCGCGGCCGGCCGCGTCGCCGCGAACAGCTCCGCATAGATCCGCTCATGCTGGAAGGCGTTCTTGCCGACCACGCGCGCGCCAAGCCGCTCGATTGCTGCCGTTACGCCCGGCGCGCCAAAACCCTCGTCATATTCGCTCCAGCCGACGATGCCGTCCTCGGTCATGATCTTGACGAAGTGGTAGTTACGCCAGCCGGCGTCGCAGGCGAGCGTTTCGACGCTTCTGATTTGAGTGGCTTTTTTCATGATTTCCTGCCCCGGGGCTTGTTGTTGTGGTTGGCCGATAACAACAACGGAACGGCGGGGCCGTCAATTGCAGGGCAGCGCATAAGGCAGAGCACGGCCTGCATGGTTCGCCCGGCGACGCGTCTCTTCGTGTCGCCGTGCTCCTCGTCATGGCCGGGCTTGACCCGGCCATCCACGCCTTTCTTGATTGCGTTGGAGAAAGGACGTGGATGCCCGGGACATCTAGCGCGAAGACGCGCTTCGCGCTTCTGCCCGAGCACGACGGAGAGATTTTCTAAGCCGGCGGAAACAGCGTCGGCTTCCGCCGCTCGAACACCTGCCGCCCGTTCTTGAATCCCATCAGCACGTCGGGCAGTTCCGCAATTGCGTTTGTCCCGCTGTCGGTATCGAGGATAATCAAGTCGGCCGGATTGCCCGGCGTGATGCCGTAATCACTGAGGTTCATCAGGCGTGCAGGAAGGTCCGTCACCAGATCGAGGCAAGCGTCGAACTCGCTGATCCCGGCATGTGCGACATTGGCGTAGAAATTCGCCATCCGCAGCAGCGAGGCGTCGCCGAACGGCGTAAACGGATTGAGCACGTTGTTGGTCGCGACCGAACACACGACGCCGTTTTCGACGAGCTTGTGCGCCACCGTCAATCCGCGTGGCGCGTTGTGCGTGGCGTCGCGGCCCATCAGATAGAGATCGGTCGCCGGCAGCACGGTCACGGCGACGCCTGATTTGGCCAGTCGCGCTGCGGCTGCCTCCAGCCGGTCCGGCGGTAGCGCCGACAATTTGGTGGCATGGCCGATCGCGACGCGGCCCTGGTAGTTGCGGCGCTCGGTCTGCCGGCAGACCTCTTCGAGATGCCACCACGACGGATCGAGGTCGAAATCGAGATGCAGATCGATATCGACGTCGAACTCGTGGGCCAGGTCGAAAACTTTTTCGAGATGCGCGTTCGGGTCGGTGTCCATATAGGGACAACCGCCGATCGCGTCGCCGCCGTCGCGCAAGGCCGCAATCAGGAGCTCTTCGGCGCCGGGATCGTTGGTCAGGCCTTCCTGCGGAAACACGCAGATCGAGAGATCGAGCGCCCAGGCATAGTCGCGCTTCAGCGCCTTGACCGCCTCAAAGCCACGCAGGGCGACGCGCGGATCGATCTCCACGTGGGTGCGCATGCGGGTGGTGCCATGCACGATGGCGCGCTCGATCACCCGCGCGCCGCGCGCATGGATATCCTCGACCGTGAAATCGCGCTTCATGGCCGCGACCGCGGCGATGGCCTCGGCGACGCTGCCATGGTCGTGGCCGCAGCGGCCGAGCAGGCAGGCTTTATCCAGATGAATATGGGTGTCGACAAAACCTGATAGCACGAGCTTGCCGCCGACATCGATTTCGGCCGCCTCGCAGGCGAGGCGGGGTTCGATGGCGACGATACGCCCGCCGGCGACGCCGATATCGACCGCTGCCGAGGACCGCGTCCTGGCGTTGCGGAAGATGAGATCGAAGGCGGTTTTGGCGTTCATGGGACCGGCAGGCTGGAGGAAAACCTGAACCTAGCGGAAGCGCGCGCGCCAGACAGCTCCAGATTGTGTGCAGTTTTGAGGCCGGATTGTCCAAAATATGTGCATGCAGTTTGGTCGACCGATTGTAGTATTCTCCGGTCAGGAGAACCGCCATGTCCGTTGCCGCCAAAGCCGAACGTAAGGGAATGTCCGATGCCGAGGTGGTCGAGGCCTATCTGACGGCGTCGATGATCCCGGATCCGGAGGCGGCCGCCGCCTATATGAAGCCCGGCACGGTCATCACCTTCACCGGCGGCCGGGAGTTCGATCATCCGCGCGGGCCGACCGGCTTCAACGCGCGGCGCTATCGCTGGGTCAAGAAGAAGATGGACCGCTTCGATGTCTGCTCGGGCGCGGACGAGACCGTCGTCTACAGCATCGGCACGCTCTACGGCGAATGGCTCGACGGCACGCCGTTCGAAGGCAACCGCTACGTCGACCGCTTCGTCGTCAGGGGCGGACAGATCGTGAAGATGGACGTCTGGAACGACAGCGCCGAGCGCATCCTGGTGCAGATGGGGATCGAGGCGTAGTGGTTCGCAAGTGCGGGGCGAGGGAGCGAATCTACCGCGCCCGCACCACCTTCGGCATCTTCACCACGCGCTCGCCGTCGCCTTGCTCGGCATAAGGCGCCAGAATATCCAGCAGATCCCGGCCGCGCTGCGGGGCAGGGGCCACCAGCGCGCGGTTGGCTACCGAATCCAGGTGGCTGTGCATCAGGCTCATCACCTTGGCTTCGTCGCCCTTGACCAGTGCTGCGATGATCGCGCGATGCTCGTTGATCGCGCATTCCGACGAATGCGGACGGCTGTAGAGCGACAGCGTCAGGCAGCAGCGGTAGGCGACCTCGCTGACGTAGCGAACCAGGATCGGGCTGTTAGTCATGTTGGCGAGCAGGATGTGAAATTCCGTCGCGAGCCTGATCGACACCGCGTCCGTGCCGTCGCGGGCGCGGTCCTCGGCATCGACATGGGCGTTGAGTTCGGCGATCTGGCTCTTGGTCAGCTTGCCGGCGAGTTGGCGCACCACCAGACGTTCGAGTTCGATCCGGATATCGAAGGCGTCGCGCGCCTCCTGCCAGCTCGGCGTCGCTACCACCGCAATCCGGTTACGGCGAAGCTCGACGAGGCCTTCCGCCGCCAGTTGGCCCAGCGCATGCCGCGCAATCGTGCGGCTGACGCCGAACCGTTCTCCGAGCGAATCCTCCGGCAGTTTCGCGCCGGGCTCCAGCGCCTGCTCGATGATGGCGCGCCGGAGCGCGCGGCAGATCACGCCGACCTTGTCGGATGATTCAGCGGTTTTGCTGGCGGCGCGAGGCGCCATCGGCGAATCCTTGGACGTGTGCTTCGAATGGCGCTCTCTTATCACAATTGCGCACGGATTGAGCGCCTCAATTGCATGCAGTTTGAGGGCCGGATTGCACAACACAAAAGGAATCCGCCGGGTTTGGCGGTTCACTTGCGATCCCCTTGATTTCCAACGCGAGTTTGGCTGGCATTCGGCTTGCATGCACTTCCAGCCATGATGCGCATGCAACCACATTCCGAATTCTTGGGATCGCCGGTTCCGGCTTCCGCCGCGCCCATTGCCATCGAACTGTCGGAGGCCTCGGTCACCTTCGGCCGCGGCGCCCGCGCGGTGCCGGCCCTTTCCACCACGACGCTGCGGATCGCCGATGGCGAGTTCGTCGCGTTGGTCGGACCGTCCGGATGCGGCAAGTCGACCATCCTGCGGCTGGTGAGCGGGCTGGTGCAGCCATCCACCGGCGTCGTGATCGTCGGCGGCCGGGAAGTGGCGGCGCGGGCCTTGCGGGTTGGCATGGCGTTCCAGAATCCGACCATGCTGCCCTGGATGACGATCGAGCGGAACATCATGCTGCCGCTCAAGATCGTCGAACCCTTTCGTTCGCAATTCCGCAGGCTGCGCAAGACCGAATTCCGCGACAAGGCCAACGCGCTGCTGGAGCAGGTCGGCCTCAAGGGCTTTGGCAATCGCTATCCCTGGCAGCTCTCCGGCGGCATGCTTCAGCGCGCCAATCTGTGCCGCGCGCTGATCCATGAGCCGCGCATGCTATTGCTCGACGAGCCCTTCGGCGCGCTCGACCAGTTCACGCGGGAAGAGCTATGGTCGATCCTGCAGGACCTCTGGATCGCCCACCAGCCGACTGTGTTGCTGGTGACGCATGATCTGCGCGAGGCCGCGTTTCTCGGCAGCCGCATCTGCGTGATGAGCGCGCGGCCCGGCCGCATTCTCGACGACAGCCGCGTCACCTTCGCCCGGCCGCGCACGGTCGCGATGACGTTTGAGCCGGACTTCGTCGCGCTCAATCAAAAACTGCGCGCCTTCATCGAGGATGCCCGGACGGCGTCAAAAGAGGCTTCGCCAGCACAGGGAGCGGCCTGACATGCCCGATCTCGATTATCGCCAGAAGGCCTGGTCGGCGGCATTGATCGTGCTGTTCTTCGTCGCCTGGGAATTGTTCTGCCTGATGACGGGGATGTCCGATCTGGTGCTGCCGCGCCCGTCGCAGGTGTTCGTCACGCTGTTCGAGAAGTTGCCGATCCTGTGGCCGCATATCCTGCAGACGCTGGCGACCACGATGATCGGTTTCGTGCTCGGCGTCGGCCTTGGCGTAGTCCTCGGCGCGGTGATCGGCGTTTCGAAGACCGCTTATGACACCGCCTATCCGCTGCTGGTCGGCTTCTCCTCGATTCCGAAAGTCGCCGTGGTGCCGATCTTCGTGTTGTGGTTCGGCTCCGGCACGGTGCCGGCAGTGTTGACCGCGCTCTCGATCTGCTTCTTCCCGATCGTGGTCAACATTGCGACGGGGCTCGCGACCACCGAACCCGAACTCGAGGACGTGCTGAAGGCGCTCGGCGCCAGCAAGCTCGACATCCTCTGGAACGTCGGTCTGCCCCGCGCCATGCCGTTCTTCTTTGCCTCGCTGAAGGTCGCAATCTCCTACGCCTTTGTCGGCGCGGTGCTGTCGGAAACCGTCGCCTCGAACCGCGGCATCGGCAACGTCATGATGACCGCGTCCTCGAATTTCAACGTGCCACTGGTGTTCGCCGGCCTGTTCGTGCTCGCCGGCCTCGGCGTCGCGCTCTACGTGATCTTCTCGGTGATCGAGGGGCGCGTCACCGGCTGGGCCACCCGCAAGAACGACGTGATCGCGACATGAGAGACGTTTTCGCCGATGCCATCCAACCCTTAATCCAGGAGACCACGATGTTAGCCAGAATAAGCGCCGCGCTGTTGGGAGTTGCCTTGTTCGCCGGCGCCGCCGGTGCCCAGGAAACGACGATCAAGTTCACTCTCGGCTGGAAGACGCAAGGCTCCGACGCCGCGTTCTTCTACGCCAAGGACCACGGCTATTTCAAAGAGGAAGGCCTCAATGTCGTGATCGACCAGGGCGAGGGCTCCGGCGCGACGGTGACGCGCATCATGTCCGGCGCCTATGACGCGGGCTTCGGCGACGTCAACGCCATCATCCAGAACGCCTCGACCAAGCCGCAGGATGCGCCCGTCATGGTCTACATGATCTGGAACCAGCCGCCGTTTGCGATCGTCACCAAGAGGACCAGCGGCATCAACACCATCAAGGATTTCGAGGGCCATACGCTCGGCGGCGCGCAGGGAACGCCGACGACACGGCTGCTGCCGGTGTTTGCGCAGAAGAACAAGCTCGAAGGCGAGAAGATCAAGATTTCCAACATGGCGCCGAACCTGCAGGAGCCGATGCTGATCAAGGGCGACATCGACGCCGCGCTGGTGTTCAACATCACGAGCTACTTTAACCTCGTGCTGAACCGCCAGGATCCCGACAAGGACTACAAATGGTTCCAGTTCGGCGATTATGGCCTCGATCTCTATTCCAACGGCGTGATGGTCTCGCGCAAGCTCTTGGCGTCCAACCCGAAGGCCGTCGCCGGTCTCGTCCGCGCCGTCAACAAGGGCATGATCGCGATCGCCAGGGATCAGAATGCCGGGATGAAAGCCGCGGTCAACTACGACAATCTGATCAATGTCGAGGTCGAAAAGCGCCGCCTGCAATATTCCTTCGACAAGCTGATCGTGTCGCCCGAGATGAAGGAAATCGGCGTCGGCGACGTCAAGGACGACCGCATGGCCCGCGCCATCGGCATCATCGTCGAAGGCTATCAGCTCGCCCGCGCGCCGACGCCCGCGGAGATTTTTTCGCGCGAGTTTTTGCCGCCGCGCGCGGAGCGGGAGCTGGTGTATACGGCGAACTGACGGCGGTGTATCACATCGTCATTGCGAGCGTAGCGACTTGTCCGCCTTAGCTCAAAGAGCGCAGGCGGAAGCAATCCATGCCTCAACGCGGGGAAAGATGGATTGCTTCGTCGCTGCGCTCCCTTCAAATGCTTCGCGTTTGTCGCAGGCAATGACGGGGAGACAATGATGTCCGGAGAAGTCACAGCCAGCACGTTATTCTCCGGTCCCGACCGCGGCCTGCTCGACAACGTCGTGCTGCGGCACGACAACGGCGTTATCACCGATATCTCCGCCGGAGCGCCTCCCGCCACAAGCCCGCGCTCCCTCATCGTTCCCGCCTTCGTCAATGCCCACGACCATGCGCGCGCGCCGGCGTCTTCGTTCGGTGCGGTCGGCATGCCCCTGGAAAGCTGGATCCTCCGCTCCGCGCTGGGCGCGCCGGTCGATCCCTATCTGACCGCAGCTTCCGCGCTGGCGCGTTCGGCGCGCGCCGGCTGCGCGGCGATGATGATCCATTACACCCGGCCGAGCGGCACGATGCCGCTGGTCGACGAAGCCAGCGGCATCGCGCGGGCGGCATCCGACGTCGGCATTCGCATCGCCTTTGCACTTGCCGTGCGCGACCAGAATCCGGTCGTGTATGGCGATGATGAACCGATTCTCTCCAACCTTTCGAAAGACGATCGCAGCACGATCGAGCAGATGTTCGTCCGCGCACCGATGTCGCCCAGAGCCTATATCGAGCTGACGGACTCGATTGCCGCAGCTATCGCTGGCCCCAAGGTCGACGTACAGCTCGGTCCGGCCGGCGTGCAGTGGTGCTCAAAGCCACTGTTGGAGGCGGTTGCGGAGAACTCCGCGCAGACCGGCCGCCACATCCACATGCATCTGCTGGAAACCATCTATCAGCGCGCTTGGGCGGACCGGCATTTTCCGGACGGTATCGTCCGCTACCTCCGCGACATCGGCTTCCTGTCGGACCGGCTGACGCTGGCGCATTGCATCCATGCCCGACCCGATGAGATCGAGATGATCGCGGCCTCCGGCGCGCGCATCGTCACCAATTTCTCCTCCAACCTCCATTTGCGCTCCGGGCTGGCGCCGATCGCCGCCGCGCACAAATGCGGCTGCGCCATCGCGGTCGGCGTCGACGGGCTGGCGCTCGACGAGGACGACGACGTCCTGCGCGAGATGCGGCTGGTGCAGATGACGCACGGTGGGCTCGGCTTCAGGCGAACCTGGACCTGCTCCGAATTCCTTGCACTTGCGATCGCCAATGGCCGGAAGGCGACGGGCGCGCCCGGAACCGGCGCGCTCGTCCCTGGAGCGCCGGCCGACTTCGTCACGATCGATCTCGACCGGCTCGACCGGGACCAGATCATGCCGGTCGATCCCGTCGACCTCCTGTTCGCGCGCGGCAATGCGTCGTTGTTGCGCGACGTGGTCGTGGATGGCCGGAAGATCGTCAGCGAAGGCCGCTGCACCGGCGTCGATCTCCCCGCGATCGACGCGGAATTGCGCGGGATTTACCGGACCAACGCAAGCAAGCTCTCCGGCTTTCAACGCGCCTGGCCGCCGCTGTCGGCATCGCTGCAGAACTGGTTCGAAGCGCAGCTCGATTGCCGGTGACACGCTAACCGCCTCATCCTGCTGTGTGAATTCCGTGCAATGGAAGGAAATTCCGCTTGCACAGAATCCCGGCAAAGGTTTCATGTTCAGCAACGAGAAACGCGCCGGCGGCCGTATCGTACTGCCGTTGGCGTATGGGGAAGCACGCGGGGCGAGGTGAGCCGGTCACCCGTTCGTTTCGCTCCGGTGCCTGAACGGAAACGTCGATGTCCTTCCACAAGCTGCTGATCGCCAACCGCGGCGAGATCGCCATCCGCATCGCGCGCGCGGCGGGCGATGCCGGGCTTGCCACGGTCGCGATCCATTCCGCCGACGATGCGCAATCGCTGCATGTCCGCGCCGCCGACGCGGCCTGCGAAATCCCGGGCCGCGGCGCGCGGGCCTATCTCGATATCGAGGCCGTGATATCGGCCGCCAAGGCGACCGGCTGCGAGGCCGTGCATCCGGGCTATGGCTTCCTCAGCGAGAATGCCACGCTCGCCCGGCGCTGCATCGAGGAAAGCATCGTCTTCGTCGGGCCATCGCCCGAAGCGCTCGACCTGTTCGGCGACAAGGCGCAGGCCAAGGCGCTGGCAAGAAAGTGCGGCGTGCCTGTTATCGAGGGCACCAGCGGGCCGACCAGCCTGGAAGAGGCAAGGGCCTTCCTGGAATCCTTGGGGCCCGGCGGCGCCATCATGATCAAGGCCATCGCCGGCGGCGGCGGCCGCGGCATGCGCATCGTCGACGACGCCAACGAGCTGGAACAGGCCTATGCGCGCTGCCAGTCCGAGGCCATGGCCGCTTTCGGCAGCGACGACGTCTATGTCGAGCGCCTGATCCGGAACGCCCGCCACATCGAGGTGCAGATCATCTGCGACCATTACGGCGCGATCAGCCATCTCTGGGAACGCGAATGCACGATCCAGCGCCGTAACCAGAAGCTGATCGAGATCGCACCGAGCCCATCCCTGAACGACGCCCTGCGCGCACGCATCATCGATGCCGCCAAGGATCTGGCTGCCGCCGCCAACTACGACAATCTCGGGACTTTCGAATTTCTCGTCGATAACGACGCCAGGACCAGCGACAAGGCCTTTGCCTTCATCGAGGCCAATCCGCGGCTGCAGGTCGAGCATACCGTCACCGAGCAGGTGCTCGGCCTCGATCTGGTGCAGTCGCAGCTTGCGGTGGCGGCCGGCGCGACACTCGGCTCGCTCGGTCTCGCGCAAGGCTATATCCCGCGGCCGCGCGGCTTCGCGATGCAGCTTCGCGTCAACATGGAGGTGATGGACGAAACCGGCGGAACCAAGCCCACCGGTGGAACGCTGGCGATGTTCGACCTGCCGTCCGGCCCCGGCGTTCGCGTCGATACGTTCGGCTATTCGGGCTACCGCACCAGCACCGCCTTCGATTCCCTGCTCGCCAAGGTCATCGTGCATTCGCCGGGTGGCAACTGGACCGACGTCGTGCACAAGGCCTCGCGCACGCTGCGCGAATTCCGGATCGGCGGCGTCGCGACCAACATCCCGTTCCTGGCTGCGATCCTGGCGCATCCGGATTTTATCGAAAACCGCGTCAGCACCGGCTTCATCGAGGCCCACGTCGCTGATCTGGTCGGCGAAGCCAAAGCCACCGCCGAGACGGCGCTGATCGAATCCGGCGTCGCGGCCGACGACGGCCCACCCATGACGGAAGCTGCGGTCAGCGGTCCCGGACCGGCAGGCTCGGAGCCCGTTCCCGCGCCGCTGCAGGGCACGATCGTGGCTGTTGACGTCAGGGAAGGGGACCTCGTCCGCCCCGGCCAGCAGATCGCCGTGCTCGAATCCATGAAGATGGAGCATCTGGTGACCGCGCCGCATGGCGGCAGGGTGACGAAGGTCGCCGCGGAAGCCGGCGTCACGCTGATGCAGGACGAGGCGATCCTCTATCTGGAGCCTGCCGAGATCGACGCCCATGATGTGACCGAAGAGGAGGATGTCGATCTTGATCACATCCGCGCCGATCTGGCCGAGCTGATTGAGCGCCACGCCATCACGCTGGATGAAAACCGCCCGGCTTCGGTCGAGCGCCGCCGCAAGACCAACCAGCGCACCGCGCGCGAGAACATTGCCCAACTCGTCGATGAAGGATCGTTTGTCGAATACGGCTCGCTCGCCATCGCCGCCCAGCGCCGCCGCCGCACCGTCGACGACCTCATCCGCAACACCCCGGCCGATGGCCTGATCTCCGGCGTCGCTACCGTGAACGCCGAAAAATTCGGCGCGGACACCGCCCGCTGCATGGTGATCGCCTACGACTACACCGTGCTGGCCGGCACCCAGGGCCACATGAACCACAAGAAGATCGACCGCATGCTGGGCCTTGCCGAGCAATGGCGGATGCCGCTGGTGTTCTATGCCGAAGGCGGCGGCGGCCGCCCCGGCGACACTGACCGGTTGGGCATGACCGGCCTCGACGGGCCGTCCTTCGTGCAGTTCGCAAAACTCTCAGGATTGGTGCCGGTCATCGGCGTAGTCTCCGGCTATTGCTTCGCCGGCAACGCCGCGATGCTCGGCTGCTGCGATGTCATCATCGCGACGAAAAACGCCTCGATCGGCATGGGCGGTCCCGCGATGATCGAAGGCGGCGGCCTCGGCGTCTATCATCCCGCCGAAGTGGGCCCGGTGTCGTTCCAGTCGCCGAACGGCGTGATCGACATCCTGGTCGAGGACGAGGCGGAAGCGACGGCTGCCGCGCAGAAATATCTGTCGTACTTCCAGGGCACGGTCGCCGACTGGAAGGCGCCGGACCAGCGCCTGTTGCGGCGGGCCATCCCGGAAAACCGGCTGCGGGTTTACGACATCCGGACCGTCATCGATCTCCTCGCCGACGAAGGCTCGGTGCTGGAGATCCGCCGCGACTTTGGCGTCGGCATGATCACCGCCTTCATCCGTATTGAAGGAAAACCGTTCGGCCTGATCGCCAACAACCCGAAGCATCTGGGCGGCGCGATTGATGCCCCGGCCGGCGACAAGGCCGCGCGCTTCATGCAGCTCTGCGATGCCTTCGACATCCCGCTGCTGTCGCTGTGCGATACGCCGGGCTTCATGGTAGGTCCCGAAGCCGAAAAGACCGCGATCGTGCGCCATGTCGCGCGCATGTTCGTGACCGGCGCGAGCCTCACCGTGCCGCTGTTCGGCATCGTCCTGCGCAAGGGCTATGGTCTTGGCGCGCAGTCGATGATCGGCGGTGGCTTCCACGCCTCCTTCTTCACAGTGGCTTGGCCGACCGGTGAGTTCGGCGGCATGGGGCTGGAAGGTTATGTCCGCCTCGGCTTCCGCAAGGAGATGGAAGCGATCGACGACCCGGCCGAGCGCGAGGAGTACTACCAGGCCAAGGTCGCCGAACTCTACGCCAACGGCAAGGCGGTCTCGATCGCCTCCGTGCTGGAGATTGACGAAGTGATCGATCCCGCCGAGACGCGCCACTGGATCATGTCGGGCCTGCGCTCGGTGCCGAAGCCGGAAGCGCGCACGACCAAGAAGCGGCCGTGCATCGACGCGTGGTGAAGGGCCGCTCCGTCAT
This sequence comes from Bradyrhizobium sp. AZCC 2176, assembly GCF_036924645.1. Taxonomy (NCBI): domain Bacteria; kingdom Pseudomonadati; phylum Pseudomonadota; class Alphaproteobacteria; order Hyphomicrobiales; family Nitrobacteraceae; genus Bradyrhizobium; species Bradyrhizobium sp. AZCC 2176. The sequence continues at coordinate 377,667 of NZ_JAZHRX010000001.1, read as the reverse complement.
TCCGGGGCGCGCGAAGCGCGAGCCTGGAATCTATTTCACCGCAGAGCATGTGGCCCGATGGATTCCGGGCTCGATGCTGCGCATCGCCCCGGAATGACGGCGGCAAACTGCGACAAAACCACTTGTCGGGCAAATCAGTCAAAACCTGTCCAGCCCTCCCAGCAAAAATATTCTGCTTTCGTTCTCACCCAAATCAGCGGCATGACTCCGCCCGTCTCGCGGCAGATGAGGGGCGTTGGCCATCGTCACGAACGCGCGGTGAGATGCGATGGACGCTGATGGCGCGCTAGACGTACGCGCCGGACGCGTACGGCGAAGTCGTGTGGTTCGGGCGCCGCGGTGCTGGCGTTAAGTTGGCGGGAAGTGTCCCGCTGGCGACGGAGGCAACAGAGCCGTTCTCCGGGAAGCAACTGTGTTTTCGTAGACCCGTGATCGGCCGGGCTCAAGGCTGGCGCTGCGCGCCACCGCCTCCGGCGGCTGACGGCCTTGACCCCGTCCGCTCACAGGTCATTGGGCTGGGCATGCGCTCGGCGGAAGCCGAGCGGGATCGCTCACGTTGTAACGGTTAGTGTCCCATTTCTGGCGCCGCGCGATCATGGTGTTGACGATGACGATGAGCTTGCGCATGCAGGCGGTGAGCGCAACTTTGGGCTCCTTTCCCTTCGCGATCAGGCGGGCATAGAACGCCTTGAGCACGGGGTTGTGCAGGGTCGCGGCTCCAACGCAGGCCATGTAGAAGAGATTGCGGACCTTGCGGCGTCCGCCCTTGATCTGGCGCTGCCCATGACGTCGGCCGCTATCGTCATCATAAGGGGCCACCCCCAACAGGGCCGCGGCGATCTCGTTGCTGACCTGGCCGAGTTCCGGCATCGCCGCAATCAGACCAGCGGACGTGATCCTGCCGAGCCCCGGCACGCTCTCGATGATCCCGGCGAGTTCGGCAAAAGGCGTTGTCGCCTTGACCATGGCTGCGATCGCCGCCTCGAGCTTGGCAACTTCAAGGGCGATGTTCTTCAACAGCCGCCGCTGCATCTTCTGCACGACGTCCGGTGTGGAATGCTCGCTCCTGTTTTGCAGGCTCGTTTGCAGGTCGAGCAGGGCTTGACGCGCATTCACGATCTGCGCCAGCTTCTCCCGTTCCGCGTCAAAGGCCTGGGCCGGCGCCTCGACGAAGGTCTCGGCGAACCAGGCGATCATCTCCGCATCGATCGGATCGTTCTTGGCGAGCCGTCCGGCTGATTGGGCGAAGCTGCGCACCCGCTTCGGGTCGACGATCCGGACTTCGATCCCGGCCTCGCGCAAGGCCTTGGCCCAGCCCCGCTCGTAGCCGCCGGAAGCCTCCATCGCCGTTTTGCTGACCTTGTGCTTGCGAAGCCAACGGACCAGTGCCCGCCGTCCATCTGCGGTACTCGGGAACGTCCGCCGTTGAGACAACGAGCGAATGCACGCATCCACCTTGTCCTTGGCCACGTCGATACCGGCGACAACACGCTCGTTTTGTGCCATCATCCACTCCCTTCCTTGCTCGGTTCGGGCTCGAAGCCCATGCAACTGTTCGGGTTGAGGAAGACACCGGATCTGTCCCTCGCTTCCCGACAGGCTCTCACGCCTTTGAGCACGCACGGGATCAGATCCAGCGACGGGCGGTTGCTCAGAACCGCCCGTTCGCGCATTCTGGCAGATTTTGCTCACACAAGAGCACGAAGTAAGCCGTAAAGCCATTGCGCAGGGAAGGCCGGAATGCTCCCGCTGCCCTGTATGCTCGTGTGCAGTTTTGTTTGCGCAAATCGCACGCGAGACCGCGGGTGCAGCAAGCACCCGGTCTTCCCTGCGCCCTCTGAACGAGAGGGTACAGTTCAAGTGCAAACCTCGGACGCAATGCGCCGCGAGAAGGTGAAGGTGCGTCAGCGCTTTGAAGATTGAATCCGAAACTCCTTCGTCGTCCCTGCGAACGCAGAGACCCATAACCACCGACCGCAATTGTCTTGTGGGGTGGTTGTATCTTGTCTTTTTCACAACAAAAGCCGCGGAGTATGGGTCCCTGCGTTCGCAGGGACGACGAAGGCAGTTCAACCCAGCCGCAACTCCTCATACTCCTTCGCCGCCACCTCATCGCACCTTGCGCGATACGCCGGCGCGCTGCCGCTGTAGCGGGCGATGATGCGCCTTTGCTTGCCCTCGACATTGGAATTGATGCCGGTCATCCAGGAATCGACTTCGTTGGACAGCAATCCTTCGCCGAGCGCCTTGACGTGATCGGTCCAGGATTTCACGCCCTCCGGTGTCGCCTCCAGCTGTGTCAGCTTGTTGTCCATCGCAAAGCGGATCAACCCCGTGACCCAATCGACGCTGTATTCGATACTGCGGGGAATATTGCCGAGCGCGGTGTGCGGCCCCATCAGCATCAGCATGTTGGGAAACTCGTGAACCATGATGCCGAGATAGGTCTCCGGGCCTTTTCTCCATGTGTCCTTGAGACGCACCCCACCTGCGCCGCGAAAATCGATCTTGTCAAAACTGCCGGTGATGGCGTCGAAGCCGGTCGCATAGATGATGATGTCGAATTCGTATGTCCTGTCGCTGGTCTTGATGCCCGCAGGCGTGATCCGCTCGATCGGCGTTTCACTGATGTCGACCAACTCGACATTATTTTGGTTGTAGACCTCGTAATAGAAGGTCTCGAGCGGCAGCCGCCGCGTGCCAAAACCGTGATTCCTGGGGATCAGTTTTTCGGCGATCGCCTGGTTCTTCACGCGCTGCCGGATCTTGCGTGCCACGAAATCGGAAATCGTCGCGTTCGCCTTGCGATCGATCAGGATGTCGCGGAAATTGCCCTGCCAGATGCCGAAGCCGCGCTCGCCATAGAGCTTTTCATAAAACGCCTCGCGCTCCTCGTCCGAAACCTCGAACGCGCCGCGCGGGTCCGGCGTATGCAGGAAGCAGGCAAAGGTCTCCTGACAGCGGGCGAACATCTCGGGGTAGCCCGCCTTGATCTTCTCCTGCGTCGCCGCGTCGATCTTGCCGTTGTGCAACGGCGCGCACCAGTTCGGCGTGCGCTGAAACACGGTGAGGTGGCCGACGTATCCGGCGATGGTCTGGATCGTCTGCACGCCCGTCGCGCCGGTGCCGATCACGGCGACGCACTTGCCGGTGAAATCGACTGGCTCCTTCGGCCATCGTGCGGTGTGAAAGGATGCGCCCTTGAAATCGTCACGTCCGTCGATTCGCGGCAGCGTGGGGGTCGACAACGGCCCGATCGCCGTGATCAGGAAACGCGTGTCGAAGCGGCTGCCGTCTTCGAGGGAAATGCTCCAGCTCCGCGAGTCCTCGTCGTAAGCCGCCGCCATCACCCGGCTGCGAAACTGGATATCGCGGCGCAGGTCGAACGTGTCGGCGACGTAATTGAGATAGCGCAGCGTCTCCGGCTGGCCGGCAAAATGCTCCGACCATTCCCATTCCTCCAACAGCTCCTTGGAAAACGAATAGCCGTAGGAATAGCTTTCGGAATCGAAGCGGGCGCCCGGATATCGGTTCCAGTACCAGGTACCGCCGACATCGGTGCCGGCCTCGAACACACGCACGCGAAAGCCCTGCTCGCGCAGCCGGTAGAGCTGGTACAGGCCCGACATGCCCGCGCCGATGATGATGGCGTCGTAGTCCGGAATTGGCGTCGCTCCCAAGCGCATGTTTGGGAGCAAAGCTATCCGCATCCACATCTCCAGACAAACCCCATATGGACGCGTGGCAGGGTTGCAGGTTTGCCTGCGGCCTGTCGGCTTTACTCACGACCGCATCTGCCTCTATCGTCGGGGATCAGATCGCCCGGCAAGCGGCGACGGTGGATGGGGAGGGAAGCGATGGCTCCGGCCGGCGAGGATTGTGAGTTGGGACCGTCCTTGCGATATTTGTCCCGTCATTGCGAGCGCAGCGAAGCAATCCATGTCGCTACTTGCGGAGACATGGATTGCTTCGTCGCTGCGCTCCTCGCAATGACGGTGGTGAGAAGTGAGGGCTGAGAAAGAGTCATGAAACAGCCGTGCGTGTACATCATGGCGAGCAAACGCCACGGTACGCTTTACACAGGCGTAACCGCGAATCTGCCAAAGCGCGCTTTTGAGCATCGGGAAGGACTGATGAAGGGCTTCTCGAAGAAGTATGGCTGCAAGATACTGGTCTGGTACGAAGTGCACGAGAGCATGATCGAGGCAATCACTCGGGAAAAGCAGATCAAGGCGGGCAGCCGGGCGAAGAAGCTGGCGCTGATCGAGGCGCTGAATCCGGATTGGAACGACCTCTACGAGTCGCTGGCATGACGCTGTCCCGAACCTATCCCCGTCATTGCGAGGAGCGTAGCGACGAAGCAATCCATGTCGCCACTTGCGAAGGCATGGATTGCTTCGCTTCGCTCGCAATGACGGACGAGAGAGTTGAGAAACAATGAAGAACGATCCCGTTGACGTCCTAATCATCGGAGCCGGCGCATCCGGCGCGGCGGTGGCGTGGAGCCTGGCTGAAACCAAGATGCACATCCTCTGTCTCGACCAGGGCGGCTGGATGAAGCCGTCGGAATATCCGAGCACGGGGCGCGACTGGGAAGCGAAGTTTTATGGCGACTGGTCGACCAGTCCGAACATTCGTGGCCGGCCCGAGGACTATCCTGTTAACGACGACAATTCGCCGATCAAGGTGGTGAACTTCAACGGCGTCGGCGGCTCGACGGTGATGTACACCGCGCACTGGCCGCGGCTGCATCCCTCTGACTTCAAGGTGAAGACGCTCGACGGCGTCGCCGACGACTGGCCGATCGACTACGATGCACTCACGCCGTTCTTCGAGGAGAACGACCGGATGATGGGCGTATCGGGTCTGTCGGGCGATCCGCTGTCGCCGCTGACGCACCCGCCGATGCCGCCGCAGCCGCTCGGACTTTCCGGCCCGTTGATCGGCAAGGCCATGAACAAGCTCGGCTGGCACTGGTGGCCGTCGGATACTACGGTCGCGACGATGGATTACGAGGGCCGGGCGCGCTGCATCAATCTCGGCCATTGCACGCCGGCCTGCGCGCAAGGCGCCAAGGCCTCGACCGACATCACCTATTGGCCGCAGGCGATCCGCGCCGGCGTCGAGCTCAAGACCCATTGCCGCGTGCGCGAGATCCTGACCAACGAGCACGGCATGGCCTCGGGCGTCGTGTACTACGACCAGGATGGCGTCGAGCAGTTTCAGCCGGCCGAGGTCGTCATCATCGCCTGCAATGGCGTTGGCACGCCGCGGCTGCTCTTGAACTCGGTCTCCGGCCGCTTCCCGAATGGGCTCGCCAATTCGTCTGGCCTGGTCGGCAAGAACCTGATGTTCCATCCCTATGCGCAGATCTACGGCTACGTGAAGGAGCCGACCGATAGTAACCGCGCGCCGCCGACCTGCCTCTGGAGCAAGGAGTTTTACGACACCGATCTGTCACGCGGCTTCGTCCGCGGCTACGGCATCCAGTTCGGCCGCGGGGCAGGGCCCGTGTTCGAAGCGGTGGCCAGCGAGCAGAAGGGCATTCTGCCGTGGGGCGCGGATCATCACCGCGTGTTCCGCAAGCTCAACGGCCATCGGCTCGCGGTCTCCGCGATCTGCGAGGACCTGCCCGAGGAGCACAACCGCGTCACGCTCGATCCCGTGCTCAAGGACAGCCACGGAATCCCCGCGCCAAAGATCGACTACACGATCAGCGAGAACAGCCGGAAGATGATGGAGCACGGCTTGGCGCGCGGCCGGGAGATTCTCGAAGCCGCCGGCGCGACCGACATCTGCATCAACAACCCGATACCCTGGGGCGGCTGGCATCTGCTCGGCACCGCGCGGATGGGCACCGATCCGGCGCGCTCCGTGGTCAACGAATGGGGCCGCTCGCACGATGTGAAGAATCTGTTCATCGTCGACGGCAGCGTGTTCGTGACCTCGGGCGGCGTGAACCCGACTTCGACCATCCAGGCGATCGCGCTCTATGTCGCCGACCAGATGAAGCAACGCCTTGCCAACCTCTTCGATTGAGATCGCCATGTCCGCAGCCAATGAATTGGCCCCGGCCCAACGCGACGACCTCCGCACCGTCGCCGCCATGATCGTTCCCGCCAGCGACGAGTACAAGGTGCCGGGGGCAGACGATCCCGCGATCCAGGCCGACATGCTGGCGACGCTCGGCCGCGACACCGCGCAGGTGGCGCAGGCGCTCGATCATCTCGCGCGTCTGGCCGGCCAGCCGCTGGCCGAACTCGATACGGCCAAACGCGATGCCGTGTCGCAGGAGTTCCGCGCCACGGGTGGCGCTGCGGCGGCAACGCTCGTTCGCGTCGTCCTGCAATGCTACTACCGCGACGACCGCGTGCTGCGCTCGCTCGGGCTTGAACTTCGCGCGCCGTTCCCGAAGGGCTACACGCTGGAGCAGGGCGACTGGTCGCTGCTCGATCCGGTCAAGGCGAGGTCGGGTCAGCTCAGGCGGGCGCCCTAGCAGGCCAGCCCTGCGCCCCGATGCGGGCATCTTGCGCAGGCGGTTCCCGGCCACCATCTGATGAAGCCGAAGGAATCTCGCCATGTTGGACTTTACCTCAGATATCGCCGATGACGGGCCGTCATCGCGAACGGCCGAGCCTGCCCGGGACAATGACCGGGTTTTGCTCGATGCCTATTCCAATACCGTGATCGACGTGACCGAACGCGTCGGCCCAGCCGTCGTGCGCGTCGAAACCGGACCTAAAGTGCGCAGCATGCGTGAGCGCGGCGGACTTGGCTCGGGCATCGTCATTTCGCCCGATGGTCTCGTGCTGACCAACAGCCACGTGGTCGGATCGTCGAAAGAGATCCGGCTGCGCGACATCGAAGGGTTCGTCACCGATGCCCATGTGCTTGGCGTCGATCCCGACACCGACCTCGCGCTGCTGCGGGCCGACGGCGCGCGCGATCTGCACTACGCCTCGCTCGGCAATTCCAAGAGCCTGCGCCGCGGCCAACTCGTGGTCGCGATCGGCAACCCGCTCGGATTCGAATCGACGGTGACGGCCGGCGTAGTGTCCGCGCTTGGCCGCTCGATCCGCTCGGTGAGCGGGCGGACCATCGAGGACGTGATCCAGACCGACGCCGCGCTCAACCCCGGCAATTCTGGCGGGCCGCTGGTGTCATCGGCATCCGAGGTGATCGGCATCAACACCGCGATCATCAATGGCGCGCAGGGCATCTGCTTTGCGGTCGCCAGCAACACCGCGCAATTCGTGCTGTCGGAGATCATCCGCCACGGCTATGTCCGCCGCGCCTATATCGGCGTCGCCGGCCAGACCGCGCCGATCCCGCGGCGTCACGCGGTGGTCGCCGGTGTCGACAACAAGATGGGCGCGCTGCTGGCGCAGATCGAGCCGGACAGTCCGGCGGCGAAGGCGGGACTATTGCCGGGCGACGTCGTGATCAAACTCGATGGCGTCGAGATCAACGGCGTCGACGACCTGATCCGCGCCCTCGACCGCGACCGCATCGGCCGCACGCTTGCGATGGACGTGTTGCGGTTGGGCCGACTGCGAGCGATCGATATTCATCCGGTGGAGCGGAAGCCGGCGGTGAGGCAGTAATGTCCTCAACTCGTCATGCGCGGGGCTTGACCCGCGCATCCATCAATCTTCGCAAGAGTCACTTCTTGGGATGGATTGCCGGGTCAAGCCCGGCAATGACAAGTGTAGCTACTGCTGCAATGCCGCGAGCAATTCATCCGGCGCTTCGGCCATGATCATATGGCCGGCGCCCGGAACGATGACGGTACGCGAATTCGGTATCGCTGCCGCCAGCGTCTTGCCGGCCTTCGCGGGCGTCATCATGTCACGCTCGCCGAGAATGAAGGTCGCGGGCACCTTGACCTGCGCGGCCGCCGCGAGCGCGTTCTGATAGGCGTTGCAGGCGTTGAGGTCATTGTACAGCACGCCCGGCCGCGTCTGCTGCAGCACGCGTTGCGCGCCCTGATGCATCCACAGTCCCGGCGCGAGGCTGCCGCCGAGTTCGGCCTTGAAGCCAAGGCCCCAGATCGAGACCATGTCGATGGCATCGGGATTGTTGACCTCAGCGGCCTTGAGCAGATCCGGGCCGACGGTCATCGTGGCGGCGGTGCCGATCAGGCTGAGGCCGGAAACCTTCTCCGGATGCCGCGCGGAAGTCTCGAGCGCGATCAGCGATCCCATGGAGTGACCGACCAGCTTCGCCTTCGGTGCGCCGGCGGCACTGAGCAGATCGGCGGTCCAATCGGCCATGTCGGCGATGGTCGGAAGCGGCGCGCCCGAAGAGCGGCCGTGCGCCGGCAAGTCCGGCGCCAGCACCGAATAGCCGTGATGCGCGAACCAGCGGCTGTGCAGCGCCCAGGTCGAATGATCAAAACCCGCGCCGTGCAGCATCACCACCGCGGGCAGCGCCGGATCGAACGGACGGCCGCCGGTGGCAACGAAGACATCGGCACCATTGACGGAAAGCTGCATGGTTCAAACCTTCTGGGATGCGCGAAGCGCCTGGCCGAGATCGTCGATAATGTCGGAAACGGTTTCGATGCCGACCGACAGCCGCACCAGCTCTTCGCCGACCCCTGCCGCCTTCAATTGTGCCGCGTCCATCTGCTGATGCGTGGTGCTGGCGGGATGAATCACCAGCGTCTTGGCGTCGCCGACATTGGCGAGGTGGCTGATCATCCGCAGTGACTCGATAAATTTTTTGCCGGCCGCACGGCCGCCCTTGATGCCGAAAGAGACAATCGATCCGGCACCGCGCGGCAGCAGTCGCTTCGCGAGTTGATAATCGGGATGATTTTCCAGCGCCGGATGCAGCACCCAGTCGACGGCCTTGTTGGCGGTAAGCGCTTCGAGGACGGCGAGCGTATTGCTCATGTGACGCTCCATGCGGACACCCAGCGTCTCGACGCCCTGCAACAATTGGAACGCGTTGGTCGGCGAGAGACACGCCCCGAAGTCGCGCAGGCCCTCGGTGCGTGCGCGCATGATGAAGGCCGCCTGGCCGAACTGCTCGTCGAAGACGATGCCGTGATAGCCGGCATAGGGTTCGGTGAGCTGAGGGAATTTGCCGGAGCCATGCCAGTCGAACCGGCCGCCATCGACGATGACGCCGCCGATCGCAATGCCGTGGCCGCCGATCCATTTGGTGGCGGAATTCATCACGAGATCAGCGCCGAACTCGATCGGGCGGCTCAGGAACGGCGTCGCAAAAGTGTTGTCGATCAAAAGCGGAATCCTGGCGTCATGCGCGATCTGCGCGACATCAGGAATATCCAGCACCTCAAGCCCGGGATTGCCGATGGTCTCGCCGATCACGAGCCGCGTGTTCGGCTTGATCGCCGCGCGGAATTCATCGAGCGCGCGCGGCTTGACGAAGGTGGTGGTGATGCCGAAGCGCGGCAGCGTGTGCGCCAGCAGGTTGATCGTGCCGCCATAGAGCGAGGCGGAGGCGACGATGTGGTCGCCGGCGTTCAGGATCGTTGCGATCGCCAGATGCATTGCGGCCATGCCGCTTGCCGTGCAGATCGCGCCGACGCCGGCTTCGAGCGCCGCCAGCCGCTCCTCGAGCACGGCCGTCGTCGGGTTGGAAATGCGCGTGTAGATGTGCCCGGCGCGTTCCAGATTGAACAGTGCGGCGGCGTGATCGGAATCCTGGAACACGTAGGACGTGGTCTGATAGATCGGAACAGCGCGGGCTCCGGTCGCGGGATCCGGGCGCTGGCCGGCATGCAGGCTCAGGGTTTCGAAAGCAGGCGGCTTGGGTGCAGGCATGCGAGGCTCGTCGGATCAACGGTTGGCAGGAAGGTGTTCGATAGTTCAGACGTGCACGGCGGTGCGGACGCGCCCGGCATTGCCGAACACGCGCAAATAGCGTTCAATCTCGGATTGCGTGCCAGTGGCCTTCTCGGGATTGTCGGACAGCTTGACCGCGGGCCGTCCGTCGACCGACGTTACCTTGCAGACCAGCGAGATTGGATCGAGATCGGCGGATCCATCCGGTGCACAGCCGACGAAATCATTGGTGAGGTTGGTGCCCCAGCCGAACGAGATGCGCACGCGCCCGGCGAAGTGGCGATACGTCTCCTCGATCGAATCGACGTCCATGCCGTCGGAAAACACCAGCAGCTTCTCCCGGGGATCGCGGCCCTTCTGCTTCCACCACTTGATGATCTCCTCGCCGGCCGTGATCGGCGGCGCGCTGTCCGGGCGAAAGCCGGTCCAGTCAGCCACCCAGTCCGGCGCGTCGCGCAAAAACACCTTGGTGCCGAAGGCATCGGGCAGGGCGATCAGGAGGTTGCCGCCGTAGGTGTGGCGCCACTGGTCGAGAATGCGATAGGGCGCCCAGCGCAATTCCTCGTCCGAGTTCGCCAGCGCCGCTGCGACCATCGGCAGTTCATGCGCGTTGGTGCCGATCGCTTCGAGATCGTTGTCCATCGCCAGCAGCACGTTGGAGGTTCCGGTGAAGGAGGGACCGAGCCCTTCCTTGACGGCCTCGACGCACCAGCGCTGCCACAGATGGCCATGGCGGCGCCGCGTGCCGAAGTCGGAAAGGCGCAAGCCTTCGAGCTTGCGCAGCCGTTCGACCTTGGACCACAGCTTGGCCTTGGCGCGGGCATAGAGCACGTCGAGCACGAAGCGGCCCTGTCCCTTGGTCGCCTGTCGCGAGCGCAGCTCGTTCATGATCGCGAGCGCCGGGATTTCCCACATCGTGGTGTGGGTCCACGGCCCGTGGAAGTGCAGTTCGTACTGGCCGTCGACCTTGTTGAGCTCATATTCGGGCAGGCGGAAGTTGGCGAGCCAGTGGATGAAGTCGGGCGAGAACATCTGGGTCTTGCCGTAGAACGTATTACCGGCGAGCCAGATCAGCTCCTTCTTGGTGAAGCGGATGGTGCGGGCATGGTCGAGTTGCGCGCGCAGCTCGCCCTCATCGACGATCTCGGCAAGGCGGACCTGTCGGGTGCGATTGATGACCGAAAAGGTGACGCGCTGATCCGGATAGAATTCGCGGATCATCTGCAGCATCAGCAGCTTGTAAAAGTCGGTATCGAGCAGGCTGCGCACGATCGGGTCGAGCCGCCAGCCGTGGTTATAGGTCCGGGATGCAATGTCTGTAACTGCCATGGTGGAACTCTATCGTGCCGAAGGCCGCCCAACCAGTGGGTTTTGGCCGTGGCATGGCAGCTCAGCGCGCTATTCCTGCCGAATGCGCTCGACCGCGGCGTGAATATCGGTCCAGGCGGGCTTGTCCGGGGCAAATTGCCGCCGCAGGTAGGCGGCCAGTTCCGCGACCTGGCCATCGGTCAGGCTGTCCTTGAAGGCCGGCATATAGCCGAGGTCGGTTGCGGCCGGCTTCGCGATGCCGTGCAGGATGAGCTGGATCAGGTTGTCAGGTACCGCGCTGTGCAGATTGCTGTTCAGCGCCAGCGACGGCCGGCTGCCGAACAGCGGTGCGCCGCCCACCTCGTGACACACGGCGCAGGCGCCCTGGTAGATCCGTGCGCCGATGCCGGATGCGGCCGACGTGCGCGTGCCGGTCGAGGATTCCAGTCGCGCGGCGAGCGCTTCCTGTGCTGCTCGATCCACGGAGGTCTCGTTGAACGAAGCGAGATAGACCGCCATGGCGCGAATGTCGGATTCCGGCAACGCCGCGAGCTCCTTCACCACGGGCGCCATCGGGCCGGCGGCGACGCCGTGAAAGCGCGACTCGCCGGTTCGCAGGTAAGCGTAAAGCTCGTCCTCGCTCCACGGGATCGGCGCCTGCGACAACGACGTCAGCGCAGGCGCTTCCCAACTCTCGGCAAATCCGCCGGCGAGATAGGCGTTCGCCTTTTCCGCGCCGAGTGCGTTGCGCGGCGAATGGCATGCGCTGCAATGGCCGAGACCCTCCACCAGATAGGCGCCGCGATTCCAAGTCGCGGACCTGGTCGGATCAGGCTGGAACGTACTCGGCGTGTGGAACAGCGCGTTCCATCCCGCCATCAGCGGACGCAGGTTGAACGGAAATGCGAGCGCGTTTGTCGGCGTCTCCGTTCGCACCGCCGGCTGCGCCATCAGATAGGCGTAGAGCGCCTGCATGTCGGCGTCGGTCGTCCTGGCGAAATGCGTATAGGGAAATGCCGGGTAGAGATGCCGGCCGTCGCGATGAATGCCCTCGCGCATCGCGCGCTCGAAGGCGGGATAGGACCACCCGCCGATGCCGGTTTCGACATCGGGGGTGATATTGGTGGAGTAGATCGTACCGAACGGCGTAGGCAGCGGCTTGCCGCCGGCGTTGAGGATCCCGCTCGCCGCGGTGTGGCAGACCGCACAGTCGCCGAGCGCGGCGAGTTGCTGGCCGCGCGCAATGGTCGCCGCCGAATAGACCGAAGCATCGGGCCGCGCGATTGGCGCGATCGCGCGCCACGGCAATACCGCAGCGCCGATGCCAACCACGGCCGCGCACAGCGCGGCGGCAGTCGCGAATGCACCGCGTCGCCCGGCGAATGGATTCCGCCATCGGTTCGTGTCAGGCTGCGGCGCGGACGGCGGTGGCAGCGCCTCCGCCGCCACCTGCTCCTCGCCGCGCAATCCCCGCAAGATGCGCTCCGGCGTGAACGGCAATTCGCGAAAGCGCACGCCGGTTGCATCATAGATCGCATTGGCGATGGCAGCCGCGCTCGGGACAGAGGCGGACTCACCGACGCCGAGCGGCGGCTGATCCTGTCGCGGCAGCATCAACACGTCGATCTCGGGCACCTCTGGAAATTTGATGATGGGGTAAGCGCCCCATTCGCGCGCCGTCACGGAGGTGCGGTCGAACGACACTTCCTCCATCAGCGCGCGGCTGGTCGACTGGATGACGTTGCCGTGGATCTGGTGGCGCACGCCGTCCGGATTGATCATCAGGCCGGAATCCTGCCCGGCGACCACGCGCGTCACGCTGACGTCGCCGGTCGCCTTGTTGACCGCAACGTCCGCGATCCAGGCCGACCACGCCGCGCCGTAGCCGGGAAACTTGCTGTGCACATAGAGCGCGTAGGCAAAACCGCGGCCGCGCACGATATCTCCTTCGGATTCCCGTTCCTGCCGGGCCGGCCGCGGCTTCCAGCCGGCGCGCTCCGCCACCGCATTGACGAGATCGACCGCGCGCGGGTCCTTCAGATAGCGCAGGCGATATTCGATCGGATCGACGCCGGCTTCATCAGCGCATTCGTCGATCCAGGATTCATGCGCGAAGGTGTTGGGCAGCGCCGAGACACCGCGCAGCCACGAGGCGCGCACGATCGGCGGCATGTCGTTGGCCACCACGCGCAGATTCTCGTAGTCGTAGGGCGGGATCGCGGTGCGGTCACCCATCTCGAAGATGGCGGGCGCGTGCGGGATGGTGCCGGTCAGCAGCAGCGCCAGCGTCGGCGCGCCGTTCGATGGATAGCGCGTGGCAAAATCATAACCCGCAACGCTGCCGTCCGCGTTCAATCCGCCGTTCACATCCATCAACTGCGCAGTGCCCTTGGGCTCCCACGCATGCTCCTGCTCGCGCGTCAACTGCACGCGCACAGGGCGGCCGACGGCGCGCGACAGCAGCACCGCGTCGGCGGAAACGTCATCGGCGCAGTTGCGGCCGTAGCAGCCGGCAGCCTCCATCCGGATCACCTCGATCTCGGCTTCGCGGCGATGGATCAACCGCGCCAACTCGGTGCGCAGATGATGCGGATTCTGAGTGCCCGACCAGACCCTGGTCTGGTCTTCCTGATAATCAGCGACCGCGCAGGACGGGCCGATCGAGGCGTGCATCTGATAGGGCCAGACATAGGTGCGCGGCATCGGCTTCGCGGCGCCGGCAATCGCTGCGTCGACATTACCCTTGTCGATCAGTGTTCGCGGCGTCGACGGATTGGCGCGCAGCGCGGTTTCGATGTCCTTCAGGTCGGGGAGCGTCGGCACCGGCTTCCAGGTGATCTTGAGCTGCGCCGCGGCCTTGATCGCATTCTCCTCGCGCTCGGCGACGACACCGACGAAGTCGCCGATCCTGACGACGGCGACCAGCCCGGGGATGTCGCGTACCGAAGCCTCATCCACCGCGATCAGGCTATTGCCGATGAAGTCGCCGACATCGACGCCGGCATAGGGCGGACGGACGACGCGGCCATGCAGCATGCCGGTAACGCGCATGTCGTGAACGTAAACCAGTTCACCCGTCGCCTTCGCCGGCAGATCGACGCGCGGCACCGATTGTCCGACGATGGTGTAGTTGTCGGCAGACTTCACGGCGACATCATCAACAAGTTCAAGCTGGATGGTCTCGCCCGCGATCAACTCGCCATAGCTGATGCTGCGATTGTCCTTGCCGCGGACCAGGCCGTCTTCAACGAGGAGATCCTCGACCGGGAGTTCCAGTCGCGCCGCGGCGCGTGCGACCAGAAACTGTCGCGCCTGCGCTGCGGCCTCGCGCAACGGCACGGCCGTGATCTGGATCGTTTCGCTCGCGATCGTCGCGCCCTGATTGGGAACAAGCGAGGTATCACCAAGCACGACGACGACGCGCGCAAAGGATACGTCGAGTTCCTCGGCGACGATCTGGCCGAGCGCGGTACGGATGCCGGTGCCGAGATCGACATGGCCGTTATAGGCGGTGACCGATCCGTCGGCGGTGATCCTGATGAAGGTCTCGAACTTGACGGCCTCGACGGGGGAAGCGAGACGAACGACGGAGAGCGTGCCTTGCAGCCGGTCGCGATCCTCGGGCGTATCGGGCGCCGCCATCACGCCTGCGCCTCGACGACACGGCCTGCCGCGCGCATTGCCGCCCGCATGATTTCGACATGCGCACCGCAGCGGCAGAGATGATGACGCAGCGCTTCGAGCACCTCGTCATCCGACGGGTGAGGGGAACGCAAGAGCAGCGCCTTGGTCGCGATGATCATGCCGTTGAGGCAGTAGCCGCATTGCGCGGCCTGTTCGCGGATGAACGCCTGCTGCACGGGGTCGGGATGCTCGCGCGAGCCGAGACCTTCGAGCGTCACGATGTCGCGCCCGGTACAGCCCTCGATCGGGATCACGCAGGAGCGTGCGGCGACGCCGTCGATCAGCACCGCGCAGGCGCCGCATTCGCCGAGCCCGCAGCCATATTTCGGTCCGTTCAAGGCAAGGTCGTTGCGCAGGACGTAAAGCAATGCAGTGTCGGGCGCGGCGTCGACATCGTGAGTCTTGCCGTTGACGGTCAGGCGCATCGTGCTCTGCGTCATGCTCCCCTAAGCCTTCGTTGCGCTGCAAACTACGCGCTGGACGCTTCCGAAAGATACCGTTTGTGTACAAACGTGCAAGCCGTGCGATCCCGCGCTGCAGCGTGCTGCTCGCTTTATGAACAGAGCGGCGAGGCAAATGAGGTATTATGCGGCAAGTCGTACCTTTCGCGGCAGGGGCGGCTTGACAGTGTTTCCGTCCGCGCGCAACATCATTCGTATACGAACAAAGTGATCGGGCCGTGAGGAAGCGGCTCCGGTCGGCGCCTTCTCGACTGCAGGCTTGTTCATGACCGATGCGACCGTCGCCGGTGGCGACAAGATCCGCTGCGATGCCTGTCCGGTGATGTGCTACATCAAGCCGGGCGCGGCCGGCGCTTGCGATCGCTATGCCAATCACAACGGCGAACTGGTGCGCGTCGATCCGCATATCGTGCTGGAGCAGACGGTATCGCATGGCGGACGGCTGGTGCCGTTCCAGGCCGGCGGCGATTGGGACGGCAAGATCGTCCACGAGCCGAACGTATTCGTCACCGCCATTGGCGCCGGCACCACCTATCCTGACTACAAGCCGGCGCCCTTCATCGTGTCGTCGGAGATCGACGGCGTCGACATGGTCACCGTCGTGACCGAGGGCATTTTCAGCTATTGCGGCGTCAAGGTGAAGATCGACACCGACCGCTATCTCGGCCCGGAGACGGCAACCGTCCGCGCGGAAGGCGAGGCGATCGGCCATGTGACGACCAGCGAATACGGCTCGCAGATGCTCTCCCTGGGCGGCGTGCATCATCTGACCGGCGGTTCCAAGAAGGAGGGCCGCGTCACCTGCGACGCGCTGATGGATCTCTCGAACTGCAAGCCGGTGGAACTGACGATCGACGGCGGCGCTACCGTCGTGGTGCAGGCCGGTCATCCCCCGATCGTCAATGGGGTCGCCGAAGAGCGCATGCGGGTGGGTTGCGGCTCGGCAACGATCGGCATGTTCGCCAAACAATGGCATGGCAAGGTCGATGAGGTGGTTGTCGTGGACGACCATATCACCGGTGTTCTCAGTGAACACCAGGCCGGCAAGCTGCTCGATATTCCCGATACCGGGATCAAGATGAAGGGACGGCGCTCGACGCCCGGCCGTTACTTCCAGGTCGCCGATCCCGGCACCGGCTGGGGCGGCACCAATATTTCCGATCCGCTGTCTGTGCTGGGGCCATTCAATCCGAAGGAGGCGCGGCCCGGCCTGACCATGCTGATGGTCTCGACCACGGGCGAGCACGCGGCCTATTACGAGCTTGATGAAGCGCTGCGGCCGATCGAAAAGCAGATGCCACCCGATCTCCGGTTCTCGGTCGAGCGTATTCAGGAGAATTGCGAGCCGGCGCTGTGCACGGTGCTGTTCATGGGCGGCGCTGGCGGCTCGCTGCGCGCCGGCGTCACCGACAATCCGGTGCGGCTGACGCGCTCGGTCAAGGACGCGTTGACGCGGGTCACCAGCGGCGGTGCGCCGGTTTATGTCTGGCCGGGCGGCGGCATCACCTTCATGGTCGACGTCACACAGATGCCGGCCGGCGCGTTTGGCTATGTGCCGACGCCGGCACTGGTGGCGCCGATCGAATTCACGCTGCGGCTTTCTGATTATGCCGCGCTTGGCGGCCACATGGATCACGTCCGTCCGCTGGCGTCGCTGCGGGACAACACTGAAACCCGCCCGATGCCTTACATACCGGGACGGCGCGCATGAAACGGCTTCCGCAAATCGCACTTCTTCCAGATGGCAAGCGGCTGCATTTGCAGGACGGTCCGATCGACCTGATTATCGAGGCAAAGGGCAGGGATGGGGAAGTGCGCGCTGTGTATGAGGCGGCGGCACGACGCTTTACCGGCCTGCTCGATGAACTCTGCGAGGAGTTGGTTGAACTTCGGAGGGCCGCGGATCCGGTCCGATGCCCACTGAAGGGGGGAGTCGCACGCCGCATGCATGCGGCTGTCGCGCCGTTCGCAGCGGCTGCCTTCATCACGCCGATGGCAGCCGTGGCCGGCAGCGTTGCGGAGGAGATCCTCGGCGCGATGCTTGCCGCGGCACGGCTCGACCGCGCTTACGTCAATAATGGCGGCGACATCGCGCTGCATCTCGCCGGCGGCGAGCAATTCACCGTTGGTCTGATGGATCGGCCCGACCGGCATGGCCTGATGCGAACGGTGGCGATTGACGCGGATGATTCGGCGCGGGGCGTCGCGACCAGCGGGCGGCACGGCCGCAGTTTTTCGCTTGGGATTGCCGACGCCGTCACCGTGCTGGCGAGAACGGCGTCGCAGGCGGATGCCGCGGCCACCATCATCGCAAACGCCGTCGATCTGCCCGGCCATCCCGCCGTGATCCGCTGCCCCGCGAACGAGTTGCAGCCCGACAGCGACCTCGGAACGCGGCTTGTCACCCGTGACGTCGGCGTGCTCCGGCAAGGCGAGATCGACGACGCGTTGAGGGCCGGGGTTAGCCGGGCACAGCAATTGCTTGCGGCGGGATTGATCGAAGGTGCGGCCTTGCGTCTACTAGGCGAGATGGCTGTGGTGGGTGCAACAGGGATCGGGAAGCAAGCGTTGCCGGCGCTTCATGGAAGCGCGCTAGAAAGAGCGATGCATGTTTGATCGGGAGCGAGACTGACAATGAGCGCGATCATTCGCAAGATCGTTACGGTGGTCGAAGAGACCCATCTGGAGATGGGACAAAAGGTTGCGCCGCCGACGCGGCGGGCCGCAGCGATCGCTGTCATCGAGAATCCCTTCGCGGGCCGCTATGTCGAGGATCTCTCGCCCCTGATCGAAATCGGCGAAGAGCTAGGCGATCTGCTTTCGAAGAGAGCGGTGGCGGCGCTCGGCATCGACGGCGCCAAGGCGCACAGCTATGGCAAGGCTGCAGCCGTCGGCGAAAACGGCGAACTGGAACATGCAGCAGCGATCCTGCATCCGAAGATGGGCGCGCCGGTGCGCAAGGTCCTGAGCAAGGGCGCGGCGCTGATCCCGTCATCGAAGAAGCGCAGCGGCCCGGGGACGACGCTGGATATTCCGCTGGGTCATAAGGATGCGGCGTTTGTGCGCAGCCATTTCGACGGCATGGAAGTGCAGATCAACGATGCGCCGCGCGCCAACGAGATCATGGTCGCGGTTGCGGTCACGGACAGCGGCAGGCCGTTGCCGCGGGTCGGCGGACTGACGGTTTCGGAAGTCAAAGGCGAAGATGGTTTGCGATAATTTAACAAGGGTATTGGAGGTAGGGATGCGACGTAGACACGTACTGGGAGCAGGTTTGGCGATCGCGGTTGCGGGCATGGCGGGCAGCGCCATGGCGCAGAGCGAGATCAAGATCGGAGAGATCAACAGCTATTCGCTGTTGCCCGCCTTCACCGAACCCTATCGCAAGGGCTGGCAGCTTGCGGTCGAGGAAGTCAATGCGGCTGGCGGCATCAACGGCAAGAAGCTCGTGGTCATCTCCAAGGACGACGGGGGCAAGCCTGCGGATGCGCAGACGGCGGCCAACGAACTGGTGTCCAGCGAGAACGTTGCGATGCTGACGGGCACGTTCCTGTCCAACATTGGTCTCGCCGTCTCTGACTTCGCCAACCAGAAGAAAGTCTTCTTCCTGGCGGCGGAGCCGCTGACCGACGCCGTCACCTGGTCCAAGGGTAATCGCTACACCTTCCGCCTGCGCCCCTCCAACTACATGCAGGCGGCGATGCTGGTGGAGGAAGCCGCAAAGCTGCCGGCCAAGCGCTGGGCGACGATTGCGCCGAACTACGAATACGGCCAGTCCGCGGTCGCGGTGTTCAAGAAGCTGATGTCGGAGAAACGTCCGGACATCCAGTGGGTCGACGAGCAGTGGCCGCCGCAGGGCAAGATCGACGCCGGTCCGGTGGTGCAGGCGGTTGCTGCAGCCAATCCCGAAGCAATCCTCAACGTCACCTTCGGCGCCGATCTGGTAAAACTCGTGCGCGAGGGCAACACCCGCGGGCTGTTCAAGGGACGCTCGGTGGTGTCCTTCCTCACCGGCGAGCCGGAATATCTCGATCCGTTGAAGGAAGAGACGCCGGAGGGCTGGATCGTCACGGGTTACCCCTGGTACGACATCAAGACGCCGGACCATGACAAATTCCTGAAAGCCTATCAGGCCAAGTACAACGACTATCCGCGCCTCGGCTCGATCGTCGGCTACCAGACCATCAAGGCGGCAGCGGCGATCCTCGCCAAAGCCAATTCGACCGATCCGGAGAAGCTGATCGCCGCGACCGAAGGCCTGTCGATGCCGTCGCCGTTCGGCGAGATTACCTTCCGCAAGATCGATCACCAGTCGACGCTCGGGGCCTATGTCGGCAAGACCGCGCTGAAGGATGGCAAAGGCGTGATGGTGAACTCGGTCTATCGAAAGGGCGCGGACTATCTCCCTGGCGATGCGGAAGTGGCCAAGCTCCGTCCGAAGGATTGATCTTCTCTCTCTCCCTCTCCCCGCCCTTCGCGGGGTCGAGACGAGCGAAGCTCGCTCTTGGAGGGTTGGGGTGAGGGGCTCTCTCCACGAGCCGTATGTCGGTTGATAGACCTGTACCCCTCACCCGAAATTCAAGCTGGCGCTTGAATTTCGACCTCTCCCCGCAAGCGGGGCGAGGTTGAGTTGAGCCCTGCAACGCGAATCTAATTCGACGCGATCACGCACCAATCCGGACCGCCGATGGCCTTTTACTTCGTTCAGTTCCTGACCGGTCTCGCCAGCGCGGCATCGCTGTTTCTGGTCGCGTCGGGGCTATCGATCATCTTCGGCGTGACGCGGATCGTGAATTTTGCCCATGGCGCGTTTTACATGCTCGGCGCCTACGTCGCGTTCACGCTGACCGAACGGTTCTCCAGCGCGTTCGGCTTCTGGAGCGGCATCGTCGTCGCAGCACTGGTGGTGGCCGTTGTCGGCGTGCTGGTCGAGATGGTGCTGCTGCGGCGGATCTACCACGCGCCGGAATTGTTCCAGTTGCTCGCGACCTTCGGCCTGACCCTGATGGTGCAGGATATCGTCGTGCTGATCTGGGGACCCGACGATCTGCTCGGCCGCCGCGCGCCGGGCTTCAGGGGCGCGGTCGATTTCTTCGGCCAGAATATCCCGAGCTATGATCTGTTCCTGATCGCGCTCAGCCCCGTCGTGCTCGGCGTACTCTGGCTATTGTTCCAGCGCACGCGCTGGGGCGTGCTGGTGCGCGCGGCGACGCAGGACCGCGACATGGTGGCGGCGCTCGGCGTCAATCAGAAATGGCTGTTCACCAGCGTGTTTGCACTCGGCGTCTTCCTCGCGGCACTCGGCGGCGCGCTGCAGATCCCGCGCGATGCCGTGCATCACGCGCTCGACCTTCGCATCATCGTCGAAGTGTTCGTGGTGGTGGTGATCGGCGGCCTCGGCAGCATCATCGGCGCTTTCGTTGCCGCCGTGCTGGTGTCCGAACTCAATGCCTTCGGCATTCTCATTTTCCCGAAGATCTCCATCATCCTGGTGTTTTTGGTAATGGCGGTCGTGCTGATCGTGCGGCCGTGGGGCCTGTTCGGCAAGCCGGAAGCCGCCGCGCGCCGCACGCCTGGGCTGACCGTCACTCCGTGGCGACCGCTCACCTCGGGTGAGCGGCTGATGTCGCTCGGCGCGCTGGTCCTTGCGGCGATGCTGCCGCTGTTCGCCGGCAACTATGCGCTCACGGTTGGCTCGGAAATCGCGATCTATGTTATCTTCGCCGCCAGCCTGCATTTCCTGATGTCGGTCGGCGGGCTCGCCTCGTTCGGCCATGCCGCCTATTTTGGGCTTGGCGCCTATGGCGTCGCGTTCCTCGCCAAGGCGGCGGGACTGCCGATGATCATCTCGCTGCTGCTCGGCCCGCTGCTGGGCCTGCTCGGCGCGGCCGTGTTCGGCTTCTTCGCCGTGCAACTCTCCGGTGTCTATTTCGCGATGCTGACGCTGGCCTTTGCGCAGATCGTCTGGTCGATCGCATTCCAGTGGGTGACGGTGACCGGCGGCGACAACGGCATTTTGGGCGTCTGGCCGGACAAGTGGGCCGCGGGCCCGGCCGGTTTTTACTGGCTGTCGCTCGCGATCGCCGCGCTCGCGGTCATGGTGTTGCGCGTCATCGTATTCTCGCCGTTCGGGTTTGCGTTGCGCGCGACGCGGGATTCGCCGCTGCGCAGCGAAGCGATCGGCATCAACGGCAAGCGCGTGCAGTGGACGGCCTTCGTCATATCGGGCACGGTCGCGGGGATCGGCGGCGCGCTGTTCGCCTATCTGAAGGGGAGCGTTTTTCCTGACAGCCTCGGCATCTCGCTGTCGGTCGACGCGCTGGTCATGGTGCTGCTCGGCGGCGTCGAGACAGTTTCCGGCGCGGTGATCGGCGCCATCGTCTTCAAGGCGGCCAACATCTGGCTGGTCAGCCAGACCGATCTCTCGAAACTGGTGCTGGGCGGCTTCATCGTGCTGATGGTAGTGGCCTTCCCGAAGGGAATCGTCGGCACGCTGGAGGCCATCAGGAATCGCCGGCGATCCCCTGAGAGAAAATCCGGGCTTGCCACCTCACGGATCGAGACTGCCGAATGAGCATGGTCCCCACATTGCTGTCGGTCGAGGGTTTAAGCAAATCCTATGGCGGCGTGCATGCCGTGCGCAGCGTGTCGTTCGAATTGCGCGCGGGCGAAATCCTGGCGCTGATCGGCCCCAACGGCGCCGGCAAGAGCACCTGCTTCGATATGCTCAACGGCCAGAACATCCCGGACAGCGGCCGGATCAATCTGCTCGGCGAGGACACGGTGGGCCGGAAGCCGCGCGCGATCTGGCGGCTCGGCGTCGGGCGCACGTTTCAGATCACGGCGACGTTCCCGACCATGACCGTGCGCGAGAACGTGCAGGTCGCGCTGGTATCCTATGGCAGGCAATTGTTCAATCTCTGGGGCTCGACCGCAAGCTACGCGCGCGACGAAGCCGGCCGGCTGCTCGATCTCGTCGGCATGGGCGCCTATGCGGGGCGTCCCTGCGGCGAACTCGCCTATGGCGATCTCAAGCGGCTGGAACTCGCGATCGCGCTCGCCAACCAGCCGAAACTCTTGCTGATGGACGAGCCGACCGCCGGCATGGCGCCGCGCGAGCGGATCGAGTTGATGCGGCTCACCGCGCGCATCGCCCGCGAGCAATCGATCGGCGTGCTCTTCACCGAACACGACATGGATGTGGTGTTCGAACACGCCGACCGCATCCTGGTGCTCAACCGCGGCAGCCTGATCGCCGAAGGGTCGCCCGAGGAAGTCCGCGGCAATCCGCAGGTACGCGCCATCTATCTCGGCGAGGGCCTTGTCTACGACGCGCGCCACCGCGAGGGGGCTGGCGCATGAAGCTGCAGGTCGCCGATCTCAACAGTTTCTATGGCCCGGCGCACATCTTGTTCGATATCGCGCTGGAAGTAGGCCAAGGCGAGGTCGTGGCGCTGCTCGGGCGCAACGGCGCCGGAAAGTCGACGACGTTCCGTTCCATCGTCGGGCTGGTCGAGAACCGCTCGGGGAGGATTGTATTCGAAGGCAAGGACGTCTCCCGCGAGCCGACGCACGCGATCGTGCGCGGCGGGCTCGGCTACGTGCCGGAGGAGCGGCGCATCTTCACCGACCTGACGGTCGAGGAAAATCTCGAAGTCGGCCGTCAGCCGAAGCGGCCGAACGCGCCGCAGTGGACGCGCGAAAAGCTGTTCACGCTGTTTCCGAACCTCGGCGAAATGCGCAACCGCCCGGGCGGGCGCATGAGCGGCGGCGAACAACAGATGTTGACCATCGCGCGGACGTTGATGGGCAATCCGTCGCTGGTACTGCTCGACGAGCCGTCGGAAGGATTGTCGCCGAAGATCGTCGAACAGATGGTCGAAGCCATTCTCGCGATGAAGCGAGAAGGCGTCAGCATCGTGGTCTCGGAGCAGAACCTGCATTTCGCGCGGTTGATCTCCGACCGCGCCTACATCATCGAGCGGGGCAAGATCTGCTTCGGCGGCACGATGGCGGAACTCGACGCGCGGCCGGACATCCGGGACGCGCATCTGTCGCTGTAGGCGACTGGCAAGGGAAGGGCGGGGCGCAGATGGCAAGGAGTGTTTCGCCAAGACGAGCGGTCAAGCCCGCACGGCCGTCCTACATCCTCGACGAGCAGATCGGCTTCATCCTGCGCCAGGTCTGGCAGCGCCACGCCACCATCTTCGCGCGCGAAATCGGCATCAACCTGACGCCGACGCAATGGGCCGCAGTTGCCAAATTGACCGAGACCGGGCCGTGCTCGCAAAACCTGCTCGGACGGCTGACGGCGATGGACGTCGCGACCATCAAGGGCGTGATCGACCGCCTCACCGCTCGAGGACTTACCGAGACCAGCCCGGATCCCGAGGACGGCCGCCGCCTGCTGGTGAGTCTGACGCGCGCCGGCCAGCAACTCGCCGAGAAGGCCGCGCCGAACGCGCTCGCGATAACGAGGGAGACACTGGCGCCGCTCGATGCAAAGGAGCGCGAAACCCTGATCGAGCTGTTGAACAAGTTGCGCTGAACGGGCGGCTTCCGCATCAGCTCAGGTTCAGCATCAGCGCGATCGCGCCCACCAGAACGAGGCTCACGGCCCAGGTCGTATCGAGATTGAACCAGCTCTGCGATATGAATTTGAGACCGAGATAGCGGTAAGCCAGCCACGCACAACATCCGCCGGCGGCGATCATCGCGGCGGCGTGGACGGCGGCAACCAGCACGGCCATGCCGAGATTGGCATTGATGAGCGTGCCGGCGGCGGCGTGGCCGCTGTCGAGTTGGGCTTCCCGGCAGAGCCCGAGATAGATCGGCACCAGCATCAGCGCGGCGCCATGCGCGAGCGCCACGGCGAACGACCAAAGTCCTAATTGCGCCGGTGATATCCTCGCCAGCACTTTCGGATGGCGCCGGTTGGCAAGCCGGTAAAGACCGAAGGCGATGACGAGGAGGCTGGCACCGATCTGTATCGTGCGTTGCCATTCGACCACGGCAACCAGCAGCGCGAAGGGCAGGATCACCAGCAGCATCGCGAGCAGATGGCCGGCCGTGAGCGGTCCAAGCGCAGCCACCAGCGCCCGCGGATTCCTTTCCATCAATCCGGCCGAAACGGCGAGCGGCCACCCCATGCCCGGGTTGACGCCATGGTAGAGGCCGCTTGCGATCACTGCCAGCCAGAGCCAGGCAGGTGTCCAGTCGGCTGCGCTCAAATTCAAACCGACGGATAACAGAACGAATCCGTCGAACAGTCACCGCCGTCGAGCCGGACTTGATGCGCGCGGTATCCGTCGGGGAAACTGACCCAGTAGTCTCGTGCCAGTTCGAGGCCGCCGTCCGGTTTCGTATCGGCCATCACCATGGCGCCCGGGACACCGTCAGGATAGAACTGGTCATCCCACGTCGAGTAAAGCGAGTTGGTCCAGTACACCCGCTTGCCGTCGCGGCTGATCTCGACCATTTGCGGACCGCCGCCAAAGGCCTTGCCGTTCGGGTGCGGCGTGCGCCGCGCGATGCCGCCGATGCGTACCGAGCCGGCAAGCTTCGGCCTTCGCGGTTCGCTGACATTGTATTGACGCATCTCGCCGGTGCCCCAGCAGGCGACGTAGAGGAATTTGTCATCCATCGACAGGTCGATATCAGATACCAATGGCGGCACCGCACCGAAGCCCTGCAGAAGCGGCGGCAGTTGCTCCTTCGGCGCGGGCTCGGGGGAAATCGTCGCCGTCTTCTCGATACGAAACTTGCCGCCCTCGCGCCACCAGGTCCAGATCGAGCCTTCGAGATTTGTGGTGTCGACCACGACGCCGAGGAAGCCGTATTCGCGAACCGGATCGTGTGCGGGGCGCACTTCCAGCGCCATCTGATGGTTGGCGCCGAGATCGATGGTCTGGACATTCCGCCGAGCGCGCAGATCCCAGAAGTGGATCCGATGGCCATATTTGTTGGAGAGGAGATCCTCGGGCACGATGCCGTTCTCGAACTGTGGCGGCAACGCCCACTCGCTCGTCACCATGTAGTCACGCGGCAGGTTCCACCAGAAGTCATAGTGCAGTGTTTGCGGACCGCGATCGATCTCCCACCGTCCGAGCACGTCGAACGTCTCGCAATCCATGATGAAGACGCCGGGCGGTCCGTCGGTGCCGTTCTTGCCACCGCCGCCGAGTGTAGAGACGTAGATGCCTTCCGGCCCGCAATGAACCGTGTGGGGCCGCGAGTATCCGGTCTTCCTGAAGATTTCCTCCGGCTCGATGATCTTGTGTATCGCCGCCTTGGTGGGATCCGGCTTGGTATCGACGATGTAAATGCGGGATGACCGCATGCCGGGGATGATGAGATAGCGGCGTTCGAGGAAGGCGTGTCCGGTGAGCGGCGATAGCGCTGACGAGCAGGCGTTCCAGCCGAAATGGTGAAACTCGTCGCCCTTGTTCGGCATCGTCACGGTGTGAACGACCTGGCTGTAGCTCTGGGAGCCTGGATTGACGTCGATGACGGCCAATGCGTCTGGCTTCGAAGAGTCCGGGCTGAGCAGCACAGTGTAGGCGAAGCTCTCCGGCGGAGCTTCCATGGCAAGCTTTGGCGAAGCGTGAAACGTGGGGTCGGGCCGAATGTTCATCGTACTGCCTCCCTGTTTGCCTCGATGGATAGCAACACGGCTCAGCGGCATGCAGCAGCAAGAAATGACCCGGCGCGTTGAGTTCCTCTCGCGAGTGCCGCCGGCCGAGGTTTGCCCCATCGACAATACACCGCAATACGGCAAGCGAAAATAACGATGGTGCGACCAATCCGCCGCGCGACGCAAAGGGCCCGGAATACGCGCCAGCGCAGCTTCGATCATCGCCGTTCCGCTCGCGACGCAGGGGTGGCGCCAGCGATGGCGCCCGCAAAATCCCAGCGGCATCTCTGGGCTCGTCATCGCTCAGCAGCGTCCGGCGAGGAAATGTGACGTCGCCCGCGCTCGTTCCCCGTGCAATCGATGCCTTGATCTACGGCGTCAGATTTGCGTGCCCTGTAGAAATTGTTGTTACCATTGACAGCATGCAGAACTGTTTGATAACGATGTTATCGTGAGCAGGACCGCAACCGCTGCAAAGGACTGGTCGGACGTCGTGAGGGGAGCGAAGCGCGAGCTTCTGCTGCGCGCGGCGCGCGACGAATTCGCCGAGCAGGGATTGGAAGGCGCCACCATGCGCGGCATCGCGGTTCGTGCCGGCTGCACGACGGGCGCGATCTATCCGCTGTTCGACAGCAAGGAGGCGATCTATGCCGAACTGCTGAAGCAGTCGCTGGCGGCGCTCGATGCCTGTGTTGCCAAGGCCGTGGCTAAAGCGCGGACGCCGGAGGCGCGGGTCGAGGCCGCCTGCGGCGCCTTCCTGAACTACTACCTCGACCACCGGTTCGAGATAAATCTGGGCCTCTATGCATTCCGCGGCCTCAAGCGGTTGGGCATCGGCAAGCCGTCGGATGAGGAACTCAACCAGGCGCTATGGAAGGTGCTCGAACGCATCGCCTTGCCGCTAACTAAAGTGCGCGGCCTCAAGGCTTCAGACGTTCGGCCGTGGGTGGCGCTGCTCACCAGCCAGATGATAGGGGCTCTCGTGCTGCAGATCGCGGGCCGGCTGGATTTTCTCCAAACCGGCGCGCAGGCACTGCTTCGCATGATGCTGGCGCAATGCCTTGCCCCGACGATGTCGAAGAACGTAAAGGCCGCACGCAAATCAAGACAGTAAGGGAGTAAGCGAAATGGTCCGGGTCGAAAAGCAGGGCGCGGTGTGGACCGTCATCCACAGCCGGTTTGCAGAAGCGCGCAACGCGATGGATCCCGACAGCGCGGACGCGCTGGCAGCGGCCTTCAGGGAATTCGACGCCGACGATTCCGCAAGCGTCGCGGTGCTGTGGGGCGAGGGCGGCGGGTTCTGCGCCGGCTGGGATCTCAAATTCGCCAGCACGCTTGGTGATCGCGACGCCTTTCAGCGCCATGTCGTCGATGGCCTGGCGTTCCCCACCGGCGCAAATCCTGCGCCGCGCGGTCCGCTCGGGCCGACGCGGCTGGAATTGTCGAAGCCGGTGATCGCCGCGGTGGAGGGAGCGGCGGTTGCCGGCGGCATGGAGCTTGCGCTGTGGTGCGATATCCGCGTGATGGCCGAGAGCGCCTATTTCGGCGTCTATTGCCGGCGCTGGGGAATCCCGCTGTTGGACGGCGGCAGCGTTCGTCTGGCGCGGCTGGTCGGGCAGGGACGGGCGATGGAAATCATCCTCA
Organism: Bradyrhizobium sp. AZCC 2176; assembly: GCF_036924645.1. Lineage (NCBI taxonomy): Bacteria > Pseudomonadati > Pseudomonadota > Alphaproteobacteria > Hyphomicrobiales > Nitrobacteraceae > Bradyrhizobium > Bradyrhizobium sp. AZCC 2176. The sequence continues at coordinate 350,122 of NZ_JAZHRX010000001.1, read as the reverse complement.
CCGGGCGCAAGGTCCCGGCCGACGAAGCGCTGCGCATCGGCATGTGCGAACAAGTAGTCGAGACCGGTGGCGCGCGTGCCGCGGCCGAGGCGATGGCGCGCGAGATCGCACGGTTTCCGCAAGCGGCAGTTCGTGCCGATCGTCGTTCGGTGGTCGAGACCTACGGCCTGCCGGTCCGCGATGCCTTGCGCCAGGAATGGACCAACGGCGTTGAAGCCATCTTTAAGGAAGGCGCCAGCGGCGCCGCGCGCTTTGCCGGCGGCAGGGGTCGCCACGGCGATTTTGCCAAGATCTGAATTCTTCGATCCAGGGAGCCCGTCATGGCCAAAGTCCTGTACGAGCGCGACGGCCGCATCGCGCGCATTACGCTGAACCGGCCGGAAGTCATGAATGCAATCGACGACGAGTTGCCGGGCGCGCTCGCGGACGCGGTGGCGCGTGCCGATAACGATCCGGGCGCGCATGTGATCGTACTTGCCGGCGCCGGTCGGGCCTTCTGCGCCGGATATGACCTGACGGCCTACGCCTCCGGCGATAAGGCCAATCGCTATACGCAGGAAATGCCGTGGGATCCGATGAGGGATTACGCTGCGATGTCCGACAATACCAACAAGTTCATGAGCCTGTTCCGCTCGAAGCGGCCGGTGATCTGCAAGGTTCATGGGTTTGCGGTGGCCGGCGGCTCCGACATTGCGTTGTGCTCGGACATGATCGTCATGGCGGAGGACGCCCGTATCGGCTATCCGCCGGTTCGGGTCTGGGGTTGTCCGACCACGGCGATGTGGGTCTACCGGTTAGGGGCCGAAAAGGCCAAGCGCATGCTGTTCACCGGCGACAAGATCACCGGCATTGAGGCGGCGGCGCTCGGCCTCGTACTGAAAGCCGTTCCGGCCGATCGGCTGGACGATGAGGTCGACGCGCTCGCGCACCGGATTGCGACGGTGCCGCAGAACCAGCTCATGATGCAGAAGCTGATGGTCAACCAAGCGCTCTACAATATGGGCCTGATGGGCACGCAGATGATCGCCACCGTATTCGACGGCATCACCCGGCACTCCCCCGAGGGGCTGAACTTCAAGCGGCGGTCGGAGGAGATGGGTTGGAAGCGTGCCGTCGACGAGCGTGACCAGGGCACCTTCGACTGGACGACCAATCAGCCGATCACGCAAAACAGGTAATTCGAAACGCAAGGATTCAGGGCGGCGGAGAGAGTTCCGCTATCTGACCGTGACGGTAATTTTCTGCGAGACCACCGGAGGAACGTGCGGGTAGTGTTCGGCATCGCCGAGCACGAGCTGAAGCGTGTACTTGCCGGGTGGAAGTTCGATCCGGGCTTCGGTCTGACCCGCCCCAAAATGAAGATGTGACTTGTCTTGCGGGATCGGTTCTTTCGGATTGAGCGGCTCGTTCACATTGACAAGAAGATGATGATGGCCGCTGTTTGGGTAGTTGTCGCCGGCGTGGGTTACGCCCATGTTGCGCAGACCAAAGCGGCACCAGAATGCACCTTTGATGACGGCGCCGTTCTGCGGCCACACGAAATAAAGAAGGGCATCCTTCGGCGCGGGCTTTCCCTGAGCGCACGCGGCAAACGGCAGGCAAGTGAGCGCTGCTGACAGAGCGATCCACTGCATCACCTTCATGACTGTCTCTCACGCTTCCTAGGGGGACAGTGCGACGCGGAACCCGTGTGTGGGATATCGCACGTTGGTGTCATAGCTGCCGCGGCTTGACGTCCGGGCATAGTCTGAGTCTTTCCTCCAGGAGCCGGAACGGATGACGTGCGAGGGACATGCATTCTCAACCCACGCTGATCCGTCCGCCGGAGCGCCTTGATAATTTCTGTGCCAGCAGTCTTCGACCCATTGATCGACGCTGCCGCCCATATCAAACAGCCCAAACGGATTTGGCTTCAGGCTGCCGACCTTGACCGGCTGGTCGATGGCTGGAATGTCACTGCAGTTCTTGCAATTGACCATGCCGGGCTGAAGCTGATCGCCCCACCAAAATCTGGTCTGCGTGCCGCCGCGCGCCGCATATTCCCATTCGGCTTCGCTCGGCAGCCGATACGGCTTGCGGGTGGTTTCCGCGAGCCACGCGACATATTGCTTGGCGTCGCTCCAACTCACGTTTGAAACCGGCGCATCGCCCTTTCCGCTCGCCGTGAATCCGCATGCCTTTGCGGCGGCGCATGCGTTCCATTCCTGTACGGAGACAGGAAATTTCCCCATCGCAAACGGCTTGACGGATACCTGACGGACGGGTTTTTCCGAAGCGTCTTCGTTACTGCCCATCGCGAAGCTGCCACCCCGAAGCGAGACCATCTCGGGTTCTCGAATCGACGCGGCCGCCGGCGTGGCGGGTTGACCTGCAGGCGCGGCCGGTGAAGTGGACGGCGGTAGCGGCGCGGCCTGTTTGGATGCCGGAGAGGGCTCAGACTGCGGCGCCGCCTGCTGCTGGGTTGGCGCGACCGTCGGCGCAGGCTGGGCGGGCGGCGCTGATCGTGCGGGCGCCTTCTGCACTTCAGCCGGACGTGAGACGGGAGCCGAAACCAGATTTGGCAGCTTGCCGGCTTGCAGGAGCATGTACCAGAGAGCGCCGGCCGCAATGAGCAGCACGGCAAGGCTCAGCAAAAAGATCAGAATGCCCTCGCGCCGCTTCCGGCTTTGCAGAAGCGCAGCCGGATCGGAAAGCACGCGATAGACTCGCACCGGGTCGGTGATGTTCTTGACATGGCGATCACCGAGCGATTCGTATCCGCAAACCAGCTTATGCTTTATCTGCTCGTAGATGCCGCCGGAGATATAGACTTCGCCGGGCTGAGCTATGCCTTCAAGTCGCGTGGCAATATTGACGCCGTCGCCATAAACGTCGTCGGTTTCGATGATGACATCGCCGAGATTGACGCCAATGCGATACTCGATCCAATGATGCTTCGGCAGTGCCGCGTTGCGTCCCACCAGATTTTGCTGAATTACGATGCTGCAGCGGACGGCTTCGACAGGGCTGTCGAAAATCGCAATGAACCCGTCGCCGGTGGTTTTAACGAGTCTGCCGTGATGTTCTATGATGCTGGGTTCGATGAGATCGCGCTCGATGCGCTTGACACGGTTGTGCGTGCCTTCTTCGTCGATTTGCATCAGGCGGCTGTAACCGGAGATATCGCCTGCCACGATGGCCGCAAGGCGACGCGGTGTCGGTTCGCGCGGTGGCGTGCCAACTCGGCCTGTCTTGATGTCACGAATCTGGGCCATGGTTCAGATTGGTTTCCTTGAACTGCTGCAATCTCAGCGTTAGGCAAACAATCTTTCCAGCACCGACAGCGTACCACGCTGGCCGGTTCGCCGCAAAGTAGCCGTACGAGGGTTCCACGCTGGCTGGCGGGGCTGAGTGTGAGCGCAATCACGTCCACAAGAATGAGGCGGATCGCCCGGCACGTATTCAGATCAAAACTTTCGATGACCAGAGCAGGGCAGTCCGCCACCAAGGCAGCCCGCACTTGACGGGGCTGGCCGGCAATTCGTTCGCCGCTTTCTTTTTCAGACGCGCCTGGGAGCGACGGCCCGCCGGCATCAATGCCCGCTGACGATCTCCGGCACTTTTCCGGCCGGCGGCGTGTTGCGGCTGCGCTGGGTGCGGACGATGCCGTCGATGATGGTCATGCCGATGCCCGGCAGGTCGCCGAGCTGAACGCTTTCCAGGATATTCCGGCCGGGCGAATGCTGCGCCTTGTCCATCAGGACGAAATCCGCGGAACGGCCGACTTCGATGATGCCGCAATCCAGCTCCCGCATGCGGGCGGTGTTGCCGGTCGCGAGGCAGAAGGCCAGTTCGGCGGGCAGGTCGCCGAGCGAAGACAGCATCGACACCATGCGCAAAATGCCGAGCGGTTGCACGCCGGAGCCGGCCGGCGCATCGGTGCCGAGGATGACGCGGTTGAGGTCGCCCATCTCGCGCGCGATGCGCAGCGTGAACAGCGCCGAGCGCTCGTTGCCATTGTGAACCAGTTCCAGCCCGCGCTTGCAGCCCTCGCAAATGCAGCGGATTTGGTCGTCGGGCAGCGCCGTGTGGCCGCCATTGATGTGGCCGACGACGTCGGTGTCGGCTTCCAGCACCACGTCCTTGTCGATCAGGCCGGAGCCGGGAATCGAGGGACCACCGGTGTGGATCGTACTCTGGATGCCATACTTGCGCGCCCACCCCACCATTTTCCGCGCGGTAGGTCCGTCCTTGACGCCGCCCAGGCCCACTTCGCCGAGCAGCTTGACGCCCGCCGCGGCCAATTCCTTGAAATCGTCCTCGACCATTTCGCATTCGATCACCGGCGCGCCGGCGTGAACTTTCACCCCGCCCGGACGCAGTGTCCAGAACGCGCGCTGCGCAAAGATCGCCATCGCCTTCAGGCCCACGACATCACGCGGACGGCCGGGCATGTGGACCTCGCCCGCGGAGATCATGGTGGTGACGCCGCCATGCAGATAGCTGTCGATCCAGTTGATCTGGTTCTGCCGCGGCGTCCAGTCGCCGGCGACGGGATGGACATGGCTGTCGATCAGGCCCGGGGCAACGGTGGTGCCGTTGGCATCGACCACGGTGGTTGCGCCCTCGGTGTTGACGTCCTTGAAGCGGCCGATGGCTGTGATCCTGCCGTTCTCGGCCACGATCGTGTCGCCGTCCAGGATCGGCTTCTCCAAGGCCCCCGACAGCAGCAGCCCGATATTGCGGATCACCAGCTTGCTCGGGCCGGCTGCCTGGGGCGCATCGTGGGCCATGGTTTTTCCTTTTGGTTCAATGCCTTCGGAACGCGGAACACCATCTTGCCCGTGGCTTGACGCCCGGATCAAGAAGGATTATTCATTTGTATACGAATGATCGTATACAAATGATTTGAGCATCGCAATCGGCCTCCAGCGACGGGATCGGCAAGATGAGCAATTTCAACCAGGAAAGCGTGCTGAGCGTCCATCACTGGACCGATACGCTGTTCAGCTTCACTACCACCCGCGATCCCTCGTTCCGTTTCCGCAACGGCGAATTCACCATGATCGGGCTGAAGATCGGCGAGAAGCCGCTGCTCCGCGCCTACTCAGTCGCCAGCGCCAACTACGAGGACCGGCTCGAATTCTTCTCGATCAAGGTGCCGGACGGCCCGCTGACCTCACGCCTCCAGCACCTGAAGCAGGGCGACGAGATCATCGTCAGCCGCAAGGCCACCGGCACGTTGGTCATCGACAACCTCGAAGACGGCCGCAACCTCTATCTGATCGGGACCGGCACGGGCTTGGCCCCGTTCCTCAGCGTGATCAAGGATCCCGAGACTTACGAGCGGTTCGAGAAGGTGGTGTTGCTGCACGGCTGCCGCCGCGTGAAAGAACTCGCCTATGGCGAGATGATCACCGAAAAGCTGCCGAACGACGAACTGATCGGCGAATATGTCCGTAACCAGTTGGTCTATTACCCGACCGTAACGCGCGATCCCTTCCGCAATCGCGGCCGGATCACCGACCTGATCAACTCCGGCAAGCTGTTCGCTGATATCGGGCTGGCCTCGCTCGACGCCGCGCATGACCGCGTCATGATCTGCGGCAGCCCGGCGCTGGTGGCCGATACGCGCGCGCTGCTCAACGGCAAGGGTTTCGTCGAAGGCAATCACGGCGAGCCGGCGCAGTTCGTGGTCGAGAAAGCGTTCGCGGAGCGCTGAACGCCGACAGCTAAGGCCTGACCCCCGGCGCCTCGATCGGCATCCCACGCGCCCGCGACATCAGATACAGCTCGAGTTCCACCAGTTCCGGTGCGCCATAATCATAGGCCTGCGCCCTGATCCCGGTGATGCAGGCGCGCAGGCGCCGCTGCAGTGATCCCAGGGACTGCCATTCCAGCCGGTAGAGCGGGTAGCCGGTCGGGTGCCCTTGTGTGATCGGGGAGCCGGCGAGCCGCTTGTCCCAGTTATCATCATGGCAATTGGCGCAGCCGAGATTGAGCTGGCCCTGCCGCTGCATGTAGAATTCGCGCCCTTTGGCGATGAACGGCGCGAGCTGCGGGTCGGCGCCGGTTTCGATTCGTATGCCTTGCGACTGCCGCGCGATGAAGGCCGTGAGCGCCAGCAACTCGCGGCTCTCGAAGGGCAGCGGCGTCGCCTGCTGATGGCTGCTGCGGCACGAATTGATGCGCTGCTCCAGATCGACGGGACGGCCGGTTGCCTTGTCGAAGGCGGGGTAGCGGGCGGCCACGCCCTTCATGCTGGTACGCGCATCGTCGTGACAATCGGCGCAGGCCTTGTTGGCGGCGCCTAGCTTGCGCTTCCACAACCCTTCGCCGTCGAGCACCCAGAGCATGCCGGGATTGGCGGTATCCTCGTCCTGCATCGCCTTGGTGTCCGGCTTCATGAAGTCGTAGCCGGAGCGACGTTCGGCTTGCGGGATTTCAGCGGCGAAAGCAGAGCCCGCGATCAGCAGCGCAACAGCTATGGCGCCGAAAAGTCTCATTCGACCATGATCGAGGCGGAAGCGGTTTCTGAAAACCCCTGGTCGCCGATCCATTCGAACTCGAACTTGCCGCTTTCGGTCGCGGTGGTGAAGAAGGTAATGAACGGGTTGGCGGCGATCGCCGGAAACAGGTCGGCGCGGAAAATCTCGCCGCCGTTGAAGCGGCACGTAAAGCTCGTGATGATGTTGCGCGGCACGACTTCACCTGACGCTTTATGGCGATAGCCGGTTTCCATAATGTGCGACATCAGCGTCTTGATCTCGATAATGTCGCCGCGTTTGGCTTTCGCTGGAACGTTGATCAGGGCTGTAGCCATCAGATCACCTCCTCGGTGCAGGCCGCCAGCGTCACCACGACGTCAACGCTGGTCGACCAGAACGACCCGTCCGAGAGCTTTGCGATCGCGACGATCTTCTGGCTGTCGGCGAGACGGACGCGGGTCGAAACCTGCGCGCGGCCGTTATGCGGACCGAGATGGAAATTGGCGAAGTTCGGCTGCGGATTCTTTTCGTTGAAGACGTGGATGCTCCGGACATGATCCTCCGGGGCCATCGGGTTGTCGACGCTCACCGTCATCGGTACCGTGTTGCCGTTCTCGACCAGCGGCGGGATGTCGAGCTTGACCTTGCCGGTCCGCACCGCCGCGCCGCCGGTGACGTTCTGGATCGCTGACGCCAGCATCGCGGGCGTCGCTTCCGCGGGGCGAACAATCACGATCGGGAGTGCGCCGAGCACGGCCGCGCCGCCGGCGAGGCCGAGGAACTGGCGGCGTGATGAATTTGGTGGTTGCTGCATCATTGCTTCCTATTCGCGCAAGCTTCCGAGATACGCCACGATATCCTCGATCTGTTCGGCCGACAGGATCGGCTTGCCGCGCCATGGCGTCCCGACGCGGTTGAGGCCGTCCACGCGGTAATAAGACGGCATGATGGTCGCACCATTGAGGCGAGACGCATCCACCAGCCGGAGCCGAAGCTGACCCTCGGACGCGCGGCTGCCGGAACCGGAAAGATCGGGCGCCAGGTCGCCCTGAAACTTCTGCTCGGGAAATGGGCCGCTGTGGCAGAGGATGCAAGTGCTGGAACGTTCGACGACGAGCGCGCGCCCGCGCGTCGCATCGCCGGCCGCGCCCGTCAGCGACTGCGGAATGGCATCGCCGATGACAGCATGGCTGCGGAGGTCTTCCGCGGCTGTCAAACCGGGCAGCGCCAAGAGGGCGCCGGCAAGGATCGGACCCGAGATGCGATGGGTGTGCTTAGCCAAAGACTTCCGCCGTTACGGTCGAAAACCAGGATTGCGCATAGTCGGCCTCGCGCGCGCGGAACTCGCGTGGCGCATCCGCCGGACTGACGCCGCCGGCGCCTTCGACGTCGGCCAACACTCCGTTCTTCGGCTGGTAGACGCCGGCGATTGAGATGCCGTAGTCCGGGGCCGCCAGACTGTAGCAGGTATTGATCAGTTTTGGCGTGGCCGGCGATCCGCCTGACAGCAGTGTGGCAATGGCGGCCGCGCAAACCTTGGCCTGCGCATTAGCCGAGAATGCGGATTTTGGCATGCCGCCGGCGAGACAGGCGTCGCCGATGACATGGATGTTCGGCGCCGATTTGGACTCGAAGGTAACCGGATCGATCGCGCACCAGCCGGTGTTATCAGTCGCGCCGGCAATGGTGGCGATGCGGCCGGCCCGCTGCGGCGGAATGACGTTGGCCACCTGGGCGGTGTGGTTGCCGAAATCGGTGATCAGCGTGTTGGTCGCGGGGTCGACGGCGTTCACCTTGCCGCCCTGTGACAGCGATACCCATTCTATCATCCCCGGATAGAGCTCCTTCCAGGCATTCTGAAACAGACGCTGCTTGGAAAAGGTGTCCTTGGCGTCGAGGATGAGCAGCTTCGAGCGTGGCTTTTTGGTCTTCAAATAATGCGCAATCAGGCAGGCGCGTTCGTAAGGTCCCGGCGGGCAGCGGAAGGGATTGGCGGGCGCTGCGATCACCACCAGGCCGCCATCGTCCATGGCGTCGAGTTGCCTGCGCAGCAACAGCGTTTGGTCACCGGCTTTCCAGGCATGCGGCATCTTCGCCGCGGCGGCCTCGTCGTAGCCCTGCAACGCGTCGAAACGCAGGTCGACGCCGGGAGACAGTACCAGCCGGTCGTAGGAAAGCGTCGTGCCGTCGGCGAGGCCGACGGTCCGCGCCGCTGCATTGACCGCCGTTGCCGCCTGCGCCGCCACGGTCACCCCGCCGGCGGCGATCTTGTCATAGCCGAACTGTTGCGCCTCGATCGAACGTAGTCCGGCAATGACATTGTTGCTGAACGGGCAGGCGACGAAGGTCTTGTTCGGCTCGACCAGCGTGATCTGCAGTTTCGGATCGATCGCTTTCAGCGCGCGTGCGCAACTCGCGCCGCCGAATCCGCCGCCGATCACGACCACGCGTGGCGCGGATTGCGCGAACGCGGGCAGCGGAAACGCCGAGGGAAACGTCAGGGCCGTGACGGTGACCGCGCTTGCGCCCACGAATTCCCGGCGGGTCATGCGAAGGCTGGTACTCATGCCGGCGCCCCTTTACTTCTGTGCCGCGAGCCACGTCGCAATCGCGCGCAGTTCGTCATCGGAGAAGCCCTTGGCGATGCGGTTCATGACGGTGGCGGGAAGCGAGCCGTCGCGAAATCCAGTCATCGCAGTCATGATCTCGCCGGCGTCGCGGCTGTACAGCCGCGACACAGGGGAGGCTGTCGCCGCTCCGGAGGTGTGGCAACCGGAGCAGGATGCCGCGCCGGGCGGGGGCTCGGAAGCCGCAAGCACCGGCAGGCCCGACGCCATGACCATCGCAATCGCGACGGCGACACGCAGCGCTTTCATCTAGCTGATCTCCCGATGGAGAGCGGCGGCACTCGCGTTGAGGCCGCCGCCCGCTGTCGTCAGGCGAACGTGATGTTCTGGTCCCTCAGCGGCACCGAGCGAATGCGTTTGCCGGTCGCCGCGAAGTAGGCGTTGAGCACTGCGGGCGCCGCGACACCGATCGTCGGCTCGCCGACGCCGCCCCAGAAACCGCCGCTCGGCACCATGACGCATTCCACCTTCGGCATCTCGTTGATGCGCATCGAGTTGTAGGTGTCGAAGTTGGTCTGCTCGATCTTGCCATCCTTCACCGTGCAGCCGCCATAGAACAGGGCGGACAGGCCATAGACGAAAGAGCCTGCGATCTGCCGCTCGACCTGCGCTGGGTTGACGACATAGCCCGGATCGGTCGAGGCGACGATGCGATGCACCTTGATCTTGCTGCCCTCGGTGACGGAGATTTCGGCGGCACCCGCGACATAGCTGCCATAGCCCATCACCTGCGCAATCCCGCGATAGACGCCTTGCGGCGCGGGCTTGCCCCAGCCGATTTTCTCCGCCACGGCGTTGAGCACGGCGAGATGCTTCGGATGCTTGCTCATCAGCTTGCGGCGGAATTCAACCGGATCCTGGCCCACCGACTGCGCCAGTTCATCCATGAAGCATTCCATGTAGATCGCGTTCTGGTTCACGTTCACGCCGCGCCAGAAGCCGGGCGGAACGTGCGGGTTGCGCATGGAATGCTCGACCAGCAGATTCGGCACCGAGTAGCCGATCGCTGCATCGCCGGAAGGACTGAGGCCCTGGAACGCAGCCGTATCCATGCCGTTCACCAACGCCGCCGGGCGCACCGAGAACAGGATCGATTGGCCGGACAATCTGACGTGCAGCGCTGTAAGATTGTTGTCGGCATCGAAGGCCCCGGTGAGCTTACATTGCGTGACCGGATGAAACTTGCCTTGCGCCATGTCCTCTTCGCGCGACCACAACAGCTTGACCGGCGTGCCCGGCATCTGCTTGGCGATCAGAACCGCCTGCCGGACATAGTCCGTCATGCCGCGCCGGCCGAAGCCGCCGCCGAGGATGAGCTTGTGTACCTCGCATTTTTCGGCCGGCAATCCCGAAGCTTCGAGCGTGGCGGCAAATGCCGCTTCGCCGTTCTGCGTGCCGCACCAGACCTCGCATTTGTCCGGCGTATAGAGCGCGGTGGCATTCAGCGGCTCCATGGTGGCGTGGTTCTGGTAGGGATAGTTGTAGACCGCCTCGACCTTCTTGGCGGCGCTTGCAATTGCGGCCTTGGCGTCGCCGTTCTGGTTGCCGACGTACGCCGGCTGGGCATTGTCGAGGCCTTCAGCCAGCCATTTGGCGATCGACTCGCTGGAGACTTTGGCATTCTCGCCTTCGTCCCAGACGATCGGCAGCGCATCTAGCGCGGTCTTGGCGTGCCACCAGGTATCGGCGATGACGGCGACCGCGCTGTCACCGACACGGACCACCTTCTTCACGCCCTTCATGCCCGTGATCTTGGCTTCGTCAAAACTCTTCAGCTTGCCGCCGAAGACGGGGCAATCCTTGATCGCGGCGTTGAGCATGCCGGGCAGCTTGACGTCGGAGCCGTAGATCATCGCGCCGGTGGTCTTGTCCACCGTATCGAGCCGCTTCACGCCCTTGCCGGCGATCTTCCAGTCCTTGGGATCCTTCAGCTTGACGTCCGCCGGCGGTTCAAGCTTCGCGGCGGCTTCGACGACCTTGCCGTAGGTCGTGGTCCTGCCCGACGGCGTATGCGTGATGACGCTGTTGGAAGCGGTGCATTCCGAGGCCGGTACCTTCCATTCATTAGCGGCGGCCTGCACCAGCATTACGCGCGCGGTGGCGCCGCCCTTGCGGACGTAGTCCTGGCTGGAGCGGATGCCGCGGCTGCCGCCGGTGGAGAAATCGCCCCAGGCGCGCTTGCGTGCGACACTTTGACCCGGCGTCGGATATTCAGTGATGACCTTGGACCAGTCGCATTCGAGTTCTTCGGCGACGAGTTGGGCGAGGCCGGTGAGGGTGCCTTGGCCCATCTCCGACCGGGCAATGCGAATCACGGTCGTGTCGTCGGGGCGGATCACCACCCAGACATTAACCTCGGGTGAGCCGTCGGCGGCGCGGACGACCGTCGGTCCACCGAACGGAATATCGAGACCGATTGCCAGGCCGGCGCCGGCAGCGGCAGTGCCGATCACGAAGGCACGGCGATTGAGTTTGGGCATGACGTGTTGGTTCATGGCGTCCTCCTCAAGCGTTCGCGGCGGCGTGGATCGCCTCGCGGACCTGCTGGAAGGTCCCGCAGCGGCAGATATTGGTGATGGCCTCGTTGATGTCCTCGTCGGTCGGCTTCGGTTTCTCCTTGAGAAGGGCGGCAACCGCCATGATCATTCCGCTCTGGCAATAGCCGCATTGCGGCACGTCATTCGCCACCCAGGCCTGCTGCACCTTGTGCAGGGCGCCGTTGCTGGCGAGCCCCTCGATCGTCGTGATCTGCTTGCCGGCGGCTTCGCTGACCGACATGCCGCAGGAGCGCATTGCGACCCCATCGACGTGAACGGTGCAGGCGCCGCATTGTGCGATGCCGCATCCATATTTGGTGCCGGTCAACCCAACGTTTTCCCGGATTGCCCAAAGCAGCGGCGTGTCGTCTTCGACGTCCACGTTGATTGATTTGCCGTTGATTGTGAGATTTGCCATCGCGTATCCCCTGTTCGCTCAATCCACCGAGTGAGCTGCGCGCGGGAAGATGGCCTGCAACCTGGAATCGTTCAAATCAAGAAAATGCGTGGTGGCGTTAGGGAAGAAAGCCGATCTACCGGTGTTGCGTGGGCACGCGCCCCCTGCATAGCAGTTATGTCCGTTCTGCGCCCACCGCCAGTCGCAGGAAACTCATCAGGCTCCCAAGCGCGGCAAATCCGGCCCCGAGCATCAGCGCCACCGTCGCGCCATCATGGCCGGCAAGGGCAAAACACAGGGCAGCCAGCGCAGCGCCCAGGGTTTGTCCGGTCAGGCGTGCGGTCGCAACGATGCCGCTTGCGCTGCCACTGCGATGCGGCGGCGCGCTTGACATCAGCGCCCGCAAATTGGGCGTTTGAAAGAAGCCGAATCCGATCCCGCAGATCACCGTGCGCCAGACGATGTTGGCAATGCCGGGATCTGGTGGCAGCGTCGCCAGCAGCACCATGCCGATGCCGAGCAGCACCAGCCCGATGCCGCCAAGGATGCCGACCGGATAGCGATCGGAGAGTCGGCCTCCGATCGGCGCCATGATCGCCACCACCAGCGGCCAGGGCGTCATGAAGAACCCGGTTTCCACCTGAGACCTGTGCAGCACGTCCTCGAAGTAAAAGGGCAGCGAGACGAAGGCCAGCCCCTGTACCGCAAATGAACAGACCGACGTGGCTGCCGACAGCGCGAAGATCGGCCGTCGAAACAAGTCGATCGGCAACATCGGCGCCGGGTGGTCCGCATCTCTGCGGGTCATCATCCAGCCGAGCAGCAAGGCTGCGCCAAGCGCCAGTCCGACCAGGGCCGGAGGCGCCTGATGCGCCGCGCTGCCAATTCCGACAATGAAAAGCCCGAGGCAGCTTGCGGTCAGCGCCGCGCTCGCAAAATCGAACGGGTGCTTCGCGCGCGGCGTTTTCGGCAAAGTCTTCAGGCCGATCCAGATGGCGATCACGCCGAAGGGGATGTTGATCGCGAACAGCCACGGCCATGTTCCGATCGCAAGGATCGCGGAGGCGATCGTCGGGCCGAACGTGAACGCCGTTCCGACCACCAGCGCGTTGTGGCCGAAGCCACGGCCCAGCATGTGGGTCGGATAGACGAAGCGGACCAGTGCCGCATTCACGCTCATGATGCCGCTGGCGCCCAACCCTTGCAGGGCCCGCGCCGCCGTCAGGCTGGGCAGCGACCATGCGAAAGCGCATCCGAGCGAGGCCAGCGTGAACAGCAGCAGGCCGCCGAGATAGATCCGCTGATGGCCGACGATTTCACCGAGCGCGCCGAGCGGCAGCAGCGTCGCAACCAGTGCGATCTGATAGATGTTGACCACCCAGACCACATCGGCCGGGCTGACATGGAGATCGGCGGCAATGGCGGGCAGGGCCACGTTGGCGATCGCCGTATCCAGCGAGGCCAGCGCCAGCGCGGTAAAGATCGCCGCGACCGCCCAGCGCCGGAGTTCCGGGGGCAAGCCGTCGATCGGCGCGGGGGCGTGCGACTTTGCAGTTGTATCCAGTGACATTCTATCGGGCTCTCCACGCCAGGGGCGGTCGCGCCCTCTGCGGCGTGTACTACGGACCTGGCACGAGCCACAGGCACGCCGCTGCATGATGCGTATGCGAAGCGACCGCCGGTATGGGAAAAAGCCCCTTCCGCGCCATATCCGCGCGCCGACTTTCGGATACCTTTCCGCCCGCCGGGTGATCGACTAGGCTTGAGGCGCACAGCGACCGTAATTCAATAAAAAGACGGTCGCCGGCGAGAGGAAGCGCTTTGAACGGACTGGCGAGCCGGTACAGCGAAGTCATGCGTAGCGCGGGTGAGGCCAGGCGTGGGCGCGTATGGCCGGGCTTGTGGGTTTCGCTCCTGCTGGCGATCCTCGGCTTTCTCGTCATCTACCCGATCCTGATGCTGCTGCTCGGCGCGCTCACCGATACCAATCCGGTGGTCGACGGCATCAGCCTCAGTCATCTCTCGGTCACGAACTTCCTCACCGTGCTGGCGAACCCGAATGTCGTCGAGGCGTTGGCCAATACGCTGATCGCCTGCGGCGGCGGCACATTGATTGCGGTCGCGGTCGGATTGCTGTTTTCCTGGATCGTCGTCCGCACCAACACGCCGTTCAAGGGTTTCATCGCGGCAGCCAGCATCCTGCCGTTGTTTGCGCCGCCATTGGTCGCCGGCGTTGCATGGGCCATTCTGGGTTCGCCGAAGACGGGCCTGATCAACACCATGTTCAAATGGGTGGGGCTGGACTGGCGCGTCGATTTCTACTCGATGTGGGGATTGGTGTTCGTGTTCGGCATCTACTACGCGCCCTACGTCTACATGTTCACTTCGTCGGCGCTGCGCAACATGGATCCGAGCCTGGAGGAGGCCGCCGAGATTTCCGGCGCCAGCGCGTTCGCGACGCTGTTCACGGTGACGTTTCCGCTGATCATGCCGGCGATCGTCTCGGGCATGCTGCTGTCGTTCATCGTCATGCTCGGCATCTACGGCATCCCTGCGGTGCTGGGCGCGCCGACCAACCTCGCCGTGCTGACCACCTATATCTTCAAGCTCACCAACTGGTCACCGCCGCTCTACAACACCGCCGCAGCGGTGGCGATCATCCTGATGGTCGTCACAGGGCTGCTTGTGTTCCTGCAGCACAAGGTTCTGAGCGGCCGCAGCTACACCACCGTCGCCGGCAAGGCATTCCGTCCACGCAGCCTCGATCTCGGGCGCTGGCGCTGGTTCACCTTCGGTCTCGGCATTGTCTATCTGCTGGTCGTGGTGGTGCTGCCGTTGCTCGCGCTGATCGTTGCCGCGTTCCGCAAGTTCATGTTCATCCGCGACGTCAGTAGCCTGTTCGATGCCAGGCAGTATTCGCTGATGCATTTCCAAAGCATCTTCGACAATCCGCTGACCCTGCGCTCGATCTACAACGCGGTCGAGGTCGGGCTGATCACCGCCGTGGTCGGCGGCGTGCTGGCGTTTGCGATCGGCTACACCATTCACCGCACCCCGGTGACGGGCCGGCGTTGGATCGACGTGATCTCGACCTTACCAGTCGCGATCCCCGGCCTCGTCGTCGGCGTCGCCTATCTCTGGGCATGGATCGGCATTCCCGGCGGGCTCTACGGCACGATCTGGATCCTGGCGCTGGCGTTCATCGCGCGCTTCATGCCGGATACGGTCAAGTCGCTGTCGACCTCGTTCCTACAGATTCATCGCGAGCTCGAGGAGGCGGCCTGGGTGTGCGGTAAGGGCATGCTTGGCACCATCCGGACCATCGTGCTGCCTTTGGCGCGGCCGGGCGTGATCGCTTCGATGACGCTGTTGTTCGTGCTTGCGATCCGCGAACTCGGCTCGTCGCTGTTTCTCTACACCAGCGATACCATGGTGATGTCGGTGCTGTTGCTCGACTACTACGAAGGCGGAAATCTTGGAAAGACCGCAGCCTTCAGCCTGGTCCAGACCGTTCTGCTCGGCGTTCTCATCGGCGGCGCCAACTGGCTGTCGCGCGGTGCGGCGCAAGGCAGTATCGCCCGAACCGGATAATAAGACGAAGGGGAGGATTGGCTATGACTGGAAGGATCTTCACCAAAATTGCAATCGCCGGCATCGCCGGTCTTGCGCTGACATGGAGCGCCGCGGCGCAGGCGCAGGAGTTCGGCTCGCCCGAATTGATTGCCGCCGCAAAGGCCGAGGGCAAGCTAGTCTTCTACACCGCGAATTTCGCCGAGGTCGAGCAGCAGGTCATCAAGGCCTTCAACAAGCGTTTCCCCGAGATCAAGGTCGAGATGGTGCGCGCGCCGGGCGGCCAACTCATCACCCGTGTGAAGACGGAAGCCGCGGCCGGAAAATTGATCGCCGACGTGGTCGATCATTCCGACCGCGCGCTGATGCAGCCGATGGCCGACATGTTCCAGGACTACGCGCCGCCGAATGCCGCCGACTACAATCCCGATGCGCAGATCGCACCCCAGCTCTGGCCGCGCGCCACACTGGTATGGTCGATCGCCTACAACACCGAGCTGGTGAAGAATCCGCCCAAGGACCTGGATGGACCTCACCAAGCCCGAATACAACAAATTGACCGGGCAGGTGATCGCTCCGTCGGGCGGCACTACATGGACCCGGGTGATGTTCGAGCGCCAGGTGCTTGGCGAGGATTACTGGGCCAAGCAGGCTGCGACCCATCCGGTGCTGTATCCATCGGGTGCGCCAATGTCGGATTCGCTGGTACGCGGCGAAATCGCGATGGGGCCTTTGCTGTACAACGCGATCTATCCGAAGCAGAAGGACGGCGCGCCGATCCAGATATTCTTTCCGCCGGAAGGTGCGCCGGTCAATCCCTATGCGACGGGCATTCCCAAGACCGCGGCGCACCCGAATGCTGCAAAACTGTTTCTGAACTGGTGCCTGTCGAAGGAAGGGCAGACGTTCATGATCAAGGAACTCGGCAACCTTACATCACTGAAGGTGCCGCCGGCCTATCCGGAAGGCTTTGATCCCAAATTGGTCAAGGTGTGGTTTCCCAAGTTCGACGAGTATGTGAAGTTGCACGCACCCTGGGTGGCAGAGTGGAACAAGACCTACGGCTATGGGCAATGATCGTCAGATCAGGGAAACGATCGAACCGATGACGGCGACCCTCGAAGTCACCGACCTGCGCAAGCAGTTTTCGATCGGCCGGCCGGCGATCGACGGCGTCAGTTTTGGCGTGCCGGCCGGCGAGATCGTGGTCCTGCTTGGCCCCTCCGGCTGCGGCAAGACCACGACGCTGCGCTGCGTTGCCGGACTGGAGCACCCGTCCTCGGGTGAGATCAGCATCGCCGGCAGGGTGGTCTCGTCGCCCGAGCGCGGCATTCTGGTGCCGCCGCGGTTGCGCGACCTCGGCATGGTTTTTCAGTCCTATGCGGTCTGGCCGCACATGACGGTGCGGCAGAACGTGGTCTATCCGCTCAAGCACCGCAAGCTTTCGCGCAGCGATGCCCGCCGCAAGGTTGACGAGGCGCTCGAACTGGTCGGGTTGTCGGAATATGCCGAGCGGCCGGTGGTGGCGTTGTCCGGCGGCCAGATGCAGCGCGTGGCGCTGGCGCGCAGCATCGTCTACCGGCCGCAATTGCTGCTGCTCGACGAGCCCCTGTCGAACCTCGATGCCAAGCTGCGCCTGCGGTTGCGCGACGATCTTCGGGTCATCCTCAAGCAGACCGGGATGACCGCGCTGTATGTTACCCACGACCAGGCTGAAGCGGTCGTGCTGGGCGACCGCATCGGCGTGATGCGGGACGGCAAGTTGCTGCAGATGGATACGCCTGACGCAATCTATAACCGTCCGGCGGATTTGTTCGTTGCCAACTTCACCGGCGCGACCAACGAACTTGCGGGCACGCTGGTGTCGCGCAACGGCGCGTTCGGCACGGTCGATTTCGGCGACGGGCGGCGGGGCGAGGTGGCCTTGCTGCATGCGGTTGGTCCGGAAGAGAAGGTGCGAATCGCGCTGCGACCTGAAAATATCTCCATCGGCCAACATAACGGCGCCAACATTTTTCCTGCTCGCGTCCTCGACCGCCGCTATCAGGGCACGCAGACGGCCTACGGCATCGAACTGTTCGGCCGGCGGCTGGAGGTGGTTGAACTCGGCACCGCGGCCCGGCATCAGGTGGGTGTCGAGACCCAGGTTTCGCTGCCGCGCGAGAGTTGCTGGGCCTATCGCGATACCGGACCTGTGGCGTTTGAGTAGTCCGCAAAATGCGGAATTAGCGGAACCCGTCGACCTAAGCGCTTGGGCTCAATCCCAGCCGCGCATAAATCCGCCGCGCATAGGCGCCGAATTCGTCGGTGGTCTTGATCGGCAAGGCGCGCGGAAACGGCAATTCAATCGGGAAATATTCGGCCATCCGCGCCGGGCTTGCGGTGAGCACGGCGCAGTGCGAGGCGAGGAACACCGCTTCCTGGATGCTGTGGGTCACGAACAGGATGGTCTTGCCGCTCTCGCGCCAGATCCGCAGCATTTCAAGGTTCATCTGTTCGCGGGTCAGCGCGTCGAGCGCGCCGAACGGCTCGTCCATCAGGATCAGTTTTGGATCATGGATGAAGGCGCGCGCAATCGCCGTGCGCTGCTGCATGCCGCCGGACAATTGCTGCGGATATTTGTCTTCGTAGCCGGCCAGGCCAACGAGGTTGAGCAGTTCGCGGGCGCGGCTCCGCGCGGCTTTCATCGGCAGGCCGACGATTTCAGCCGGCAGCAGCACGTTGTCCAAAATGGTTCGCCATTTCAGCAATAGCGCCTGCTGGAACACCATGCCGATGTCGCGGCCGGGGTCGAACGGTGTTTTCGAACTGCCGATTGTGATCGTTCCGCCGTCGGCGTCATGAAGGCCGGCCAGGATTTTCAGCACCGTAGTCTTACCGCAGCCGGAGGGGCCGACCAGCGAAACCAGTTCGCCTTCCTGCACGTCCATGGTGACGTCGGAGACGGCGAGGAATTCCGCGCCCTTGGACCGATAGACCTTGCGGACGTTCTTCAGGCTGATGAAAGGCTCGTTGGCGCTCATGCCAGCCATTTCTGCAGGTTCGCCTTCACGAAAGCGTCGTCGGACAGATCGGCATGCTCGCGGCAGACGCGATCGATCTCCGCCATCTGGCCGGGGCTGAGCCCCTCGTCAGGGTCGAGGCACCACAGCCCCTGCATTAGCCCTTGCCGCCGCAGGATTTCATGACAACCGGTGATGCAGCCGTGGAAATTGTTGGCGACATCGAAGAACGCGCCGTTGCAATCGGTGACGCGGGCATCGAGCGCCAGCAGGTCCGCCGGCACGGTGTCCTTGCCACGTGCCGCCTTGCACATCTCGAAATGCTTGATGGCGCTCGCGGTCCATACTGACCAGTGTCCGAGCAGGCCGCCCTTGAAGTAGGCGCGGGTGGTAACGCCCTTGTCGCGGAGGTCGAAGGGGAGGGTGAGATCCAGCAGGATGTGATCGTCATTGCCGGTATAGAGCGCGACGCGGTCGAGCGCGCCGGCGGCGGCCACCCCGCGCAGGACGTCGAGCGTCCGATAGCGGTTGAACGGCGCGATCTTGATGGCAATGACGTTGTCGATGGCGGCAAAGCGGCGCCAGAAATCAGCGCTGAGGATGACGCCGCCGACCGCCGGCTGCAGGTAGAAGCCGACCAGCGGGATTTCGCGCGCCACCGCCTCGCAATGGGCGATGATCTCGTCCTCGGATGCCGACTTCATCGCGGCAAGGCTGAGCAGGCCGGCGTGATAGCCGATGCCGCGTGCAGTCTGCGCCTCTGCCATGGCTTGCTGGATCGGGCCGGCGAGCCCGGCGACCATCGCGACCGGCCGCGTGGTCCACGAGGCCGCGGTCTCCGCCGCCAGTTCCAGCACTGGCCGATACAGGCCGACATCGCGGATCGCAAACTGCGTGGTGTGGACACCGACGGCCAATCCTCCGGCGCCGGCATCGAGATAATAGCGCGTCAACGCGCGCTGGTGCCGCAGGTCGAGCGCGCGGTTGGCATTAAGCGCGAGCGGATGCGCCGGAAGCACCGTGCCGTCGGCGATCAGCTTGCGAACTTCGGCTTTGATTTCGCTATGATGCATGAGCGCGCTTCCTATCCAAATTCTGGCCCGGCGACCGCGAACGGCAGTTGCGCAGGCGGCGCGGTGGGGCGGCCGAAGCGCATGCGCTGAAACGGCCGCTCGATGTTCCAGCCCGACTGAACAAGCCCGTTCAGAAACTCTTCCTGAGAATGGACGGCGTCGATCAGCCAGGGCCCGGTCTCGGAGCGGACGATGGCATCCACCAGCGCGAGCGCCTGATCGGCGCGATCGGCCAGCAGCGGACCGATCTGGCGCGCGGCGCGTCCATTGCGGACGAGGGCCATGGCTCCATCGTCAGACACGATACGAGAGCCCGGACGCGCGGAAAATTCCGACAGCAATGTGCTGCGGTCGAATCCCATGGCGCTGCCATCGCGTACGGCCAAGCCGTCGAGGTTGCCGGCCAATAATGGGCGTGTGGCCGTCATGCCTTGCCGCTTCTGCAGTCGCAGCCTCCGCAACTGCAGCGTCGGCATGAAGCCGAGAGGACCGTAGACGGCGGCACCGGCCGGGGTCGCGTCCAGCCAGCTCGTCAGGCCGCGTCGCCTCGCCACGTCGAGACAGGCATCGACGAGCCTGCTCGCAATGCCGCGGCGGCGAAACTCCGCGGTCACCAGCACCATGCTGATCCAGGCATTGCCCGCCGAGTAGGGCAGTAGCGCAGCAGTTGCGACCAGCCGTGCGCCGTCCCGCACGCCGAGCACGATTCCCTTGCTCAGGAAAAATCGCCAGTCGGCCTCATTCTGGTTCCAGCCCGCTTCGGTCGACAAGACAAGCCCGGCCAGCGCGTCGCCAACGCCGAGCTCGACGATGTTGATCGGCTCAATAGCGGCCATCGCGCACCTCGTATTTGGTGGGCTTGCCGAGGCTCGGCATCGATCGCGATACCCAGTCAGCGGTCCAACTGATGAGCTGCTCGGTATCGACGATCGGCAGGCCGAACAATCTCACGGCTTGCGACGTGTCGGTCAGCCACGCCGTCGGCTCCTCCTTGCCGGTGATGACGGGCGCGCGGCCAAAACGCTGGCCGAATTTCGCGGCGAGGTCGCGCACCGCCAGGATTTCATGGCCGCTGACATTGATCGGCGAAGTCGGCATGTCGCAATGCGCCAAACAGCGCAGCGCCTGCGACGATGCGTCGCCCTGCCAGATGAAATTGACATGGCCGAGGCTGACGTCGATCGGCTTGCCCAGCAAGACTTTGCTGGCGATGTCGTGCAGCACGCCGTAGCGCATGTCGATCGCGTAGTTGAGCCGGAACAGGCGCCCGGGCGTCGAATACTTTTTCGAGAAATACTCGAACATGCGCTCGCGCCCGACGCAGGATTGCGCGTACTCGCCGGGCGGGTTGGGAGCCATGCCCTCAGCCGAGCCTTTGCCGCTGACAGGCACGAACGGATAAACGCAGCCGGTCGAGAACGCGACGATGCGCGAAGCGGCAAAGGCCTGCGCGACCAGCGCAGGGACGTGCGAATTCATCGCCCAGGTCAGCGAAAGATCGCCCTCGGCGCCGAACTTGCGTCCGGCCATGAACACGACATTGGGAACCTTCGGCAGCGCCTTGATGGCGGCTTCGTCGAGCAGATCGCAACTGATGGTCTCGACACCGCGGGCCTGCAGCCAGCCTCGTACGCCGGCATCGCTGAAGCGCGCGACGCCGATGACCCGGCGATCCGGCACGGCGGCTTTCGCAAGGCCGGCCAGGGTTGGCCCCATCTTGCCGGCAACACCCAAAATCATGATGTCGCCGTCGACCTTGCGGAGATCGTCGATCAGCGCCTGGCTCGGACGGCACAGCAAGTCGTCGAGGGCTGCAATATCGGCAATCGTCGCCGGCAGGGTGTCGCGGGTCAGCAGCATGTTTCTTCCTTGGTCTTGTTACTGCAAGCGGATATCGCGGACGACGAACATCCGCTCTAAGCCGAGCACGAGCCCATACAGCGCTACGCCCAGCAGCGTCAGAAGCACCACGGCCATCACCATCGCCGGGGTATCGAGCGAGGACTGCACCTGGATCATGAGATAACCCAGCCCCCGCTCGGAGGCGATGAACTCGCCGACGATCGCGCCGGCCACCGCCAGGATCGCGCCGACCTTCATCCCCGAAAACACGTAAGGCAGCGCGCCCGGCAACTGGATTTTCCGGAATAGCGTCCAGCGCGAGCCGCGCAGCGACTTCACGAGATCAAGCAAATCAGGCTCGACCTCGCTCAACCCGCGCGCAGTCGTCAGCAAAATCGGAAAGAAACAGATGGAAAACGCGATCAGGATATTCGGAAAGATGCCGTAGGAGAACCAGACGATGAACAGTGGTCCCAGCGCCACCTTCGGAATCATGTTCAGCGTCACGAACAGCGGCAGCAGCAGCAGGCTGACCAGCGGCGACCAGGTGAACATCACGGCCAGCATGATGCCGACCAGCGCGCCGAGGCAGAACCCACCGAGAATTTCGATCGCCGTCACCGCGAGATTGGAAAGCCAGGCGTAGCTGGGCGACCCGAGCGTCGCGACGGTGGCAAGCGGCGAGGGCAGGATGAATTTCGGCACCTGGAAGGTGTCGACCAATACCTGCCAGAGCACGATCACGGCCAGATGCACGACCAGGATGATCGCGAAAGACCGTGCCGATCCGCCGTCACCGCTGAACACCGCACGCTCCCTTGGGTCTCGCGTCCGGTTCCCGGCCGCGTGGCGGCAATCCTATCGCGGCCTCTTCCGGTAATCAACCATCTGGTTGATTAGGGTCGCAGCGAATGCATCACCAGATCGACCACATGCCTGCGGCGGGCCTGCCTGGCGGCCCGGCTCGACAGGTCCTTTCCGAAGATCGCCGACAGGGTCGGCGTGTTCGAAAAGTAGAAATAGCTGAGCCCGGCAATCGAGATATAGAGATGTACCGGGTTGATACCTTTGCGGAATATGCCTGCCCTGACGCCCTCGCCGAGAATGGTCGAGACCAGGCTGACCAGTGGCGAATGCATCGCCTCGAGTTTGCGCGAGCCGCGGACGTGCCGGGCGCCGCCGCGGTTTTCGTCGTTCAGCAGCACGATGAAGTCGGGGTGCGCGGCGAGATGATCGAAGGAACTTTCGATCAACTTCTTTATCGCCTGTTCAGGCGGTAGCCCCTCGAGATTGAGCTTGCGCTCCTGGGCGCGGATCTCCTCGTAAACCCATTCGAGGACCGCCAGATACAGCGCGTCCTTGTCGCCGAAGTAATGATAGACGAGTTGCTTGTTGACGCCTGCGCGCGCGGCGATCTCGTCGACCCGCGCCCCGGCAAGGCCGCTGCTGGCGAACTCCCGCCGCGCCGCAGTTAGCAATTTTTTGCGCGTAGCAGCCGGATCGCGTCGCTGCGGCTTGGTATCGTCGATGCGCTTTTTGGGCATTTCCAACCAAATAGTTGACAAGTCGTCCGGTCCCTTGTTGCATTGGTAGCGTCACGGGAACGCGGCGACAAGATCGGGTTGCAGAACGAGGAGGGTACAATGAAGGCTTTGCGAATTGCGGGTTTGGCACTTGCGCTTGCCATGCCGGCTGTGCCCTGCGGGGCCGGCGAGGCCGTCAATTTGATCCTGAACTGGACGCCGACGGCGGATCATTCGCCGTTCTATTACGCCAAGTCGCAAGGCTGGTACGAGAAGGCCGGCATCGACCTGACGATCGAGGTCGGCAAGGGCTCGGGCGTCTCCTCGCTGAAGGTCGGCTCCGGCGGCTCGCCGTTCGGCATCGCGGACCTCGCGACCATGCTGGTGGCCAAGAGCAAGGGCGCCGATGTGGTGGCGCTGATGAGCATCTACGCCAATACCGGACAGACCTTCTACTGGCTGAAGAGCTACGGCGTGAACGGCCCGAAGGATTTCCCGAGCCACAAGATCGGCAATCCGCCGGGCGATGCGTCACGGGTGATGTGGCCGGCCTTTGCCAAGGCTGCCGGCATCGCGCCTGACTCCGTGAGCTTCGTCAATGTCGGCCCGACCGCCAAGATCGCAGCGCTGAAGAGCCACACCGTCGATATCATCAGCGATTTCTACAATGAGCACGATCTCAAGGTGATCGAATTCGGCGCCGATCTCGGCTACGTCAACTGGAAGGATATCGGGCTCAATCCTTACGGCAATTCGCTGATCGTCAACGGCGCGTACCTCGCGAAGAACCCGAAGCTGGTCGAGGAATTCGTCAAGGTCAGCCAGAAGGCCTACGCGGCCTGCGTCGCCGACGTCGCGCCGTGCCTCAAGGCGCTGCTCGACCAGGCTTCCGGTCTCGACAAGGAAAACCAGCAGCGCCAGTGGGAACGGATCAAATTCCTGATGACTGACGAATTCACGACGACCAAGGCGCTGGGTTGGATTGACGCCGAGCGCATGAAAAAGGACTACGAGCTGGTGCAGACCTATCTCGGCATGGAAAAGCCGTTTGACGTGAACACGGCGTTCTCGGTCAAGATGCTGGATACGTCGATCAAGATGGATGCCAGCAAGGTGAAGAAGTAGGGAGACACAGCCGTTATTGCGAGCGAAGCGACTTCCGCCGAAGCCTTGTCGAAGCGATACTGGAGTGAGTCATGTTTGCAGGACAGCTTGCGACGATCGTCGCCGCCGCGTTCGCCGGGGCCGCGTTCTACATCAACTTCGCAGAGCAGCCGGCGCGTCTCGGCCTTGATGATCGAGCCCTCTTGAAGCAATGGAAGCCAAGCTACGACCGCGGCCTTGCGATGCAGGCGAGTTGCGCGGTCATTTCGGGCGTGCTCGGCCTGATCGCGGCCTGGGCGACCGGGGATTGGCGCTGGATCGTCGGCGCGGTGCTCATTGTCGCCAACTGGCCCTATACGCTGTTTGGTATCATGCCGACCAATCACGCCTTGAAGGCGATTGCCGAGGACGATGCCGGCCCGCAATCGCGCGCCCTGATCGTGAAGTGGGGAGGCCTGCACGCGGTCAGGACAGGCCTCGGGCTCGCGGCGACGCTGTCCTATCTCTGGGCGCTGAACTAGCGCCGCATCACTGCAGCGCCATGCCCGAGGTCGCTATAACTTTCGTCAGCTTCTCGTGATCCGTCTTCATCAGCGCCGCGAGGTCCGTGAGCGGCATCGGCTTGCCCGGGATATTGGCGACGGAGAGCTGGCGCTGCACTTGCGGATTTTGCAGCGCTTTGCTGATGCCCTCGTTGATCTTGCCAACGATGCCGTCGGGCGTTCCCGCCTGAACATAGATGCCATACCAGGGCATGTAAGTGGCTTCCGGAAATCCGGCTTCAGCAATCGTCGGCACGTCAGGCAGATCGGCGACACGCTTGTCGGTCATCACAGCCAGCGGCTTTACGCTTCCTGCCTTGATGTGCGGCAATGCCAGTTCGAGAGAGACGATCTCGAAATGCATCAGGTTCGTCATCAGGTCAATCAAAGCTTGCGGTTGGCCCTTGTACCCGACATTGGTGAGCTTGATGTTTGCCGCCTGAAACAGTTTTTGCGCGCTCAAATCGATGGAGGAGCCTGTGCCGGGATTGCCGAAATTGAGTTCGCCCGGCTTCCTGCGCGCGATCTCGACGAATTCCTTGACGGTGCTGGCCGGCATCGATGGGTGGACCAGCGCCACGCTTTGATTCCAGACCGCGAGGCCGACGCATCTGAGGTCCTTCAGCGCGTCCCAGCCGGCGTCCTTGTAGAGCGTCGGGTTGACGAGCGCCGCCGGGCCGGTGACCAGCCAAGTGTAGCCGTCGGGTTCGCTGCGCGCCACTGAGGCCGTGCCGATATTGCTGTTGCCGCCCGGCCTTGCCTCGACGACGACGGTCTGTTTCCAGTCGCGCCCCACCTGTTCGGTCACGGCGCGGGCGACGATGTCGACAATGCCGCCGGCGGGATAGGGCACGATGATGCGGATCGGACGGTTCGGGTAATTGCCCTGCGCCTGCGCTGCATTGGCGAGCAGCATGGCTGCGCCCAAAGCAAATCCCACGGCGAAGCCCAGCGCGGTTTTGACCGGGCTCATTCTTCCCTCCCCATATGTCATGCACCGGTCGAACGGTGCGCCTTTGCCCCTCTGTCGGGGGAATTCAGTCGTTGGCCACCAGCGAGCGGATGCTGCGCGCCAGGCCCAGCATGCGCGGCCCGCACTCACGCTCGATCTGTTCGGCGTTGAAACGAAACGAGGGAATGCCGCAATTGACGGAAAGGCAGTCGCCCGACGGCGTGCGGTACAGCGGTGCGGCGACGCCAAAAATTTCGCGCCGCCATTCGCCGAGCGAGATCGCAAAGCCGCGCTCCTTGCAAAGCTCGACGTCCGGAAGCGTCCGTGCCTGCACGTAGTCAGCTTCTTCCGGACGCTCGGCCTTCACGTTCGCCACATAGGCGTCGAGCTCGTCCCTGGTGAAGAGCGATAGCAGTGCGCGGCCGACGGCGGTCGGCGCCAGCGAGCTGGCAAAGCCGACATCCGGCAAATGCGTCACGGCGTCGGTCGTGCGCACCGTTTCGACATAGATGAAGTCGAGCCCGAACGGCATCGCGATGGAAACCGTGCCGCCGGTGTACGCGGCGTAATCGCGCATCAGGGGCCGCGCCAGTTGCCGCACCTTCAGCGCCGACAGTACGGGGTAGGCGGCGGCCAGAATACCGAGCCCGAGCTGGAAGCGTCCTTTGGCATCGCGCTTGAGGTAGCCGAGTTGCGCCAGCGTGTAGGTCAGCCGCGACACCGTCGGCCGCGACAGGCCGGTATGCAGCGCGAGTTCGGCGTTCGAGAGCGAGCCGCTGCGATTGCGAAAGGCAGCCAGCACGTCGAGCCCATGCGCCAGCGTGGTCGCGAAGGCGGGATCGGCCTGGTCCTCCGCCGCCCGCGGCTTTAGGGGATCGATGCTTGAGATCGCTGCCATGACCGGAATTTGGCCATGGTCCCCATTTTTGTCAATATATCGAAATGAATTTGCAAATCGTGTCGATATACGCTTAGGTTCCAGAAAAGTCGGGGGAGGGCGGTATGGATTTCGATCTTTCCGGGCGATCGGAAGCTTGGCGCGACAAACTTCAGACGTTCTTCGACGCCGAAGTGTTGCCGCGCCATCGCGCCTGGGTCGATCACGCGGCCAGAGGCGAGGCTGCGCCTTTCATGGGGGACTTGCAGCGCAAGGCGCGCGCGGCCGGGCTGTGGAATCTCGGCCTTCCCGAACTGGCCGACGACGAGCCCGGCGCGCGTCTTTCCAACCTCGAATATGCGCCGCTGGCCGAAATCATGGGCCGGCTGTCCTGGGCGCCCGAGGTCTTCAACTGCCAGGCGCCCGACGTGCCCAACATGATCGCGCTGCAGAATTGCGCCACTTCTGAACAGAAGGCGCGCTGGCTGCAGCCGCTGCTGGAAGCCCGCACCCGCTCGGCATTCGGTATGACCGAACCTGATGTGGCCTCATCCGATGCGACGAACATCGCCACGCGCATGGTCCGCGACGGCGCCGACTACGTCATCAACGGACGGAAATGGTTCATCACCGGCGCGGCGCACCCACGATGCAGTTTCCTGATCGTGATGGGCGTGACCGATTCCGGTGCCGACCGCACCAGCCGCCATTCCTGCATCATCGTGCCGATGGATACGCCGGGCGTCCGCCTGGTGCGGCGGCTGCGCTGGATGGGATGTGAGGATCACGTCGCCCCGATCGGCGAACTCACGTTCGACAATGTGCGCGTACCTCGCGCGAACCTGCTCGGCGCCGAGGGCGAAGGTTTCAGGGTCGCGCAGCTCAGGCTCGGTCCGGCCCGCATCCATCATTGCATGCGCTCGATCGGACTCTGCGAGCTGTTGATCGAACTGATGATGGTGCGCTCGTCCGAACGCTCTGCCTTCGGGCGCACCGTGATCCAGTATGACACGGTGCAGCGCTGGATCGCCGAATCCCGCGTCGAGCTCGAACAAGCGCGGCTACTCGCCTATCGCTGCGCGTGGCGGCTCGATCACGCCGGCCATCAGGACGCGTGGCGCGACGTGTCGCTGATCAAAGTAGCGATGCCCGCGATGCTGCAGCGGATCGCCGATCGCGCCATGCAGGTGTTCGGCGCCATGGGCGGCTCCGACGATGCGCCGATCCATCAGGCGCTGGCCTGGGGCCGCCTGCTGCGCATCGGCGACGGTCCCGATGAAGTCCATCTGCGGCAGATCTTCCGCATGGAGCCGATGCCGTCCTGGTCGATTGCCAACTCGCCCTATCTGTCCGCACATCCGTCCTGAGCGATGGTAGGGCAGAAACGTCTGGTAATTTTTTGAAAGGCATCTTGGGATGACGATCACTGATCAACCCCGGGCCTCGCAGAGCACTGCGATCGACAGGGAGCGGCTGCGCCAGAAATATCTGGAGGAGCGCAACAAGCGGCTCCGCCGTGATGGCAACGACCAGTATCTCCGTGTTGCGGGGCAACTCGCGCATTATCTCGACGATCCCTATACGCCGGTCACGCCGCGCGATCCGAAAACCGACCACGTCACCTTCGCCTTCGTTGGCGGCGGCTTTGCCGGGCTCGCCACCGCCGCGCGCCTGTCCGAAGCCGGCATCAGAGATGTCAGGATCATCGAGAAGGGCGGCGACTTCGGCGGCACCTGATTCGAGGGGCTGCAGTTTCGCTGACGGCGTTCCGCTTTTTTGTTTGCGCAAGGGAGTACACAACAATGAGCCAACCGGCCACGATGGAGATGTCCAAGGAATCGCCGAAGGACGCTTCTGCGCCTGTCATCGCGCAGCATGCAGCGACGTTGAAGGCTCTGCCGTTCTCGGACGTACGAGATTTTGACGACGCAGCGCGCGGCTTCCTCGGCACCGTGGAGAACGCCAGGATCACATCGCCACAGGGAAGAGTGGTCTGGAGTCTTGAGCCCTACGGCTTCCTGTCGGCGGAGGAAGCCCCACCGACCGTCGATCCGAGCCTATGGCGGCAATCGCGGCTCAACATGCATCACGGCCTGTTCGAGGTCGTGCCCGGTGTCTACCAGGTGCGCGGGCTCGACATCGCCAACATGACGCTGATCGAGGGCGACAGCGGCGTGATCGTGGTGGATACGCTGACCTCGATCGAGGGCGCGCGGGCCGCGATGGAGCTCTACTTCCAGCACCGCGGCAAGCGGCAGGTCAGCGCCGTCATCTTCACGCATACCCATACTGACCATTGGGGCGGTGCGCGCGGCGTGCTCGACGACGCAACGCTTGCCGGCGGCAAGGTGCCAATTATGGCGCCCAATCTGTTCATGGAGCACGCGGTCTCCGAAAACATCATCGCGGGGCCGGCGATGCTGCGCCGCGCGATGTACCAGTTCGGGCCGTTGCTGGCGAAGGGCGTGCGCGGGCATGTCGATTGCGGGCTCGGCAAGACGATGGCGGCGGGTGCGGTCGCGCTGCTGCGCCCGACCGACCTCATCATCGCGACCGGTGACAGGCGAACCATCGACGGCGTCGAATTCGAATTCCAGATGGCGCCGAACAGCGAAGCGCCGGCGGAAATGCATTTCTTTATCCCGCGCTACAAGCTTTTGAACCTCGCCGAGAACTGCACGCATAATTTCCACAATCTGCTGCCGTTCCGCGGCGCTGATGTGCGCGATGCGCTGGCCTGGTCAAAATATCTCGGCGAAGCCTTGCAGATGTGGGGCGGCAAGGCGGATGCGATGTGTGGCCAGCATCACTGGCCGGTGTGGGGGCAGGAACGGATCGACACCATGATCCGGCAACAGCGCGACCTCTACAAATTCGCGCATGACCAGACCATCCGCCTGATGAACCACGGGCTCACCGCGGCCGAAATAGCGGAAACCATCCGCTTGCCGGCGGGCCTCGAGGGGGCCTGGCATGGGCGCGGCTACTATGGGCACATCAGGCATAATGTGAAGGCGATCTACCAAAAGTATCTCGGCTGGTACGATGCCAATCCGGTCAATCTCGATCCGCTGCCGCCGGTCGAGTCCGGAAAGAAATATGTCGAGTACATGGGTGGCGCGGATGCGATTCTCGCGCGCGCCCAGAAGGATTTTGCCAAGGGCGAATTCCGCTTCGTCGCGCAGGCGGTCGGCCATCTGGTGTTTGCCGAGCCGGACAACCAGGCCGCACGCGCGATGCTGGCCGATACGTTCGAGCAGCTCGGCTATGCCTCGGAGAGCTCGACCTGGCGCAACGCCTATCTGTTCGGCGCGCAGGAATTGCGACAGGGCATGCCCAAGGTGCCGGCGCGATCGGCGATGCCGCGCGAAACGCTGGCGGCGCTGCGCACTGAACAATTGTGGGACGTGCTCGGCGTGCGCCTCAACGGCCCCAAGGCCGAAGGCAAGCGTATCGTGCTGAACTGGAATTTCACCGACACTGGTGAGACGTTTGCCCTCAACCTGGAAAACTGCGCGCTGACCTATATCGCGGGCACGCAAGCCGCCGATGCCGACGCCAGCTTCACGCTTCCGCGCGGCGTGCTCGACGAAGTGATCGCGAAGGTGACGACATTTCCGGAAGCAGTCGGCTCCGGGAGGATCACGGTCAGCGGCAATCTGATGCGGCTCGGCGAACTGATGTCGCTGATGGACGAGTTTCCGCGGATGTTCGAAATCGTCGAGCCGAAACGGACGGTGGTGAACTGATGAACGCGCAGGGCAGGTAAAGCCGCCGGGTCGCGCGAACGCGCCCGATGACAGGCTCCGCGATGCACACCATGCATCGCCATATTGCCTGGAAAGGGTGGGCACGCTGTCACATTGCCCACCCGAATTCCATCGAATGTCGCGGACCGCTACTCCGCGCTGCTCACCAGCTTGATCCGCGGCTCGGCTTCTTCCATCAGGCCGCGATAGGCGGCGAGATAGTCGAGCGCCATGCGGCGGGCGGTGAAGCGCATCTCGAACTGCTTGCGAATGGCGGCCCGGTCCAGCCCGGCAAGACGATCGAGCACGGCAACCGCGCTGGTCTCATCTTCGACGACGAAGCCGGTGAGACCGGGGTCGATGATCTCCGGGACCGACCCGCGGTTATAGGCGAGCACGGGCGTGCCGCAGGCCATGGCTTCGATCATCACGAGCCCGAACGGTTCCGGCCAGTCGATCGGAACCAGCAGGCCGATCGCGCCGCTGAGGAAATCGGATTTCTCGCGGTCGCTGATCTCGCCGATGTAGTCGACCAGCGGGTTGGCCTTGATGAGCGGGGCGATCAACTCATCGTAATACTCCTGGTCGGCGCGGTCGACCTTGGCCGCGATCTTGAGCGGAATCCCGCATCGTGTCGCGATCCGGATGGCGCGATCCACGCCCTTCTCGGGCGCGATCCGCCCGAGCACGGCGAGATAGGATGGCTGCACTGGCTGCGGCGTCAGCAAGTCCTCCGGCAGCCCATGGTGAATGGTGCGCACCCAGTTGGCCTGCGGTACCGGGCGGCGCTGCGCATTGGAGATCGAAATCACCGGAATCTTGGTGAAGGTGGTGAACACCGGCTGATGCTCCGGCAGGTCGAGCCTGCCGTGCAGCGTCGTCAGGAACGGCGTCGGCTGCCGGTAGAACAGCGAGAATGGATAATAGTCGAGATGAAAGTGCAGAAAATCGAACTCTTCATCGTCGCATTTCTGCCGCACGCGCTCGAGCATCACCATATGCAGCGCGTTGGGATCCCGGACCGAACCGTCGAGCCGCAACGCTTTCGGCCACGCCGCATCGAGTTTCGCCGACGTGCGGGAATCGCCGCTGGCGAACAGCGTGACATCGTGCCCCAATGCCACAAGTTCCTCGGTCAGCCAGTGCACCACCCGCTCGGTGCCGCCGTACAATTTGGGGGGGACAGCCTCCGTCAGCGGGGCGACCTGCGCGATGCGCATATTTGCGTCTCCTGTTTCGAATGGTGGTTGAACGAAGCCCTCAGCCCACGGTCGACACCGGCGTGCCAATAGCGGGAACGTTCCCGTATCTGCGAAGTTCCCTTGATCAGCACATCTTGCTTCTTCCACACGGCTGTCTTGCTGATGCCATCTGACACAAACAAATTTACAGCCGTCTCGATGCTGCAAAATTGTTGCGCGGTGATGGCCATGCGGGGGCAAACCCGAAGCGGCATTCTTCACGTCCTCGTGTGCGATACGCGCTAGGGATTCTCGTTCACTCTCAACAGGTTTGCGGAGCTCATGGACAATCTTTCAGGGTATGTGCGACGGCCGTTTCCATTCGTCCTGCGCTATTTGCGCCGGCGTCGCGCGGCCCATGTGGTCATCGTGTCCGCCGTCGTTGCAGCGGTTGCCTGCTCGGTGGGCACGCAATATGGCGTGAAGAATCTGGTCGACAGCCTGACGGCCGGTTCGTCGCACGCAAGCAGCGTATGGCTGGCATTCGGTTTTCTCATGTCGCTGATTGCGGCAGATAATCTGCTATGGCGGGTCGCGAGTTGGACGGCGAGCTTTACCTTCGTCGGCGTCACCGGCGATCTTCGCCGCGACATGTTCCGCCATCTGACCGGTCACGCCCCCAGCTATTTCTCCGATCGGCTGCCGGGCATGCTGACCAGCCGCATCACGGCGACGTCCAACGCGGTGTTCACCGTTGAAAACATGTTTGTCTGGAACGTGTTGCCGCCGTGTATTGCAACCGTTTCGGCGATACTGCTGATCGGAACCGTCAGCCTGGCTATGTCCGCCGGATTGATCGTCATTGCAGGTATCATGCTGATGGCGATGTTCCACCTCGCTGCGGCCGGCAAGCCGCTGCATGACGACTTCGCCGACAAGGCGGCTGCGGTGGACGGCGAGATGGTCGACGTCATCAGCAACCTGCCGCTGGTCCGCGCCTTCTGCGGCCTCAGCTACGAACACGACCGCTTCGACGCCACCGTCGAGCGGGAACTCGACGCCCGTGGACGCAGCCTGCGTTATCTCGAGAAGCTGCGCCTCCTTCACGCTGTCGTGACCATCGCACTGACGATCGCGCTCTTGGCATGGGTCATCACGCTCTGGCAGCAGGGCGCCGCAACCACCGGCGACGTGGTGCTGGTCTGTACGCTCGGGCTTTCGATCCTGAGCGCGACGCGCGACCTCGCGGTGGCGCTCGTCGACGTGACGCAGCACGTCGCCCGCCTGACCGAAGCGATCGCCACCCTGTTGCTGCCGCACGAATTGAAGGATCATCCGGAGGCCGAGGCGCTGGTCCGCAGCGGTGCCGCCGTCGCCTTCAACAACGTCGGCTTCCACTATCCCGGCGGCGTTCAGGTGTTCGAGAAATTCTCCTTGCGCATTCAGCCCGGGCAACGGGTCGGGCTGGTCGGCCATTCCGGCGGCGGAAAATCCAGCCTGTTCGCGCTGTTGCAGCGGTTCTACGACATCCAGCGCGGCAGCATCACGATCGACGGCCAGGACATCTCGCGGGTGACGCAGCAAAGCCTGCGCGAGGCGATCTCGGTGGTGCCGCAGGACATCTCGCTGTTCCACCGCTCGATCATGGAAAACATCCGCTACGGACGGCCGAACGCGACCGACGACGAGGTGTTGCGCGCGGCAATCGCGGCGCGTTGCGACTTTATCGAAAATCTCCCCGAAGGCATGGCGACCATGGTCGGCGATCGTGGTATCAAGGTCTCCGGCGGACAGCGGCAGCGGATCGCCATCGCGCGCGCCTTCCTGAAGGACGCGCCGATCCTGCTGCTGGACGAAGCGACCGCCTCGCTGGACAGCGAGTCCGAAGAGGCGATCCGCGAGGCGCTGTCGCGGCTGATGCGCGGACGCACTGTGATTGCCATCGCCCATCGTCTCGCCACTTTGCGCCATTTCGACCGCGTGGTGGTGCTGCAGGGGGGGCGGATCATCGAGGACGGACCGCCGGATATTCTCGTGCAGGGAAGGGGCCCTTACCGCGAATTGGTTGCGCGCGAACTGGGTCGTCTCGCCAGCCATGCGGCCTGATCTGCTGCAGTAGCGTTTGCGTTCCGATGCGTCCATTGCCACGCAAGGAAATCGCTTGAGGTGAAAATGACAGCCGAAGTCACTCAACTCATCACCATTGAGGCTGCCGAACACGTCGCGGAATCGCCATTCTACATCCCGATGACGGGCCCGGCGACGCGGCCGCGTTGCTCGCTCAAGCACGACGACACCTTTATCGTGTTGGACAGCCATGGCGATATCGGCGCCTCCGCCGGCGGGCCCGACGGTCTGTTCAACGCCGATACGCGCTATCTCGCCCGGCTGGAAATGGTGCTTGACGAAGTTCAGCCGCTATTGCTCGGGTCCAATCTGCGTGACGACAATTCGGCGCTGACCGTCGACCTGACCAATTCCGATGTCTACCGCAACGGCAGGCTGGCGCTGCAAAAGGACACGCTGCACATCGTGCGCTCGATTTTCCTGTGGCGCGGCACGGCCTACCAGCGCATCGCCCTGCAAAATCACGGCGACCGGCCGGCAAGTTTCGACCTGACGCTGCTGTTCGACAGTGATTTCGCCGATTTGTTCGAGGTGCGCGGCGAACGGCGGCCGCGCCGGGGAGTAGGCTCCAGCCGGTTGCTCGGCCCTGCCGATGTCGTGCTGGAGTATAGCGGGCTCGACGGTCAGGCCCGCATTACCGCGTTGCATTTCGAGCCGCGGCCGACGCGGCTCGCCGTCAATGCGGCAACTTATCATTTCGAGCTGGCGCCGAAGGAAGTGATCGCGTTGTTCGTCGCGGTATCCTGCAACAGGCCGATCATGCAGAAGCAGGTGCCGTTCTTCCGCGGCCTGTTGGCGCACCGCCGCGAGATGCGGCGCTCGACATCAGGTGCGGCGAGCATAGAGACGTCAAATCAAATCTTCAACGAGGTGCTGTGCCAGGCGATGGCCGACCTCAACATGTTGATGACCGAAACGCCGCAGGGGCGGTACCCCTATGCGGGCATTCCCTGGTATTCGACCACGTTCGGCCGCGACGGTCTGATCACCGCGCTGCAAATGCTGTGGGTCGATCCGCGCATTGCCCAAGGCGTGCTGCGGCGGCTCGCTTACTTCCAGGCCAAGACCACCGATCCGCTCGCTGACGCTGAGCCCGGCAAGATCCTGCACGAAATGCGCGGCGGCGAGATGGCTGCGCTGCGCGAGGTGCCGTTCGCACAATATTACGGCAGCGTCGATTCGACGTCGCTGTTCGTTCTGCTGGCCGGCCTCTATGTCGAACGTACCGGCGACGAGGCGACGCTGGCCGAGTTGTGGCCTGCGATCGAAGCGGCGTTGCAATGGATCGACGGCCCCGGCGATCCCGACAAGGACGGCTTCGTCGAATATCAGCGCGCCACCGAGCAGGGGCTTGCCAACCAGGGCTGGAAGGATTCCTACGATGCGATCTTCCATGCCGACGGACAACTCGCCGAAGGCTATATCGCGCTGGCGGAGGTGCAGGGATATGTCTTTGCCGGCAAGCGGCTGGCGGCACGCTGCGCCCGACGCCTGGGGTTGATCGATCAGGCGGCGAAGCTCGAATCTGAGGCCCTGCTGCTTGCCGAGCGCTTCGAGCGGGCGTTCTGGTGCGAGGAACTCGGCACCTACGCGCTGGCGCTCGACGGCGCCAAGCAGCCGTGCAAGGTGCGAACGTCGAATGCCGGCCAGCTTCTATTCACCGGTATCGTTCGAACCGAGCGCGCACGGCGGGTCGCGGCCGATCTGATGAGCCAGAAGTTCTTTTCGGGATGGGGCATCCGCACGGTTGCGCGCGGCGAGGCCCGCTACAACCCGATGTCCTATCACGATGGATCGATCTGGCCGCACGACAATGCGCTGATCGCGCTCGGCCTCGCGCGCTACGGCCTGAAACATTCGGTGGCGCATCTGTTCAAGGGCCTGTTTGATGCCGCGAGCTACATGGATCTGCGGCGGCTGCCGGAATTGTTCTGCGGATTCCAGCGCGAGAGGCGGCGCGGGCCGGTGCTCTATCCCGTCGCCTGCGCGCCGCAGGCCTGGGCCAGCGCGACGCCGTTCACGCTGCTGGAAGCGGCGCTCGGCCTCGAATTCGATGCCGCGCGCGGCGAGATCCGTCTGCGCGATCCGCGATTGCCGGAATTCCTCAACGAGGTGCTGTTGCGCGATCTTCGGCTCGGACCGTCCAGCGTCGATTTGAGGGTCCGCCGCCACGGCGACGAAGTGTCGCTCGAGGTCGTGCGAACCCGCGGCCAGATTCAGGTGTCGATCGTATTGACGCATTAAGAGCCATGCGCGGCTCATGCGGCGAAGAGTCAGGAGGGCCACATGCGCATCGGTATTCTCATTCTGTTTCTGGTCGCCGGATTAGCCGGCAGCCCGGCGGCTTTTGCGGCGGAGGACCCCGGCGCGACGCAGGGTAGCCGCACCACGCCGCCGGATGCCGCAAAGGAACCCCCGCCGCCGTCGGTGACCGTGATTGGCGCCAGAGACGCCCATGGCATTCTCGGCCGCGAAGTTCGCAGCGCGGCGAATGAAGACATGGGGCGTGTCGTCGATGTGATCGTGGACCGCGAGGGCACCGTGCGCGCCGCGGTGATCGATTTCGGCGGTTTTCTCGGCGTCGGCAGCCGGAAGATCGTCGTCGACTGGGGCGCGCTGGGTTTTTGGCGCGTAGCCAATAAGCGTGACAGCATCACGCTCGAGTTGACCAAGGCTCAGGTGGCGGCGGCGCCCGAATACAAGGAGGACGCGCCGGTGATCGTTCTTGGTGCGGCCGGCCGTCTGCAGCCGTGGGATGTCGATCACTAGCGCATGATCCGGAACAGTCGGCACCGTTTTTTCGAGAGATTCATGCCTAAATAAGGAGGAGCAGCCTGGCCGCGCGTCCATCCCAATCGATTGAGCGAATTGACGGCGATCGCCATGGGCGATCCGCCGGTGGGGGCAACGTTGTGCCGCTGCCGCCTGCGCCGGGCGGCAGGCCAAAACCGTCGCGTGAAAGCCAGCGCGGCCTCGACTGGTTCATCTTCTTTCTCGCCGACGTGCAGACCGGTTTCGGTCCGTTCATTGCGGTCTATCTGACCACGCAGAAATGGACGCAGGTCGAGATCGGCTTTGTGCTGTCGATCGGCGGCATCATCGGCCTGCTCGGGCAGATGCCGGGCGGTGCCATCGTCGACGCCGCGCGTTCCGAGCGGCTGGTCGCGGGCCTGGCGGTCGCTACCATCGGCAGCGCCGCACTGGCCTATGCGTTATGGCCGATCTTTCCAGTGGTGACGGCGGCGGCCGTTCTGCACGCGCTGGCGAGCTGCGTGCTGGGGCCTGCGATTGCGGCGATCAGTCTTGGCCTGGTCGGGCCGCTCGCCATGGGGGAACGGCTTGGGCGCAACGCCCGCTTCGCTTCGCTGGGCAACGGCTCGGCGGCGGCCCTGATGGGTGCGTGCGGATACCTGCTGTCGAGCCGGTCGGTGTTTCTCGTGACCTTCATGCTCGCGATCCCGACATTGCTGGCGCTCTCCAGTATCCGCGGGCGGGAGATCGACGTCGCTCAGAGCCACGGCGCCGTCGTGCGGGAGGTTCCCGATAAAGAGGCCACCAGCGTCTTCCATCTGCTGCGCCAGCGCCCGCTGCTGATCTTTGCCGGCGGCGTGCTGCTGTTTCAGCTCGCGAACGCCGCCATGCTGCCGCTGATGGCCGGCGTCGTCACCACGCGGTCGAGCCAATGGGCGCCGGTGCTGATCGCAGCCTGCATCATCGTGCCGCAGGCCATCGTCGCGCTGACCTCGCCCTCGGTCGGGCGCAAGGCGCAGGCGTGGGGCAGGCGGCCGCTGCTGCTGCTGGCGTTCGGAGCGCTGGCGATCCGCGGCCTGTTGTTTGCGGTCGTCAGGGATCCCTACCTCCTGGTCGCGGTGCAGGTGTTCGACGGCATCACTGCGGCGGTGCTCAGCGTGATGGTGCCGCTGATCGTGGCCGATGTTGCCTTCGGAAGTGGCCACTTCAATCTCGCGCTAGGCGTGGTCGGGACTGCGACCGGCATCGGCGCGTCGTTGAGCACGGTGCTGGCGGGCTATATCAGCGATACCTTTGGCAGCAGCGTCGCCTTCACGGGACTGGCCGGGATCGCAGCCCTTGGCCTGACGGTGATCTGGTTGCTCATGCCGGAGACCCGGCGGACCGAGTGAGCGTGAGGCGCGCGGTCAATAGCGCCGCGATGGCCAGCGAGGCAGTGATGCCGGTGACGCAGGCGGTCCATCCGAAGCGGT
Source organism: Bradyrhizobium sp. AZCC 2176 (assembly GCF_036924645.1). Classification (NCBI taxonomy): domain Bacteria; kingdom Pseudomonadati; phylum Pseudomonadota; class Alphaproteobacteria; order Hyphomicrobiales; family Nitrobacteraceae; genus Bradyrhizobium; species Bradyrhizobium sp. AZCC 2176. Next base: position 312,329 of record NZ_JAZHRX010000001.1, on the reverse strand, counting down.
CGAACAACTGGCCCAGCACGGCGCTGCCGACGAGGCCGCCGAGAAAATAGCAAGCAAGGTAGGTTCCGCTGGCAACGCCGCGGTTGTCGCGGGCGGCTTGGCCTACGAAGCCGGTGGCGCAGGCCTGTGCGAAGAACGTGCCGATGCCGACCAGCACCATGCCCGCCAGCACCTCCGGCAGATGCGACGACAGCATCAGCGGCAGGCCCAGAGCAGCGACCGCAAGCGCGCCCCATATCGCCGGCCGCGTGCCGAAACGCGCCACCGCCCTGCCGGCGAACAGCGTGGTAACGACGGACGGCGCGAACACGAAATAGACGACGCCGAGATCCATCCGCCCGAGCGACAGCGGCGGGCGCACCAGCACAAAATTCACGAAGGTGAAGGTGCCGATAAACGCAAACAGGATGCAGAAGCCGATGGCGAAGGCCGAGCGCAGCGCCGGGTTGCGCCAATGCTCGACCGTCGCCGCGAACGGCGACTGCGCCGTCGGCATCGCGTGCATCGGCTTGACGCGCCGGATGGTGAAATAGACCAGCACCGCGCCGGCGAGATTGAGCAGTGCGAAGAAATAGAAGTTCGAGGCCAGCCCGAGCGTATCGACGACGGCGGCCGACACCAGCCGCCCGATCAGATTGCTGGCGACGTTGCCTGTGATATACGCGGCGAAAGCGCCGCCCGCATCCATCTGATTGCATTGCTCGCCGAGATAGGCCAGCGTCAGCGCAAAGGCCGACGCCATGCAGAGGCCCTGCGCGACACGAAGGACCGTGAACACGGTGAGGTCGGGTGCGCCGGCCAGCAGTGCGGTAGGGATCGCGAGCAGGACCAGACTGACGAGGATGCCGAGCCGGCGGTCGATATGCGGGCTCAGGAAGCCGACCACGAGCCCCGCGACTGCCATGCCCATGGTACTCGCATTGACCGCAAAGCCCATCGCGGCGGGGGTTACGTTGTAGTGCCGGGCCAGAGACGGAAGGATCGCCTGCGTAGCGAACAGATCGACCACGGTCAGGAATGCCGTGAGGCCGATGACGAGGGACCGCAGCACCACGCCGGACGAATGACCCTGCATTTCCATCGCTTCCGATTTCATGTGCGCGGAAATGCCGGTCATGGCGCTTCTCGATGTTACGCTTGAAAGAAGGATGTGACGGCCGGGCGTGTGGGGCGACACGCGGGATCCCAGGCCGTCACATCCGGCAACGAACGTCGGATGGCGCTCGTCACCGCTCGTTACATGTTGTGGTCGTGCGGATCCTTGCGGACATCGCCGACATAGAGAATGACGGTTTCCTTGCCGAGGTTCTTCCACCAGTGCGAAGTGCCGGCGACTTCCGGCCTGATCTCGCCTGCCTTGTGCAGGATCGGATCGGCGCAGTTGCTGGCATATTCGACGATCTCGCCCTGTTGGACATAGATCAACGCGGGACGGTCGTCATGGCTGTGCCAGGGCACGATGCCGCCGGGCTCGATCGTTAGCTTGCGGAAGCGCAGCTCGCGATCCCTGATATTGGCCGGCTGTTTCTCGAGGTTGATCGCGCCAAGCGTAACATCGGTAACGCCGACCGGCTTGGTGTCGACCATTGGGCGGACATTTGGCTGCATCTTGCCGGCGGGGCATTCGCCTGCAATGGCAGTCGAGGCGGTCGCAACCGAACCTGCGATCAGTCCGGCGAGTGCGAGGCCTTGCCAGATTGTGCGTGACGCGACGTTGGATGTGGACATGTTGTGCTCCTCTGTTTCTGACGTCACCACCATCAGGTAAATCGCGCACGAGAGGAAATGCCGGTTGGCTTTTGAATCCATAGCGCGGCGCTATGCGGCTAGCCGTGGCCGAGCATGTGCTTGATGTCGGAGGAGAACGTCGGATAGGCGTAGACATTTTCCCGGATCTGGCCGGCCGTGATGCCGAAGCGCATCGCCAGTCCGAAGATGTTCACGAGCTCCTGGCCGGCATGCCCGACGAAATGAGCACCGAGGATGCGGTCGGTCGATTGATCGACGATCACCTTCGACCACGCCACGGTTTCGGCATAGGTTTTGGCGGAGAACCAGTCGAGCATGTCGTTGGTATGAACGTCGATGGAAAAGCCGTTTTGGCTGGCGGCGGCCTCCGTCAGGCCGACCGAGGCGAGCGGCGGCACAGTGTAGACGGATGTCGCCATGCTGGCGTAGTCCGGGGTGTATTTCGGGCCTTCCACGATGTTGCGGCCGACGATATCGCCCTCATAGGTCGCGATCGGCGACAGTTGCGGCGAGGTTGGCACCGCGTCACCGCAGACATAAACGCCGGGATTGGAAATGGAGCGCAGATGGCGGTCGATCGCGACGCGGCCATTGGCGTGCTCGACCTGGCCCGCGGCGAGATCAAGCGTATCGACATTGGCGACGCGGCCCGCGCCGTTGACGACATGGTCGGCCTCGGCCGCGTGCTCAGCGCCGTCATGGCTGAAGACGATCCGCAGGCGGCCGTTTGCCGTTTCGATTCGCTTGACACTGACGGCGGTCCTGACCTGGATGCCGATCCGCTCGCTCTCGGCCTGCAGGCGCGCGACCGCATCGGCGTCCATGGCCGGCAATAGCTGCGGCAATGCTTCGAGTATCGTCACCCTTGAGCCGGCACGCGCATAGACATGGCCGAATTCCAGCGCGATCACGCCGCCGCCGACGAAAATCACCGAAGCGGGTAGTTCCCGTTCGCTCAGCATCTCGTCAGAAGTGATCATCAGTTCGGCTCCAGGAATCGGCAGCGGCCGCGGCTTCGATCCTGTCGCGATCACGATGTGATTCGCCTCAAGCCTGCGGTCTCCGACGCGGATGCTATTCGGACCAGTAAAAGCGGCATGGCCCTTGATGACCTCCACGTTGCGCTTGGCCATCGAGCGGGCGAGGTTGGCCGGGATGTCCTTGATCATGGCCTTCTCGCGGTCGATCAGCGCCGCCCAATCGAGCCTCGGCTTGCCGACGGCGATGTGATGGATGGGGGCGCGTTCGATTTCGTGCAGCGCGTGGCCGGCGGCGACCAGCACCTTCTTCGGCGTGCAGCCACGGTTCGGGCAGGTGCCGCCAAGCAGGTCCGCCTCGATTATCGCGACCGACATCCCGGCGCGCCGGACCGGACCGGTGACACCGATGCCGGCGTTGCCCCCACCCAGAATGACCACGTCGAATTTTTCCGGTACCATCGAATTATCCCCTCAGTTGGCAGCCCTTGATGCGATCAGGCTGCGCCCGGCGGCGCAGCCCGATGACGTTACGGGAAGCAGGCCGGCACCGTTACCTGGTCGTGATGGTCGACGTGATCGAGTCCACCACCTTGGTCGCCATCTCGAACTGCGCTGTGCGATCCCTGATGTTGTGGCGCCTGGCGATCCATCCGAAATCGGTCCACACCGCCCAGACATCGCCATTATCGTCCTGCGTCAGCAGCAGCCGGACCGGCCAGTCGAGTCCGGCATTCGGGTTTGAGGTGATGAATTGCGTCCCGAGCGGCGGATTGCCGAACACCAATAGGGTCGAGGGACGCAGCTTGATGCCGGCTTCGGTCGCGAGCTTCGACTGGTCGATCTCGCTGAAGAACTTGATGCCCTTACTGGCGATGTCAGCCTTGATACGGATGATCGCTTCTGCCATCGGCACCGCACTCTTGACGCGAACGATACCATCGTCGCTGTCAGCGCGTGCAGTGGAGACGACGGAAAGGATCAGCAGGGCCAGCAGTAGCGAGGCACAGAAATTTGCAAGGCGGTTCGTCAATTGAGCTGTCATCGGAAATCTCCTGTCGTTGGGCGCATGCCTTCGAGGACAGGATGAAAGCTCAGCCGGCCAATATGAAATGCGCATTTGCTCTGAAGTCGATAGCGCTGGGCTATTGGCCACCTCTCGATACGTCGCAGCTATCGAACCGATTGTGCAACGGCATTTCTCATTCAGGTCAGGCGGCACTCTGATGGGACAGCGCCCGATTGGCGGGCGTCACCATTCATCCTCCGGAGGAATCCCCATGAAAACCTTTTCCAAGACCCTGATCGCCGCCGCGGCGTTTGCCGCCATTGCCACCACGGCCTTCTCGCAAGTTCCCTGGGAATTCAATCCGGGCATGGCCTATATGTATGCCGGCCCCGGCAAAATGTCGGCGATGGCCATGGCAGCGACGCCGAAGAACCACGATGCGATGATGAAGAACGCCAGGAAGGTGCCGAGCAACACTGTATTCTTCATGGACAAGGGCCAGCTCTATTCGACCTCGGGCATGCTCGACCCGACCGGTAACTTCTATCTGCCCTGAGCCTTTGGGCGCTGAAACGTTTGGGCCGCCCTTGCGGGGCGGCCCGGACCGGAAAATAATGCTGATATGCCGGAGCCCACCATGACGACAACGCTATCGCCCGCGAACGCCGAACGCCTCAAGCTGGCGTTCCTGCAGTGCCGCGACATGGAAGGCACCTTGCGCGAGCAACTCGAGGCCTATGCCGCGGCGGGGCGGGAGATCTTTCCGGCCTATGGCGAGGCGGTCGACCGGCTGGTGGCGCGCGTCAATGAAAATGGCGGCGGCGAAAACGCGCCGCGACCGGGCGAGGTGATGCCGCCGTTCCTGCTGCCGGACGAAACCGGGCGGCTGGTTAGCCTGAAATCACTGACCGAGCGCGGCCCGGTCGCGGTGATGTTTTATCGCGGTCACTGGTGCCCTTATTGCCGGCTGAACGTGCGGGCGGTGATCCAGGCCCAGGACCGGATTAAGGCCTTGGGCGCGCAAACGGTTGCGATCATGCCGGAGACGCAGGCCTATGCCGAGAAGTTCAAATCCGAGGCGGAAGCGCCGTTTCCGGTGCTGACAGACCTCGACAACGGCTACGCGCTGTCGCTCAATCTTGCGATTTGGCTCGGCAGCGAAATCCAGCGGCTCTTGTCATACCAGGATATGGCGAGCTTCCAGGGCAATGACGGCTGGGTGCTGCCGATCCCGGCGACCTTCGTAGTCGGCCGCGACGGATTGGTGAAGGCGCGCTTCGTCGATCCGGATTTTCGCAAGCGTATGGAAATCGACGATCTGATTGCCGCGCTGAAGAGCGCAAGCGACGAGCGGTAACTCCTCGCCAACCTCGCACTGTGCTTAGCGGGAGGCGCGCTTGCGTTTCGCCGTCTGGGCCTTGCGGATGTTGCGTGTCCGTGCCCGCCGCATGGCCGGCGTCGGTTTGGCGGCGCTCGGGCACATTGGGCCGATCCGTTGCCTTGAAGCGGTCACCGGAAAGATGGCGCCGCGGTGTGCCGAGAAGTTTCAGAATCTTTCGGGCCGGACGGCAGCCTTCTCAATGTTCTACATCAATGCCCGCAGCATCTTCGCTCGTTCCTTATTGAGCGAGTCAAAGGGGCATGGATCGAGCTGCGATGCTTAACGTCCGCTGTCCATGATCGCAGAAACCTCGTACAGATGAGGATCGATCTCGCTCGTTATCTCGTCGAAATGACCCCACCGTTTGCGAAATTCCGGCGATTGATGGGCCGATCGCAGCAGATCGCGATTCTGCCATTGCACATAGTTGACGATGCGGCGGCCATCGAGACTGCGATGCAGGCTGATGGAGACGAAACCCGGCTGAGTCGCCATGAAGCGGGCGCGCTCGGTCATGACGGATAATGCCTCGGCCTGCTTCTCGGGCTCTGACTCGATGATCGTGATCTGGGTAACGGGCTGCTTGTCGGTATGGATCTGCGGCATGGCTGATTTCCCTTGTTGGCCGCGGCGGTCTCGCGTCAACTAAGGAAATTCCCGAAATGGGAGACGGTTCCGGAGCATCAGCCGAAGGCTCGATCCGGCCTCGCGCGCAGAGGCCGACGTGCAGGAAATCTTTCTTATGCGATTCCGTCCTTGTGCATAAATTGCTGCCAGTCGGCACCGCGCAGCATGCGCATCACGGCGGACGCCACGGCCGTCCGCTCACGCCCGGCAACGCCATAGAGGTTCACAGTCCGCCGCGCATCCAGCCCCTCGACATTGGCACGCTTCAGCGTCGGCGGGATCGAGGCGGTATCGGGCACTACGGCGACGCCGATATCGGCTTCCAGGAGTTCGATCAAATCGCGTTCACACGCGATTTCATGGCTGCGATCCACGTCGAGCCCGTGCTCGCGCAGCGAAGTGTTCACGCGCGCCGCATGTTCGCAGTAGTTTCGCGACAGCAATTGCTCGGCGCGAAGATCGCCGAAGTCGATTTTCTCGCGGGCCGCCAGCGGATGGTTCTTGTTGACGACAAGCTGGAAGTTTTCCGTGAACAGCGGCCAGGTGTCGAGGCGGTCCCACTCTTCGCTGATTTCGGCGGCAATGCCAAGTTCGGCTTCGCCTTTCTTAAGAAACTCGGCGACCTCGCGGGCGTTGCCGCGCAGAAAGCGGAACTCCAGGCGATTGAACATCCGCTTGATCTGGTCGAGATGCGGAATCAAAAGCGACAGGTCGACGGAATGGGTCAGCGCAATCCGGAGCGCGCCGACTTCGCCGCTTTTGAAGGATGAGGCAAGTTCGCGCGCGCCGGTCGCTGCCTCGTAGCATTGCTTGAGCAGCGGATGCATGCGCTGGCCGAGTTCGGTCAATTGCGCGGCAGGGCGCTCGCGGCGAAACAGATCGCCGCCGAGTTCGGCCTCCAGTTGCTTGATGGCCCGCGTCAGCGACGGTTGCGTGACATTACACTCGTCGGCGGCGCGTGTGAAGTTGAGTACACGCGCGACCGCGAGGAAGTAGCGAACCTGATGCATCTCCATGGTCGTGCCTCGGTCTATGGTGCGGAGAACGTACCCGATCGCGGCGTCCGATGACAACATAACCGCGATAGCGCCGGCGTATGGTTTCGGAAGCCAGACGGCATTTCCTTAATTGAAGGCGGCCGGGCAGGGTGGAGCGGAGATGGTCAGCGTAAGGCGCTGAATCCCACCCGAAAGGACGGCCATGACTATCCAGCTCAAAACGCAAGATGCCGCGGCTCCGCGAGCGCTGGCCGGCAAGGTCTCACTGGTCACGGGTTCGACCAGTGGTATCGGGCTCGGGATTGCCCGCGCGCTGGCGGAAGCAGGCTCCACGGTCGTGCTGAACGGCCTTGGCGCCGCGGCCGAGATCGACAGGACCAAAGACCAGTTGGCCGCCGATTTCGGCGTCGAGGTCAGCTATTCCGCGGCCGACATGACCAGCAGCGATGCGATCGCCGAGATGATCGCGGCGACCGTCGCCAGCCACGGGCGGCTGGATATCCTGGTCAACAATGCCGGCATTCAATACGTCGCGCCGCTCGATAAGTTTCCGGTCGAGAAATGGAATGCGATCCTGGCGATCAACCTGTCGTCGGCGTTTCACACCACGCGGCTGGCGCTGCCGGCGATGCGCCAGAACAAGTTCGGGCGGATCATCAACATCGCTTCCGCCCACGGATTGGTCGGCTCGCCGTTCAAGGCGGCCTATGTCGCGGCCAAGCACGGCATCGTCGGCCTGACCAAGGTGACTGCGCTGGAGACCGCCGAGGACGGCATCACCTGCAATGCGATCTGTCCGGGTTACGTCTATACGCCGCTGGTCGAGGCGCAGATCGACGGCCAGGCCAAGGCGCACGGGATTTCCCGCGAGAAAGTCATTCACGACGTGCTGCTGGCCCAGCAGCCCAACAAGCATTTTGCGAGCGTTGAGGAATTGGGTGCGCTGACGGTTTTTCTCGCCAGCGATGCAGCAGCATCGATCACCGGCACGGCATTGCCGGTCGATGGCGGCTGGACCTCACACTAGGCCACAAAACATCCGAGGGAGCGTGCCATGGAAGATATTCAGAATGTCGGTTCTTCGAACTTGCGATCGCTGGCCAGGTCCGAGCCGGGCCAGGTCGTGCTGGTGCTGCAGGGCGGCGGCGCGCTCGGCTCCTATCAGGCCGGCGTCTACCAGGCGCTGCATGAGGCCGGCATCGAGCCGGACTGGATCATCGGCACCTCGATCGGCGCCATCAACGCCAGCCTGATCGCTGGCAACGCGCCGCAGAACCGGCTGTCGCGCCTGCGCGAATTCTGGAAGAAGATGGAGCAGAATCCGATCTGGAGCTTTCGCGACATCTTTCCGGGCTTCAACGAAAAGCTCTCTTACTGGTCGACGGTGACCAACGGCATTCCCGGCTTCTTCCGGCCCAACCCGCTGGCCCATGCCGGCGACAGCTATCCGCTCGGCGCCGACAATGCCGGCTATTACTCGACCTCGCCGCTGGAGCGGACGCTGACGGAGCTGGTGGATTTCAATCTGGTCAATCAGTGCACGCCACGCCTGACGGTCGGCGCCGCCCACGTCCGCACCAGCCAGATGCGCTATTTCGACAGCCGCGATGGCGAACTTGGCGTCAGGCACATCATGGCGTCGGGCGCGCTGCCGCCGGCCTTCCCGGCGATACGTATCGACGGCGAGCTTTATTGGGATGGCGGTATCTTATCGAACACGCCGACAGAGGCCGTGTTTGACGACAATCCGCGCAAGAACTCGCTGATCTTCGCCGTGCATCTGTGGAATCCGTCGGGCACCGAGCCGACCACGATGGCGGAGGTGCTCAACCGCCACAAGGACGTGCAGTATTCGAGCCGTATCGCCAGCCACATTGCGCGGCAGCAGCAGGCGCATCGGCTGCGCCATGTCATCAACCAGCTCGCGGCGCGCCTGCCGGAATCCGAGCGCAGCAGCGAGGCGGTGAGGGAGCTCACGGGTTACGGCTGCCCGACCCGGATGCATGTCGTGCGGCTGCTCGCCCCGCAGCTCAGCCGCGAGGACCACACCAAGGACATCGATTTCAGTCCGTCCGGAATCACGCAGCGATGGGACGCCGGTTACCGCCACACCAGGTCGGTACTCGAGAAGAAGCCGTGGGTCGGCGAGTTCGATCCGCTCTCCGGCGTCATTCTTCACGAGCAGATGGAAGTCATGCCGGAAGCGGCGGAATAGTCGCGAGTTACGCGATGATGGAAGGCGCGATCGTCTTGCGATACAGCGCGCTGTAGCAGGCGGCCGACAGATCCCAGCTAAACGACCGCGCCATTGCGCTGCGCCGCATCGCGTCGAGGCGGTCCTTGGCGCGGAACGCATCGAATGCGCGCTTGACACCGCCGAGGAAGGATTCCGCGGACGGCTTCGGAAACAGGAATCCGGTTTCGCCGTCCTTGATGGTTTCCGCCAGCCCGCCGGTTTGGTGACCGATCGGCAGCGAACCAAAGCGCTGCGCATACATCTGGCTCAGCCCGCACGGTTCGAACCGCGACGGCATCAGCGTGAAATCGCTGCCGGCAAAAATCCGCCGCGCCTGGGCGTCGTTGAAGCCGATGACGACGCCGATTGCATCCGGCCTGCGGCGGTGCGCGTTGACCAGCGCCTGTTCGATCTGGGCCTCGCCGCTGCCGGTCACCACGATCTGCCCGCCGGCCCCGATGATTTCGTCGGCGGCGGACAGGACGAGGTCGACGCCCTTCTGGTGAACCAGGCGGGCCACAAGGCCGAACAGCGGACCGCGCGACAATGCCAGGCCGAACTGCTTGCGGACGTAATCGGCATTCGCCTGCTTGCCTTCCCAGTCGCCGGGGGCGAAGGTCTGCGCCAGATGCGCGCAGGCGCTGGGATCCCAGCTTTCGTCGATGCCGTTCAAGATGCCGGTCAGTTGCGCCGCGTTCGAGCGGCGCTGCAGCAGGCCTTCGAGCCCGCAGCCGAGTTCGCGCGTCGTGATTTCCTTGGCATAGGTGGCGCTGACGGTGGTCAGATGCGAGGCGTAGACCAGGCCGCCCTTGAGGAACGAGACATGGTCGTAGAACTCGAGCCCGTCGATGTGGAAGGAACTTTCGGGCGCGCCGATCCGGCGCAGCGAGTCCGGCGGGAACAGTCCCTGATAGGCGAGGTTATGGATGGTCAGTATCGAGGGGAGCTTTGAGCCTCTCCATGCCAGATAGGCCGGCGCCAGCGCGGCCTGCCAGTCGTTGGCATGGATCAGGTCCGCTGCCCAATTCTTGTCCAGGGTGCCCGCGGCAAGCTCGGCGGCGGCGGATGCGAAGCGGCCGAACCTGATGTCGTTGTCCGGCCAGTCGCGCCCCGATTCGTCGCCATAGGGATTGCCCGGCCGGTCGTAAAGCTGCGGGCAGAGCAGGACGTAAACCGGCAGGTCATCCTTGGTCGACGCCCGCCCGAGCAAACAGGCCGGCATCTCCGCCAGAGCGGGGCATTCCCCAACGATTTCAATGTGGGTGAACTGTTCGATGATGTCCCGATAACCGGGCAGCATGACCCGGACGTCGCTCCAGCGGCGCAGCGCCCGGGGCAGGGCGGCGGATACGGCGGCGAGACCGCCCACCCGGACGAAGTCATCCATTTCAGTGGTGACGAACAAGACCTTCAAGACAAGCGTCCTCGTACCTGCCGCAATGTCACTTATGCAAGAATGGGTCCAATTTCCTTACCTGTTACAACGCGCGCAGGGGGCGGTCGTTCCTAACCGAACTACTTTCCTGTCGACGCTGCACAATTTAGGGTCACGGCCGCCAACCAAAACGAACGGCCGCAAAAGGCCGAAGGAGCTTCACGCAATGACCATAGCCGGCAATGATCAGAGGAATTTGACAGGCAGCTTCGCAGGCCTGCGGGTCCTCGATTTCTCAACCACGATTGCCGGCCCCCACTGTACACGAATGCTCGCCGATATGGGAGCGGAGGTTATCAAGATCGAGACCGAGGAAGGCGAGACGATGCGGACCCGCCCGCCGCTGCGGAATAATTGCTCAACCGCCTTCGGCCAGCTCAATGTCGGCAAGAACAGCCTGGTTCTGGATTTGAAGTCGCCAAAGGGATTGGAGGCCGTCCGCCGGCTGGTCGCGACCGCGGATGCGCTGGTGGAGAATTTCCGTCCGGGCGTGATGCGGCGACTGAAGCTCGACTACGCCTCGCTGCATGGGCTCAACCCGAAGCTGGTTTATTGCTCGATCTCGGGATACGGCCAGACCGGGCCGTCGGCGGAGCTGCCGGCCTATGCGCCGGTGATTCACGCAGCCTCGGGCTATGAGATGGCGCATCTGGCCTACCAGCCGGGACGAAGCCGGCCGGATTATTGCGGCATCTATCATGCCGACGTGCTCACCGGTGTCTATGCGTTCGGCGCCATTTCGGCGGCGCTGTATCAGCGCGCGGCAACCGGGCAGGGCCAGCATATCGACGTCTCGATGCTCGAATCCATGCTGAGCCTGACGTTGAACGAACTGCAATGGTCGCAATTCGAAGTGAAGCCGACGCAGCGGCCGATGTTCGGCCCGATCGAGACGACGGACGGCTATGTGATGATGGCGATCGCCAGCGAGAAAACTTTTCAGAGCCTGATGCAGGTGATCGGTCACCCCGAGTGGGTGAGCGATCAGCGCTTCGCCAAATATTCCGATCGGCGGGAAAACTGGACGAGCCTGATCGACGGCGTCGAGGCGTGGTCACGCACCGTGACGACCGAGCAGTGCCTCGCGGCTCTCAATGCGCGCGGCGTTCCCTCATCGGCCTATCGCACCGTCGCCGAGGCGCTGCGCGATCCGCAGATTGCCCACCGCGGCGCATTGGCCGAGGTCGAGGACGGTGGCGGCACCTTCAAAGTGCTCAATCTGCCGTTCCGCATGTCGGGCGCCAACGTGTCGGCGGCGCGGCGCATGTCGACGCTCGGCGAGCACACGCGCGCCTACCTGAAGGAGACCGGCCTGTCAGAGGATGAAATCGCAGCCTTTGCCGGCAAGGCGCAGGCGACCGCGCGCGTCTGACAGCACGGTCCGCATAGCGAAACATCAACCTGCGGCGTTTCATCCGCGGCGTGTGAACAGCCTTGCCCGCCACTGCGTTTCCAGACAATCTTGCGGGCAGCCATCGACGATCCGGAATACCGGACGAACGACATATCGGAGGGAACATCCATGAAAGCGGCGATCCGTTCGAGCGCGCTCGCGCGAATATTCCTTGTGGCGGGATTTGGCGTGGCGTTGTCGGCAATGCCCGCCAACGCGCAGAAGCCGGGCGGCAGCATCACGGTCGGCCTCGAATTGGATATTCCCGGTTTCGATCCGCTGAAGGTTGGTGTTTACGATACGGCGGTGGAAACCGCGGCCGCTGCGATCTTCGACACGCTCGTCGCGCTCGACGACAACGGCAAGGCGGTACCGAAGCTGGCGTTGTCCTGGACGCATTCGGACGACTACAAGACCTGGACCTTCAAGTTGCGCCCGGGCGTCAAGTTTCACGACGGCACGCCGTTCAATGCGCAAGCGGTCAAGGAGAACTTTGACCGGCAGAAGGATCCGGCCAACAAATGCCGCTGCGCTTTCTACATCGCCTACGTTAATAACGTGCAGGCGCCTGATGAATTGACGGTGGTCTACAATCTGAATGATCCGCAGGTGAACCAGCCTGCACTGATGACCATTCAGAGTTCAAACAATGTTGTCCACTCGCCGACGGCATGGAAGACCAAGGGCGACGACTACAACCGCAACCCGGTCGGCACCGGTCCCTATATTCTGAAGTCATGGACCGCGGGCGACCGCATGGTGCTGGAAAAGAATCCCGATTACTGGAACAAGGGCCATCCCTATCTCGACCGCATCATTTTGAAACCGCTGCCGGATGCGCAGTCGCGCTTTGCCAGCCTGCAGTCGGGCGAAGCCGATATCGTCTGGGACGACGAATACGACGCCGACAACATCATGAAGGCGCAGAAAGACCCAAAGATGAAGGTGCACACCTACGCTGGCTCCGGCGCGCAGGTTTACGCCTTCAACACCAAGGTCGCACCGTTCGATGATGTCCGCGTGCGCCAGGCGTTGGTGATGGCGCTCGACCGCAAGAAGATGTCGCAGGCGATCACCAATGGCCTCGCGCGCCCCGCGAGCAATCCCTATGGCGACGGTTCCTGGGTCAAGTGCAAGGACGATGGTGCGCTTCCCGAAGACCTCGAGAAGGCAAAGGCGCTGATCAAGGACTATGGCAAGCCGGTCGAGTTCAAGGTGCTGGTCACCGCGACGCCGCGCGGCCGCGCCATCGGTCAGGTGCTGCAGCAGTTCTGGAAACGGGCTGGCGCCAATGCGGAGATCGAGCAGGTCGATCAAGCTACGTTCCCGCCACGCGCCTTCATGCGCCAGTTTCAGGTGATAGGGTGGCGGATCGTCGATCTCGCCGATCCCGATCCGCAGATGTATGCCAATTTCCGTACCGGCAGTCCGGTTGCACTTGCAAACTATTCCAATCCGGAGCTCGACCGGCTACTGGATCATGCACGGGTCACGGCCGATCTGGAGAAGCGGATCGAAGATTATTGCGCGGTCAGCCGCATCGTGAACAAGGAGGCGATCTGGTTCTGGACTTTCCAGAACACCTATTACGCAATTTCCACGTCCAAGCTGAAGGGCCTGCCAAAAATCTATCATGGGGTGATCGACGTATCGGACGCCTGGCTGGAATGACCTTCCATGCTGTTCTTTGTCGCGCGTAGGCTTCTGTACCTGACACCGGTCCTGATCGCCGTATCGCTGTTGACGTTCTTCATCGCGTCGCTGCTGCCGGGCGATCTCGCCTATACGATTCTCGGCGATCAGGCGACGCCCGAAAACGTTGCAGCGCTTCGCAAGGATATGGGGCTCGATCAACCGGTCTGGATCCGTTATTTCGGCTGGCTCGGCAACATCCTGCAGGGTGACTTCGGCCGGTCGTTCCGCACCGGGCAAACGGTGCTGCAGGCGGTGACTGAACGGCTGCCGGTATCGATCGAGCTGATGCTCCTGGCCGAGATCATGGGCCTCGTCATCGGCGTTCCCCTGGCGATCGTGTGCGCGGCCCGCAGCGGCAGCGCCTTCGATCGCTTCATGACCGGCAGCGCGTTTGCCATGCTCTCCGTGCCGGCCTTCCTGTCGGCGATCCTGCTGATCTATTTGTTCGCGGTGGAGCTGCGCTGGCTGCCGGCGACGGGCTACGTTCCGTTTACCGAAGACCCCGTCGCAAATCTGCGCTTCATGGTGCTGCCGTCGCTGACGCTGGCGCTGGCGGAATGGCCGGGCATCATGCGGGTGCTGCGCTCCGACATGATCGCAACGCTGCAGGAAGATTATATTGCGCTGGCGAAAGCCAAGGGATTGAAGGCCTCACGCATCCTGTTCGTACACGCGCTGAAGCCCTCGTCGCTCACGCTGGTCACGGTCACCGGCATCAATATCGGGCGATTGATCGGCGGCACGGTCATCGTGGAGACGATCTTCGCGCTTCCGGGGATCGGCCGGCTCCTGATCGGCGCGATTTATACCCGCGACCTCATCATCCTGCAGGGCGTGGTGCTGCTGGTTGCCGCCGGTTTCGTGATTATGAACTTCATCGTCGATCTTCTCTATGCCGTCCTCGATCCCAGGATCCGTCATGGCCACGCTTGAACTCACGATCGACGAAGGCGTTGCAGCGCAACCGGCAAAGCGCGGCCGCAGGCTGGGGCTGCTGTTCTGGACGGCGATCGGCTGGATGACCTTCATGTTTGCCGTGGCGATCTTTGCCGCCGTGCTGCCGCTGCCGAGCCCGACCGACATGGATATGCTGGAGCGGCGCGCCCCGTTTTCCATGGAGCATTGGCTCGGAACGGATGGCCTTGGGCGCGACGAACTGTCCCGGCTCATCTACGGCGCGCGGATCTCGCTTGTGGTTGGGCTGTGCGCGCCGGTGATCGGGCTCACGATCGGCGGGGCGCTCGGCATGCTCGCCGGCTATTTCCGCGGCCGGTTCGAGTCGACGGTGGTCGGCAGCATGGACGTGCTGCTGGCGTTTCCGCCGCTGATCCTGGCGCTGGCCGTGACCGCCTTTCTTGGCCAGTCGATTCTCAATCTCACTCTCATTCTTGGCTTCCTCGGCGTTCCCGCCTTTATGCGGGTGGCGCGGGCGGCGACGTTGACGCTGGCGCGGCGTGAATTCGTGATCGCGGCACAGGCGCTTGGCGCGACCGATGCGCGCATCCTGCTGCGCGAGTTGCTGCCCAATGTCATGCTGCCGCTCCTGGCCTTCTTCCTGCTCGCCGTTGCGGTCACCATCGTGGTTGAGGGCGCCTTGTCATTCCTCGGCCTTGGCGTGCCGCCGCCAATCTCGAGCTGGGGCAGCATGATCGGGGAGGGGCGTGAGAGCCTCGACGTGGCGCCGAGGCTGGCCTTCCTGCCGGCGATCGCGATGTTCCTGACCGTGCTGTCCTTCAATCTCGTCGGTGACACGCTGCGGGCGCTCACCGATCCACGTCAGGGCGCGCTGTGACCGATAGTACGCTGCTTTCCGTTGAGGACGTTTCTGTCGACCTGCCGACCCCGCGCGGCAATCTGCGCGCGGTAGATCGTGTCGACCTCACCGTCGGCGGCGGCCAGACGCTTGGCATCGTCGGCGAGTCCGGCTGCGGCAAGACCATGCTGTCGCGGGCGATCCTGCAGTTGCTGCCGAAGAAAGCAAAGCTCTCCGGCCGGGTGATGTTCGACGGGCAGGACCTGCTGCAGATCCCGCCGGAGAAATTGCGCAAGCTGCGCGGCCGGTCGCTGGCGGTCGTATTCCAGGACCCGATGACCTCGCTCAACCCGGTGCTCACGATCGGCACCCAGTTGATCGAGACGCTGCAGGAGCATCTCGAACTGGATGTGGCCGCCGCCACCAAACGTAGCATCGAACTGCTCGCAGCCGTCGGCATCCCCGCGCCCGAGCAGCGGCTGGCGCAGTATCCACACCAGCTTTCCGGCGGCATGCGCCAACGCGTTGCGATCGCGATTGCGCTGTCGTGCGAACCAAAGCTCCTGATCGCCGATGAGCCGACCACCGCGCTCGACGTGACGATCCAGGCGCAAATTCTCGACCTCCTGGCGCGCGAGCAGCGCCGCCGCCACATGGCGATGATCCTGATCACCCATGATCTCGGCGTCGTTGCCGGTCGCACCGATGAGGTTGCCGTGATGTATGCCGGCCGCGTGGTCGAGCGCGCCCCGACGCCTGCGTTGTTCAAGAAGATGCGGATGCCCTATACCGAAGCGCTGCTGGCGGCGCTTCCCAAACTGGATGCCGCGCCCCACACGCCGCTTCCGGCGATCTCGGGGCGTCCGCCCGATCCAACCCGGCCGCTGCAGGGCTGCTCGTTCTCGCCGCGCTGCCGCTATGTGGTGGCCCGCTGCCGGACCGAGAAGCCGGCATTGACGGAAGCCGAATCGCGGGAACATCAATACGCCTGCTTCCACCCGATCGAAATCCATGCGGGGGCCAGCGCATGATGCAGCAAGCCGTGTCGGCCGCTTCAGGCGAACCGCTGCTCGCGGTTGACGATCTGGTCGTGGAATATCCCGTCGGCACCAAGGTCGTTCATGCCGTGTCCGGCGTGTCCTTGCAGATCGCCCGCGGCGAAACGCTGGGTCTGGTCGGCGAATCCGGCTGCGGAAAATCGACGTTTGGGCGCGCGGTCTTGCAGTTGCGCCGGCCGACAGCGGGGCGGGTTCTGTTCGACGGTCACGATCTCACGACGATGCAGGGCGACGCCTTGCGGCTGATGCGCCGGCGCGTGCAATTGATCTTTCAAGATCCGATTGCCTCGCTCAATCCGCGCCGCAAGATCGGCGACATCGTCGCCGAGCCGCTGGTGATCGCTGGCGTCAAGGATCCGGAGAAGCGCAGGCAACTCGTCGACGAGGTGTTGAGCGCGGTCGGGCTCGACCCGACCCTGGTGGTGGGGCGGCTGCCGCATGAATTCTCCGGCGGGCAGTGCCAGCGCATCTGCATCGCGCGCGCGCTCATTCTCAATCCGGAGTTCATCGTCTGCGACGAGCCGGTCTCCGCGCTCGACGTTTCCATTCGCGCCCAGATCCTCAACCTGCTGGAAGAGATGAAGGCCCGGTTCGGCTTGACGCTGTTGTTCATCGCACACGATCTCGCGGTGGTGAAAGCCGTCAGCGACCGTGTTGCGGTGATGTATCTCGGCCGGTTGTGCGAAGTCGGCCCTTCCGAGCAGCTCTTCGCGAAGCCGGCGCATCCCTATACCGCGCTGCTGATCGAGGCGATTCCGGTGCCCGATCCGGACGTTCGCCCCACCGAGACCGTGCCGGTGGGCGAGCCGCCATCGCCGATCGCGCCGCCGTCCGGCTGCCGCTTTCGCACCCGCTGTCCCCGTGCGGATCAGCGATGCAGCGACGAAATGCCGGAACTGCGCGCCGTGGCGCCGGGCCAGTTCGCGGCTTGCCATCACCCGCTGATCTGAATACCGGGTGAGCGTCGCCTACATTTGTCTCGATGGGGCGGACGTGGCAATGTCCGCGCAAGAAATACCTGTGCCAAGAGCCTGTATAAGATCAAGAACCATCGACGGGAGAGAAGCGATGAAGAGTTTTCAGGTCGCCGAGTTCAACGCACCTCTGAAAGAGGTGGATCAGGAGACGCCGCAGCCCACAGGCACGCAGGTGCTGATCAAGGTGAAGGCGGCCGGCGTCTGTCACAGCGACCTCCATATCTGGGAAGGCGGCTATGATCTCGGCCACGGCCGCAAGCCGCTGTCGCTGAAGGACCGTGGCGTGTCGCTGCCGCGCACGATGGGGCACGAGACGGTCGGCGAGGTGGTGGCGTTCGGGCCTGAGGTCAGCGCCGCCGACAAGGGCGATCTCAAAGTGGGCGACACGGCGCTGGTCTACCCCTGGCTCGGCTGCGGCAAATGCGCGACGTGTGTCGGCGGCGATGAGAACATGTGCGTCGTCAAGCCGAACTCGCTCGGCGTCTATTGCGACGGCGGCTATGCCGACCACATGACGGTGCCGAATCCGAAGTATCTCCTGAACCTGAAGGGACTCGATCCCGTCACCGCGGCGCCCTATGCCTGCTCCGGCGTCACGACTTATAGCGCATTGAAGAAGGTCGAATTCGCCTTCAGCTCGCCGATCGTCATCTTCGGCGCCGGCGGGCTCGGCCTGATGGCGCTGTCGTTGTTGAAGGCGATGGGCGGCAAGGGCGCCATCGTCGTCGACATCGATGCGCGCAAGCGCGAAGCCGCCGAAGCGGCCGGCGCGCTCGCCACCGTTGACGGCAGGGCGCCGGACGCGCTGGAGCAACTGGCGAAGGCGGCCGGCGGACCCATTCGCGCCGTGATCGATCTCGTCGGCAATGCCCAGACTACGCAACTAGGCTTCGATTGCCTGACCAAGGGCGGCAAGCTTGTCATCGTCGGCCTGTTCGGCGGCGGCGCGCCCTGGGCCTTGCCGCTGATCCCGATCAAGGCGATCACGATCCAGGGCAGCTATGTCGGCAATCTGCGCGAAACCCAGGAGCTGCTCGAACTCGTCCGCAACAAGATGATCGCGCCGATCCCGGTGACGACGATGCCGCTCGCCAAAGCCAATGAAGCGCTCACCGATTTGCAGAAAGGCAAACTGGTCGGCCGCGCGGTGCTGACGCCGTAGAAGCGCGTCGTCTTTCTCCGTCATGGCCGGGCAAAAGCGCGAAGACGCGCTTCGCGCTTTTGCCCGGGCATGACGAACTTTCAAAGTTTGGCGCAAATGAGCGACGAAGGAACCCCATGTCCGCAAATAACGCCCTCCACATCGCCGTGCTCGGCGGCGATGGCATTGGCCCTGAAGTGATGGCGCCGGCGATCGACGTGCTGCGCAAGATCGAGGCGACCAGCGATCTGAAGTTTCGCTTCACCGACGCCCCGGCCGGCGCCAACAATTATCTGGCGACCGGCAAATCGATGCCTGACAGCACGGTGCGGCTGTGCGAAGAGGCGGACGCCATCCTGCTCGGCGCCTGCGGCCTGCCATCGGTGCGCTATCCTGATAACACCGAGATCGCCCCGCAGATTGAATTGCGCTTCCATTTCGATCTCTATGCCGGTGTGCGCCCGGCGCGGCTCGTTCCGGGCGTGCCGAGCCCGATCGTCGGCGCCGACCAGCGCGGCATCGATCTCGTGCTGATCCGGGAATCCACTGAAGGCCTGTTCGCCTCGATGGGCAAGGGCGTCGTGACGGATACCGAGGCGCGCGAGACGCTCGTCATCACCCGCAAGACCTCGGAGCGGCTGTTTGAATTCTCGTTCCGCCTCGCCGAACGCCGCAAGGCGCGCGGCAAGACGAACGGCGGCCTGACCTGCGTCGACAAGGCAAACGTGTTCAGGGCGTTCGCGTTCTTTCGCGAGATGTTCGATGACGCCGCCAACCGCCATCCCGGCGTCAAGGCCGATCGGCTTTATGTCGACGCCTGTTCGCTGATGCTGGTGAAACGGCCCTGGGACTTCGACGTCATGGTGACGGAGAACATGTTCGGCGACATTCTCTCCGACCTCGCCGCCGGTCTGATCGGAGGGCTGGGCATGGCCCCCTCAGCCGATATCGGCGACCGCTACGCCGTGTTCCAGCCGTGCCACGGCACCGCGCCCGATATCATGGGGCAGGGCAAGGCCAATCCCACCGCGATGATCCTGTCGGCCGCGATGATGATGGACTGGCTCGCCGACAAGCACGGCCTCGAAAGCGCGGCAGAAGCCAGCGAGCGCATCGAGCGCGCGGTGGACAAGGCCTATGCCGGCGGAATCAAGCCGATGGAATTCGGCGGCAGCAACGGCACGGCGGATATTACGAAGGCGGTACTGGCTGCGCTGTAGGACAACCTTCACCCGTCGTCCCGGCCTTGAGCCGCCACCCATACCCTGCGGCGCTTGTTGTTGCGGAAGGTATCGGACGCCTGCGTGTCACCGATGGGCCGCGGAGTATGGATCCCGGCTCAAGGCCGGGACGACGGGAAGATGGTTGCGCCCCAGGCTGCAGTGCGTGCCGTCTCGGTTCGCCCGACAGATTACCTCCCCTTGAACTGAGGCTTGCGCTTTTCCATGAAGGCCGTCCGGCCTTCGCGAAAATCTTCGCTATCCATGCAGGCCATGCCGATCTGTTTGATCGCATCCATGTCGCGCTTGCTTTCGTCCTTCAGCACTTCGGCAATGGTGATCTTGGCGGCTTTGATCGCCAGCGGCGCGTTGCCGGAGATGGTGCGTGCGATCTCCATAGTGGCGTCCGATAATTCCGCATCGGGCAGCACGCGATCGACCAGCCCGATGCGCAGCGCTTCAGCGGAGTCGATGCGCATGCCCGTATACATGATGAGCCGCGCCCAGGATGGCCCGACCAGCGAGACCAGATGTTTGAGACCGTCATAGCCATAGGCGATGCCAAGTTTTGCCGCGGGAATGCCGAACTGGCTGTTGTCGGAGGCGATACGGATGTCCGTGAGCATCGCCACCTGCATGCCGCCGCCGAGGCAGAAGCCGCGGATGCAGGCGATCGTCGGCTTCGGGTAGCTCGCGAGCAGCGCACGCTGCGCCTCGCTCCGCTTCGAATATTCCTCCGAGGCCGCCGCGTTGTGCCGGGTCTTCTCGAACTGGCTGATGTCGGCGCCCGAGACAAAAGCCTTGTCGCCGGCGCCGACCAGGATTACGACGCGAACGTCGGGATTGTCGCGCAAGCTGGTCAGCGCGTGGCCCAGCCCTTCCCACATCTCCAGCGACATCGCGTTGCGCTTGTCGGGATTGTTGAAGGTGATGACGCCGACGCCATCGCTGACGCTTTGCAGGATCTTGCCGTCGGCATGGGATATTTCGGCAGGTTTGGCGATGTCGAGCATTGGGTTGCAGCTTCCGGTCATGGGGCGTGGTCCATTGTCGGACAAGCTTCGCGCCGAGGTCAATCGTCGCATCTTGCGTTGCGTCGAGACGGAACGGGTGCGGGGAGGGAAGCCGAGATCGTTGGTGTAGGGGGCCGGCCAAGCTTACGCGGTGGCGGCGTGGCGGGCATGGGCATGACGGTGGTTGGGATTTTGCGCAAGCTTTAGCCCGCGACTATTCGCCGGAACGTGCCGCACAGGCTTCGTGCTGCGATGCGGCCGGATTCCGCCATTTAGCGCGAACCGATCTTGTCCCGGCCCAGATCAAGATCAGGCCTAGCGCAGCAACAGGCTACCCGGCGATTTCTCGCGTCGATTGATCGGGTCCGCGGTGCTGCGATCCAGGCGCGATATTGCCTAGCCCTCGTTGGCGGCGATCGATTCCATCAAGGACACCAGTTGACGTTGTACAGTCTGGTCCTTGATCTTGCTGTAGGCACGCAACAGCCTCAGGCTGAACGCGCTGTCCAGGAAGAGCAGGCTCTCGACTTCGCGCGCCTTGCCGTCGCCGTCGTAGAAGAACGTCACCGGCACGTCGAGCGCGGTCGCGATTTGCTGAAGACGAGCTGCGCCGACACGGTTGACGCCCTTCTCGTACTTCTGGACCTGCTGGAAGCTGACGCCGAGCTTGTCGCCGAGCTCCGCTTGCGAGATTTTCTGTTCCACACGCCGGAGGCGAATCCGCTTGCCCAACTCGATATCGGGTTTGCCGGCGCTGCGCTGTTTCATCTTCTTCGCTGCTGATCTGTTCATTCTGGTTTTACCGTCCTTCAATCGGGAAACCCTGGCAAAAGTAGGTCAGGGGTTCAGCCATTTTTACCGCGTTAAAGTCAGTCGGACCGTGAGTCAGTAGAGGGAACCACGGGAATCCTGAGATTTGCGGGATGGCTAGCCAAACGCACCACGCGTATGGGAAGCATCCTGATACCGGCATCGCCAACCACTTAAAGCTGTCGACACCCGGGGTGTACCTGGCAAAACCCCGCCCTCTACATTTGGCAAAATATTCGATAAACCACAACCACCGCGAGTTCAATGGCCACAGATTTTGGCTCGCATGCTTGCTGTGCAGCGCCTAGGCACCGGATTTCTACGGGGTTTGGCGACAGATGATGCGATTGCTCGCGGTACGTGCCGCCCGGATGTCGGCATGGATCGCGTGAATTTTCCGTAACGCGGTGACGCCTGATGAAATGCAGCAGAGTTCAGCTCCGGTCTTCAGATTCCGGTTTTCAGATAAGGCGTGATGGGAAATTGCGGCAAGCCGCGTACTCGCACGTCATGCGCACCATGACGGAGCGGACCGGACCTCACGTCGCGCAACAGTTGTAGCGTGTCGGTTGCCTGCGCCATGAGCACCGCCGCCGGCTTCAGACGGAATTGCAGGACGTTGCCTCGGCAACTGATAGGGCGGCGAAGCCCTGACGAGCGCTTGCGGCTATTTGCGAAAAAAGGACACCGGCTGGGCCCTCGCCGCCGGGGCGGGGCCGAATGATTGCAATCATCGCTTGGGCCGTCTGCGGCCTATTTGCCGAGGATACTACTTAAATCGGCTTCCACAGCCGCGCCGTTTTGCATACGCTTTGCGGTAGTGGCCGCGTTGTCGGCCAGGCCAAAGTCCCGCTTACAAGGGACGGGCATACAGGGGAGGAACGCCATGAAGCGAAGAACCGTACTTGCGGGCCTTGGTGCGACGGCGGCTGCCGGCGTCTTGGGCATGCCATCGATCCTCAGGGCGCAAGCGCCCATCACGCTCAACGGGGCTGTGCAGTTCAACGACGATCACGCCTTCAACAGGGCGCTGCTGCGCTTTGAAGAGCTGGTGAAGAAATACTACGGCAAGCCGATCAATTTCACGCTGCACAGGAACTCATCACTCGGGCTCGAAAAGCAGTATTTCGAGTACATGTCCCAGGGCAAGGCAGTCGATTACGGCATTGTCTCGCCGGCCCACATGTCGACCTTTGCCAAGGCGGCGCCGTTTATCGATGCACCCTTTGTGTTCAAGGGCATCGAGCACATGAACAAGGTCGTCGAAGCGAACATTCTGGCGCCGGTCGCCGATGAGGTCGCGGCCAAGGCCGAGGTGGTTCTGATCGGCTATGCCGGAGGTGGCATCCGCAACATCTTCGCCAACAAGCCGCTCAAGAACCTCGCCGATCTCAAGGGCCTCAAGGTGCGCGTGCAGGGCGCGCCGATCTGGTCGAAGACATTTGCGGCCGTCGGCATGAGCCCGACCGTGATCGCCTACAACGAAGTCTACAACGCCATCCAGAACGGCGTGATTTCCGCTGGCGAGAACGAGGCGGCCGGTGTCGAGGCGATGAAGTTCTACGAAGTCGCGCCCCATCTCAACCTGACGCAACACGCGGTATCGATCCGGCCGATCTGTTTCTCGGTGAAGACGCTGAAGACCCTGCCGAAGGATTTGCAGGATGCGATCATGAAGGCTGGCAAGGAAGCCGGCGACTATGGCCGCCAACTGGAGTCGAGCGAGGAGGTCGTCAAGCTCGACACGCTGGAGAAGGCCGGCAAGCTCAAGCGTGTTCCCTTCGAGGAGCGCGACGCCATGAAGAAGCTCGCCGATCCCGTGATGGCGACCTACGCCAAGGAAATCGGCGCCGAGGGCATCTTCGAGAAGATCAACGTCGCCTGAGAATTGTCGCTGCCTGCGCGGCAGGAAGTCGGGGCAAGCCAGATGGCTTGCCCCATTTCGTGATTGTGATCCCCGGAGCCGTGATGACCGAAATATCGATGCCGCCTAACCCGTCGCTGTGGCGCCGAGCGACGGCGGCCTATGCGAAACTGCTGGAAATCCTGCTCGCCGCCTGCGTCGGCATTCTGGTCATCCCGGTCACGCTGCAAATCATCTCGCGCTATACGCCGTTCATTCCGTCCTACATCTGGACCGAGGAGATGGCGCGCTTCCTGTTCATCTGGACGATCATGATCGGCGCCATGGTCGGCATCAGAGAGTCGCAGCATTTCGAGGTCGACGTCTGGCCTGACCTGTCGCGCCGAAGCGAGGCGGCGGTACGGATTCTCGCGCGGCTGGGCGTGCTGGCGATGGCGTTGGTGTTCGTGTGGGCCGGGCTCGAATTCACGCGGTTCGCCTGGAACCGAACCTCGGAGCTGGCGGATCTGCCGCTCTGGATGATCCACGTCGCATGGCTGGTGGCCGGCGTGACGTGGATCGTGTTTGCGGGTGAACAGATCCTCGACGAGCTGCGGATTCTGCTTGGGGCAAAACGATGAGCGGCAATGTTCTTTCTGCCGGACAGGCCGCCATGGTCCTGTTCGGTGTCTTCGTCGGCCTGCTCATCATTCGCGTGCCGGTCGCCTTTGCGCTCGGCCTTGCCTGTGTGCCGATCCTTTTGATCGAGCCGCGCCTGTCGATCATGACGCTCGCGCAGGAGACCTTCAACGCCTACAATTCGTTCATCCTGCTCGCCGTGCCGTTCTTCCTCCTGACCGCCAACCTGATGAGCATCGGCGGCATCACCGACCGGCTGGTCGCGCTGTCGCGCTCGATGGTTGGGCATTGGCCAGGGTCGCTGGCGCAGATCAACGTCGTGCTGTCGGTGTTCTTCGCGGGCATCTCAGGCTCGTCCACCGCGGATGCCGCGAGCCAGTCGAAAATCTTCATCGATGCCCAGACCAAAGAGGGCTACGACCTCTCGTTCTCCATCGCCATCACCGCGGTCTCCGCCGTGCTCGCCGTCATCATCCCGCCCTCGATCCTGATGATCGTGTGGGGTGGGCTGATCTCGACCTCGATCGCGGCAATGTATCTGGCCGGCATCGTGCCGGGATTGCTGATCGCCGGAGCGCAGATGGCGACGGTGCATGTCTATGCCGTACGCCGCGGCTACCCGACCTACCCGAAATCCAGTTGGGTCGACATCGCCTACGCCATCTGGCGCTCGATACCGGCGCTGGTGACGCCGTTCATCATCGTCGGCGGCATCCTGCTGGGATGGTTCACCGCCACCGAGTCCGCCTGCGTCGCGGTGCTCTATTCTGTCGTGCTGTCGGCATTCTTTTATCGCGAAACCGGCGCGCGCGAACTCTACAAGGCCTTGCTGGATACCGGACGTCTGGCCGGCGTAGCGCTGTTCTGCGTCGGTACCGCGAGCGCGTTCGGCTGGCTGCTGGCCTACTACAGGATTCCGCAGGAATTGCTGGCAAACGTCTCGACCTGGGGCATGGGGGCGATCACGGCAGGGTTCTTCATCTCGTTCTGCTTCCTGGTCGTGGGCTGCTTCCTCGACGCCATTCCGGCGATCATCATTGTCGGCACGGTGCTGGAGCCGTTGGCGAAGTCGGTCGATCTGCACCCCGTTCAGTTCGCGATTATCTCCATCGTCTCGCTGGCGTTCGGGCTGGTGACGCCGCCGTATGGCCTGTGCCTGATGATCGCCTGCTCGATCGCGGGCGTTCGGTTGCGCTATGCGCTCAAAGACACGGCCATCATGCTGGTACCGATGCTGCTGGTGCTGGCTGCGCTGATCATCTGGCCCGAGGTCTCGCTGTTTCTGCCGCGGTTGATCGTGCCGCAGATGCTCAAATAATTACTCGTCGCTGTCGAGCGCGCAGGTCAGCGTGTAGACGACGCCGCGCGGCAGGAAGTCGACGGTCGCTTCGCCGCCGAGCTGGTCGCGCGCGCTGCGCTCGATTAGCCGCGAGCCGAAGCCGCGCTGCACCGGCTCCGTGACGGGTGGGCCGCCGGTCTCGGTCCAGATCAGCCGCAGCTTGCGCCCGTCGCTTTCCTCAAGGATCTCCCAATCGACCGCGACGGTGCCGGTGTCGTTCGACAGCGCGCCGTATTTGGCGGCATTGGTTGCGATCTCGTGCACGATCATCGACAGCACCACGGCAAGCCGCGGCGACAGCGGGACCTGCGGCCCGAACATCCGCACCCGCTCCGGATTGTTGAGCAGATAGGGCTGCAGCACCCGTGCAATCACCTCCCGCAACTCCGCGCCCTGCCACTTTTCCTGGCTCAGCAAATTGTGCGCCTCCGCCAGCGCACCGAGCCTTCCCTCGAACTTTTCGCGCTCCGCCCGGCTGGCGCTGCGGAACGTCTGGGTGGCGATCGACTGCAGAACCGCAAGCGTATTCTTGACGCGGTGGTTGAGCTCCTCGATCAGAAGATTGTGCAGCATCTCGCCGCGGGCGATCTGGGTCGCCATCCGCACCGCAAAGGCGAGGCCGACCATCAAAAGAACGGAGCCCATCACGCTGGTTATCGCAAGGTTGCGCCACAGCGGCGCGACCAGCGAGCTTTCGGCGATGCCGGCGGCAACCGTCCAGCCGGTGAGCGAGGAGCGGGCAAAGCTCGTGATCAGCGGCACGCCCTCGAGCGATACCGTCGGCACGGTGGCTTCGGGATTGTGGGCCATCTCCGCATAGAGCGAGGGCGACGCACGTTTGCCGATGGTCTCCTGCGGGTTCGGCACGCGCGCGAAATTGGTGCCTTCGCCGTCGAAGATCGAGATCGTCCAGTCCTTGCTCGGCCGCTGCTGCTCGACCATCGCCTGGAAGATCTCGATCGGCGGGCTGAAGGAGATGTCGTAAAGCACCTGGTCGTCCTGGATGACGGGTACTTCGACCGTCACGATCAGGCGCTTCTTGACGGTCCCGAAGAACAGGTTGGAATAGACCGGCTTCTTTTCCGCGAAGACCTTGTCGACCATGGCAAGGTTGTTGCGCAATGGCAGGCTTGCCGTGTCCGATGTGAGCGAGGAGAACAACTGGCGGCCTTCGCGGTCCGCCACCAGCACGACGCCGCCTTGGCCATACTGGTCGAGGAAACCCTGGCAGATGCGGCGGAATGCCTCAAAATCCCCGTCGCGCAATGCATTTGTCAGTGACAACACTTGGAGGGCGCCGGTGATCCGCTGCATCTCCGCGTCGAGCACGAGGCGAATGCTGCGCACCGTCTCAAGCACCCGTTGGGTCGCGGTCTGCCGGTCCTGCTTGTAATTGTTGTAGACGATGCCGGCCGCGAAAATAATCAGCGGCAGCGTGGTTCCCGCGACCAGCAGGGCGAGACGCACTGGCAATGAAAGTTTCGGCAACGCAAGCCCCGGGTCGGCGCCAATCGGCCGAAGCATAGGAGAAGCCGCCGAATTTCGCCAAGGATATTAGAGGGATGGAATCCCGCTCGCGGCAACGCGGCCGGGTTCCGGGGCGATCGCCTTGGCGCCGCGGACCCCGGGGCAGTTCGGTCTCAGAGATTGCTGTCGGTGATGGCAGCATACACCATGGTGCGCAGCTCGCGCCGCAACGGATAGGCGCTCGACGGCAGCACCTGCGTCATGAAGATCGTGATCAGCTCTTCCGCGGGATCGATGAAGAACGAGGTCGTCGCCGCGCCGCCCCAGTTGAATTCGCCGGGACTGCCGGCAATCAGCGTCTGCGCCGGGTTCATGGTGACGGCGAAGCCGAGACCAAATCCGATGCCGTTATAGGCGGCTTCCGAGAACAGCGAGCGCGACATCGCCGGCAGATCGGCGCCGCCGGGCAGGTGGTTCGACGTCATCAGCTTCAAGGTCTTTGGGCCCAGCAGCCGGACGCCGCCAAGCTCGCCGCCATTGAGCAGGGCCCGGCAGAAGGTGAGGTAGTCGGCCGCGGTCGAGCACAGGCCGCCGCCGCCGGAGATGAAGGAGGGCGGCTCCAGAAATGAACTCGTCGCCGGATCGTCCTGCAGCGTCAGCGTACCCTTGCGCTCGGCGGCGAGCGGGTTGAAGCCGCCTTGCGGATCGGCCGAATAACACGCAGCGAAACGATGCGCCTTGTCCCTCGGCACGAAGAAATCGGTATCGTTCATGCCGAGCGGATCGAGGATACGCTCCTTAAGGAATTGCTCGAACGGCTTGCCGCTGATCAGGCCGATGAGATAGCCGATCACGTCGGTGGCGACGGAGTAGTTCCAGGCCTCGCCCGGCGAAAATTCCAGCGGGATTTTTGCCAGATCATCGATCATGCCTTGCAGCGTGCCGGCTTTGATCACTTCGCCGATCTTGTTCTCGCGATAGGCGGCATCGACATTGCCGCGTTGCTGGAAGCCATAGGTCAAGCCCGAGGTGTGGCGCAGCAGGTCCACGATCAGCATCGGCCGCGACGGCGGACGGGTCAGGAAGGCCGGATGCGTTCCGGCCACGAACACGCCGAGGTTCTTCCATGCCGGAATGTATTTGTGCACGGGCTCGTCCAGTGCGACGCGGCCTTCCTCGACCAGCATCATGAAGGCGACGCTCGTGAGCGGCTTGGTCATCGAATAGATACGGAAGATCGTATCGTCCTTGACCGGCACCTTGCGCTCGAGGTCGGCAAAGCCCTGCGCGGTCGAATGGACGACCTTGCCGCGGCGATAGATCAGGAGCTGCGTCCCCGGGAAGCGGCCGGCGTCGACATAGCGCTGCTTCAGGTGATTTTCGAGGCGGTCGAGCGCCGCCTTGGACATTCCGGCTTGCTCGGGCGAGGCGGGGGCTAACATCGGCACTGATCTCCGGCTGGCGATGCGGCCTTGATAGCCGAAAAGTGTGCTCTGTTCCAACCGGCCGCGCTTAACCGGCGCGGAGCGCTGGTATAGGCTGACGCCAGCCTTCGTCTATCCCGCAGGACAGCAAAAATGCGCCAATTCAGCGAAACCGAACTGACCGCCGCCGTGATCCGCAGTTTTGACGATACGCCGGATCCGCGCGCCAAATTCCTGCTGCAGGAACTGGTGAAGTCGCTCCACGACTATGTCCGCAAGACCGACCTTACCTTCGAGGAGTGGGAATACGCGATCGACTTCCTGACCCGGACCGGCCAGAAATGCACCCCGATCCGGCAGGAGTTCATTTTGCTGTCCGACGTGCTCGGCGTCTCGATGTTGGTCGATGCCGTCAACCATCGGGAGCGCGAGGGCGCCACCGAAACCACGGTGCTCGGCCCGTTCTACGTCGGCGAACACAAGGTGATGCCGCATGGCACCGACATCTCCGCCACGCTGCCGGGTGAGCGGATGTTCGTGCAGAGCCGCGTCACCGACCTCGCGGGCAAGCCGCTGGCGGGCGTGCCGGTCGACGTCTGGCATGCCGATGATGATGGCTTTTATGATTCCCAGAAGGCTTCTTACGCGACGGAGGGGCCGTCATCGCGGGCGCGCTTCGTTACCGATGCCGATGGGCGGTTCTTCTTCCGCACCATCCTTCCGTGCAGCTATCCGATCCCGACCGACGGTCCGGTGGGTGAGATGATCGTGCAGACAGCCCGCCACCCGATGCGGCCGGCGCATGTGCATTTCCTCGTCGACGCGCCCGGCCACCAGCCGCTGATCACGCATGTCTTCATCGAGGGCGACAAATATCTCGATTCCGATGTGGTGTTCGGGGTCAAGAACGAGCTTGTCGCCAAGATCGAAAAGCGTACCGATCCAACAATGCCGGACGGCAAGCCGGCGGCCGCGCCTTGGCACCTCATGACCTACGAATTCAGGATGAAACCGGGCGAGGGAAGCGCGCCGAAACCGATGATGGCGGCGACCAGCGAGGACGCGTAACACAGGCCTTGGTGGCCTCTGCTCAATCCTTGTGCGCCGCACAAGAATTGAGCGAATCGCAAGTTTGGAATGCGGTGACTGGTTCCTGACCGCTGCCGATTTTTGCGGCAACAGTCCAACAATCAATTGATTCTTATAATATTTTTGCAATGCGGGAGGCTTGGCACGAAGCTTGAATAGTTTGTGCCGACGCCATTGATGCCGTCCCTTGAGACCACTCATCCGAATTGTGACGCCGCCATTCCGGGGCCTCCCTGGAACGCGCCCTCGTGCGCCTCGCGTGTGACACCAGTCGGACGGCCCCATTCAAACGCAAAGGAGCGCGATACCCATGACGAAGCCCACCCATCCGACCTCACGCCGTGGTCTGAGCCGCCGCCAGCTTCTGAAGGCGACCGGCGGCACGGCGGCATTGCTCGCCGCGGCCAGGCTGAACTTCCCCGCCGGCGCGTTCGCGCAAGGTGCGGGTCCGGAGGTCACCAAGGCGACGCTCGGGTTCATCGCGCTAAGTGACGCCGGGCCGTTGTTCGTCGCCAAGGACAAGGGGCTGTTCGCCAAATACGGCATGCCGGATGTCGAAGTCGCCAAGCAGGCATCGTGGGGCACGACGCGCGATAACCTGGTGCTCGGCAGCGAAGGCAACGGCATCGACGGCGCGCACATCCTGACGCCGATGCCGTATCTGATCTCGGCCGGCAAGGTGACGCAGAACAATCAGCCGACGCCGATGTACATCCTGGCGCGGCTCAATCTCGACAGCCAGTGCATTTCCGTTTCCAACGAATATGCCGATCTCAGGCTCGGCGTCGACACCGCGCCGTTCAAGGTCGCGCTTGAAAAGAAGAAGGCCTCCGGCAAGGCGATCAAGGCCGCGATGACATTCCCGGGCGGCACCCACGATCTGTGGCTCCGCTATTGGCTCGCTGCCGGCGGCATTGATCCCGACAAGGATATCGAAACCATCGTGGTGCCGCCGCCGCAAATGGTCGCGAACATGAAGGTCGGCACCATGGATTGCTTCTGCGTCGGCGAGCCGTGGAACCTGCAGTTGATCAATCAGAAGATCGGCTACACCGCGGTCACGACAGGCGAAATCTGGGCCAAGCATCCGGAGAAATCATTGGGCATGCGCGCGGCCTGGGTCGACAAATATCCGAAGGCAGCACAGGCGGTCTTGATGGCTGTCATGGAGGCGCAGCAATGGGCCGATAAGGCGGAGAACAAGAAAGAACTCGCGACCATCATGGGCAAGCGGCAGTGGATGAATTGCCCGGTCGAGGACGTCTATGACCGTTCGGCGGGCAAGTTCGACTACGGCATTCCCGGCAAGGTCGCCGAGAACTCGCCGCACATCATGAAATACTGGCGCGATCATGCGTCCTATCCGTTCCAGAGCCATGATCTCTGGTTCCTCACCGAAGACATCCGCTGGGGCAAGTATGACGCGGGCTTCGACAGCAAGGCGCTGATCGCCAAGGTCAACCGTGAGGATATGTGGCGCGACGCGGCCAAGGAGATGGGCGTTTCCGCTGCCGAGATTCCGACCTCCAAGTCGCGCGGCAAGGAGACCTTCTTCGACGGCAAGGTGTTCGATCCGGAAAACCCGGCTGCGTATTTGAAGTCCCTGTCGATCAAGCGTGTTGATGTCTGATCAAGCCCGGGCCGCGCGCCAGCGCGGGCGGCCCGCTCATTGAAACGCGGAGATACAATTTCAATGTCGATGCCTGCGATCAAAGCCGAAGCCACCGCGGTGGCCATTCCGACCGCGGCGGCGCCAGTCGTCACGATGACGCCGAAGCAGGCGCCGCGTGCCGAGAAGTACGTCAAGATGGCGAAAGAGGCCGCGGTGCGCATCGTGCCGCCGCTGGTCGTGCTTGCGCTGCTGCTGCTGTTCTGGGAACTGGTCTGCCGCCGCACCGGCTCGACGCTGCCGCCGCCCTCGAAAGTCTTCAAGGACACCAAGGAGCTGATCCTCGATCCGTTCTTCGATAATGGCGGCATCGACAAGGGTCTGTTCTGGCACTTGTCCGCCTCGCTTCAGCGCGTCGCGTATGGTTACTCGATTGCCGCCATCGTCGGCATCGCGCTCGGCACGCTGGTCGGGCAATCGGTCTGGGCGATGCGCGGGCTCGATCCGCTCTTTCAGGTGCTTCGCACCATTCCGCCATTGGCATGGTTGCCGCTGTCGCTCGCCGCGTTCCGCGACGGCCAGCCCTCGGCGATCTTCGTCATCTTTATCACCTCGGTCTGGCCGATCATCATCAACACCGCGGTCGGCATCCGCAACATCCCGCAGGACTATCGCAACGTCGCTGCCGTGGTGCAGCTCAATCCGCTGGAGTTCTTCTCCAAGATCATGATCCCGGCGGCGGCGCCCTACATCTTCACGGGCCTGCGCATCGGCATCGGCCTGTCGTGGCTGGCGATCGTAGCAGCAGAGATGCTGATCGGCGGCGTCGGCATCGGTTTCTTCATCTGGGACGCCTGGAACTCCTCGCACATCAGCGAAATCATCCTGGCGCTGTTCTATGTCGGCATCATCGGCTTCGTCCTCGATCGCCTGATCGCGGGACTGGCGAGGATCGTGACCCGCGGCACCGCACTGAACTGAAGGAAACATGTCATGCAGGCCTATCTGAAGCTCGACCACATCGACAAGACCTTCACCCGCGGCAACGCCACCACCGAGGTGCTGAAGGATATCAATCTGACGATCGAGAAGGGCGAATATGTCTCGATCATCGGTCATTCCGGCTGCGGCAAGTCCACGCTGCTCAACATCGTCGCCGGCCTCACCGACACGACACAGGGCTGCGTGCTCCTGGAGAACCGCGAGGTCAATTCGCCGGGACCGGACCGCGCGGTGGTGTTCCAGAACCACAGCCTGCTGCCGTGGCTGACGGTCTACGAGAACGTCCGGCTCGGCGTCGACAAGGTGTTCTCATCGAGCAAGACGCGAGCGGAACGCGATGGCTGGACCATGCACAATCTCAATCTGGTGCAGATGGCCCACGCCAAGGACAAGCGTCCATCTGAAATTTCCGGCGGTATGAAGCAGCGCGTCGGCATCGCCCGCGCGCTCGCGATGGAACCGAAGGTACTTTTGCTCGATGAGCCCTTCGGTGCGCTCGACGCGCTGACCCGTGCGCATCTGCAGGACTCGGTGATGGCACTGCACCAGAAGCTCGGCAATACCATCCTGATGATCACCCACGATGTCGACGAGGCCGTGCTGCTGTCGGACCGCATCGTGATGATGACCAACGGGCCCAGCGCACGGATCGGCGAAGTGCTGGAAGTGCCGCTGGCGCGGCCGCGCAAGCGGCTCGAGCTCGCGACCAATCCCGGCTACCTGAAGTGCCGGCAGCGCGTGCTCGAATTCCTCTACGAGCGGCATCGGTTCGTCGAAGCGGCGTAGGCCTTCTCTTATGGAGTTCTGGCGATGAACTATTGTTCCCGCCGCGCGACCAACTGGATTGCCCTTAACACGCCAGGAGAGTTTCGGTGAATCCAACACAAATCAATCTGGTTCAGGAGAGTTTCGCCAAAGTCGCGCCGATTTCAGAGCAGGCCGCCGTTTTATTCTACGATCGCCTATTCGAAGTCGCGCCAACGGTGAAGGCGATGTTTCCTGCCGACATGAAAGATCAGCGCAAGAAGCTGATGACGACCCTGGCCGTGGTCGTGAACGGGTTGAGCAATCTTGAATCCGTGTTGCCCGCGGCGAGCGCATTGGCAAAGCGCCATGTCAGCTATGGCGCTAAAGCCGAGCATTATCCGGTCGTCGGCGGCGCATTGCTGTGGACCCTGGAGAAGGGACTTGGCGCGGCATGGACGCCCGAAGTCGCTGCTGCATGGACGGCAGCCTACGGCACGCTGTCCGGCTTCATGATTTCGGAAGCCTACGGCCAGCCTCTGGCTGCAGAGTAAGGAAGCGCCATGTGAGTGAGCCGCTGGTCATTGTCGGCAATGGAATGGCCGCCGTGCGTCTGGTCGACGAGCTGGCGAAAGTAGCGCTTGGCCGCTACGCCATCGCCGTGATCGGCGACGAGCCGCGGCTCGCCTATAATCGCGTGCTGTTGTCGTCGGTGCTCGCCGGCGAGACCACCTCGCAGGACATCGAGCTGCGGCCGGCCTCCTGGTGGCGCGACCGTGGCGTCACCCTGAAATATGGCTGCGTCGCCACCGAGATCGATGTCGGCCGCCGCGAACTCAAGATCGAGAACGAGGAAAGCGTTCCGTTCTCGAAACTGGTGCTCGCCACAGGCTCGTCGCCGTTGCGGCTCAACGTGCCGGGTGCCGACCTCGCCGGCGTGCATACCTTTCGCGACAGCCGGGACGTCGATCTTCTTCTGACGCTGGCTGCGCAGAAGAAGCGCGTGGTGGTGGTCGGCGGCGGATTGCTCGGCCTCGAAGCAGCTTACGGGCTCGCCAAGGCCGGCGCGCCGGTGACGCTGGTGCATCTGATGGACCGCCTGATGGAGCGCCAGTTGGATGCGCCCGCAGCCGAACTTTTGAAATCGCTCGTCGCGCGCAAGGGGATCGAAATCCTGCTCGACGCGAACACAGCGCAGATCCATGGCGTGACGCGCGTCGAAGGCGTCGAACTCGTCGATGGACGCCGGATCGACGCCGACGCGGTGATCTTTGCCGCCGGCATCCGGCCGAACATCGCGCTGGCAAGGGGAGCCGGCATTGCCGTCAACCGCGGCATCATGGTCGATGACCATCTGCAAACCGTCGCTTCGGATGTGTTTGCGATCGGTGAATGCGCCGAGCATCGCGGCATCTGCTACGGACTGGTCGAGCCGGCCTATGAGCAGGCGCGGGTGCTGGCGCGGCATCTGGCCGGGCGGGAAGCCTTCTATGCCGGCAGCGTTGTTGCGACCAATTTGAAAGTGTCCGGCGTCAGCGTGTTTTCGGCAGGCGATTTCATGGGCGGTGACGGCAGCGAGACCATCGTGCTGTCCGACCTCAATCATGGCACCTACAAGAAGCTCGTGATCGCGGACGGGCGATTGACCGGCGCGGTCCTGATCGGCGATGTCGCCGACGCGCTCTGGTATCTCGAACTGATCCGTACGCGGCAGCCGACGCAAAGAATTCGCGCCGACATGATGTTCGGCCGCTCGCTCGCGATCCGTTCCGAAGCTGCGTGACCCGGTTGCTGCCATGACTGCCATCGATCCTGACCTGCGCGCTATCAGCACCACCTGCGCCTATTGCGGCGTCGGCTGCGGCATCCTGGCGACGCCGGACGGGCGGGGCGGGGCGGCGATATCGGGCGACCCTGAGCACCCCGCCAATTTCGGCCGGCTGTGTTCCAAAGGCTCGGCGCTCGGCGAGACGCTCGGCCTGACTAACCGCTTGCTCTACCCGATGATCCGCTGCGGCAAGGGGACCATGGAGCAGGTCGCCTGGAGCGACGCGCTCGACCATGTCGCGCACCGCTTCCAGCACATCATCGCGCGCGACGGTCCGGCCGCGGTCGCGTTCTATCTCTCCGGCCAGTTGCTGACCGAGGATTACTACGTCGCCAACAAGCTGATGAAGGGTTTTATCGGCAGCGCCAATGTCGATACCAATTCGCGGCTGTGTATGGCTTCTTCGGTTGCCGGCCACCGCCGCGCCTTCGGCGCCGACACGGTGCCGGGCTGCTATGAAGATCTCGACGAGGCCGATCTTCTGGTGCTGGTCGGTTCCAACGCGGCCTGGTGCCATCCGGTGCTGTACCAGCGCATGCTCGTTAACAAGCAGAAGCGCGGCGCGCGCATGGTGGTCATCGATCCGCGCCGGACCGATACCGTCGGTGACGACGATCTGTTCCTGGGATTGAAGCCAGGCACCGATGCGGCGCTGTTCAGCGGGTTGCTGGTGCATCTTGCCGATAGCGGCGCGCTCGATCGCGACTACATCGAACTCCATACCATCGGATTCGGCGACGCCATCGCCCGCGCGCGCAACATCGCGGGCAGCGCCGGAGCCACTGCGCTGGCGACCGGCCTCTCTGAGCAGGACGTCGCGGCGTTCTTCCAGGTGTTTGCCAATACGCCGCGCGTGGTGACGCTGTATTCGCAGGGCGTCAATCAGTCGGCGCAGGGCACCGACAAGGTCAATGCCATCCTCAACTGCCACCTCGCGACCGGGCGGATCGGCCTGCCGGGTGCGTCGCCGTTCTCGCTTACCGGGCAGCCCAACGCGATGGGCGGCCGGGAGGTTGGCGGGCTCGCCAACCAGCTCGCCGCCCATATGGGATTTACGCCGCCCGACATCGATCGCGTGCGCCGGTTCTGGAAGGCACCCCGCATCGCCACCCATGAGGGCCTGAAGGCGGTCCAGATGTTCGACGCCATCGCGCGCGGCGAGATCAAGGCGTTGTGGGTGATGGGCACCAACCCGGCGGTGTCGCTGCCGAATGCCGATGGCGTTCGCGACGCCCTGAAGAAGCTCGAACTGTTCGTGGTTTCCGAGAACGTGGTTTCCAACGACACGGTGGAGGCCGGCGCGCATGTGCTGCTGCCGGCGCAGGCGTGGGGCGAGAAATCCGGCACCGTGACCAATTCGGAACGGTGCATCTCGCGACAACGTGCGTTCCTTGCTTCCCCCGGTGAAGCCAAGCCCGATTGGTGGATCATCGGCGAGGTTGCCAGGCGCCTCGGTGTCGGCGCGGCCTTCGGCTTCACCTCGGCGGCGGATATTTTTCGCGAACATGCCGCGCTCTCGGCATTCGAGAACGAGGGCGCGCGCGACTTCGACATCGGTGCGCTGCAATCGCTGTCGGACAGCGATTTCGACGCGATGGCGCCGGTGCAGTGGCCGGTCCGGCAGGGCAGTGAGCCACAAGCGCGCTTCTTCGCCGAAGGCGGCTTCTTCGCCAACGATTTCAAGGCCCGCTTCATCGCGCCGGAAATACCGGCACTGCGAACCGAGACCACGTCCGCACGTCCGCTGCGGCTGAATACCGGCCGCATCCGTGACCAGTGGCACACCATGACCCGCACGGGGATGAGCCCGCGGCTCGGCCAGCATCTGCCGGAGCCGTTCGTTGAGATTCATCCCGACGATGCCGCGCGTTACGGCGTCGACCACGGCGACTTCGCGCGGGTTACGACCGACTACGGGCAATGTACGCTTCGGGTCGTCATCAGCGAACGCCAGCAGCGCGGCATGCTGTTCGCGCCGATCCATTGGAGCGAAGCCAATGCGACCGGCGCGCGTATCGGCTCGCTGGTGGTGCCGGCGACCGATCCGTTCTCCGGCCAGCCCGAGAACAAGGCGACGCCGGCATCGATCGCGCCTTACGAATATGTGTTCCGCGGCTTTGCGCTGTCGCGCAAGCCGCTCGCGCTGCCTGGTCACGCGTGGGTCGCGCGCGTCGCCGTCAGTGGCGGTCACGGCTACCTGTTTGCCGACAATGCCGATCTGGCGGGCTGGCAATCCTGGCTGAAATCATTCGCGACGGACGATCTCGCCGAATACAATGATTTCGGCGGCGGTGTCTATCGCGCGGCGTCCTTTAGCGGCGACCGCATCGAAACCTGCCTGTTCATCGGGCCGGCGCGGGATGCCGGCGACTGGGATGTGGTGAAGGGATTGTTTGCCGCCGATACGCTCAGTGCCGACCAGCGCCGCATGCTGCTGTCGGGCAAATCGATCGACGGCCTCGCCAATGCCGGCCCGATCGTCTGCGCCTGCTTCGGCGTCGGCCGCAACACGATCTGCGACGCGATCGCAGCCGGCGCGCGTTCCGCTGTCGATATCGGGACGAAACTGAAGGCCGGCACCAATTGCGGCTCCTGCATTCCGGAGCTGAAGCGGCTGATCGTGCAGGCGGGGCCGGGTGATGCCGCGCAGCGGAAGCTGTTGGCGGCGAACTGACGCCCCCGGCCGCACCGTCATTGCGAGGAGCAAAGCGACGAAGCAATCCACGTCTCCATTTGTGGAGCTATGGATTGCTTCGCTTCGCTCGCAATGACGAAGCGTTGGGCCGTGTATCCTCTCCCTCGCCCCGCTCTTGCGGGGAGAAGGAGAAGAACGGCCTCACCCCTTCCGGTTTTTCGCATTCACCGCAATCGCCGCCGCCGCGGTGCGGTTCTCCACCCCGAGCTTGGAATAGATCTGCTCGAGATGCTTGTCGACGGTGCGCGGGGAGAGGCCCAGGATCTGCGCGATGTCGCGGTTGGTCTTGCCCTTGGACAGCCACGACAGCACTTCGCCCTCGCGCGTTGTCAGACCAAGCTCGCTGGAGAATTCCGCCGGGGTCTCGGAGCCGGAATCCTTCGCAAGCCGCAGCAGGAACTCGTTCGCGCCCAGCCTGCCCATGTACTGCAGCCGGAGCTGCTCGTTGCCGGGAAGCGCGGCCATGATGGCGACCTTCGAGCCGGCCTTGCCCTTGCGGGCCTGGTCGAGCCATTGCGGGATCGGGTCCGGCAGCACGACATCGTCGTCGCTGCCGGGGCTAAGCGTATCCGACAAAAGCTTCTGGGCCTGCGGCGTCGCCCACATGATCTTGCCCAGACTGTTCACGGCGAGCAGATAGCGGCCGGAGACGTCGAGCGCGGCGCGCGCGCTCTGGGTCAGCCGGGCGTTGGCGAGGTGAACGCGGATGCGCGCCAGCATCTCCTCGACAGCGATCGGTTTGGTCACATAGTCAACGCCGCCGGCTTCCAGCCCGCGAACG
Source organism: Bradyrhizobium sp. AZCC 2176 (assembly GCF_036924645.1). Classification (NCBI taxonomy): domain Bacteria; kingdom Pseudomonadati; phylum Pseudomonadota; class Alphaproteobacteria; order Hyphomicrobiales; family Nitrobacteraceae; genus Bradyrhizobium; species Bradyrhizobium sp. AZCC 2176. Next base: position 274,397 of record NZ_JAZHRX010000001.1, on the reverse strand, counting down.
ATATGTTCGGTTTCGGCCAGCCCCGTCATGAAGATGATCGGCACATGGTCCAGTCCGGCATCCCGCTTCAGCCGCCTGCAGGTCTCAAAACCGTCCATGCCGGGCATCACCGCATCGAGCAGCACGATGTCGGGCGTGATCTGGTCGACGATCCGCATCGCGGCTGCACCGTCAAGCGCGACCATGACCGTCATGCCCGCGCCGTCGAGTGCGTCAGTGAGCAGCCGCAGCGTCTCCGGTGAATCGTCGACGACTAAGGCAACGTCGCGCTTTTTTTGTTCAGTGATCATAGCTGTGCAAGGTCTTTAACGTCGCCATGTACTGGTCGAGATCGAACCGGTCGACCAGCATGCGCATTTGCGACACGAAATCGGCATGTTCGGGGTAATCGATTCCGATCTCGTCCAGCTTGACCTGGATGGCGCGGATGTAACCCAGTTGGCCGAGCCCGATCAGTTCCTCGACGTGCTTTACGGGCGGCCGCGAGCCGGTGTCCGGTTTCCAGCGCGGCACGGCAACTTGGTCGGCCTCGTATTGCCATTCGAGCTTGAGCAACTTCCTGATCGTTTCCAGCAGTCTCGGAATATCGATCGGCTTCATCAGGTAGCCGTCATGGAACGGCTGCGCCAGCGGCGCGCCGTGGGCTTCTATCGCACTCGCCGATATCATGAGGATGCGCGCCTGGTGATGGCCGCTGGCGCGCAGCGTTTCCGCAACCGTCCATCCGTCCATCGCAGCCATCGAGATATCGAGCAGAAACAAATCCGGCCGGCAATGCTGCGCCAGCGCAAGACAGCCGGGCCCATCGGGTGCGCTGAGCAGGATGAAGCCAAGCGGCGCCAGCACCTCGCGCAAGAGGTCGCGGTGGGTCGGATCGTCGTCGGTGATCAAAATCGTCTTGCGCGGGCCGTGATAGCCGAAGATCGGCGCCTCCACCGGCGCGATCCTTGTCGGATTGGTGACTTCCGACAGCAGAATTTTCACCCGGAACGTGCTGCCGCTGCCGACCTCGCTCGTCACCCTGATGTCGCCGCCCATCACGCCGGCGAGCAGGCGGCTGATGGTCAGTCCAAGCCCGGTGCCGGTCTGCGGCTGCGACACGCCGAGCGCGCCGCGTTCGAACGGCGCGAAGATGCGCTCGAGATCGTCGGCCTGAATGCCGGGGCCGGTATCGATCACCTCGAACTCCGCGACCGGGCTACGGTAGTGCACAACGAACTGCACGCTGCCGGTCTGCGTGAATTTCAGCGCATTCGACAGCAGGTTGATCAGGACCTGCCGCAGCCGCTTTTCATCGGCATAGACCACGACGGGCAGCACCGCCGGCCGCTTGAAGACGAAGTCGGTGCCCTTGGCGGCGGCCTGAACGCGAAACATGCCGACGAGCTGATCGAGGAATTCGCTCAGGCGAACCTCGTCGCGCGACAGGTAAAGCCGCCCAGCCTCGATCTTGGAAATGTCCAAAATGCCGTCGATCAGTCCCGACAGGTGGTCGGCGCTGCGGCGGACCACGCGCACCTGATCGCGCGGTTTGGTGGCGAGGCTGGAATCCTGCTCCAGCAACTGCGCATAGCCGCTGATGGCGTTCAGCGGCGAGCGCAGTTCGTGGCTCAGGCCCACCACATAGCGGCTCTTGGCGAGATTGGCGGACTCAGCCACTTCCTTGGCGCGCTGCAACTCGGCATCGGTGCGCTTGTGCGCGTCGATTTCCTGGATCAGGAGCGCCGTCTGCCGCCGCGTCTCGGCTTCCGCCGCGCGGCGGCTCTGTTGCGCCAGCACGAACAGCCACGCCACCACGCCGATGATGATGGTGAGCGCGAAGAATACCTTCCACAGCACGTCCGATAGCGCGAAGTCCTCGACGGGCATCGTCGCCGAGGTCTGCAGATAGATCAGCCCGAGCGTCAGCCCGACGAGGCCGGCGGACACCACGAACACGCCGAGATAATGCCCGAACTGCGAGTTGATCCGGGTGTAGATCGTCTCCGGCAACAGCTTCCCAAGCATGTCGGAGATCTGCGCCCCGGCGCGCGCATGCGGCTTGCAGAGATCATGGCAGCGCGCATCAAGCGAACAGCACAGCGAGCAGATCGGCCCGGCATAGGCGGGGCAGGAGGCCATGTCCTCCGGCTCGAACGAATGCTCGCAGATACAGCACTGGATTGCCTCGAGGTTCTGCCAGCTTCGTTTCGGTTTGCGCGCGATGTAGTATTTGCCGTCGGTCGCCCATGCGATCAGGGGCGCGGTCACGAAGGCGGCCGCGAGTGCGACGAATGCCGACAGCGCCTTCGCCGTTGGCCCGAACAGGCCGTAGAACGCCGAGATCGAGACGATGGTCGCGATCGTCATCGCGCCGACGCCGACCGGATTGATGTCGCAGAGATGCGCGCGCTTGAACTCGATGTGCTGCGGCCGCAGGCCCAGCGGCTTGTTGACGACGAGATCGGCGACCAGCGCGCCGACCCAGGCAATTGCCACGTTGGAGTAGAGCGCCAGCGTCTGCTCCAGCGCCTTGTAGACGCCGATTTCCATCAACAGTAGTGCGACCAGGACGTTGAACACCAGCCACACCACGCGGCCGGGATGGCTGTGCGTCAGCCGCGAGAAGAAGTTCGACCAGGCGATCGAGCCGGCATAGGCATTGGTGACGTTGATCTTGATCTGCGAGAGAATGACGAACAGGCCGGTCAGCGCCAGCGCCATATCGGGCTGCGATAGCACGTAACGGAACGCTTCGAGATACATATGAGCAGGCTCGGCGGCCTGCTCGGTGGAGAGGCCGTGGCTCAACGCAAAGAAGGCGAGAAACGAGCCCAGCAATAATTTCAGCGCGCCGAAGATGATCCAGCCGGGGCCGGCGATCAGCAGGGCGATCCACCACGACGTCCGCGACGTGCGGCGGTCGCGCGGCAAAAAGCGCAGGAAGTCGACCTGTTCGCCGATCTGCGCCACCAGCGAGAACACCACCGAGGCGGCGGTGCCGAACAGCAGCAGATCGAGATGGCCCGCGGGATCGCCGTGCTCGCCGGCGAATTTCCGCCATTCCGTGAACGAATGCGGGTTGGCGTAGGCGATCGCCACGAAAGGGAGGATGTGCAGGATGATCCAGAGCGGCTGCGTCCACAATTGAAAGCGGCTGATCAGCGTAATGCCGTAGGTCACCAGCGGAATGATGACGACGGCGCTGATGAGATAGCCGATCGGCCGTGGGATGCCGAAGCACATCTCCAGCGCAGAGGCGAGAATGACCGCCTCGATCGCAAAGAAGATGAAGGTGAAGGAGGCATAGATCAGCGAGGTGATGGTCGAGCCGATATAGCCGAAGCCTGCGCCGCGGGTCAGCAGATCGATATCGATGCCGCATTTGGCGGCATGATAGGCAATCGGCAGGCCGCAGAAGAAAATGATGACGCTGACCACCAGGATGGCAATGGTGGCATTGGTGGCGCCGTAATTGAGCGTGATGGTGCCGCCGATTGCCTCCAGGGCCAGAAAAGAGATCGCGCCGAGCGCGGTATTGGCGACACGGGCGGCCGACCACCGCCGCGCGCTTTTGGCGGTGAAGCGCAGCGCGTAGTCTTCCAGCGTCTGGTTGGCAACCCATTGATTATATTGGCGCCTGACGCGGTCTATCCGCTGCCGCCCTGCCACTTGCTGCTCCTGCCCAGTTCAACCGACCCCCGTGTAGCCAGCAAACTCCGTACCAAAATCTACGTCGCTATTTTGCGGTGCAATATACGCAATCCCACGTATCTGTGCAGTGCACAAATCCGAGCCATCCTCGTCTGACCAGACGCGTTCTCGAACAAAAATGGGGTGCTCATGTCAGACGAACCAAACAAGGGCCTGCAGTCGCCGCTTCGCCGCAAACTGCTGATGGGCGCGGCGGCGTTGCCGCTCATTTCGATCCTTCCCAGACCTTCCTTCGGGGCCGGTCCCGCAACCGCTACGGTCAACACCACGGGGCTGGCGGTAACCGATACAGAAGTCACCGTCGGCATCCTGCACTCCGCCACCGGCACGATGGCGATCTCGGAGACCGGCTCGATCCAGGCCGAAAAGCTCGCGATCGAACAGATCAACGCCGCCGGCGGCGTACTCGGACGCAAGATCAAGTTCATCCAGGAAGACGGCGCCAGCGACTGGCCGACATTTGCGGAAAAGGCCAAGAAGCTTCTCGTCAACGACAAGGTCGCGGCGATCATGGGCTGCTGGACCTCGGCATCGCGCAAGGCCGTGTTGCCGGTCGTCGAGCAGTACAACGGCATGCTCTATTACCCGACCTTCTATGAAGGTCTCGAGCAGTCCAAAAACGTCATCTACACCGGCCAGGAAGCGACCCAGCAGATTCTCGCCGGGTTGAACTGGATCGCCAAGGAGAAGGGCGCCAAATCATTCTTCTTCATCGGTTCGGATTACATCTGGCCGCGCACCTCGAACAAGATCGCGCGCAAGCACGTCGAGAACGTGCTGAAGGGCAAGGTCGTCGGCGAGGAATATTACGCGCTCGGCAGCACCCAGTTCAATTCAGTCATCAACAAGATCAAGCTGACCAAGCCCGACGTGATCTTCACCGACGTGGTCGGCGGTTCGAACGTCGCCTTCTACAAGCAGCTCAAGGCCGCCGGCGTCGACCTCTCCAAGCAGGCGCTGTTGACGATCTCGGTGACTGAAGACGAAATCGACGGCATCGGCGGCGAAAACATCGCCGGCGCCTATGCCTGCATGAAGTACTTCCAGTCGCTCGACAATGCCAACAACAAGGCGTTCGTTCCGGCCTTCAAGAAGTTGTGGGGCGAGAAGACCGTGATCGGCGACGTGACGCAGGCCGGCTATCTCGGTCCGTGGCTGTGGAAATTGACCTGCGAGAAGGCGGGCAGCTTCGATGTCGACAAGATCGCCGCCGCTTCGCCCGGCGTCGAATTCAAGGAAGCGCCCGAAGGGTACGTGCGCATCCATGAAAACCATCACCTCTGGTCGAAGACCCGCGTCGGCAAGGCCAAGCTCGACGGCCAGTTCGAACTGATCTTCGAGACCGCCGACCTGATCGAGCCCGACCCGTTCCCGAAGGGCTACCAGTAAGCGCGCGAAACGTCCCGCAGCTTTCCCGAGCTCCCTGGCGTGGACCGTCAATCCGCGCTTCACGACCCCGCGTCGCGACTTCTGCTCGCGGCGCGGGCCCCTTTCCCCGACGGAGAAGTCAGATGTTCGGCGACTATTCGATTGGCGATCTCGGCTCCATCTTCGTCATGCAGGGCTTTGCGGGCCTGATCCTGTTTTCCGTCTACGTGCTGATGGCGCTCGGTCTTGCGATCATCTTCGGCCAGATGGGCGTCATCAACATGGCGCATGGCGAATTCATGATCCTGGGCGCCTACGTCACCTGGATGACGTCGAACACGTTCCAGCACTATTTGCCTTCACTGTTCTCCGGATATTTCTTCCTCGCGATGCTGCTGGCGTTTCTGGCGTCGGGCGCGCTGGGGATGCTGGTCGAATGGGCGTTGATCCGTCATCTCTACAAGCGCCCGCTCGATACACTGCTCGCCACCTGGGGCCTCAGCCTCATCCTCCAGCAAACCTATCGTTCGGTATTCGGCGCCCGCGAAGTCGGCGTCGACCTGCCGCAATGGATGCTGGGCTCGCTCAAGGTTACCGACAGCATCGAGGTCCCGATCAACGGCGTGTTCGTGATGGGCCTGACCGTGCTGATCACCGTCGTGGTCGCCTATGTCCTGTACAAATCGCGCTGGGGCCGCCAGGTGCGTGCCGTCGTGCAGAACCGCATCATGGCCGGCGCCGTCGGCATCAATACCGAGAAGGTCGACCGTTACACCTTCGGACTCGGTTGCGGCATCGCCGGCGTCGCGGGCAGCGCCTTTACGATGATTGGTTCGACCGGACCGACGTCAGGCCAGCTCTACATCGTCGACACCTTCCTGGTGGTCGTGTTCGGTGGCGCAGCCAGCCTGCTCGGCACCATCGCTTCCGCCTTCTCGATCTCGCAGACCCAGTCGACGCTGGAGTTCTTCATGTCGGGCTCGATGGCCAAGGTGCTCACGCTTCTCGCCGTCGTCGGAATTCTGATGCTGCGGCCGCAGGGTCTGTTCGCCCTCAAGGTCCGCAAATAACGAAAGCAGGCACGGTCATGATCATCAACTCACGCTTCTTCAATCGATCCGAGCTCATTGGTTTCGTTGCACTGGCCCTGATCCTGTTCGTGATCCTGCCGCTGTCGCTGGATGTGTTTCGTCTCAACCTGGTCGCGAAGTATCTGACCTACGCCTTTGTCGCGATCGGCCTCGTCCTGTGCTGGGGATATGGCGGCATCCTGAGCCTGGGGCAGGGCGTGTTCTTCGGCCTCGGCGGCTACTGCATGGCGATGTTCCTCAAGCTGGAAGCATCCAGCGTCGAGAACACCAAGATCCAGTCGACCCCCGGCATTCCCGATTTCATGGACTGGAATCAGATCACCGCGCTGCCGCTGTTCTGGCAGCCGTTCCACAGTCTGACCTTTACCATCGCTGCAATCATCCTGGTGCCCGGGCTGTTCGCCCTGATCATCGGCACAGCGATGTTCAAGCGCCGCGTCGGCGGCACCTACTTTGCGATCATCACCCAGGCCGTCGCCGCGATCCTGACCATCCTGATCGTGGGACAGCAGGGCTACACCGGCGGCATCAATGGCATGACCGATCTGCGTACCCTGAAGGGATGGGACATCAGGCCGGACCACGCCAAGGTCGTCCTTTACTTCTTTGAAGTGTTCCTGCTGTTCGGCTGCATCCTCATCGCGCAGTTCATCCGGCTGACAAAGCTTGGCCGCATCCTGGTGGCGATGCGCGAACAGGAAGATCGCGTCCGCTTCTCCGGCTACAGCGTCGCCAACTTCAAGATCTTTGCCTTCTGCATGGCGGCGATCTTCGCCGCGATGGGCGGCGCCATGTTTGCGCTCAATGTTGGGTTCATGTCGCCGTCCTTTGTAGGCATCGTGCCATCGATCGAAATGGTGATCTACACCGCGGTCGGCGGACGGACGTCGATTTTCGGCGCGGTGTGGGGTGCGCTGCTGGTCAATTTTGCCAAGACCAGCCTTTCGGAATCCTTCCCGCAGCTTTGGCTGTTCGGCCTCGGCGCGCTGTTCATCGCAGTCGTGCTGGCATTCCCGAACGGCCTGTCGGGAATCTGGGCTGATTACGTTCAGCCACGTATCGACCGGCTGCTGGCATCACGCAAATCAAAGCCGGGCGCGTGGGCCGACAATTCCGTCGCCGACGGCGCACCGGCAGAGTGAGTCCGCAAGCATGCTCATCGGTCATCTCGATTGCCGATGCCCCACCAGCGGAATAAGGAGATAGATCATGCTCATCGGTCACCAGCCCAAACCCTTCCTGCTCGCGGTCGAGGCACTCACGGTGTCATTCGACGGCTTCAAGGCCGTGAACAATCTCTCCTTCTATGTCGAGGAGAACGAAATCCGCGTCATCATCGGTCCCAACGGCGCCGGCAAGACCACGGTACTCGATCTGATCTGCGGAAAGACCAAGGCGACCTCGGGATCGATCCAGTTTCGCGGCAAGGAACTGACGAAGCTGAAGGAGAACCAGATCGTGCAGACCGGCGTCGGGCGCAAGTTCCAGACGCCGTCGGTGTTCGAAGACCTCACCGTGTTCGAGAATCTGGAGATTTCCTACCCGCGCGGCCGCACCGTGTTCGGATCGCTCGCCTTCCAGCGCGATGATGCCGTCAAGCAGCGCGTCGAGGAGGTCGCCGAGATGATCTTCCTGAAGGATCGCCTCGATACCTATGCCGATCAGCTCAGCCACGGCCAGAAGCAATGGCTCGAGATCGGCATGCTGCTGATCCAGGACCCAGAGCTCTTGATGCTCGATGAGCCAGTCGCCGGCATGAGCGTCAGCGAGCGCGCCAAGACCGCTGAACTGCTCAATCGCATCATCAAGGACCGCTCGGTGCTGGTCATCGAGCACGACATGAAGTTCGTCGAGGACATCGCCCACAAGGTCACGGTGCTGCATCAGGGCCAGATCCTCTCGGAGGGCACGATGGAGAAGGTCAAGAACGATCCGAAGGTCATTGAAGTCTATCTGGGTCATTAGCGCATGATCCCGGAAAGTGGCGTCCGGTTTCCGGACAAGATCATGCGCAAGGAATAAGGAGCAGGGCATGCTGGCTATCTCGGACCTTCACGTCGCGTACGGCCAGAGCGAGGTGCTGCACGGTCTCAATGTCTCGGTCGCGCCCAACGAGATCGTCGCGATCATGGGCCGCAACGGCATGGGCAAGACCACGCTGATGAAGTCGCTGATGGGCATTCTGCCGACCAAGAGCGGCTCTGTCAGTATGGACGGCGCCGAGCTCAGCGCGTTGCCGAGCTACGAGCGCGTCGCCAAGGGCCTCGCCTATGTGCCGCAGGGCCGCATGATCTTCTCGACCATGACGGTGAAAGAAAACATCGAGACCGGCCTCGTGGTATCAGGCGGATCCGAGGTACCCGAAGACATCTACGAGCTGTTTCCGGTCCTGCTGGAAATGAAGGGCCGCCGTGGTGGCAATTTGTCCGGCGGCCAACAGCAGCAATTGGCGATCGCGCGTGCGCTCGCCACCAAGCCAAAAGTGCTGCTGCTGGACGAGCCGACCGAGGGCATCCAGCCATCGATCATCAAGGACATGGCGCGGACCCTGAAGCGGATTCGCGACGAGCGCGGCCTGTCGATCGTGGTCTCCGAGCAGGTGTTGAGCTTTGCGCTCGAGATCGCCGACCGCGTGCTCGTCATCGAGAACGGCGAGATCGTCCGCGACGACCCGCGCGACAGCGTCGATGCCGCGCAAGTTTCGAAATTCCTGTCCGTCTGAAGACCAACCTGTGCCGTCAAAAAGGGGAGCTATCGATGCCAGAGACACTGATCAAGGTCGATCTATCGAAGTCGGCCTACGACAACGACATGATCCACAATCGCTGGCATCCCGATATTCCGATCGTGGCGTGGGTCAATCCGGGCGATGATTTCATCATCGAGACCTATGACTGGACCGGCGGCTTCATCAAGAACAACGATTCCGCCGACGACGTGCGCGACATCGATCTCTCGATCGTGCACTTTCTGTCCGGCCCGATCGGCGTCAAGGGCGCCGAGCCCGGCGACTTGCTGGTGGTCGATCTGCTTGACGTCGGCCCGCTCAAGGAAAGCCTCTGGGGTTTTAACGGCTTCTTTTCCAAACAAAATGGCGGCGGCTTCCTGACCGATCATTTCCCGCTGGCGCAGAAATCGATCTGGGACATCAAGGGTCTCTATACGTCCTCGCGCCATGTGCCCGGCGTGAACTTTGCCGGCCTGATCCATCCCGGCCTGATCGGCTGTCTGCCCGATCCGAAATTGCTGGCGACCTGGAACGAGCGCGAAACCGCGCTGATCGCAACCAATCCGACCCGCGTGCCGGGCCTCGCCAATCCGCCGTTTGCCGCGACCGCCCATGCCGGCCGCGCCAAGGGCGATGCGAAGGCCAAGGTCGGCGCGGAAGGCGCGCGCACCGTGCCGCCGCGCGAGCATGGCGGCAATTGCGACATCAAGGATCTGTCGCGCGGCTCGAAGATCTTCTTCCCGGTCTATGTGCCGGGCGGCGGCCTCTCGATGGGCGACCTGCATTTCAGCCAGGGCGACGGCGAGATCACCTTCTGCGGCGCGATCGAGATGGCGGGTTGGCTGCATCTGAAGGTCGATATCATCAAGGACGGGGTGGCAAAGTACGGCATCAAGAATCCGGTGTTCAAGCCGTCTCCGATCACGCCGAACTACAAGGACTATCTGATCTTCGAGGGCATCTCGGTCGACGAAGCCGGCAAGCAGCATTACCTCGACGTCCATATCGCCTATCGGCAGGCCTGTCTGAACGCGATCGAATACCTGAAGAAGTTCGGCTATTCCGGCGCACAGGCCTATTCGATTCTCGGCACCGCGCCGTGCCAAGGCCACATCTCGGGCGTGGTCGATGTGCCGAACGCCTGCGCCACGCTGTGGCTGCCGACGGAAATCTTCGACTTCGACATCATGCCGTCGTCGGCGGGCCCGATCAAACATATCACCGGCGACATCCAGATGCCGATCTCGCCGGACAAGTGATCTCGGCGCGAGAGGGATGCGGGACGGCTCAAGCGTGCCGGTCGCCCCGCATCCGCGGTCGCAGTGAGTAGAATCCATCCACTACTCGCCATTCGCCTTCAAGGAAACCAGATGCCCGTCTACGAATATCTCTGCAACGATTGCGGCCCGTTCACGGATATGCGGCCGATGGCCGAATGCGACGATCCGCAGGACTGTCCGCAATGCTTGTCCGAATCGCCGCGCGTGATCCTGACCGCGCCGGCGTTCTTCTGCATGGCGTCAGACAAGCGGAAAGCGCACGCCACTAACGAGCGCAGCGCCCATGCGCCGAAGACATCAGCCGAATACAAGGCCTCGCATGGTCCCGGCTGTGGCTGCTGTTCAACCGGCAAGAAGAAGCCGGCCCGGCTGATGACCAAGACCAGAAGTGGCGCCAAGGGCTTTCCCACCGCGCGGCCCTGGATGATCAGCCATTGAGGCGCGATTCATCGAACTCAAACCGGAACAAGAGGCGATCCAATGCTCCACGGTGACATTTCTTCCAGCAACGACACAGTCGGCGTTGCGGTCGTCAATTACAAGATGCCGCGCCTGCACACCAAGGCCGAGGTGCTCGACAACGCCCGCAAGATCGCCGACATGGTCGTCGGCATGAAGACTGGCCTGCCGGGCATGGATCTCGTGATCTTCCCGGAATACTCCACCCACGGCATCATGTACGACTCGAAGGAGATGTACGATACCGCCTCGCAGATCCCGGGGGCTGAGACCGACATCTTCGCCGAAGCCTGTCGCAAGGCAAAAGTCTGGGGCGTGTTCTCGCTCACCGGCGAGCGCCACGAGGAGCATCCGCACAAGGCGCCGTATAACACCTTGATCCTGATGAACGACCAGGGCGTGATCGTCCAGAAGTATCGCAAGATCATGCCATGGGTGCCGATCGAAGGCTGGTATCCCGGCAATTGCACTTACGTTTCCGAAGGCCCCAAGGGGCTGAAGGTCAGCCTGATCATCTGCGACGACGGTAATTTTCCGGAGATCTGGCGCGACTGTGCCATGAAGGGCGCCGAGCTGATCGTGCGCTGCCAGGGCTACATGTATCCTGCCAAGGAACAGCAGATCCTGATTTCCAAGGCGATGGCCTGGGCCAACAATGTCTATGTGGCGGTCGCCAATGCCGCGGGCTTCGACGGCGTCTATTCCTATTTTGGCCACTCCGCGATCATCGGCTTCGACGGCCGCACACTGGGTGAGACCGGCGAGGAGGAATACGGCATCCAGTACGCGGCGCTATCGAAGAGCCTGATCCGCGATGCGCGCCGCAACGGCCAGTCGCAGAACCATCTCTTCAAGCTCTTGCATCGTGGCTACACCGGCATGATCAATTCCGGCGAAAGCGCGCGCGGTGTCGCAGCCTGTCCTTATGATTTCTATGCCAAGTGGATTGCCGATCCCGAAGGCACCCGCGAAATGGTCGAGGCGATGACGCGGCCGACCGCGGGCACCGACGAATGCCCGATCGACGGCATTCCGAACGGGGCGACGGCGACGAATTACTGAGGCTTCCTAGAGTTTGTGGGGTGGGCAAAGCCAACGGGTCGCGCGAACGCGCGCCCGATGACAGGCTCCGCGTGCCCACCATTCGCGATGAACGTCGCTGTGAGATGGTGAGCACGGCGCTACGCGCCTTTGCCCACCCCATAGCGCTCGGACGTGGTGAGCTTCTCAAATCAGAATGGACCGCTCACGAGTGGCGGTATTGCCTATCTCAACGCAAGGATGCAGGTCACCAATCAGTCCGTGACGGTGACGCTCAATCGACAGTTCTGAAGGGGGCTGCTGTTGACTGCACGATGTTGGAAGATGCCCGCTAACCGGACATCGTAACGATTGACCCAACTCGAGCTTGACAGGCTTCCTTACCAATCTGCGGTCGATCTCAAAAATTTGCATCCGCCGATGTGAGCCGGTTCACATCGGCACCGCACGGTTGGTCCCAGCGTCAACTGGGGCACTTCAATGTGGGAAAGAAAAATGCGTACCCTCTTTCTTGCCCTCGCGACGTCTGCAACCATCTTCGCAACTGGCGTCGCCCCGGTCGTAGCCAGCAAGTACCGGTATTGCCTGCAAGGCGACGACTATGCTGGCGCGGGCGATTGTGGATTCACTAGCTACCAGCAATGTCAGGCCACCGCATCGGGCCGCACGGCCTATTGCGGGGTCAATCCTTATCTCGCGAACGCCGCCGTCCTGACAATTCCTGCCACGCGTCGTCGGTGACGCCGCGTGCCTCACGAGCAAATCAGATGGGTTGGTCCGGGTTAAATTTCCGCCGAGGCATTAGCTATGCCGGCGGTCTGCTCGCAATTGGAGTGATCTATTTCGCCCTGGCAAAAGCCGGCCTTGCTCTCGCCTCTCTTCATCCCAGTGCAACGCCAATTTGGCCACCGACGGGTGTCGCGCTGGCGGCGGTGCTGTTGTGGGGATATCGGACTTGGCCCGCAATTTTCGCGGCGGCGGTGATTGCCAATGCGATGACCGCCGGCTCGGTTGCCACCGCAATTGCGATTGCTACCGGCAACTCTCTTGAAGCGGTTGTTGGTGCTTACCTGATCAATCGATGGTCGAGCGGATGTAATACTTTTTCGACGCCAAATTCTGTCGCGAAGTTTGCTCTGATTTGCTTCGTGATCGCGACGCCGATCAGCGCCAGCATTGGACTGACCAGCCTGGCAACTGCCGGGTACATCGAACGGACGAATTTCGCGAACGCCTGGGTCACATGGTGGCTGGGAGATGTGACCGGCGCGCTGGTCATTGCCCCCGTTATCGTGCTTTGGGCATCAAGCCACTTCCATGCTTTCAACCGCAATGATTTTTTGGAGACGGTCGGCGTCCTCGCAACGGCGGCGGCCGTTGGACTCATTGCTTTCAGTCCCCTGATCGAGCAAACGCCGAGCCGAGATCCGCTGGGTTTTCTTGCGATCCTGCCAATGTTGTGGGCGGCGCTGCGCCGCGGTCCACGTGACACCGCAACGGTTGCGCTGGTGCTTTCCGGCATCACGATTTGGGGGACACTCACGGGCGGCGGCCCCTTCACGACCGCGGATCTCAACGCTTCATTCCTGCTGGTGTTGATGTTCTTGATCAGTATTACCGTTCCAAGCTTGCTGTTGAGCGCCGACGTCGAGGTGCGCAAGAAGGGGGAGAAACGTCTGCGCCGCGCGCAGATCGAACTGGAACGGAAGGTCGCAGAGCGCACGCAAGAGCTTGAGCTCGCAAATGCAGCAAAATCGCGCTTTCTTGCCATGGCAAGCCACGATTTGCGGCAGCCATTACATGCACTAGGCTTGTTTATTGCACAGCTGCGCACGCCGCTCAGATCGGGGGAAAGGACAAGGACGATCGATCTGGTCGATGCAACGCGCAAGGAAATGGATGAAATGTTCAATTCGCTGCTGGATATGTCCAGACTCGATGCTGGGATCCTTACACCCAAACTGACTGAATTCCCGATCGCGCGCCTGTTGCAAAAAATTGAGACGACGTTTGATCAGGCAACGCTAGCGAAGGGCTTGCGTCTACGCGTTAGGCGAAGTGACTCCTGGGTGAGGAGCGACGCCATGCTGCTCGAACGCATACTTCTCAACTTGGTATCCAATGCTGTGCGCTATACATTGCGCGGCGGGATCATTGTCGGCTGTCGTCGGCGCGGTGAAATGTTGCGTATCGAAGTATGGGATAGCGGTCCCGGCATTCCTGAGGATCAGAAGCAGAATATCTTTGGCGAGTTTTTTCAACTTGCTGCCCCAGAACGGTACCGGTACGGCGGCCTGGGGCTCGGCTTGGCTATTGTCGACAGGCTTCGCCTACTTCTCAACCATCAAATCGACTTAGCTTCGACTGTGGGCCGAGGTTCGCGATTCGCAATCCTGGTTCCGATGGCCGATGAATGCGTCACGTCCACCGAGCCCATCGACTCACCTCACCCCGTAGCCTTTGCGGTCGAAGGCAGGGTAATTCTTGTTATTGCCGATGCCCCAATTGTGCAGGAGGGAACGGGCGGATTGCTTGGCAAATGGGGATACTCCGTCCTTACCGCCGGATCCGACGAAGCGGCACTTATCCAACTTGCTGAGCGCCAACAACGCCCCGATCTTATAATCTCGGATTATCATCTTGCGAGCGGAAAGACGGGGATCCGAGCAATTGAACAAATCAATGCGGCGTTTGGTTCATCAATTCCAGCTATTCTCATCAGCGGCGATACGGCACCTGAACCATTACGTGACGCTAAGGATAGAGGATACACTTTACTGCACAAGCCTGTCGACCCAATGCGGCTCCGCGCTGTCATGCAAGAGCTCTTTATGGATCATGACGATAGGAGAGATACCGGGCCGGCTTTATGACTCAGATTTCGGCGACGATTCCCAGCCCATTTTTCCTACTTTTATTACTGCCTCGGTGCGGCTCGTTACGCCGAGCGCCTTGAGAACGACCGTGATGTGATTCTTCACTGTCGGCACTGCCATATTGAGGGTCTTGGCAATGACCTTGTTGCTTTTTCCCTTCATCAGGAGCGCAAGCACTTCAATCTGCCGATCGGTCAACCCGAGACCTTTAAGAGAGTCGCGCGTCGCTAGCTTGTTTGTAAGCCGCGGAGTCGTTGTTTCCTCCAGAATTTCCGAGGGAATGTAGATACCGCCGGAGAACACTAACTTAATGGCGTTGAGCATGACCTCTCGTTCGGTAGTTTTCGGGATGAAACCCAGAGCGCCAAGTTTGAAAGCGCGCTTGACTGTGTCTTGATCATCCGAGGACGAAAGAATGATGATAGCAATGGTCGGATAGCGGTCTCGCAGTTCGCGGAGGACAGAGAAGCCATCTCGATCAGGCAAATTGATATCAAGTAAAATAAGGCTGATGTCGGGATGTTCCTCGACTATGTGCATTGCCTGACGGCTGTTCGAAGCTTCAAATATGACGGCTTCTTGCTTCAGTTGTTTCAGGACAGCGTGCAACGCCTCGCGAATCAATGCATGGTCGTCGACAATAAGAACTTTCATGAAAAGTTCTCCGTCATCCCATTGCACGGAGATCCAAATAAAAGAAAATCATACACCCACCTTCGGGTCGTTGGCGAGGAAGAGGCTGTCGGAAGGCTGGCTCCCGAAACCATCCATCCTCCATCCTTGGCCCAACCAGCGGTCCACCGTCAGCCACTCAAGGTAGGAGCCGAATGCCGTTGTGTGCTGCAATTGTAATCACCTCACGGTAGGACACCGAAAAAGCGAGTGCGGACGACGAGACTCGCGGCACTCAGAGTCTCCTTCGTCCATGCGCAATGGTGAACGTCCATGATGCGTCTGACGGATGTCAATTGATGCCGAGATCTGTACGGTACCTTGATCATAGGACCTAGGAACCTCTCTGTGTGGACCTCCGGCTGATTGACGCGCTGTGCCGTTGCACGATGATCGTCAACGGATAGCCTCACGCGCTGGGATGTTCTACCAAGCGCCGCCATATGATCGTTGTCGCAGCTTTCGTCGCCGGGTTCGGCGTGAGGCAGCTCTAGACTGTGACGTTGGTACGATCCGGCAGTACGGCGGCGATGTTTTTTATCAAATTCGGTCCCTCTTGAAGCGTGCTCGCACGTCGGACGGGGCAACCAGATGCACGATCGAATCGCCACCCCAAAGCTATTGATCGGCGAGCTGCCGGAGCTGAAAGGCCAGGGCC
The DNA here is from genome assembly GCF_036924645.1 of Bradyrhizobium sp. AZCC 2176. Taxonomy (NCBI): domain Bacteria; kingdom Pseudomonadati; phylum Pseudomonadota; class Alphaproteobacteria; order Hyphomicrobiales; family Nitrobacteraceae; genus Bradyrhizobium; species Bradyrhizobium sp. AZCC 2176. The sequence continues at coordinate 258,531 of NZ_JAZHRX010000001.1, read as the reverse complement.
GCGACCTGCGCATTGACGCCTGCCGCGGCATCGCGCTGTGGTGCATCTTTCTTGACCATGTCCCCAACAACATCGGAACTTGGCTGACACTGCGGAACTACGGCTTCAGCGATGCCGCGGAAGTATTCATGTTCGTCTCGGGCGTAACCTGCGCACTGGCCTACGGCAAGGCGTGGCGCTGCGAGGGCTGGACCGGAGTGGTCAGCCGGACGCTGCAGCGAAGCTGGGACATTTATGTCGCATTTCTGCTGCTCACGCTCGCCTGCGCCATCATGGTTCACCTCGCAGGCGGTGGCCGTCTTGCTGACGAGAGCAATACGCGCATCTTGCTGGACCATCCGGGCGCGACGCTCGCGCGCGCAGCGGTCCTGCAATACCGTCCAGTCAATGCCGACGTGTTGCCGGTCTTCGTGTTTCTTCACCTGTTGTTCGCGCCGCTGCTGTGGCTGCTGCTGCGAGTGCCGAATGTGGCGCTTGGCGCCTCGCTGGCGCTTTATGCGCTGGTGCATGCCTTCGGCTGGACCGTCCCGGCGTGGCCGAACGGCCACTGGGCCTTCAATCCGCTGGCTTGGCAGCTGCTGGTCGTGCTTGGCGCGTGGTGGATGATCGAGGGCAAGAGATTCCGGCCGTGGGTGACCTCACGCACCGCGCTTGTGGCTGCCGTTCTCTATCTGGTATTCAGCCTCATCATCGCATTGAGCTGGAGCATCAAACCGCTGGAAGCGTTGGTCCCGCAGGCGCTGCTGACGCTGCTTTACCCGATGGACAAATCGAATCTCGATCCATTGCGACTGCTGCATTTTTTGGCCCTTGCGGCTTTGGCGGCATGGTTCGTGCCTCACAATTGGCGAGGGCTGACGACGGCGGTGATGCGCGGCGCGATCCGCTGTGGCCAGAATTCGCTGCCAATCTACTGCCTCGGCGTTCTGCTGACGTTCGCCAGCCACCTGGCGCTGCTCGACATCTCGGAGGGGCTGACGATGCAGATCGCGCTCAGTGTTGGTGGCGTCCTGGTGATGATTCTGGCGGCGACGCTGCTGAACTTGATCAAGATCAAACCCAGGCAGCAGCCGCACGCGAAGCCCGCCGACCTGCCCGTCGAGCAGCCAACCAAGTTTGAGCTGGTCATCAATCTCAAGACAGCCAAGGCGCTCGGCGTTGACATTCCGCCCACGCTGCTTGCCCGTGCCGACGAGGTTGATCGAATAAAGATGCTGTTTGCTCCGGTGCGCGAGTCCGGCTGCGGTGCTGATCCAGCGCCAGCAATCGCGCACGCCTTGCCACCGGCGAGAAATGTGGGTCAGGACGCGAATTAGATCACAAGGGGGCCATCGTACAGGAGCCAAGGCCATGATTTCCCACCCAAGGACCCGCAAGGTAGCGGTGCTGATCGCGGCGTACGTGATGTTTGCCTGCGTAGCGGCATTACTGTCGGCCAACCTGACATCACCCACCAGCGCCGCGCTCGACGCTGACTGGCAGTGCAGCCGGTTTGCGCTCGTAGTCACGACCTGCACCCCGGTGCGTGCACACGAGACCGTTTCCGCTGGCGTGCGCAAGCGGACCTAGTACACGACAAACCGGACACCATGCTGCGAATGTCAGCTGAAATCAGCGAACACCCTCTGCGAGGGCTCCTTTTCCAATTTGAGTCGGGCTGCCGATACGCTCGGCCAACTCCAACAGGATCAGCCTCTGCGGCCACCTTTCATTCCGCAGCGATCGCCTCGATCTCCAGAAGCCATTTTCCGTCGACGGTTTCAGCAATCATCACCGTCGATGCGGGCTCATGTCCCTGCAGCATCTTGCTGCGAATAGCGCGGTTGGCCGTGACCTGGCTTCGATCGGTCAGGAACGTATTGATCTTGACCAGATGCTCGACGCCGAGGCCGGCGGCGCTGAGCACCTCGATGACGTTGCGCCAGGCTTGCTCGCATTGCGCCTCGAAACCTTCCGGCACGCTGCCATCAGGTTTTTCCGGTACCTGGCCACTGACGAACAGCAGCCGGCGATGCTGGCCAAGTTCCAGCCCCATGCTGTAGCCGCTGGAGGGCGCGTGGACGCTTGCGGGATTATGGCTGACGATTTGAGCCATGTCAGATTGTCTCCTGTTGGATGAATTCCAGCGCCAGACCATGCGGCGCCGTGGGCGGGATCAGCAGCACGGCGCCGATAACCTCGAAGGTGGCGCCGTTGTTTTTCAATACCTGCTTTGTCGCATCCAGATCAGTGACCGCCAGACGCGCTGCGCAAAAGCGCGCCGAAGGTTCGACGGGAAGGCCCGGCAGCCGGTGCGCCATCTCGGACGGGCCGAGCACGGTGATCCGATTCCCACGCTCGCCGACCGTCAGTGACCAGCTCCAACGCTCGGCTGCGCTTTCCGTGAAGTGCTCGAGGAATCCGCGATGCGCCGCCGGCTCCGGCGCCGACATCACGACCTCGATCACGCGCAACGCGCCGTTGGGATGGCGCTGATAGTCGGGCTTCCAGAACCGTTCCGGCGGGTGACGCTGCTGGCAGGTGAAGAAGGCGATCCCGGGCATGGCGGGATCGGTGGCGAAGGCCAGTGAGAATTCAATGCGTGCCGTGCCTCCGCCCGGAAGCACCGCATCACGGCCAAAATCAAACGGCGCGTAGGCACCGATGTGATTGGCCTTGAAGCGCGCCGCATCGGCATGGGCGTCGTCGCTGTGCAAAGCCAGCATCGACATTCCTGCCGCGGTAGCAAGAAAATCCCGGTTGTGGGCGGCGAAGCTGAAGCGACCCGGCGCGGCCGCCGGCACCGCCGCCGCATCGGTGACGGCCAGCAATTCCAGAAAATTGTTCCCGAACATCGCCAGGCGGTTGCTGGTTCCGAACGGATGCACGCCGGTCGGCGTGAGGTTAAAGCCTAGCGTTTGCCAATCCTGCGCAGCCTGCGCCAAATCGTGGACGCAAATGACGAGATGATCGATCAGGCGTGGCATGGGGATCTCCGGATGCTGCGGACGGAGCGTAATCGGCGACATCACGACGGGGCAAAGCATTGTTGCTGCGGGCCAGCTCAAGAAAATCTATTGCAAGGCCAGCGCGTATCAGTGACAAACTGGACGGTGATGACCTACATCCTTCCACCGCTAAATGCGCTCCGCGCGTTTGAAGCCGCAGCGCGGCATCTCAGCTTCAAGCTGGCCGCGCATGAGCTGCATGTGACGCCTGCCGCCGTGGGGCAGCAGGTGAAAGCGCTGGAAGCGCGCCTGGGCGTACGCCTGTTCGAACGGCTGCATAAGCAACTTATCCTGACCGCGGCCGGCCATGCCTATCTGCCGGAAATTTCCGACGGCTTTCGTCGCATCGCCGATGCGACCGCACAATTGAAGCCGGTGGGCGCGGTGCTGCTGCAGCTCGGCGTGCACGGCAGCTTCGATCTGCGCCGTCTGGAGCTGGAGCAGTTTCGCGCAAGCCACGCGGAAATCGGCTTGCGGGTGCTGCAGCCCGCGGGCTTGCGCGAGTTGATCGAGGGCAAGGTCGATGTGCTGATAGCCCGCGGGCTCGGCCACCATCCGGGCTACCGCTGCGACCGCGTGACGGAAGGGTCCGGACTCGGCGATTGGTTGATCGCGCCTGCCGGCACGGCGGATTGTCCCGAGATATCAAGCTTCCGCGATTGGCTACGCGGTCTGCCGGCCGAGAACGCGCTCGCGCCGCATCGTCGTCGTTTGGTCGGCATCGTCAGAAGTTGAGGTGATCTTGAAGCAGAAAAAATTCGGCACCAATAACCGCGACGTTTCCGTGATCGGGCAGGGCACCTGGTATCTCGACCGCGGCGACCGGAGAGCGGCGATCGCCGCACTCCGCCGGGGCATCGAAACCGGCATGACCCATATCGACACCGCCGAGATGTATGGCGACGCCGAGCTCGTGATCGCGGATGCGATTGCGGGGCTGCCGCGTGAAAAACTATTTCTGGTCTCCAAAGTGCTGCCGAGCAACGCCTCGCGGCGCGGCACCATCACCGCCTGCGAGCGCTCGCTGAAGCGGCTGAAGACCGATCATCTCGATTGCTATCTCCTGCACTGGCGCGGCTCATATCCATTCGAGGAGACGGTTGCGGCTTTCGACGAACTGGTGGCGGCTGGAAAAATTCGCTCCTGGGGCGTCAGCAATTTCGACGAAGACGATCTCAGCGAGTTGCTCAATGTCGCGGGCGAGGGGAAGATCGCCTGCAACCAGGTGCTCTACCATCTTCAGGAACGCGCGATCGAGCACGCGGTCATCCCATGGTGCGAGAAACACGGTGTTGCCGTCGTCGCCTATTCGCCGTTCGGCCACAATGATTTTCCGTCACCGCGCAGCAAGGGCGGCGAGGTGCTGCAGGCGATCGCCGACGCGCACAGGGTGAGCCCGCATCAGGTCGCGCTGGCGTTCCTCACGCGCGCGGCTTCGGTGCTCGCGATTCCGAAAGCATCCAGCGCGGAACACGCCGCGGAGAACGCCGGCGCCGGAAAATTGTCGCTCAGCGACGCCGAGATCGCCGCGCTCGACAAGATCTTTCCGCGCGGACCCAAGCCGCGCGGCCTGCCGATGCTATAGGGTTGCGTATCCCGTCATCCTGAGGCGCGAGCGCAGCGAGCCTCGAAGGATGCACGGCCACCGTCCGGGCCGCTCATCCTTCGAGACGCCGCTCCGCGGCTCCTCAGGATGACGGATCGTCGACCCGGAACACCGTCCTTAACAAAGTGTTGCAATCGCGCCCTCAGCGCATATCCGCATCCTGTTTTCGGACCTAGTCGCATCGCGGCAATTGGTGTTTTTTGAAGCCTCGCCCGATTCGACAATTACTGCCTTCGAGATTGCCGTGACACCGCCCCCCGCCGCAGCCGCGAGGCTGGACAGCGCTCCTTTACCTTTGCCCGAGAAGACGTCCGCCGTTCGCAAGGCGCCTGCGCGCGCTGACCGACCGTTCAAGGGCATCGCGCTGGTGCTGGCCTCGACGATCTTTCTCGGCACCTCCGACGTGACGGCGAAATATCTTTCGGCGACGCTGCCCTCGATCGAGATCGCCTGGATCCGCTTCCTGGTGTTCGCGATGATCATGACGCCGGCGATGATGCCGGGTTCCCCGCTCTATGCGCTGCAGACCAACCGGCTCGGCCTGCATCTGATGCGCGGTGCGGCGCTGTTGGGTTCGTCGCTATTCTTCATCTCCGGCCTGCGGTTCCTCCCGATTGCGGAAGCTTCCGCCACCGGCTTCGTCGCGCCGCTGTTCGTCACGGCGCTGTCGATCATCTTTCTCGGCGAGAAGGTCGGCCTGCGCCGCTGGATCGCCACGGCAGTAGGCCTGATCGGTGTGCTCATCATCCTGCGCCCAGGCACCGGCGCGTTTCATCCCGCAGCATTCTTTCCGCTGGTCTCGGCGCTGGCCTGGGCCTGCACGCTGATCATGACGCGGATGATGAGCGGCACCGAGCGCGCCATCACCACCATGACTTATTCGTCGATCGCGGGCCTGCTCATTCTCTCCGCACTGGTGCCGTTCGTCTGGGTGACGCCGACCTGGCACGACATCGCCTTCGGCATCCTGATCGGCGTCGCCTCAACCGCGGGGCAGTGGATCGTGGTGCTGGCGTTCCGCTACGCGGATGCGTCCGTGCTGGCGCCGTTTTCCTACACGCAATTGCTGTGGGTCAGCGTGCTCGGCTTCCTGGTCTTCGGCGAAGTCCCTGACGCCTACACCATCACCGGCGCCGCCTTCATCGTCGCCTCAGGGCTCTACACCGCCCATCGCGAGCGGGTCCGCCGCTCGCAGCTTCTGGCTCTTTCGGGCGAACCGTCACCGAACGTGTGATCCTGGCGGCGAGGCGGCGCAGGCGCATGACTCCGCGCTGATGACGGGCGCGGCCGAAATGAGACGGCTGAACGGCTGGTCGGCGGCGGCCATCTTCGAAGGCCAGTTCTCCAGCGTTACCAATTCCTACGCCGGCAAGGGCGTTGTTCGCTATTCGTGGTGATTCTCCGTGTTAAGGTGAAGGAAACCATGGGAGGAACCATGCGCGCAGCCATTTTCCGCAACGGGGAAATCGTCGTCGACGAGATGCCGGAGCCCAAGCCAGGCCCGGGAATGGTGCTGGTGAAGTCGCTCGCCTGCGGCATCTGCGGCTCGGACCTGCACGCGCGCAAGCACGCCCACCGCATGGTCGAATTGGCAAAACACTTCCCCGACCGCAAGGCGATGGATCTCTCGCGCGACGTCGTGTTCGGCCATGAATTCTGCTGCGAGGTGCTGGACTATGGTCCGGGCACGACGGGCAAGTTCAAGCCCGGCACCAAAGTCTGCTCGCTGCCGGCGCTGCTGACGACGGAAGGCCCGCGGGGCATCGGCTACTCCAACGACAATATCGGCGCCTATGCCGAGCGCATGCTGCTCAGCGAGGCCTTGCTGCTCGAAGTCCCCAACGGCCTCGCGGCCGAGCACGCCGCGCTGACCGAACCGCTCGCGGTCGGCGTACACGCGGTAGCAAAAGCCAATATCAAAGGCGGCGAGGTTCCGCTGGTGATCGGTTGCGGGCCGGTCGGGCTCGCGGTCATCGCGGCGTTGAAGATCAGGGGATTGCACCCGATCGTCGCTGCCGATTATTCGCCGGCGCGCCGCGCTTGCCAAAAAGCTCGGCGCCGGCGTCGTCGTCGACCCCGCGCGCACACAGCCTTATGCCACCTGGGCCGAGCACGCCCAGATGTCGCCGGAAGAAAAAGCCGCACGCCCGCCGCTGCAGGCGCTGTTGCCGGCGCTGAAACCCGCGCTGATCTTCGAATGCGTCGGCGTTCCGGGCCTGATTCAGCAGGTGTTCGAAGGCGCGCCGCGCGATGCCCGTATCGTCGTGGTCGGCGTCTGCATGGAAACCGACCGCTTCGAGCCGATGCTCGGCATTCTCAAGGAGCTCAACGTTCAATATGTGCTGGGCTACACGCCGGAGGAGTTCGCCTATTCCTTGCGCCTGATCGCGGAAGGGCTGGTCGATGCGGCGTCGATGGTGACGGCCACCGTCGGCATCGACGGTGTCGCAAAAGCCTTTGCCGATCTCGCCAACCCGGAAGCGCACACCAAGATCATCATCGAGCCGTGGCGGTGATATCGAGCAGTCCTCACTGCGTCGCCCGGTGCCGCGGATATTCGAGTTGCATTGCGACGAAGTCGGTCGTGTGCGTGCCATAGCGGGCCGCAATTTCCTCTAACGCGTTGTCCAGCGCTTCCGCTGGTCTCCGATCCCCGACGGATGGCAGCAACCGTTCCGCCGGCCAACTCGTCGCGACCTGATCGGGCAGGATGCGCATGCCGTTGCGGGTTTGCTGGGCGCCGGCGGCGCGCGCGAAGGTCACCGCCTGCGAGCGATAGGTGCGTGACCACGCGTCAGTCACCAGCGCCAGCGACACTTCGTCGACACCTTCCTTAAGCTCGATGCCGAGCCGCTCGTGGCTCCAGAACGCGGCCGTATTGCCGATCGCCGTCAGCGCAAACGGCCGCGTGAACTTGAACGCGTCGCTCTGGTGGCGCGCGTCCCAATCGGCGAGGCCGATATCGCGGCCGACCGCCTTGGCCTTGTCACGACCGGCAACGGCCTCGATCAGCGTGAGCGACATCGGCATCGACGCTGAGATGCCCGTCGTGGTCGCCACGCCGTCATCGACCACCAGCCGCCGATCCCTGACGTAGCGCATCGTCGGATGCTTGCCGCGCAACTCCTTGATCGAATACCAGTGCGTGGTCGCCCGCTTGCCATGCAGCAGTCCGGCATCGCCGACCACCTTGGCGCCGACGCAGACGCCGATGACGATGGCGCCCTTGGCCGACTGGTCCCGGATCCATTGCAGCGCCTCGGGATCGTCGTCGCGGCTCATGGCGGGCACGATGACATAGTCGGCGCCATCGGAATGCCGCGCATCGAACTCCGCGGTGGTCGCCTGCGGTTCGACCTTCAGCGCCGGAAACAGCGTCACAGGGCCGGGCCGGGTTGCCAGCGTGACGACATCGGCGACATCGGCGCGCTTGAGGATGCCGTAGGGCATGAGGTAGTCGGTGGTTTCGGTAGCATTGTTGATGCCGATGACAGCGATCAGCGGTCGCTGGCGCTTCGGCGGCTTCAGTGCCGCGATCGTCGCATCGCGCTCGTCCTGCGCGATCGCCGGCGGCGCCGCGACGGAGGGCGTCGGCGGCAGCGAGAAAATCCAGGCGCCGCCGCTCACGGCGGCAAGCACGACCACGCCGAGCGCGCTCCACAATACACGTCGTGAATTCATGGTGTGCCGGCTCGCCTCACCTCATCATCAATCGATTCCAATTTTACTGCTGCCATGATCGATCTGAAATGACGTAGATCCGGCGAAAACGGCCATCTGTCGGAAGCCCGGGTTCCACGGCGAGGGCGTCGTTTACGCTCCCGCTTATGAGCGGCAACCGCCGCCACCGGGATCCTCCCGGTTTGCGGGAATGTCCATCCGGCGCGGCACCCATTGTCCCATGCCATGCGACACCGCAGCTTTACGGCCAAGCATCACGGCCTCTGGACAAGGAGGGGTTTCATGCCATCGGACAGGCGAATGTTTTTGAGCGCAGGCCTCGGCGCCACCGCCACGCTCGCTTCGCGCGCCACTGGGCTCACGACCGCGGCGCAAGCGGTCTCGTCCGAAAGCCCGCCGCTCCCTGGCCACGTCAGCCCTGACGCGGAGGTTCGCGCCGCAGCGGCCAACGATTTTGGCCGCCTCATTCACAGGCAACCGCGCGGCGTACTAAAGCCCGCGTCGAGCGCGGACATTGCGAGCCTGATGCGCTGGGCCAAAGTGCAGGGCGTCAAGGTCGCAGCGCGCGGGCAGGGCCATTCGATCTATGGCCGTGCCTTGGCTGAGGACGGCGTCGTGGTCGACATGAGCGCAATGAGCGCGATCCGCGATATCAAGCCGGATCGCGTCGTGGTCGACGCCGGAGCGACGTGGCGAGATCTGCTGGATGCGACATTGGCGCCAGCGCTCACGCCGCCGGTGCTGACCAACTATCTCGGTCTCTCGATCGGCGGAACGATCGCGGTGGGCGGCATCGGCGCGACATCATCCCGGCATGGCATGCAAACCGACAACGTCATCGCGCTGGACGTGGTGACCGGTGACGGGAACGAGGTAAGCTGCTCGGCGGCCGAAAATCCCGATCTCTTTAACGCTGTCCGCGCCGGCCTCGGCCAATGCGGCATTGTCACGCGGGCGACGCTGCGCCTGACGCGCGCGCCCGAGCGTATCAGGCGCTTTCAGCTTTTCTACCGCGATTTGCCATCGCTGATGGCAGACCAGCGGCGCGTGCTGACGGAAGGACGCTTCGAGCAGTTGCAGGGCGCCGTTCTTCCCGACGGAAGCGGCGGTTGGCGGTATCAACTCGACGGCGCGGTATATCACGCGAACGGCTCGGCTCCCGACGACAAGGCCGTGCTTTCCGGGTTGTCGGATGAGCGCGGCGCCGCCGTGATCGCCGACCTGACCTATCACGAGGATGCCCTGGCGTTTGGAAAGTTCGAAAGTCTGCTCCGCTCGAAAGGCCAGTGGTTCAACCCGCAGCCCTGGCTTTTGACGTTCCTGCGCGGCAGCAATGCCGAACGGGTCGCCGGCGACATCCTCGCCGGCCTGAAGGGCGATGCGGTTGGTCCGTTCGGGCGGATAACGTTGTATCCTTTGCTGACGAAGGCATTTCATACCCCGCTGGTTCGCCTGCCGGCGGAAGACATCGTCTTTGTCTTCAATCTCATTCGGATTCCGGCACCGAACGATGCGGCAACGGCGGAGCGGATGGTCGCGGAAAACCGCACGCTGTTCGATCGTATTCGAGAAGCCGGCGGCGTTCAGTATCCGGTCGGTGCCTTTGCCATGTCGCCCGCCGACTGGGAGATTCATTTTGAGTCTGGCTGGCCACAGCTTCGCGACGCCAAACGGCGTTATGATCCCGGACATCTGCTGACGCCCGGCTATAATGTAGTCTGACGTGCAAGTGTCTTACGAGGTGCTAGAGCAGGTCGGTCTTCAGGCTGCTCGTCAGAAAATCGCCGAACCGCCGGACGCGTTCCAGCGGCGCCCGCGTCGGCGGCCAGACGAGCCGAATCGGCATGCCCTCGGCTTCGAATTCCGGCAGAACGATTGCAAGCGCGCCCTGCGCGACGAGATCGCCGACTTGCCATAGCGGCAGCCGGGCAAGGCCCGAGCCTTCGCTCGCGGCCGCGCGGATCGAAGCCGCGCTGTTTGAGCGAAAGCGGCCGTGTACCCTGACCGACTCGAGCCGGCCGTCGATGCGAAACGGCCATTTGTCGATCACATCAGTGGCGGCCCGCAGGATGCAGGCGTGCTGTTCGAGATCGCCTGGATGCTTCGGCCGGCCATGTTCGGCGAAATAGGACGGCGCGCCAACGATAACGACGCGCAGCGTATGCAACCGCCGGGCAGTCAGGGACTCATCGATCGTGTCGCCGATCCGCACGGCGATATCGAGTCCCTCCGCCACGAGATCGGCCTGTTCATCGGAGGCGCGGAGTTCGACGTCTACATTGGGATAGAGTTTTAGAAAGCGGCTGACGATCGGCGCGACGTAGGATGACGCAAACAGAATTGGCGCGCCGACTTTCAGCGAGCCCAGAACTTCGCCGCGCAGATTGGCTGCCTCGGCCCGAGCCTCGATGATCGCTGCAACCGCCGGCTTGATGCGCTCGTAGAACATCCGCCCGGCCTGGGTTGGTTCCGATCGCCGCGTGGTGCGTTTCACGAGCTCGACGCCGAGGGCGCGCTCCAGCGCCAGCAGCGACCGGTTGAGCGATTGCAACGGGCGCCGAAGATGACGTGAGGCCGCCGCCTGGCTGCCCTTCTCGATGACTGCCAGAAAGGCTTCGAGATCGTCCAACCGTTCCAATTCGATATACCGCTTCTGATATACCGCCCCTTGCGATGCTGTATCGAACATGCAGCCAATTGCAAGGCCGGCAGGTGTGGCTCGCAATGACGATGTGGAGGCCAGTGGATGCGACAAAAACCACTTGTCGGGCAAATCAGTCAAAACCTGTCCAGTCTCCTTTGCAAAAATATTCTGCTTTCGTTCTCACCCAAATCAGTCGCATAACTCCGCTCGTCTCACCGTAAGAAGAGGGGCGCTCGCGATCGTCACGAACGTGCGGTGAGATGCGATGGACGCTGATGGCGCGCTAGACGTACGCGCCGGACGCGTACGGCGAAGTCGTGTGGTCTGGACGCCGCGGTGCTGGCGTTAAGTTGCGCGGAAGTTCTGCGTAACGATGGTGGCAAAAGAGCCGTTCACCAGGGAGAGCACGAAGTAAGCCGTAAAGCCATTGCGCAGGGAAGGCCGGAATGCTCCCGCTGCCCTGTATGCTCGTGTGCAGTTTTGTTTGCGCAAATCGCACGCGAGACCGCGGGTGCAGCAAGCACCCGGTCTTCCCTGCGCCCTCTATTTCGAAGAGGGCAAACGAAGATGCACACCTCGGGCGAGATGCGCCGCGAGAACGCGAAGGCGCGGCAGCTCTGACGATGAATCTGAAATTCTTCCGTCGTCCCTGCGTTCGCAGGAACGACGGTTACACCGGCAGCGCGATCGAATACTTCACCTGGCTCAACGCAAAACTCGACTCGATCGAGGCGATGCCGTCGAGCCGCGTCAGCTTGTTCTTCAGGAACGCTTCGTAGGAGGAGAGGTCGGCGGCGACGACGCGCAGGAGATAATCGCGGTTGCCGGTCATCAGATAGCATTCCAGCACCTCGTCCCATTTCGAAATCGCTTTGGCAAAGCGATTGAGGTCCTCTTCCTTCTGCCGCGCCAGCTTGATCGAGATGAAGACGCTGACATGGAGCCCCAACGATTTCTGGTCGACGGTCGCGATGTAGCGCGTGATGACGCCGCGCTCTTCCAGCAGCTTGACCCGGCGATGGCAGGGCGAGACAGACAAGCCGACCTTGTCGGCCAACTCCTGCATGGTCATGCGGCTGTCGGTCTGCAGCAGGCTGAGGATCTTGCGGTCGATAGCGTCGAGAGTAGGCATTGGGATGAACTCATAGTTTTGGGGCGCAGCGTAGTAAATTATCCCAATATTAGGTGGTATGTTGCAGGAAATTGAGAATTTTGGCGCCCCACCGCCCGCTAAAATCGGCGCATACTGACTCTGTCCGGAGCATGGCCATGCCCATCGAGCCCGCACGCCTTGAGCTGTTGTCCGCGCTGGCGGCTAAGGTTCTCTGGCTGTCGTCGTGGACGATTCATCACGCCAACCACATCCGCTCCAACGCGGATGGGCTGAAGGTCGGCGGCCATCAGGCCTCGTCCGCCTCGCTCGCCAACATCATGTCGGCGCTGTATTTCTCCGTGCTGCGGCCGCAGGATCGCGTCGCGGTGAAGCCGCACGCAAGCCCGGTGTTTCACGCCATCCAGTATCTGTTCGGGCATCAGACCCGCGAGAAGCTGGAGAATTTTCGCGGCTACAAGGGCGCGCAGTCCTATCCGTCGCGCACCAAGGATGCCGACGACGTCGACTTCTCCACCGGCTCGGTCGGCCTCGGTGTCGCGCAAACCCTGTTCTCCTCGCTGGTGCAGGACTACGTCACCGCGCATGGCTGGATGAAGGACCGCCCCGAGGGGCGGATGATCGCGCTGGTCGGCGATGCCGAGATGGACGAGGGCAACATTTTCGAGGCGCTGCTGGAGGGGTGGAAGCACGCACTGCGCAACACCTGGTGGGTGGTCGATTACAACCGCCAGAGCCTCGATGCCGTCGTGCGGGAAGGGCTGTGGGAGAAATTTGAGACCATGTTCCGCAATTTCGGCTGGGACGTGGTGATCGTGAAATACGGCCGCCTGATGCAGGCGGCGTTCGCCGAACCCGGCGGCGAAGCCTTGCGGCGCTGGATCGATAACTGCCCGAACCAGATGTATGCGGCGCTGTGCTTCCAGGGCGGCGCCGCCTTCCGCAAGCATCTGCAGGACGACATCGGCGATCAGGGGCAGGTGTCACAACTGATCGAACGCCGCAGCGATGACGAACTGCTGGCGTTGATGTCCAATCTCGGCGGCCACGACATGGCCAGCATGATCGAAGCTTTCGAGGCGATCGATCATGATCGCCCGGTGTGCTTCATCGCCTACACCATCAAGGGCGTCGGCCTGCCGATGCAGGGTCACAAGGATAACCATGCGGGCCTGATGACGGTTGCGCAGATGGAGAAGTGGCGCGGTGCGCAGAACATCCGCCCGGGCCATGAGTGGGACAAGTTCGAAGGCCTGTCGCAGGCGCCGGCCGAGCTCGAAGCGTTTCTCGCGGCAGCGCCGTTCAACCAGGAGGGCCGCCGTCGCCTGACCGCGCCGGTGATCGACGTTCCGCAACAGCTCACCTTCAAGCCGGCGGCGCAGATGTCGACGCAGCAGGGCTTTGGGCTGGTGCTCAACGAACTCGCGCGCGGCGATACCGAACTGGCCGCGCGGATCGTCACCGCGTCGCCTGATGTCACCGTCTCGACCAATCTCGGCGCCTGGGTCAACCGCCGCGGGCTGTTCGCCAAAGCCGAGAACCACGACCTGTTCCGCCAGGAGAAGATCCCGTCCGCCTACACCTGGGAGTTCTCGCCGAAGGGGCAGCACCTCGAACTCGGCATCGCCGAGATGAACCTGTTCATTATGCTATCGGCGCTCGGCCTGTCGCATCAGATCAACGGCGAAAGGCTGCTGCCGGTCGGCACGCTGTACGATCCCTTCATCGAGCGCGGCCTCGATGCGCTGAATTATGCCTGCTACCAGGACGCCCGCTTCATGGTGGTGGCGACGCCGTCGGGCATCACGCTGGCGCCGGAAGGCGGCGCGCATCAATCGATCGCGACGCCCCTGATCGGCATGGCGCAGGACGGGCTGGCCTCGTTCGAGCCGGCGTTCGTCGATGAACTCGCCGTGATCATGGCGTTCGGCTTTCGCCACATGCAGCGCGAAGGCGGCGAGGGCGGTTCGGTTTATTTGCGGCTCTCGACCCGCACGCTGGACCAGCCGCAGCGGATCATGACGCCGGACCTGCAAAAGAATATCACCGGGGGCGCCTATTGGCTGCGGGAGCCGGGGGCGAATTGCGATCTCGTGATCGCCTATACCGGCGCGGTCGCGCCGGAAGCGATCGAGGCAACAGGCTTCATCGGCGAAAGCCATCGCGACGTCGGTCTCCTGGCGGTAACCTCCGCCGACCGGCTGCATGCCGGATGGACCGCCGCACGGAATTTGCGCCGCGACCGCCGCGGCGTGGCGCATCTCAGCCATGTCGAAAGATTGCTGGCGCCGCTGTCGCGCGACTGCGGCATTGTGACCGTGATCGACGGCCACCCGGCGGCGCTGGGCTGGCTTGGCAGCGTGCGCGGTCACCGGGTCGAGGCGCTCGGCGTCGAGCAGTTCGGCCAGACCGGCACGATCGGCGACCTCTACCGCCACCACGGCGTCGACGCCAACGCCATCATCGATGCGGCCGAAGCCCTGACCGTCGGCGCCCCGGTGCGGCACCGCAAGATGGCGGTATAGCCGTCGTCCTTGCGAACCGCAGGAACCCATAATCACAGGGAGTAGTTGTTCAAGGAAGTGTCTGCCCGCGTGCCCCAAGAGAGGACCCGGCGTATGGGTCTCTGCGCCCGTGCGCAATTGCGCACTAGGCAGGGACGACGGTGAAGGGAGGAGCCTTGCCACCTTCACCTCCCCGACCTTATATGCAGCGCCTGCCGCATCGCGGCATCCCGCATATGGCGGGTTCATTTGTCAGGGCTTTCGTGCAAGGATGCCTGCAGAACGCTTCCGTTCCCCTTCATTCGCCCCGAAATAAAGAGGTTTACGATGGTCAACCGCATGCAATTCTACATCGACGGCGCCTGGGTCGATCCCGCCGTCAAGAAGTCCACGCCCGTCGTCAATCCGGCGACCGAAGAGGCGATGTATGAAGTTGCGCTCGGCTCCAAGGCCGACGTCGACAAGGCAGTGGCCGCCGCCAAGCGCGCCTTCGTGACCTTCTCGCAGACCAGCCGCGAAGAGCGCGTTGCGCTGCTGGAAAAGATCATTGCGATCTACAAGGGCCGCATGAAGGACATCGGCGCTGCCGTATCCGACGAGATGGGCGCGCCGCTGCCGATGGCGGAAAAGCTGCAGGCCGGTGCCGGCCTGGGCCACATCATGTCGACGCTGGAAGTCTTGAAGAACTATCACTTCGAAGAGACGCTCCCCTCGGCCGTGGTCGTGCGCGAGCCAGTCGGCGTCATCGGCATGATCACGCCCTGGAACTGGCCGCTGAACCAGATCGCCTGCAAGGTCGCGCCCGCGCTCGCCGCCGGCTGCACCATGATCCTCAAGCCCTCGGAATTCACGCCGAGCTCGGCGCTGATTTTCGCGGAAATCCTCCATGAAGCCGGCGTGCCGAAGGGCGTGTTCAACCTCGTCAACGGCCTCGGCCCGGAAGTCGGCGCCGCCATGAGCGAACACCCTGATATCGACATGATCTCGTTCACCGGCTCGACCCGCGCCGGCGTCGACGTCGCCAAGCGCGCCGCGCCGACCGTGAAGCGCGTCAGCCAGGAACTGGGCGGCAAGTCGCCGAACGTCATCCTCGAAGGCGCCGACCTGACCAAGGCCGTCACTGGCGGCGTGATGCACATGTTCAACAACTCCGGACAGTCCTGCAACGCGCCGTCGCGAATGATCGTGCCGCTGTCGAAGATGAAGGAAGTCGCAGCCATCGCCAAGGGCGTCGCCGACAAGACCAAGGCGGGCGATCCCCGCGCCGAAGGCACCACCATCGGCCCGGTGGTGTCGCGCATCCAGTGGGACAAGATCCAGGCGCTGATCAAGAAAGGCATCGATGAAGGCGCAACCTTGGTCGCCGGCGGTCCTGGGCTCCCCGAAGGCGTCAACAAGGGCTTCTATGTCCGCCCGACCATCTTCGCCGACGTCACCAACGACATGACGATTGCGCGGGAGGAAATCTTCGGGCCGGTGCTGACGATCATCGGTGCCAAGGATGAAGCCGATGCGGTGAAGATCGCCAACGACACGCCCTATGGTCTCGCCGGTTATGTCTCGGGCGATACGGTGGAAAGCGCGCGCCGCGTGGCCCGCCAGATCCGCGCCGGCAACGTCAACCTGCAGGGCGTGCCGAACGACCGCACCGCGCCGTTCGGCGGCTACAAGCAGTCCGGCAACGGCCGCGAGTGGGGCAAGTATGGCCTCGAGGAATATCTCGAGGTGAAGGCCGTCGCCGGCTACAACGCGGCGTAAAGCCTCCGCCGCAATGACGTAGCTTCGCAGGGTGGGCAAAGGCGCGCTTGCGCCGTGCCCACCATCACGCGCATCGCAAGGAAATGGTGGGCATGCTTCGCTTTGCCCACCTTACGATCGCATCGACGTGAAGTCGCAAGAAGAATAGAGGGTGGAGATGAAGAAAATCGTCGCTGCGCTTGTCGCGCTGCTGCCGCTTGCCGGGACAGTGCAGGCCCAGACCGTCAAGGATCTGCTTGAGACCCTCAAGGTAAAGTGGAACACGCCAACAGAGCCGTTCAAGATGATCGGCAACGTCTATTATGTCGGAACCGACGGTCTGGCGTCCTACCTGATCACGTCGCCACAGGGCCACATCCTGGTGGACACGGTGATGCCGGAAGCAACCTCGCAGATCAAGGCGAGCATCGAGAAACTCGGCTTCAAGGTCACCGACATCAAATATCTCCTCAACACCCACGCGCATATCGATCACACCGGCGGTCTTGCCGAATTGAAGCAGGCCAGCGGTGGTCAGCTCGTGGCCGGCGAAGCCGACAAGCCGCTGCTCGAAGGCGGCTACTATCCGGGCGCGAAGGAAGATACCGCGCTCAATTTTCCGCCAGTGAAGGTGGATCGCACGGTGCGCGAAGGCGATAAGGTCACCGTGGGGGATGTCACGCTGATCGCCCGCGAAACCCCCGGTCATTCGCCGGGCTGCACGAGTTGGGAATTCTCCGTGAAGGATGGCGACGCAACGCGCTCCGTGCTCATCTTCTGCAGCGGCACCGTCGCGCTGAACCGGCTCGTCCCCAACCCGACCTATCCCGGGATCGTTACCGATTACAGGAAGACGTTCGCACGGGCGAAGGACATGAAGGTGGACGTGCTGCTTGCGCCGCATCCGGAGATGTACAGGATGCAGGACAAGCGAGCCTTGATCTCGGATGGCGCGCCCAATCCGTTCGTCAATCCCGGCGAGTTCAACGCCTACGCGGCGACGCTGGAGAAGGCGTTCGAAGACGCGCTGGTCAAGCAAACCGCCGCCGCACAGGAGAAGAAGGGGTGAACTGGCGCTGGTCGGCGCTGACCTATCCGCCCGGCGCGCCTTGCGTGTTGACGTAAAGCGCGTAGATCGACTGGCTGGCGGCCATGAACAAGCGGTTGCGCTTCAGGCCGCCGAAGCAGAGATTGGCGCAACGCTCGGGCAGCGCGATGCGGCCGATCATCACGCCGTCGGGAGCGAACACCACGACGCCGTCGAGCTCGGGATCGCCCATGCCCCAGCCGCACCACAGATTGCCGTCAATGTCGCAGCGCATGCCGTCGGGCGTGCCGGGGCCGGCGTCGACCAGGACGCGCTTGTTGGAAATAGTGTCGCCGCCAGGGGAAACGTCGTAGGCAAGAATCTTGCGGTTCGGTATGCCGCGGGATTCGATGATATAGAGGATCTTCTCATCCGGCGAGAAACACAGGCCATTCGGGCCGAGCACGCCCTCGGCGACGATAGTCGCTTTGCCGGTCGCGCCATCGATCCGATAGACGTTGGCATCGATCTCGGGCTCGGCCTTGTAGCCCTCGTAATTGCCGAGCAGGCCGAACACGGGATCGGTGAACCAGATCGAGCCGTCGGACTTCACGACGATGTCGTTCGGCGAATTCAGCCGCTTGCCGTCGAAAGAGTCGATCAGCACCGTGATCGATCCGTCATATTCGGTACGGGTGACGCGGCGGCCGCCGTGCTCGCAGGTGACCAGCCGTCCCTGGCGGTCGCGGGTGTTGCCGTTGGCGAAGTTCGACGGCTTGCGGAAGATGCTGACCGCGCCGGTCTCCTCTTCCCACTTGAGGATGCGCTGGTTCGGAATGTCGCTGCACAACAGATATCGCCCGTCGCCGAACCACACCGGGCCCTCGGCCCAGCGCAGGCCGGTGGTCAGCCGTTCGACCGCCGACAGCTTCAGCCAGTATTTCTCGAAGCGCGGATCGAGTGCACGGATGGCTGGATCGGGGTAATACGTCGCCGGGCGCCAGCCGGCTGAATGCGATGCTGCATCGGACATTTGCTGTTCTCGTTGTTGCGTTCCCTGAGCGTTTGAGTTTGCTATCATTCCCGGGTATTGACCGCAAATCGGTCGTGAGATTAAGAGGAACGAAATGCCACGCATATTGATGACTGGCGCCGCCGGCGGGATCGGCACGTCCTTGCGCAAGCTGCTGCCGCCGATCTATCCGGACCTGCTGCTGAGCGATCTGAAGGCGCCGGCCGATCTCGGCAAGGACGAGAAGTTCAAGGCGGCCGATCTCGCCGATCTCGCCCAGGTCGAGGCGATCTGCGAAGGCGTCGACGGCATCCTGCATTTTGGCGGCTATTCGGTGGAAGGGCCCTGGGATTCGATCCTGCAGTCCAACATCATCGGCGGCTACAATCTGTTTGAGGCCGCACGCAAAAAGGGCGTCAAGCGCGTGGTGTTCGCCTCCTCGAACCATGCGGTCGGCTTCTACCCGCGCCATCACCGCATCGGCACCGACGTCACCGCGCGCCCCGACAGCCGCTATGGTGTCAGCAAGGTGTTCGGCGAGGCGGTCGGCGCGCTCTATGCCGACAAGCACGGGCTTGGCGTCACCTGCATCCGGATCGGCAATTTCGGCGAGATGCCGCTCGACCACCGCCGCCTGTCGATCTGGCTGAAACCGGAGGATCTGGTGCAGCTCTGCCGCATCGGGCTCGACCATCCCGATATTCACTTCGAAATCTTCTACGGCGCCTCCCACAATGAGCGCGCCTGGTGGGACAATCATCGCGCCTACGAGCTCGGCTATCGGCCGACCGGCCGCGGCGAGGATTTCCGCGAACACGCCATGGCCGAGCAGGCCAAGCTGAAGCCGGATCCGGTCGGCGATTACTACCAGGGCGGCACGTTCTGCAGCATGGAGTTCGATGGCGACAAGGACCGCATCGTGGACTGGAGCAAGCGCTAGCGCTTGTCCTCATCCCCGGCGATGCGGGCGAGATAGTCAGACTTGCTGTACTGCATGTGATCGACGCAGAGCTGCGCCAGCGCCCAACTGTCGCGGCCCTTCAAAAGTTCGATCATGAGTTCGTGCTGGCGCCAGGATAGCGTCAGCCCCTCTCGGTCGGCGAGATTCTTGGCGCGCATCGGCAGCGTCAGGTTCATGTAGTCCTGCAGCGAGCGGACCAGATACGGGTTGCCGCAGGCGGAAAACAGCGCGACGTGGAAGGCGTCATTGGTCTCGTGGATGCCGCGCAGATCCTGCGCGTCGGCCCTGGCGCAGTATTGCCGCTGCAATTCGTTCAACTGCGCGATCAGGCCGGCGGGGGCGGGCAGGGCGATCATCAACGCCGCCTGCCGCGTCAGCATTTCCCGCACCTCGTAGATCTGGCGCACCTCCTCGGCCGAATAGAACCGCACCGTGGCGCCGATGTTTTTCTCGCGCAGCACGATGCCCTGGCGCTCGAGCTGGAACAGCGCCTGCCGCACGAAATGCCGGCTGGCGCCGTAGCGCTGCATCAGCGTGTCTTCGACCAGCCGCGAACCCGGCGCGAAGCGGCCGAAGATGATGTCCTCCTCCAGCCGGCGGATGACCTCGGCCTGCTCCTCCTCACGCGTCAGCGCGGGAGTTTCGGTCGATGATTCCTGTGGCTTCATCGCGAAGCCTCCCAGCCCGACAGCCGATAGCAATCCTCGACCAGGCGCAAGGTCTCGAGGTTGTCCTGCGGTGCCGTCTCGAAGGGCGAGACGTCGCGGAGCGATTTCACGAAATGCGCGATCGTCCGGTTATAGGAGCCCTGATATTCGGTCGCGAGATCGTAGGTGTGCTCGCCGGCAGACGCCCCCGAGCAAGTCAGCGATGGCCCGTCGAGCCTGATGGCGCCCTTGTCGCCGAGAATCTCCAGCCGGTCGACCTGAACGGCCGGATGCCCGTGGGCGGCGAAGCTTGCAAAGACCGCAACGCCCGCGCCGCTGCCGGTCCGAAGCTGAATCACCGCGCCGTCCTCGCCGACGAGTTGCTCACTCGAACGGGAGAGTTGCGCCGCAGTCACCTGCAGCGGCCCGAGCAGCATGCGCAGCGCATCGAGATGATGGATCAACACTTCCGCGAGGAGCATGCGCCGCTCACGGCGCATGAAGGGCTGCCGCTCCAGCGCCGGGCAAAGCCCGTCCGACCCCGGCAGCACGCCCGATGTCAAAAGCGTGAGATGCGCCTGTTTGACTTGGCCGATGCGACCCTCGCGCAGCCATGCCGCCGCGTCACGGTAATAGCCGCGGAAGCGCCAGTTCTCGTGCACCATCAGCCGCGTTGAACCCTCGACCTCGGCGGCGAGTTCGATTGCCTCGTGCAGGTTGGACGCGAGCGGCTTCTGGCAAAGCACCGGCAGCCGGTGCTTGGCGGCGAGGCGCACCAGTGGCGCGTGCATCTCGCGGGGAGCTGCGATATCGATGGCGTCGAGCGCCACGGCCGCGAGCATCGCCTCGGCGTCGGCATAGGTTTGCGAAATCCCGAACTCGGTCGCGCGCCGCGCCGCGTTTTCGGCGGAGGGATCGGCGATCGCCACGACGCGGGCTTGATCTGGTATAGTCGCCCAGGCGATCAGATGGTGGCGGCTCACCATGCCGGCGCCGATCAGGCCAATGCGCAAAGGTTGGTTCATGGGCGCGTTCCGATCATGGGCGAAAGTCAGCACGCACTCGCATTATTGTCAATAATATCGCGCCAGATGCGGCGAAATGAGTTATTTCTGCGCACAATAATCAAGCATTGACAATAATTCGACCGCCTCCTTAAGTGCCATCCACAACGACAGGAAGAAAAAATGGCCGACGGACTTCGCAAGGGACTGACGAGTTATGGCGACGCTGGCTTCTCGCTGTTCCTGCGCAAGGCCTTCATCAAGGCGATGGGATATTCGGACGATGCGCTGAACAGGCCGATCGTCGGCATCACCAATACCTACAGCGACTACAATCCCTGTCACGGCAACGTTCCGCAGATCATCGAAGCGGTGAAGCGCGGCGTGATGCTGTCGGGCGCCATGCCGATGGTGTTCCCGACCATCTCGATCGCCGAGAGCTTTGCGTTTCCGACCTCGATGTATCTGCGCAATCTGATGGCGATGGATACCGAGGAGATGATCCGCGCGCAGCCGATGGACGCCGTGGTCGTGATCGGCGGCTGCGACAAGACCTTGCCGGCACAGATCATGGCGGCGGTCAGCGCCGATCTGCCGACCGTCGTCATTCCGGTGGGGCCGATGGTGGTCGGGCATCACAAGGGCGAGGTGCTCGGGGCATGCACGGATTGCCGGAGGCTGTGGGGAAAATATCGCGCCGGCGAAATAGACGATGTCGAGATCGAAGCCGTCAACGGCCGGCTTGCGCCTTCGGTCGGCACCTGCATGGTGATGGGTACGGCCTCGACCATGGCGTGCATCACCGAGGCGCTCGGCCTGTCGCTGCCGATGAGCGCGACGATTCCCGCGCCGCATGCCGAGCGTTTTCGCTCGGCGGAGGCGAGCGGCAAGGTCGCAGCCGCGATGGCCAAGGCGAAGGGGCCAAAGCCGAGCGAATTGCTCACGGCGGCCTCATTCCAAAACGCGCAAGTGGTGCTGCAGGCGATCGGCGGCTCGACCAACGGGCTCATTCATCTGACGGCAATCGCCAACCGCACCAAACACCGCATCGATCTCGAAGCGTTCGACAAGCTCGGCCGCGAGGTGCCCGTGCTGATCGACCTGAAGCCCTCAGGCGAGCACTACATGGAGCATTTCCATCATGCCGGCGGCGTGCCCAAACTGATGGCGCAGCTTGGCGATCTTGTCGACCTCGATGCCAAGACCATTACGGGGCAAACGCTGCGCGATGTCGTAGCCCTCGCCGAGGAGGTGCCGGGACAGGACGCCATCCGTCCGCGCAACAATCCGATCAAGAGCGAAGGTGCGATGGCGGTGCTGCATGGCAACCTTGCGCCGCGCGGCGCCGTCATCAAGCAATCGGCGGCGAGCCCGAAACTGCTGCAGCATACCGGCCGTGCCGTGGTGTTCGAATCCGTCGAAGACATGACGCTGCGGGTCGACGATCCCGATCTCGACGTCAACGCCGATGACGTGCTGGTGCTGCGCAATGCCGGTCCCAAGGGCGCGCCCGGCATGCCGGAGGCGGGCTATCTCCCGATCCCGAAGAAGCTCGCACGCGGCGGCACCAAGGACATGGTGCGGATCTCGGACGCGCGCATGAGTGGCACGGCGTTCGGCACCATCGTGCTGCACATCACGCCTGAATCCGCCGTGGGCGGTCCGCTGGCGCTGGTCAAGAACGGGGACATGATCCGCCTCGATGTCGCGAAGCGCAGCATCGATCTGCTCGTCGACAACGCGGAGTTGGAAAAACGCCGCGCGGCGCTGGCGCCGGCTGTGACGCCCGATTGGGCCAGGCGCGGCTACGCCCACCTGTTCAACGAGACGATTTTGCAGGCCGACGAGGGCTGCGACTTCGATTTCATGCGCGGGCAGGGCAAGGGGTAGGTCAATGTCGTCCCTGCGAGCTCGCAGCGACGACACCGAGGGTGGGCGCCACTAACCCACTCATCGACAGTCCACACATCGCCGGTGCTTCAAATCTAAACGGTGCGCCGTGATGAAAGAGCCCGATGGCGCCGCCACCGGTCACTTCGACTTGCTGGTGAACTTCTTCACCGCGACGCGAAAATCCTCGGTCTGCATGGCGTCGATGATCTTCGCTTCCTCGGCATCGAGTTGCTGCCTGGTCGGCGTGACCGCTGCCTGATAGACCAGCGACTTGGTGCCTGCGATCGCCGCGGGCGGGTTCTGCGCCAGCCGCTCGGCGAATTTGCGCGTTTCTGCTTTCAACTCTGCTGCCGGAACGACGCGGGCGACCAGGCCCCATTCATAGGCCTGTTGCGCGGTAAAACTGTCTTCGGCCAAGAATAGCTGCAGCGCGCGGCGCGTGCCGACGGTGCCGACCATGCCGACCGTGCTGCCGCCATCCGGCGAGACGCCGATCTTGGCATAGGCCGGCGTGAAGCGGGCGTCGTCGGCGGCAATGCAGAGGTCGGCAACGAAGGCCAGCCCCATCCCGGCGCCGGCGGCGGAGCCGTGGACGCTGGACAGAACGATCTTTGGCATCCGCCGCACCGTCTCGATAAAGGCGTGGTAGTGCTTCAGCAACTCGCCGACCACGGGCGCGATGGCATCATTGGCGGCGGCCGCGCCGATGGTTTGCAGATCGCCGCCGGCGGAGAAGGCGCGGCCCTCGCCCTCGATGACAAGCACGCGGATATCGTCGTTGCCCTCGACCTCCGCGCCGAGCTGCTCGAGCTTTTGCGCGATCGACAGGTTGATGGAATTGAAGGCCGCAGGCCGGTTCAGGGTGATGGTGGCAATCGGACCCTCGATCCGGAGCAGGGCAGGGTCGCTGGCGGCGGTATCATCGGAGGTCGGCATGGCTGGGCCTCGGCTCTGAACGGGCCCAGCATTTAAATAGCAGAAGGCAAGAGGTGACAATCCCCGGCAAGGCCCGCAAAATGCGCCGCGATCTTCCCTCCTGGGCCACGGCGCTCTTGCGTCTGCTCGCGCCATGAGGTCAGATAGGGCCTGTCATCGTTCGGGACGGACACGAGCGCCGCGCCCAAAGGACGAGACAGGCAAGCCAAAATCAGCGGAGAGGAAACGACATGGGTCATTCCCGTGTGCTCGAACGTAGGATGTTCCCATGACGACAGGACCGGTTGTCATCATTGGCGCGGGCCACGCGGGCTTTCAGCTTGCGATGTCGCTGCGTCAGCACGGGTTTTGCGAACGCATCTCGCTGCTGAACGACGAAGGCCATCTGCCGTATCAGCGGCCGCCGCTCTCGAAGGCTTATCTGAAGGGTACCGGCGGACCCGACAGCCTGATGTTCCGGCCGGAAAAATTTTATCATGACCAGAACCTCGACCTGATGTCCGATCGCGCGGTATCGATCGACCGCGCCGCGCGCAAGGTGTCGCTCGCCTCCGGCGCTTCGCTCGACTACGGCCACCTGGTGCTGGCGACCGGCGCGCGCAATCGCCTGCTCGATATCCCGAACGCCAATCTCGACAGCGTGCGCTATCTGCGCACGCTCGACGAAAGCCAATCCCTGCGCGACTACATCACGGCGGGCCAGCGCGTCGTCGTCATCGGTGCCGGATTCATCGGCCTGGAGTTCGCGGCGACCGCCCGGGCCAAAGGCCTTGAAGTCGACGTCATCGAACTCGCCCCGCGGGTAATGGCACGCGCGGTGACGGCGGAAATCTCGGAATACTTTCAATCGCGGCACACCGCGGCCGGCATCCGGATTCATCTCGGCGTCCAGGTCACCAGCATCGAGAGCGACGGCAGCAAGGTCACCGGTGTGAGCCTCAGCGACGGGCGGCATATCAAAGCCGATCTGATCGTAGTCGGCGTCGGCGTCCTGCCCAATGTCGAACTGGCGGCGGAGGCTGGGCTGAAGGTTGCGGCCGGCATCGTGGTCGACGAGCATTTGCTGACCTCCGATCCGAACATCTCGGCGATAGGCGATTGCGCGCTGTATGCGAGCCCACGGTTCGGCGGCTCGTTGCGGCTGGAGTCAGTGCAGAACGCCACCGACCACGCGCGTTGCGTTGCGGCCCGGCTGACCGGCGATGCCAAGCCCTACGACGGCTTGCCCTGGTTCTGGAGCGATCAGGGGCCCGACAAGCTGCAGATGGTGGGACTGACCACCGGCTACGACCGCGTGGTGGTGCGTGGCGATCGCGCGCAGGGAGCGTTCTCCGCCTTCTGCTACAAGGCCGGGCAACTCGTCGGTATCGAGTCGGTCAACCGCGCTGGCGACCACATGTTCGGCCGGAGACTGCTCGCCGCCCACGGGTCGATCACGCCTGAGCAGGCGGCTGATAGCAGCTTCGATCTGAAGAGCGCGCTGGCTTAAATTGACAAGCGGAGCGCGAGCACGTAGCCCGGATTGCGCTTCGCTCTATCCGGGCTACGAATCGACGACGCTCGCCACCTCGGCCGCTGTCGGCATCGATGGTGCGGCGCCCATGCGCTGCACGCAGATCGATGCGGCGGCATTGGCGTATTCGAGCGCGTCGCGGATCGCCTTTCCATTGGCGAGCTGCGCGGCGAGCGCGCCGACGAGGCAATCGCCGGCACCGGTGGTGTCCACCGCCTTCACGGCACGTCCCGCAATCAGCGAAGGCTCGCCGCCTACAAGCGCGAGCACTCCGCGCTTGCCCAGCGTGACGCAGATGATCTTGTCTGAAGCGGTTGGCAGGCGTCGCGCTGCTTCAATGAAACGGGCGGGCTCGTCGGTATCGTGAAGCTCGGTCTGCGCGAGAAACCCCAACTCCGTCTCGTTGAGGATCAGGATGTCAACGAGGTCGAGCAACTCGGGCCCACAGGCGATGGCCGGCGCCGGGTTGAGGATCGTGGTGGCACCTGCCGCGCGCGCCTGTCTGAAGAAGGCGCCGATCGTGGGCAAGGGGATTTCGAATTGGCTGACGGCGACGTCGCCCTTTGTAAGGGCGGCAAGCGCGACATCCTCGGCACTGACAAGTGCATTGGCGCCGGGAACGACCACGATGGTGTTGTCGGCATCGGCGATGGTGATGATGGCCGTTCCGGTGTGAATGTCCGCGGTGTCCTTGACCAGAGCGAGGTCGACGCCTTGCAGGCTAAGAAACGTGCGCAACTGCTGCCCAAAAGCATCCGTGCCGAGCCGGCCGATCAGCGTGGCTGTCGCGCCGAGCTTCGCGGCGGCCACCGCCTGGTTTGCGCCCTTGCCGCCCGGAAAATAATGCACGGCTTGGCCTGCGACGGTTTCGCCGACCCTGGGATGCCGGCTGGCTGTCGCCACCACATCCATATTGATGCTGCCGGCGATGAAGACGCGCCCCAAATTACTTCTCAAGGATTGCCTAATCCCAAAACTCCTTCTTACGCCCGGTCTGGAACTCCTGCTTGACGGCTTCGATATCGGCAAGCGTCGGCAATCCGGCCTCGTTGCCGAGGCGCTGGATCTTATAGGTCGAGGCGGCGCGCGCAAACTCGAAATGGTCGTGCCAGCCTTTCGCGGGATTGTTGAGATACGAAAACACGTAAGCGCCATGAAATACGTCACCGGCGCCGTTGGTATCGATCACGCGCTCGGGCGCCATTGGCAGCGCGGGCAGCTTGCGGACCGCGCCGGTCTCGTCATACCAGAGCAGGCCTTGCTCTCCCATGGTGACGCCGCCGACCCTGCAGCCGCGGCTCTTGAGATAGTCGAGCATGGCCTCCGGCGTCTTGTCCATCTGCTCGCACAGCCGCTCGGCAACGATGGCGACATCTATGAACTCCAACAGCTCGTGGGTATTGGTGCGCAGGCCGCCACCGTCGAGCGATGTCAGAATGCCGTCCTCGCGGCAGAGCTTTGCGTAGTGGATTGCGGCGTCCGGCTGGTGGCCGTCGATATGCAGAGCGCGGCAGCCCTTCAAATTCAGCATCGGGAAAGGATGAATGTGCTCGTCGTCGCGACAGCGCACGATGGCGCGCTTGCCCTCCTTCGGCATGATGAAGGACAGTGACGAGGAGTTGACCTTGCGCGGATGGATCGAGATTCCGTATTTCGCGGCCATGTCCTGAAACATGCGGCCGAGCCAGTCGTTGGCCATAGTCGCGATCAGGTCCGGCACGATGCCGAGCTTGGCGCAGCAGAATGCCGCCGTGACGGCGTTGCCGCCAAACGACACCGCATAGGCGGACGCCACATGTTTTTCGTCGCCGGTCGGCATGTGGTCGGTGATGAAGGTAACGTCGATATAGGTCTGTCCGATGAAGAGAGCCTGCATTCGTTTTCCGTCATGAGCTTTAGGGGTGGTCCCGGCCCGGCGCGCGTACATTAGCACCGGTTATCGGATGCATTCGCTGAAATTATTCGCAACCGTGCCGTCTTTGCAGCTTGAGATGGGAGTATAGAGGAAACTGCGACCGTCCTTAAGGGGGGCTTGGGCATACCGTCGTATAACGGCTGACGGCTGCCCGGGTTTCCCCAGCGGCGCGACAAAAGTGGAGGAAATGATGACGGTTTATTCCGGTCCGGTGTTCGACATGGCGGTTAACCAGTTTGGTGTCATCGCCAACCATCTCGAAATCCCGATGGACGAGCGCGACCGCATCCTGATGCCGAAGCGGGCAGTGACTGTCTCTTGCCCGATCCACCGCGACGACGGTACCGTCGCGGTGTTCGAAGGCTATCGTGTCCAGCACCACCTCACCCTCGGTCCGACCAAAGGCGGCACGCGGTTTGCACCCTCGGTCGACATCGGCGAGGTCGCGGCGCTCGCGATCTGGATGAGCTGGAAATGTGCCCTTGTCGGTTTGCCCTATGGCGGTGCCAAGGGCGGCGTCAATGTCGATCTCTCCACCATTTCCAAGCGCGAGTTGGAAGGGCTGTCGCGGCGCTATATGCAGGAGATGATCCCGTTCGTCGGTCCGCACACCGATGTGATGGCGCCCGACATGGGCACCAACGAGCAGGTGATGGCCTGGTTCATGGATACCTATTCGATGTATCAGGGCCAAACCGTGACCGAGATCGTCACCGGCAAGCCGGTCTCATCCGGCGGCACGCTCGGCCGGCGCGAAGCAACCGGCCGCGGTGTCGCCTATCTCGCCAAGCGCGTGTTGAAGGAGTTGTCGATCAATCCCGGCACCGCGACCGCCGTGATCCAGGGCTTTGGCAATGTCGGCTCCTACGCCGCGCTGGAACTACAACAATATGGCCTGAAGATCATCGCCGTCAGCGATCACACTGGCGCACTGCATGATCCGGCCGGGCTCGATATTCCTGCGCTGATGCGGCATGCCGGCAAGCATGGCAGCATCGCCGGATTCTCCAACGAGCTCGCCTTCGACCCCGAACAGATTCTCACGCTGCCTTGCGAAGTGCTGGTGCCGGCGGCGATGGAGCGCGTGATCGACGCCAAGGTCGCCGAAAATCTCAAGTGCCGCGTGCTGGCCGAGGGCGCCAATGGGCCGACCACGCCGGAAGCCGATCTGGTGCTGGAGAAGCGTCAAGATGAATTGTTCCTGATCCCCGACATTCTCTGCAATTCCGGCGGCGTCGTGGTCAGCTACTTCGAATGGGTGCAGGACCTGCAGCAATTGTTCTGGGAGGAAGAGGAGGTGACGCGGCGCGAGTATGCGATCCTAGATCGCGCCTTCGACCAGATGCTGCAGCGGGCCAGGGCCGACAAGGTTCCGCACCGCACGGCTGCGATGGCGATCGGCGTCGAGAAGGTGCGCGCCGCCAAGAACGTGCGGGGGCTTTTTCCGTGATCACCGGCCTCGATCACGTCGTCGTTCTCACCGGCGACATCAACGCAGCCGCCGCCGCTTACCAGACCTTGTTTGCCCGCATGCCGGCTTGGCGGAACAGCGGCGAGGGCGCCGACCGCGTCCTGTTCACACTCGACAACACGACGCTGGAATTGATGGCGCCGAGCGGCGAGGGCGCCAGTGCGGAGCGCATTCGCGCCGTGCTGGCCGCACAGGGCGAGGGGCTCGCAAGCATCTGCTTCCGAACCAGCGACATCGCCAGGATGCATCGCAGGCTCGACCGGCTGACGCTGAAGCCCGATGCCATTGCCGACGTCGAAAGCCAGGACGCGATCTCAGGCGCGACGCTGTCATGGAAGCGCACGCGCGCCGCAACAGAGGCCACGCGCGGCGTCCGCATGTTCTTCCTCGAGCGCGACAAGGAGCGGCCGCTGTCGGTGCGAACCACGCCCGGATCGATCACGGCGATGGACCATGTCGTGGTTTCGACGTCGGATCCCGAACGGGCCGCAGCGCTCTATGGCGCGCGGCTCGGCCTCGACATGGCGCTCGACCGTTCGCACCCCGATTGGGGCCGGCTGATGTTCTTCCGCTGCGGCGATCTCATTGTCGAGGTGACGCACCGGCCGGGCAAGGAGACGGATACGTCACAGGACTGGCTGCGCGGCCTGTGCTGGCGCGTCTCCGACATCGACGCCACCCATGCGCGGCTCGTTCAGGCAGGGGCCGATGTCTCGGAAGTCCGCACCGGCCGCAAGCCGGGAACGCGGGTCATGACGGTACGCAGCGGCACCAGCGGCGTCCCGACGCTACTGGTGCAGCCGTCGGCGGGGAAGGATGCGTGAGGCGAAGTTCACCCTCCCCTGGAGGGGGAGGGTCGTATCGTATCGCACGAAGCAAGATGCGATACGGGGTGGGGTGACAGTCTCTCCATTGAGGCGGTGGTGCGAGTGGAGAGATCACCCCACCCGGTCTCACATTTCGCTTCGCTCAACGTGAGCCGACCCTCCCCCTCCAGGGGAGGGTGAACAACCTTCATTCTCAAACCGCACCTTGCGTGCTACAGCTTGCTTCGTACGACCATCGGGCGATTGATTTGGCAAAGGCAAAACACGTTCAGAAATGGCAGCGCGACCCTGAGGGGATGCGGATCCGCATTCTCGAGGCCGCCAAGCAGGAGTTCGCCGCCCATGGCCTGGCCGGCGCGCGCGTCGACCGCATCGCGGTCAATGCCGGTGCCAACAAGCGCATGCTGTACTATCACGTCGGCAACAAGGAAAATCTCTACCTTGCGGTGCTGGAAGGTGCTTATGAAAAGATCCGCTCCGAAGAGCGCGGCCTAGACCTCGAACATCTCGATCCGCCCGAGGCGATCGAGCGGCTGATCGACTTCACCTGGAACTATTTCCTCCGCAACCCGGAGTTTCTGGCCCTGCTAAACACCGAAAATCTTGCGAAAGCGCGCCATCTTAAGCGCTCGACCAAGGTTAAATCGATGCACTCGCCGTTCGTCGAGATGATCCGCACGGTGGTGACGCGCGGCGTCGAAAGCGGCGATTTTCGCGTCGCGGTCGATCCGGTGCAGCTCTACATTTCGATCGCCGGGCTATGCTTCTTCTATCTTTCCAACAGTGCGACCCTCTCGGTGATCTTCGGCCGCGATCTTCTGAAAAAGGAGGCGCGGGACGAGCGCCTCGCCCACATGGTGGCGCTGGTACTGGCGGCGCTGACGGGCAAATCGACCGCGGATTTCGGCAAGGCCGAGGCGCCGGCCGTGCGGTCGCCGGCGCATCAGCCGGTCTAATTTTGTCGTCCCTGCGAAGCAGGGACCCATACGCCGCGGCCCCTCGATGTCAGGCGGTAGCCTTTGATCCTGCAGTAACAATTGACGCCGATGGTTATGGGTTCCTGCGTTCGCAGGAACGACGACCGAGTCACAAGTTGCCGCACGAAAACCCGCTTGCCAGTATTTATCCAACGGGTTAAATTCTCCCCAAGAGAGGATCACCAGGGAGCGGGACGTGGCGGAGTTGAAGCGCGAGAGTGGCGTGTCGAAAGCGCTGAATGCAGCGTGGGTGCGGCCGTTTCTGTTCCTGCTGTTCATCGTGGTGGCCTGGGACGTCACCATTCGCCTGTTCCAGATTCCGGCCTATCAGATCCCCGCGCCCGGCGATGTCGTGGCAGTGCTGCGGACGGAGTGGCCGGAACTGTTGCGGCAGGCCTGGCCCACCACCTACGCGACCATTTGCGGCTTTCTGCTGTCGGCCGTGTTCGGCATTCCCATTGCCATGCTGATCGCGGGATCGAAGACGGTGGAAAGCTATGTCTATCCGCTGCTGGTGTTTTCGCAGTCCGTGCCGAAGATCGCGATCGCGCCGCTGTTCGTGGTGTGGTTCGGTTTCGGCATCATTCCGAAGGTGATTTCGGCGTTTCTGCTCGGATTCTTCCCCGTCGTCGTGTCGGCCGTTCAGGGGTTCAAATCGGTCGATCCTGACATGGTCGATCTGGCGCGCGCGATGCAGGGCAGCCGCTTCCAGGTATTTTGCGCGGTCAATCTGCCGCATGCGATGCCCGCGATCTTTTCCGGTCTGAAAGTGTCGGTGACGCTCGCCGTCGTCGGCGCCGTGGTCGGTGAATTCGTCGGCTCCAATTCCGGCATCGGCTATGTGATGCAGCGCTCGATCGGAACGTTCGACCTGCCGACGATGTTTGCCGCACTGGTGATTCTGGCGCTACTCGGCGTGATCCTGTTCTGGGTCGTCGACCGTATCGAACGCCTCGTGATTCCCTGGCACGTCAGCCAGCGCGACGACGTCATATTTGCTTCGTAAGCCAAACCAGAAATCGGCCCGCCTCAAGGGCCGCATCAACACCAACGGGAGGATGACCATGATACGAACGATAGCGGCGATTTCCGCCGCCTTGATCTGGACCGCGCTTTCAGTGCTGCCGGCATCGGCCGCTGACAAGGTGGTGCTGATGCTGAACTGGTACGTCTATGGCGAGCACGCGCCGTTCTATTACGGCAAGGCCAAGGGCATCTATGCCGCCGAGGGCATCGATCTCGAAATCCAGGAAGGCCGCGGTTCGGCGGCGACCACGCAGGCCGTTGCGGCCAAGACCGCCAATTTCGGCTATGTCGACGTGCCCACCATGATGCGCGCGGCCGTGAAGGGCGCACCGATCGTTGCCACCGGCGTATTGCTGCAGACCAGCCCGATGTCGGCGATGGGCTTTGTCGAAAAGAACATCAAGAAGCCCGAGGACATCAAGGGCAAGACGGTGGCGATCACGCCGGCCGACTCGATGACGCAGATCTGGCCGCTGTTCCTGAAGAAGACCGGCCTGAAGGAAAGCGATTTCCAGACCGTGGCGGGCGACGGCCAGACCAAGCTGAACGCCGTCATCAACGGCCAGGCTGACCTGTTGCTCGGCTACGTCATGGACCAGTCGATGAAGATCAAGGACGCCACCGGCAAGGACGTCAACGCGATCAAGTTCGCCGACTACGGCATCAACATGGTCTGCTCGGGCGTCGTCGCCAACACCGAGTTCGTCAAGGCAAATGCCGATCTCGTCAAGCGCTTCATGTCGGCAACGACGAAAGCGGTCGAAGCCGCCGAGAAGGACCCGAAGGGCGCGGCGCAGTCGATCCTCGACGCCAACCCGAAGGGCGGCAAGATCGAAACGCTGACGCAGGGCTTTGAGTTGACGATCCCGCTCTACCGCACGGCTGAAACCAAGGCCAAGCGGCCGTTCCAGGTGACGGACCAGAACATGACCGACACCGTCAATCTGATGGTTGAGTATGGCGGGTTGGATGCCAAGGCCAAGGATAACCCGAAGGCGTTTTATACCAACGACTACCTGCCGCAGGGCGGTTCGTGAACACAAGCGGTCATTCCGGGGCGATGCGCAGCATCGAACCCGGAATCTCGAGATTCCGGGTCTGGTCCTTCGGACCATCCCGGAATGACGGGCATCTCGACAACGGAATGAGCTAAATGAACCCGGCGACCAAACCAATCGAGATCGATCAGCCAGGCGCGCATCTGCGCCTGGTGTCCGATCGCGCCGGCGCCGCGGCGCCGGGCATCACGCTGTCCGGCGTCTCAAAAACCTATCGCTCGCGCGATGGCGACGTGCCGTCGCTGCGGCCGCTGGATTTCCACATCAACGAGGGCGAGTTCTTTGTCGTGGTCGGGCCGTCCGGCTGCGGCAAGTCCACGCTGTTGAAAATGATCTCCGGGCTGCTGGCGCCGTCGACCGGTGAAATCCTGGTCGAAGGCGAGCAGGTGACGAAGCCGCACGGCAATGTCGGCATCGTGTTCCAGAACGCGCTGTTGCTGCCCTGGCGCAACATTCTGTCCAACGTGATGTTGCCGATCGACATGAAGAAGTTGCCGCGCGACGAGTATCTGCCGCGGGCGAAAGCGCTGCTGAAGCTGGTCGGCCTCGAAGGCTTCGAAAAGAAACTGCCGTGGCAATTGTCCGGCGGCATGCAGCAACGCGCCTCGATCTGCCGCGCGCTGGTGCATGACCCCAAGATCATGCTGATGGACGAGCCGTTCGGCGCGCTCGACGCCATGACGCGCGAGAAGATGAATGTCGAGCTGATGCGGATCCAGCGCGAAACCGGCAAGACCGTGCTGCTGATCACGCATTCTATCCCGGAAGCCGTGTTTCTCGCCGACCGCGTGCTGGTCATGACCGAACGTCCCGGCGCGATCGCGGCGATCTACGACGTGCCGCTGCCGCGCCCGCGCTCGCTGGATGCGATGGCGGATCCCGCCTTCACCGAACTGGTGCAGCGGATTCGCAAGCACTTTTTCACCCAAAGCGCGCTGGACTGAAAGCTGGCTCGATGCCTTATCGCTTGACCGTAAAGGACATTTCCTTCTTTGAACGTCCGGTGCGCTTCGCCCGGCCGTTCCGGTTCGGCGCGGTCGTTATCAACGCGACGCCGCAGGCTTTCGTGCGCGTCGAGATCGAGGTCGAAGGCAAGGGCAGGGCGACGGGCGCCAGCGCCGAATTCCTGGTCGCAAAATGGTTCGACAAGCGGCCGCACCTCTCGCCGGAGGAAACAGTCACGGAATTGCGGCGCTCGCTGATGATCGCGCGCGAGCTCTATCTGGCGCATTCCACCTTCGAGACCGCATTCGGTCTACACACGGCGTGTATCGGCGCGCAGGTGGCGGCCTGCGCCAGGGAAGACATTCCGCCGCTGGCCGCGGCTTATGGGCCGGCTGAAATCGACAAGGCGATCCTGGATGCACTGCTGCGCTGTACCGGGACCAATTTCTTCGATGGCATGGCGGCCAATATCGCTGGCGTCGATGCGCGGCTGTCGCGCGATCTGGCCGATGCCGACGTGTCGCAGTTTCTTGCAGGCCGCAAGCGGCTGGAGCGCGTGGCGATCCGGCACACGGTCGGGATGGATGACAAGGTCGAAGGCAAGGGCGGCGTCGCCGACCAGAAGGAAAACGCTTGCGCACGCTACTTCAAGCTCAAGCTCAACGGCGATCCCGCACATGATGCGGATCGCCTGATAAGGATCGGCAAGGAGCTCGCCACGCTGCCCTATGACTACCGCGTCACGCTCGATGCCAATGAGCAGTATGCCGATCTTGCTGGCTTGAACTCGCTGGTCGAGCGGCTCGATCGCGACGCCACGCTGCGGCCGATCGCGGAAAAATTGCTCTACATCGAGCAGCCGATGCCGCGCGACATCACGCGTCAAACACCGCTCGGCGCACTGGCTCGGCGCGACTTCATCGTCGACGAGGCTGACGATTCCTATGAGGCATTCCCGGTGGCCCGGGCGCTCGGTTATCGCGGCATTTCCTCGAAATCCTGCAAGGGCATCTACAAGTCGGCCATCAACGCTACGCGCGCGGTCAAGTGGAGCGCAGCCGGCGAAAAGTGCTTCATCGCCGGCGAGGATCTCACCTGCCAGGCGGGACTGGCGGTGCAGCAGGATCTCGCGCTCGGCGCGCTGATCGGCGTTACCCATGCCGAGCGCAACGGCCATCACTATGTCGACGGCTTCGGCGATACGCCCGCTGCCGAGGCGGACGCGTTTTTATCGGCGCATCCCGATCTCTATGTCGGCGACAGCGGCAAGGTCCGGCTCGCGATTCATGACGGCGATCTCCTGACGGGGTCGCTGACCACACCGGGCTTCGCCACCTCAGTTCATCCGGATTGGTCGGCGATGTCGCCGCTCGCGCAGCCCACAGCCAGAATTCCCTTGGAGAAAGCAGTATGACGACCAAACGCCTCGGCCTGATCATGAACGGCGTGACCGGCCGCATGGGGCTCAACCAGCACCTGATCCGCTCTATCATCGCGATCCGCGACCAGGGCGGCGTGCTGCTGTCCAACGGCGACCGCATGCTGCCCGACCCGATCCTGATCGGCCGCGACGCAGAAAAGGTCGAGCGCCTCGCCAGGAGCTTCAACGTCGAGCGCTGGTCGACCGATCTCGACAAGGCGCTGGCCGACAAGAACGATACGATCTTCTTCGACGCCGCCACGACGCAGGCCCGTCCGTCATTGCTGACCAAGGCGATCAATGCGGGCAAGCACGTCTATTGCGAGAAGCCGATCGCGACCAATCTCGATGAGGCGGTCGCGGTGCTCAAACTCGCCAATTCCAGGGGCGTCAAGCACGGCACGGTGCAGGACAAGCTGTTCCTGCCGGGCCTGAAGAAGCTGGCTTTCCTGCGCGATTCCGGCTTCTTCGGCCGCATGCTCTCGGTGCGCGGCGAGTTCGGCTATTGGGTGTTCGAAGGGGGCTGGCAGGAGGCGCAGCGGCCGTCGTGGAATTACCGCAGCGAGGACGGCGGCGGCATCATT
Source organism: Bradyrhizobium sp. AZCC 2176 (assembly GCF_036924645.1). Classification (NCBI taxonomy): domain Bacteria; kingdom Pseudomonadati; phylum Pseudomonadota; class Alphaproteobacteria; order Hyphomicrobiales; family Nitrobacteraceae; genus Bradyrhizobium; species Bradyrhizobium sp. AZCC 2176. The sequence continues at coordinate 223,045 of NZ_JAZHRX010000001.1, read as the reverse complement.
CTCGACATGGTCTGCCACTGGCGCTACGTGCTGGACAATCTCTTCGGCGAGGTCGAAAGCATCTCCTGCCTCGGCACGACCGATATCCCCGAGCGTTTCGACGAGAAGGGCAAGAAATACACGGCGACCGCCGATGACTCCGCCTATGCCACCTTCCGCCTCAAGGGCGGCGTGATCGCGCACATCAACATGAGCTGGGTGACGCGGGTCTACCGCGACGACCTCGTCACTTTCCAGGTCGACGGCACGCTCGGCTCGGCCGTGGCGGGCCTGACCGATTGCGTGATCCAGGCACGCCAGGCGACGCCGCGCCCGGTCTGGAATCCGGACGAGAAGCGCACCCATGATTTCTATGCTGACTGGCAGAAAGTTCCGGAGAACGTCGTCTACGACAACGGTTTCAAGGAGCAGTGGGAAATGTTCATCCGCCATGTCTGCGAGGATGCGCCCTATAAATACACGCTGCTGGAGGGTGCCAAGGGCGTGCAGCTTGCCGAATGCGCGCTGCAGAGCTGGCGCGAGCGGCGCTGGATCGACGTTGCCCCGATCAAGGTGTGAGGAGGCCTAGCCATGAACAAGCCCGTCCTGCCGATGTCATCGCTGTCCTTGAGGCTGCCGACCGCGGATCGTTCGATCGAAACCTATCGCCTGGCGGCGTCGCGGACGTTTCCGGCAAGGCTTGACGGCACGCTCAACCGCGTGGCTTTCTCGGCCGCGCATGTCGTGGCGGATCCTCTTGCCGATAACGACCCGTGGCTGTCATCCGCGATCGACTGGGACCGCACCATTGCGTTCCGCGAGCATGTCTGGGATCTCGGCCTCGGCGTCGCCGAAGCGATGGACACCGCGCAGCGCGGCATGGGGCTGGACTGGCCGACTTCGCTGGAATTGATCCAGCGTTCGGTGAAGGCCGCCAAGGCAAAGGGCAACGCGCTGGTGTTTTCCGGCGCCGGCACCGATCATCTCGCGGTGGAAGATGCCAGGACGATTGATGACGTCATTCACGCCTATGAGGAACAGATCGCGGCGGTGGAGAAGGCGGGCGGCCGCATCATCCTGATGGCCTCGCGCGCGCTGGCAAAGCTCGGCCGCAGTGCCGACGACTACGCAAAAGTCTATAACCGCGTGCTGTCACAGGTCCGCGAACCCGTGGTCATCCACTGGCTGGGCGACATGTTCGACCCGGCGCTGGCTGGCTATTGGGGCACCAGCAACCTCGACAAGGCGATGGACACGGCTGTTGCCATCATCAACGCCAACGCCGCCAAGGTCGATGGCGTAAAAGTTTCGCTGCTCGACAAGCAGCGCGAGATCGACATGCGCCGGCGGCTGGACAAGAACGTCAAGATGTATACCGGCGACGATTTCAATTATGCCGAACTGATCGCCGGTGACGACAGCGGATTTTCGCACGCACTGCTCGGCATCTTCGACGCCATCGCGCCGGCGGCGTCCTATGCGCTGTCGCGGCTGGCCGCCGGCGACGAGGCCGGCTTCCACGACGTGCTGGGGCCGACGGTGCCGCTGTCGCGGCATATCTTCCGGGCACCGACGCGGTTCTACAAGACCGGTATCGTGTTCATGGCCTATCTCAACGGCCACCAGGATCATTTCACCATGGTCGGCGGGCAGGAGAGCACGCGCTCCACGCTGCATCTGGCCGAACTGTTTCGCCTCGCCGACAAGGCCGGGCTGCTCTCCAACCCCGAACGGGCGACATGGCGCATGAAGACGGTGCTGGCAACGCGCGGCATCGAGTCCTGATGCGCGATTTTTCTTCCGATCATCGGTGGCTGTCGCTGAATACGGCAACCGTCCGCAAGCAGGGCGATCTTACAGCCATCATCGAGGCCTGCGCGCGCCATGGCATCCGCGCCATCGATCCCTGGCGCGATCAGGTCGCTGCCGTTGGCCTTGAGCGTGCGGTGAGGGCCGTGCACGACGCCGGGCTCGAGCTGTCGGGCTACTGCCGCGGCGGGATGTTCACCGCCGATGCGGCGCACCGCATCGAGGCGCGCGACGACAATCGCCGCGCCGTCGACGAAGCCAAGGCGCTGGGCGCGCCGTGCATCGTGCTGGTCGTCGGCGGCCTGCCGCAATATTCGCGGCCGGGAAGCGCAACCTCGAAAGACATCGCGGCTGCGCGTACGCAGGTGCATGACGGCATCGCCGAAATGCTCGAATATGCGAAGCAGGCCAGCATGCCGCTGGCGATCGAGCCGCTGCACCCGGTCTATGCCGCCGATCGCGCCTGCGTGAACACGACGAAGCAGGCGCTGGATATTTGCGACCAGCTCGATCCACAGCGCACCGGCGCGCTCGGCGTCGCGCTCGACGTCTATCACATCTGGTGGGATCCGGAATTGATGCCGCAGATCGCGCGCGCGGGAAAGGATCGCTTGCTGGCGTTTCACGTCTGCGACTGGCTGGTGCCGACCAAGGACATTCTCAACGACCGCGGCATGATGGGCGACGGCGTCATCGACATCACCTCTGTGCGATCGGCGGTCGAGGCACAGGGGTTTGCCGGCTATTCCGAGATCGAAATTTTTTCCAACGACTGGTGGAACAAGTCGATGGATGCGGTCTTGAAGACTTGCATCGAGCGGCACCGGACTGTGGTGTAGCAAGGGCGTGCGTTAGTCGCATGCTCGCTGTGTCATCGACGGACGATGTTGTCTCGTTGTCGAACTGGTGCGCGCCATTTTTCGAATGGCGTAGCAGAACGCGACAGTATGCAGGTTCCAGATTTAACCTTTGTTGAGGGTATTTAGCTTAACAAAGGGTTACCGTTGCGCCCCCGCGAACTCCGGCGCTAGCTACACCGCACGGAGGACGTCTCCGCGAGCGATGAGCGACAAACATGAAAATCCTTTACGCAATTGCGACCCTCGCCCTGCTGTCGACGTCGGCACAGGCGTGGCAGATCGTGGAACGCTGCACCTACAGCAAGTTCTATGGCAGGGTGTGCACGACCTCCTACCTGGACGACCCTGTGCGCAACACCGCGCAGGAGCAGGAAGACGAACGGGCACGACGCGCCAGCATCGAGAAGTGGGAAGCGTTCTGCAAGCCGAGGCGCACCTACGATGACGAAGGCGTCGTCCGCTTGATTTACGCGCGCAAGGGCTGCGAGTTCGGCCGCAGCGAATAACGCGCTTTCGCTTCTCGCAACCAGCGAGGAGCATTCGGAGCTCGCTGGCTCGACGAATTCCGGCGCCTTGTCGCGCCCGAAAGACCGCTAAATCTTTATCGACCAAATTGCGACCCGGTTAGTCACGCCGCTTTACGGCGCCTCAATGCTTGTCGGTCATTCCTGACGTTCGGCATTCATTTCAAGAGGCAGTGTCAATGCGCGTCTTCATCGCAATCTCGATTGTCGTCGCTTCGGTATCGTCCGCGTCCGCGCAATTCGCGATGGATCACGGCCACGCCGCAGACGCCGCCCAGGCCGCCCGCACGGCGCGGGCTGCCGCGGATGCCAAGGCCGCGGCCATCGCCTCCGGCGCGCCGCTGCTTCCGAGCCAGCAAACCAACTTCTACGTCGGCAGCGGCGGCACCGTGAAGATCGCGCCCCGGACCGCGGAAGAACTGAAGGCCGATGAAGCCGCCCAGGCCGCCTGGAACGAACGCTGCCGGCCGACCGTGGTCGAAGACCGCGAGGGTTTGCGCCGCGTGAGATATGCCGAACGGGATTGCGATCTCTCCCGCTTCAACACCGCCGGCAATTAAACCAGCCGCACATTAGGGCGGAATCTGGCGGCCTGCTGCGAACCGGCAGTCCGGTTGCATCGGTGCGCGCGGGGAAGTAGGGAAGCATTGTTCCGGATAGCTCTCGTGCGGCTCAAAAAGTGCCGGCACGATCTGCACTGCTCGAGGCCGCAGCGTTATCGCGGTTGGGCAAGGAAGGCGATGATCTTCTTTCGCTCGTCGCTCGATGGGAGGCCGCCATACGGCTTCATGCCGTTGCCCGGCACGACCTCATCCGGGTTTGCGATGAAGCGATCGAGCTTCTCCTCGTCCCAGACGAAACCTGCCTCCTTCATCGCGCTGGAAAACGCGTAATCCGGCAGCGATCCTGCTTTCCGTCCGATAATGCCGTGCAGGTTGGGCCCCAGCCGATTGTCGCCCTGCCTTACCATGTGGCACGTTCGACAGGCATTGTTGAACGCCTGCTGTCCTGAAACGCCCTCGGTGCCCTGCGATGCCTGGGGCAGGGCGGAAGGCGACGAAAGCACATACGCCATTCCGCTCAATGCCAGGATCAAGAACGCCCGGTCGCGGTGTCGCACGGATACGTCTCGCCGGCTGGACGCTGGCGGGGCGCGGAGCGTGGTGAAGTGCCATTGCTTCATTCGATCACCTCGTGAGCTGACGGGCTGGGTCAAGGTTGCGTTGAGGGGCCCGCGATCTGCGGCAGCGTGTTGAATCGCGCCTTCTGCTCGTTGCCCAGCGCGGCATAAAACTCATCCAATGCCGGCTGCACCAGCGCGGCCGCCTCCAGCATGGCGTCGAGCCGCCTTTCCATTGCCTCCAGACGTCCGAGCGGGGTGAGCGGTACCTCGTCCGGGCAGGCGGCTTGCAATTTCTCAACTGCACTCCTCGTCGCCGTGCTCAAGCGGTCGAGCGCTTCCTTTTGCTTGCCTGCCGGATGAATCACGGCCTCGATCCGCTCGATCGGAAGCTGCGTGAGGCTGGATTTCGGCTCGCCGCAGCGCTCGGCTTGCGCGTTCGCTTCCTGCTGGGGCTGTTGTTGCGAACGGTCGCCGACATTCGGGCCGAGCGCGTTGAAGCGCGCCTTTTGTTCGTCGTTCAGCGAATTATAGAACTGCTCGAGTGCCGGACGCACGATCCTTACCGCGTCGAGCGTTGCGCTGACGCGGTTCGTCATTGCCCGCAAGCGACCGGGCGGCGTCATCGCATAGGAATCGGCGCAGGATTCCCTGAACACGTTGGCGGCCTTTGCCGCAGCGGCCTTCAATTCGTCGAGCAGGGTGCGCTGCTTGGGCGTCGGCCGTACGGCCCGCGTGATCTCCGCGATCGGCCAGGCGGTCACGCCCTTATCCGGATCTGCGCACAATTGCCGGAGAGTCCGCGGGCTCACACTTGCGCGTCCGCGCGCTCGAAAATCGGTGATCGCCGCGCCGGGGTCCGGATATCGGGCGTAAGCGGAATACGGGCTGTCGGTACCCCAGAACACCGTGTCGACGAAGTCGTCATAAGCGTAGGCCCAATAGCCGGGGTCGTAGGCGGTGGGCCAGAACGTATACTCGAAGATGTCGGAATAGGCGTAGGGCCAGAATACCGGGCCCAGCCAGGCCACAAACGCGGCGCGGTGCCCGTGCCGCCAAGCGTGGCGGGGAGCCCAGCGGTTCTCGCGGGCCATGAGCGCGGTTCGGGCTTGCATTGCATCATTGCTGCGGAAGTGCGCGGCAAACCGTCCGCGGGCCGCAGCCTGCGCGGCGGCAGCAGCGGCGGATCGTTCAGCCGAAGGCGGTGGTGCGAGCCGCTGCAGGCGCGCCTGATCGGTCTGCTGCATACGCTGCTCGCGCTGGAGCAGGCGGTTCTGTGTCTGCAGCAGCCTTTGCTGCGCGCGCTGTGCCCGCAGACCTTCCGGTTTTTGCGACTGCAATTGCTGCACGCGCTGCTGCAGGCGATCGATGCGGCTCTGCCGCTCTGTGCTCTGGCGCGACAGCATGTCACGCTGCCGCTCCTGCACGATTTGCTGCCGCTGCTGGATGCGCTGCTCACGCTGCTGGGCACGCGTTTCGATTTGTTCCTTGCGCGACGGCCCCGCGCCCACGGCGGGCGATGTGCGTGGGCTGGATGGTGCGGTGATGCGCGGTCCCGGGCGCCCCGTCATGGCTGGTCGCTGCGGCGGCGCGGCACGATGGATCTCCGGTCGCGATGGCGCGGCGATACGCGGCGCCGCATGCGGGATCATGGCTGGACGCTGCGGCGCGGGAGCCGCACGGATTGCTGGTGCGGCGGGCCGCGCCATGGCCGGAGGCGCTGCAGGACGAGCCATCGCGGGCGGTGCTGCTGGGCGGGCCATCGCCGGCGGTGGTCCCGCTGGACGGGACATGGCAGGTGGTGGTCCCGCTGGACGGGACATGGCAGGTGGTGCTGCCGGACGGGCTGCTGGCGCAGCCACGCCACCCGGGCCGTGACCTCTTCCCACTTGGGCAAACGAGCCGGTGCTCACCGCGATCGCGGAGACACCGAGAAAAAGCGCTGCAACGCGAGCGACGCGCGGAAGCATGATCTCAACTCCCTCGTGCTTCATCGCCCGGAAATGTCAACGCGCAAGCGCAGAAATCGTTCGCCTGGAGTCCGTGGCTTAGATTGCGATGTTGCGACGCAGGACCGGTGCAATTCGCCTAGGCGCTAGCCGACCGTGCAAGGCACGCTCAAATATCCGCGGAAACGCACGCGGCCACCGCGCACCGGTTCGCCGTCGAGCGAATAATCCGGAAAGCGCGCGAGGAAGCGCGAGATCGCGATTGTGCCCTCGAGCCGCGCCAGGGCCATGCCGGCGCATTGATGCGCGCCAGTGCCGAACGCCAGATGCCGGTTCGGCGAACGGCCGATGTCGAAACGTTCGGGGTCGGCGAACTGCGCGGGGTCGCGGTTGGCGGCGCCGATGCACAGCGTCACCGGCGTGCCCGGTGGCATCACGATGCCGCCGAGTTCGAACGGCTCGACCGTCATGCGGTTGCCGAGCTGGTTGGAGCTCTCGAACCGCAGCATTTCCTCGACCGCGGTCTTGATCAGCGAAGGGTTCTCGATCAACCGCCGTTTCTCGCTGGCGTGATTCGACAACGCCACCAGCCCGTTGCCGATCAGATTGGTGGTGGTCTCGTGGCCGGCATTGAGCAGGAAGATGCAGTTGTGCAGCAGCTCCTTTTCGGTCAGTCGCTCGCCATTATCTTCGCCCTGAATGAGCCGGGTCAGCACGTCGCGGTCGGGATTGCCGGGTTTGGCACGTCGCCGCGCCACCAGCCCTTCGAGGTACGACAGGAAGTCCTGTACCGCCCTGTTGCCGCGGGCGAAGGCGTCCGGGCCGATCACCGGCTCCAGCGCGCCGAGGATGGCCAGCGACCAGTCGCGCAAGGGCTCACGCTCGTCCCCGGGCACGTCAAGCAGATTGCCGATCACCTCGATCGGGATCGCGGCGGCGAAGTCGTCGATCAGGTCCACCTTGCCCTTGGCGGCGATGCCGTCGAGCAGGCGGTCGACCAGGCGGATCAGGTCTGGCTCCATGCTCGCAATCGCCCGCGGCGAGAGCGCCCCCATGATCAGCCGCCGGACGCGGGTGTGAGCGGGGGGATCGTTGAAGACGAGGCTCGTGGTGTGATGCTCGTAGAGCAGGGAGGCACCGTATTTCGGCGAGAACTCCTTCTTCTTGTCCGAGGAGAAGGCTTTGGTGTTCTTGTAGGCCGCAACCAGATCGTCGTAGCGGGTCAGGAAATACGACCCGTTCGGTAGCTGCTTGACCGGCGCGGTCTCACGCAGCGCGCGGTAGGTCGGGTAGGGGTTGGCATAGAACTCCGGCGTCAGCTTTTCGAGATCGAAGGTCGCCGCCAGTTCGTGCGCATTCAAATCCATGGCTCGCCATATGCTCTGGAAAACACGAACATCAAATTAGTCGCATTTGCAACTATCTTAAATGCCGGCGCGGAGGCGTCAAGCCGCACAGTCGGCCGTCCAAACGGCGCGCGGGCGCCCTGGGGTTGCGGCCGATTTAGAATGTACCGAAAAGGTGAGTGCTCGATTCCTGGAAAAATCGTGGTCGAACAAGGCGATGAGGCTGTGTCTTTGACGTCACCCCGCAACAGAATCCGCTTGGTGCGCTGCAATAGATCCTTGACTTCGTCAAGGTGAGTAATTACTCACGCGCCCATGTCTACCCTGCGCATGACCAGTGACTTGCGGCGGCAATTGATCTTGAGCGCCGCCAAGCGATGCTTTGCCCGCAACGGCTTTGCCGGCACCACGACCAAGAGCGTGGCGGCGGCCGCTGCCATTTCGGAAGGGCTGTTGTTCAAGCACTTCCCCTCCAAGGCTGCGCTCTATGCGGAGATCCTCGCCGAGGAGTGCGAGGCCGATCCGGACTTCGCGCACCTGCTCGGCCAGGAGCCTTCAACTGCCACACTGGTCGAATTGGTCAAGGGCATGGTCGGCCATTTCATGGAAGTATCCGACGGATCGGATCAGGAGGAAGCGCAGCGGCTGCGGCTGATGACGACGAGCCATCTCGACGATGGCGAGTTCGCGCGACTGCTCTACGACAAAATCAGCGGTCTGATCGGGCCGGTATTCACCGCATCGATCGAACGCGCTGTAAGGGCCGGTGACGCGGCGCGGATCGGTAGCGATCCGCTCAACCTGTTCTGGTTCGCTCACCACACCGTGCTGATGTCGGCGCTCACGCGGCTTCCGGCCGTGCCCTGTCTTGCCTACGGCAACGCCGCCGATCTGGAGCGGCAGCTATCTCAATTCATCCTGCGTGGCATCGGACTTACCGACGCCGCAATTGCTTCTCATTTGGACGGCGAGCTGTCACCGAATTCGGGACAATCGGTAACTGCAGAAAGTGCATGACATGAACATCGTGACTGAACCCAAAATTTCGGGCAAGCCGATTTCCGACAAGCCGCACAAGCGGCCGGTCCGGTTGGTGCGCTGGTTCATGGTCGTGGGGCTGCTGCTGGCCTTGCTGGTCGGTGGCCTCGTCTGGTTCAATTACTTCCGCGGCAAGATGATCGCGCAGTTCTTCGCGAACAACAAGCCGCCGGCGATGAGCGTCAACGTTGCCACGGCGAAGTCCGAGACCATTCCGAACCTCCTGACCGCGGTCGGTGATCTCGCCGCCGTGCATCAGGTCAACGTCACTTCCGACGTGAACGGCCGCATCACCGACATCCAATTTACCGCTGGTGCAAGCGTGAAGGCGGGCACGCCGCTGGTGCAGATGTTCGACGGTCCGGAGCAGGGCGACCTCGCAAACTATAAGGCGCAGCAGCGGGTGGCGCAGCTTTCGCTGGATCGCGCCAAGCAACTGGCTGAACGCCAGTTCGGGCCGCAGGCGACGGTGGATTCCGCGCAGGCCGCGTTCGATCAGGCCAGCGCCGGCATCGCAAAAACGGAAGCCATCATCTCGCAGAAGCTGGTGCGGGCGCCGTTCGATGGCGAACTCGGCGTTCGCAAGGTCGAGGTTGGACAATATCTCACGGCAGGCACGCAGATCGTCTCGCTGACCGATCTGTCGGCGCTGTATGCGAACTTCACCGTGACGGAAAAGGATTCCGGCCAGCTCAAGGTCGGCCAGATCGTTCGCATCGCGGTCGATGCCTATCCGGGCCGTAGCTTCGAGGGCAAGATCACCACCATCGAGCCGCAGATCGCGACCGAGACGCGCAACATCCGCGTGCAGGCAACGATCCAGAATCCGGACAAGATCCTCAAGCCCGGCATGTTCGTGACCACCACCGTGGTGCTGCCGGACAAGCCGCCGGTCATCACCGTGCCCGAAACTGCGGTCGACTACACGCTCTATGGCGACTCGGTCTACCTCATCAACGAGAAGAAGGAAGAGGACGGCAAGACCAGCCTCACGGTGACGCGGACCTTCGTGCAGACCGGCAACCGTATCGGTGGACGCGCCGAAATCCTCAAAGGGTTGAAGGATGGTGACCGTGTCGTGGCCGTGGGCCAGCTCAAGCTGCAATCGGGAGCGGCCGTGACGATCTCGAACGATGCGGTGCCGCCAATTCCGGCGAAGCCGCCGCGCTACTGACACGTGATGCGGCCCCAAAGGGGCCGCGCTCACGAAAGACGGGCAGCGGTCTTGACCGCGCCCGAAAAATGCTGAACTCAGCGGGATAATTTTGCGATGGCCTTAACCGATATTTTCATCAAGCGTCCGGTCCTCTCGGTCGTCGTCAGCCTGCTGATCCTCCTGATCGGTCTCAGGGCCGCCAGCGTATTGCCGATCCGGCAATATCCGAAGCTGTCGAACACGCTGGTCAACATCACCACCTCTTATCCGGGCGCGTCGGCCAACCTCATTCAGGGCTTCATCACCACGCCGATCGAGCAGGCGGTCGCCTCCGCCGAGGGCGTCGACTACATCACCTCGTCGTCCGTGCAGGGTACCAGCACGATCCAGGTCTACATCAAGCTGAATTTCGATCCGAATCAGGCGCTGACCGAAGTTCTCGCCAAGGTGAACTCGGTCAAATACCTGATCCCGAAGGAATCGAACGACCCGGTCATAACCAAGACGACCGGCCAAACCACGGCCGTGATGTATCTGGGCTTCTCCAGCGAAGAACTCTCGGGGTCGGCGATTTCAGACTATCTGACACGCGTGGTGCAGCCGGTGCTGTCGACGGTCGATGGTGTGGCGTCGGCCGACATTCTCGGCGGCCAGACTTTTGCGATGCGGCTGTGGCTCGATCCGATACGAATGGCGGGCCGCGGCGTGTCGCCGAGCGATGTTTCCGCGGCGATCGCCGCCAACAACTTCCAGGCAGCGGCCGGTCAGTCCAAGGGCTATTTTATCGTCTCGAACGTCCAGACCAATACCGACCTTCGGAACCTCGATCAGTTCAAGAAGATGATCGTCAAATCCAAGGACGGCGGCTTCGTGCGGGTCGAGGATATCGCGACCGTCGAACTTGCTGCCCAAAGCACCGACGCGAGCGTCGCGTTCAGCGGCGAGCGCGCGATCTTCATCGGCGTGCAGGCGACCCCGCAAGGCAATCCGCTGACGCTGGTCAAGGGCGTGCGCGCGCTGTTTCCGGAGCTGGAACGCAACCTGCCGCCATCGATGAAGATGAAGGTGGCCTACGATTCCACCAAGTTCATTCAGTCATCGATCGACGAGGTGAAGAACACGCTGATCGAGGCCGTGCTGATCGTCGTGGTCGTGATCTTCCTGTTCCTGGCCTCGTTCCGCTCGGTCATCATTCCCGTGGTTACGATTCCACTGTCGCTGATCGGCGTTTGCAGCCTGATGCTGGCGATGGGCTTTAGCTTCAACCTGCTGACGCTGCTGGCGATGGTGCTCGCGATCGGGCTCGTGGTCGACGACGCCATCGTGGTGGTCGAGAACATCCACCGTCATCTGGAGGAGGGAAAAACCCCGGTGCAAGCGTCACTGCAGGGCGCGCGCGAAATCGTCGGCCCCGTGATCTCGATGACGATCACGCTGGCGGCGGTGTATGCGCCGATCGGCTTCCTCGGTGGCCTGACCGGTTCGCTGTTCCGCGAATTCGCCTTCACGCTCGCGGGTTCCGTGATCGTTTCCGGCGTGATCGCGCTGACGCTGTCGCCGATGATGTGCTCGGTCCTCCTGAAGAGCGCGGACGAGGGGCGATTCTCCAGGCTGGTCAACCGGGTGTTCGGCGCGATGACGCGCTGGTACGGACGTCAGCTCGACCGCTCGCTCGACTACCGTCCGATCACCGGGCTGTTCGCGCTGACGATCCTCGGTCTGGTCGGCTTCCTCTATATGAACACTTCCAAGGAACTCGCGCCCGAAGAGGACCAGGGCATCGTGTTCTCGGTGACCAAGGCGCCGAAATACGCCAACATCGACTATGTCGACTTCTACGGCGACAAGCTCGACAAGGCATTTGCCAAATTTCCGGAAACCGACCTGCGCTTCGTCCTGAACGGCATCACCGGCCCGCAGGGCGGCATTGCCGGCATGCTGCTCAAGCCGTGGGATGAGCGCGAGCGTTCCTCGATCAAACTGAAGCCGCTGGTGCAGGCGGAGATCAGCAAGATCGAAGGCGTCCAGGCGTTCGCGTTCAACCTGCCGCCGCTCCCGGGCGGACCCGGCGGGCTGCCGATACAGATGGTGATCAATTCCACCGCCGGCTTCCGGGCCGTTTATGACGAGATGGCGAAGCTGAAAGACGCCGCGCGCAAGAGCGGGCTGTTCATCGTGTCCGACAGCGATCTCGAGTTCAACCAGCCGGTGGTGCGCGTCTCCATCGACCGTTCCAAGGCGAGTGATCTCGGCATCAACATGTCGCAGGTCGGCGCCACCTTGCAGACGCTGCTGGGCGGCAATTACGTCAATCGCTTCAATCTCGAGGGACGTTCGTATCAGGTCATCCCGCAGGTGTCGCGGGACAAGCGGCTGTCGCCGGAATCGCTCGGCGGCTACTACGTCCCGACCAATACCGGGCAGCTGGTGCCGCTTTCGACCATCGTGTCGATCGAGACCGCTACCGATCCGAATTCGCTGACGCATTATAATCAGCTCAACTCCGCGACCTTCCAGGCGGTGCCGATGCCGGGTGTAACTGTTGGGCAGGCGGTGGAGTTCCTGGAGGGTGAAGCGAAAAAGTTGCCCGCCGGTTTCGGCCACGACTATCTGGCCGATTCCCGCCAATATGTGCAGGAAGGCAACCAACTCGCGATCACCTTCGGCTTCGCGCTGATCATCATCTTCCTGGTGCTGGCGGCGCAGTTCGAAAGCTTGCGGGATCCGCTGGTGATCATGATCAGCGTTCCCATGGCGATCGTCGGTGCGTTGATCCCGCTGTTCTTCGGCGTGGCCACCATCAACATCTATACCCAGGTCGGGTTGCTGACGCTGGTCGGCCTTATCACCAAGCACGGCATTCTGATGGTCGAGTTTGCCAACGAATTGCAGCTCAACGAAGGTCTCGACAAGCGTTCGGCGATCGAAATGGCGGCCCGCATCCGGCTGCGTCCGATCCTGATGACGACGGCGGCGATGGTCACCGGCCTGATCCCGCTGCTGACAGCAACGGGCGCGGGCGCGGCGAGCCGCTTCTCGATCGGTCTCGTGGTGGTCGCGGGCATGTCGATCGGCACGCTGTTCACGCTGTTTGTGCTGCCGGCGGTCTATGTCTGGCTGGCCACCGACCATCAGGCCAAAGCCGGTTCGCAGCGGACCAAGGAGATCGCCGATTTCGATCTCGGAGGGAAGGCGCTCAGGCCGACTTGAGTCTTTCCAGAGGTAGAAGTTACGGGCGACGGCAGCGGACACCGCTGCCGTCGCTTTTGTGTGCCCGGGGATCACGCAGCTGGGCGACGCCGGCGGCGCTCCATGCTAGGAAAGAAAAAAACAGGGAGCCAACATGACGAGCGACTTTGCCGCTGGCAACTACCGCTTCATTCCGGCCGTGTTTCAGTATTCCGGCGGGGTGGCCGCCGATCCCGGATACGAGATCGAGCGGGTGCGGTTCGACAAATGGGTGCCGCTGGCCGAGGGATTCGCGCAAATCGCAAACTACATTCAGGCGGCGGGAAGGCCGCTCACATCGTTCTGCGCCTGCGAGCTGCGCTCGCCGGCCGCCTTCACTGACAAGGGATTTCGCAACTTCAACCTGCACTACGTCAAGACGCTGGCGGAGTGGGGTATCTATGACGGCAAGACCAATCCGGTCGCGCGCAGCAATGTCTGTCCGGAGATCGACCCGCCGGCCGAGCCTTCGTTCCATGCGTTTTCGTTCACGCGGCCGAGCCAGGGCACGGCGCCGAGTTTCATCATCGCTGGCAGCGGTGAATCGCAGGAAGGCAACGCGAGCTATGCGGAGCGGACGGTGCGCTATCGCGACACGAGTCCGGAGGGCATTGCGGAGAAAGTCCGTTATGTCGCGAGCGTGATGGAGCGGCGCATGGGCGAGTTTGGCTTTGGCTGGAAGGATGCGACCGATGTGCAGACCTACACCATCCACGATTTTCACCACGTCTTTGCCGATGCGCTGATTCGCCGTGGCGCCGCGCATTCGGGCCTGACCTGGCATTTCGCGCGGCCGCCGGTGATCGATCTCGAATACGAGATGGATTGCCGGAGAGTGCTGCGGGAAGTGGTGATTTAGCGGCTGCGAATTGCCCATCATTGCGAGGAGCGAAGCGACGAAGCAGTCCACCTTTCCTGCGGCGCGATGGATTGCTTCGCTGCTCGCAATGACGGCTCCGGCGGCTACCGCTCCCTCGGGTCCAGCGCGTCGCGCAGGCCGTCGCCGACCAGATTGAACGACAGCACCACGAGGAAGATCGCGAGGCCCGGCCAGACCGCCATCCAGGGCGCGTTGGTGAGAAAGCGTTGCGCGGCATTGAGCATGCTGCCCCAGGATGGCGCCGGCGGCTGCTGGCCAAGGCCGAGAAAGGACAGCGCGGCCTCTGCAATGATCGCAGCCGCAATCGACAGCGTCGCCTGCACCAATAGCGCCGGCATGATGTTGGGCAGGATGTGAAACAGCGCGATGCGCCAGCGCGGATTACCCATCGCGCGCGCGGCCTCGACATAGTCCTCGACCTTGACGCTCATCACCTGGCCGCGGGTCAGCCGCACGAAGATCGGCGTCGCCGATATGCCGATTGCGATCATGGCATTGCCGAGGCTGGGGCCTAGGAATGCGGCCAGCGCAATCGCGAGGATCAGAAACGGGCAGGCCAGCATCGCATCGGTGATGCGGCTGATCAGCGCGTCGATGAAGCCGCCGCGGTAGCCCGACAACAGGCCGAGCGGCACGCCGATCGAAAGCGCGATCCCGACCGAGATTGCGCCGGCCAAGAGCGAAGCCCGCGCGCCGTAGATCACACGCGCAAGAATGTCGCGGCCCAGCTCGTCGGTTCCGAACCAATGCAGGGCGGAAGGCGGCTTGCGTACCAGCGACCAACTCGTCGCGATCGGCTCGTAAGGCGAGATCAGAGGTGCAAACAGCGCGAGCAGGATGAAGGCTGCGATCACGACAAGGCCCGCCACCGCGCCCTTGCGCTTGAACAGACGCCGCAGCGCGCGCCGCGCCGGGCTCTCCAGTTCGTCGGAAGCGGTCATCCTGATCGTGCCGAGGGCCGTGTCGGTCATGGCTCAAGCCCTCAGCCGCGGATTGACGAGGACATAGGCGATATCGGCTATGAGATTGAGTGTGATGTAGATCGTCGCCGTCGTCAGTACGACGCCTTGAACGACCGCATAATCGCGGTTGAAGACCGCGTCGACGATCAGCTTGCCAAAGCCCGGAATTGAAAAGATCTGCTCGGTCAGAACCGCGCCGGACAGCAGCGTGCCGAGTTCGAGCGCGCCAAGAGTAATGACCGGCGTCAGCGCGTTGCGCATGGCGTGCTTGAGGATGACTGAGCGCTCAAGGAGACCCTTGGCGCGGGCGGTGCGGACGTAATCGCTTTCCAAGACCTGCAGCATGGCGCTGCGGGTATGGCGCATCAGGATCGCGGCAATCGCATTGCCGAGCACGAAAGCCGGCATGATGGTGGAGGCGATGCTGGCGCGCCAGTTCTCGGTCAGCGGCACATAGCCCGACGCCGGCAGCCAGCCGAGCTTGATCGAGAACAGGAAGATCAGCATGATGCCAAGCCAGAAGTTGGGCGTCGAGATTCCCCACAGCGCGAAGAAATTGGCGCCATAGTCCCAGGCCGTGCCTTTCTTTACCGCCGAGATGATTCCCGCGGGGATGCCGATCAGGAAGGCGATGACGATCGCCATCGACGCCAGTTGCATTGTCACCGGCAGTTTCTGCGCGATCAGCTCGCGCACCGGCACCTTGTTGCGCAGCGACTCGCCAAAATCGCCCGACAGCACGCCCTTGACCCAATAGACATACTGCACCGGCACCGGCTGATCGAGCCGGTACTGCTGGCGGATCTGCGCGATGACATCAGGGTCGCGTTCCTCGCCCGCCATGACAAGCGCCGGATCACCTGGCAGCAATTGCTGCAGCGAGAAGATCAGTACCGACACGAAGAACAGCGTCGGGATGAGCTGGATCACGCGCCGCGCGAGGAAATTCAGCATGGTGTCATCCGTGTCCCGGTCGCAGCGCAGCGTGCAACGGTGCGCCGCAGAACCGGGACCCACGCGAGAGAAGTTGGTCCCGGCGCAGCGTTGCACCGCTTCGCGCTGCAGCGCGTCCGGGACGCGAGGATCTGTTTGCAGCGCTCACTTCAGCTTCAGCCCGACCACGCGCACCAGGCCGTCCGGCATCTGCTTGTAGCCCTCGAGTTTGGTGGTATGCGCGATCAGGATGCGCCGGTGGTAGATGTAGAGGAGCGGTTTCTCTTCGAGCACGATCTTGGCCAGCTTCTCATAGATCGCCTTGCGCTGCGCCTGATCCGTCACAAGGCGGCCGTCATCGAGCGCCTTGTCGGCCTCCTTGTTGGACCAGTCACTGTAGTTCTGCGGCGCGTCGGTCTTCTGGAAGATGTAGGAATTGCCGTCCGGATCGATCCGGCCGCTCCAGGCCAAAAGATAGGCCTGGTATTCTCCGGCTTCGGCCTGCTTCAGCGACGTCGCGAACTCGGTGACCCTGAGCTTCATGTCGAAGCCGGCTTCCGCTGCCATCGACTGGATCACCTGTGCTGCCGCTTCGGTTTCCGCGCCTTTCGAAACCATGAAGTCGACGCTGACCGGCGGGGTGACGCCGGCTTCCTTCAACAGCGCCTTGGCCTTGGCGACGTCGCGCTTCGGTATCGGAAAGGCCTTCTGATAATAGGGATGATCGGGGTTGACCCACTGGTTGCCGGGCTTGAACTCGCCGTTGGATACCACCTGGCTGATCGCGTCGCGGTCGAGCGAGAGGTCGAGCGCCTGCCGCACCTTGGCGGACTGGCTGAGCGGTCCCTTGGCCTTGTCCTTGCCGACGTTCAACGTCACGCCCTGATAGCCCAGCTCGATCGCGCTGGACAATTTCAGCTTCGAGTCCGACTGCACTTCCTTGAGGTCGGTCGCGAGCAGGCGTTCGATCAGATCAAGGCCGCCGGACTTCAGATTGGCCAGGCGAACCGTCGCATCCACCAGCGGCAGATAGACGATGCGGTCGATATGGATATTGTCCTTGTTCCAGTAATCGGCGAATTTCTCGAACACCATGCGGTCCTGCTGCACGCGTTCGACGAATTTGTAGGGGCCGGCGCAGACCGGGCGCAGTCCAAACTTGTCGCCGGCCTCCTTTGCTGCCTTGGGCGACACCATCATCCCGGCGCGATCGGTGAGCTGTGCGACCAGGGGCGAATAGGGCGCCTTCAATGTCAGCTTGATGGTGAGGGGATCGACGACATCGATATGGTCGACGGCTGCCAGTTCCGGTTTCCGGAATGAGCCCGGAAATGTCAGGTGCCGCTCCAGCGAAAACTTTGCAGCCTCGGCGTTGAAGGCCTCGCCGTCGTGAAACTTGACGCCGGGCCGGAGCTTGATGGTGACTTCCTTGCCGTCGGCCGACGTCTCGTGGCTCAGCGCGAGCTGCGGCACGATGTTGAGCTTTTCGTCGATGTCGAACAGCTTGTCGCAGAACGAGGCGAACACGATGCGGCCGACATAGGTGCGCGCCATGGTCGGGTCGAGGATGTCAGGATCCTCGGCGAGCCCGATCCGCAGCGTGGTCTGGGCCTGAACGGTTGCCGGAAGCGACAGCAGCAGCGCCGCCGCCGTGACTGCCAAACGAAAGATTTTCATGCTGCCATCCCCTTATTCACGATTACGCTGTTGGCCGTGTCCCTGATATATCAACCCCGGCGCGGTCTGCACCTTCCGTGCCGCCGCTGAAGGCGGCGACCAATTTTTCCAGCACCGGCGAAAAGCCGCCATCGGCGGGAACGATGCTTTCGGGCGCCGGCAATTCCGCCGTGCGGTGACAGGCGGTGGCGTGTCCCGTGCCGTCGGCAAGTAGCAGCGGGATTTCGGTGCGGCAGCGCTCGATGACGTAGGGGCAGCGGGTATGGAAGCGGCAGCCGGAGGGCGGATTGAGCGCGCTCGGCATCTCGCCCTCCAGCACGATGCGGCTGCGCTTCGCCTGCGGTTTGGGCACCGGAATAGCCGACAACAGCGCGCGGCTGTAGGGGTGCCGGGGCGCGGCGAACAAGCTTTCGGCGTCCGCGGTCTCGACAATGCCGCCGAGATTCATCACAGCGACGCGGTCGGCGATGTGTTTTACGACCGCGAGATCGTGGCTGACGAAGATATAGGCGAGACCAAGCCGGTCCTGCAGATCGCGCAACAAATTGAGGATCTGCGAACGGATCGAGACGTCGAGCGCGGACACCGGCTCGTCGCAGATAATGAGTTTCGGCTCGACCGCCAGCGCTCGCGCAATTGCAATGCGCTGGCGCTGGCCGCCGGAAAATTCATGCGGATAGCGGCGGGCAAAGCGCGGCTCGAGCCCGACCAGTCGCAGCAGCTCTGCAACCCGCTCGGGGCGGCGCGCAGCCGACACCAGATCGTGCAGCGCCAGCGGCTCGGTCAGAATCTGGCTGACGGTCATGCGCGGGTTGAGCGACGCATAGGGATCCTGAAAAATGATCTGCGCGTCGCGGCGGAAGGCGCGCAACTCGTTGGCGCCGAGCGCGCCGAGGTCGCGACCTTCGAAGCGAACAGTACCCGCATCCGGCTCGATCAACCGCAGCACCAGCCGGCTCACGGTGGATTTGCCGCAACCGGATTCGCCGACCAGCGCCAGCGTCTTGCCGGCCTCGACGGTGAAGCTGACGCCGTCGACCGCCTTGACGTAGGCGGTGGGCGTTCCGAACACCGAACGCGCGGCGACGAAATGCTTCACCAGGCCTTCGACCTCGAGAAGGGCGGTCATGACACCAGCCGCTCCAGCGGTGCACGGATGCAGCGCGAGGCGTGGCCGGGAAGGACCATTGCGAGCGGCGGTGGTGCGGCGACGCAGTTTTCAATGACAAAGGGGCAGCGCGCGGCGAAGCGGCAGCCGGCCGGCGGGTTTGCCATGTTCGGCACCATGCCCTCGATCGTCGCCAGATGCGCGGTGCGGCGGCCGAGCCGAGGGATCGAGCCGAGCAGACCGACGGTGTAGGGATGCTGCGGATTGGCAAACAGTTCGTCGACCGGCGCGCGCTCGACGATTTCACCGGCATACATCACCGCGAC
Source organism: Bradyrhizobium sp. AZCC 2176 (assembly GCF_036924645.1). Taxonomy (NCBI): domain Bacteria; kingdom Pseudomonadati; phylum Pseudomonadota; class Alphaproteobacteria; order Hyphomicrobiales; family Nitrobacteraceae; genus Bradyrhizobium; species Bradyrhizobium sp. AZCC 2176. The sequence continues at coordinate 204,150 of NZ_JAZHRX010000001.1, read as the reverse complement.
CTCGTCGCAGACCTCGGCGACGACGCCGAGATCATGGGTGATCAGGATGATCGCGGCGCCGCTGGCGGCCTTGAGCTCGCGCATCAGGTCGAGAATCTGCGCCTGCAAGGTAACGTCGAGCGCGGTGGTCGGCTCGTCCGCGATCAGGAGGCGCGGGTCGCAGGCCAGCGCCATCGCGATCATCACCCGCTGGCGCATGCCGCCGGAAAGCTTGTGCGGATATTCGTCGATCCGCTTGTCGGGTGAGGCGAGGTGGACGCGGCGCAGCAGTTCGATGGCGCGCTCGCGCGCCTGCCGCCGCGACCCGCCGCGATGGCGCAAAATTGTCTCGATGATCTGGTCGCCGATGGTAAAGCTCGGATTGAGCGAGGTCATCGGTTCCTGGAAGATCATCGCAAGGCGATTACCGCGGAGATCGCGCAGCGTTTGGTCAGGGACATCGAGCAGATCAAAACCGTCGAAGCGGATCGAACCGGAGACTTCGGCCGAGTTTTTTGACAACAGCCCCATGATGGCGAGTGACGTCACGCTCTTGCCGCAGCCGGATTCGCCGACCAGGCCGAGCGTCGCGCCATTGGCCACGCTGAGATCGACGCTGTCCACTGCGTGCGTGGTGCGGCCATCATCGCCGTGGAAGACGACGCGCAGGCCCTCGATTTCGATCAGCGGGCTCGCGGTCATGCCTTGCCCGCCGTCGCCGCTTGAACGCTAGCGTCGATGACCGCGCGGTCGGTTACTCCGGCCGGGTTCTTCCGCGTCGGCAGGAACGGGCGGAAATGCACCCAGCGCTCGCGGCTGACCTGTTCCAGCCGTTCAAGCTCGGCGAGTGGATCGGTGTGGTCGTCGACGCGCAGGTCGAGATCGGACCATTCCTCCTCGCCCTGGATCACCAGCGCGGCCGATTGCTTGCCGCGCTTGTCGCCGCCGGCGGCTTCGCCGGCCTTCATGGCGGTGATCAGCCGCTGCGCAAAGGGCAGGCTGGCATTGGCGACAAAGGCTTGCGCGGTATCGTCCAGCACGGCGGCGCCCGCCAGCATGTTGCCGGCGAGCGAGAATCCGTCGCCCTGAATATGTCCGCACCAGTCGACGCATTCGCTGCCGGTATGCGCGGCGATCCGGCCCTTGATATCCATGACATGAAGCTGCCGGGCCTCGCGGCCGTCGTCGGTGGCAATCAACGCCTCCACCACTTCGCGGGGGCTGCGCCCTTCGCGCAACAGCTTCACGCCGTCGATGCCGTAATATGGATTGACCAGCGCCTGCGTCGCGACGCCGCCGATACCGGGGGCGATATGCGGCACGCGCGCGCCGACCGCGAAAAACCGGGTCGCAACCGCAATGCCGATTTGGCCGGTTGAAGGATCGCGGGCGATGATCGACCAGGTCATCTTGTGTCTTCTCTAACTAGCGTCCGGCCGCGTAGCCCTGCATGCCCCTTGGGTTGGCAGCGGCGCGGCGGCGACGGCCGACCCTGGAGGCCGCGGTGAGGCGGCCTTCCGACCAGTCGGGGCCGATCTCGACGACATGGCCGCGGCTCTTCAGGGTGTCAACGGTTGCCTTCGGCACGCGGTTCTCGACCACCAGCACGCCGGGGCGCGCGGTGCGCGGCCAGAACGAGATCGGGAAATGTTCGGAGTGCCAAGCGGGCGCGTCGATCGCTTCCTGCAGGTTCAGCTTGGCGTGCACATGGCGCAGGAAGAATTGCGTGGTCCATTGATCCTGCTGGTCACCACCGGGCGAGCCCCACGCCATGTACGGCTCGCCGTCGCGATAGCACATGGTCGGCGAGAGCGTGGTGCGCGGGCGCTTGCCCGGCGCGAGCGCCGCCGGGTGATCTTCTTCCAGCCAGAACATCTGCGCGCGGCTGCCGAGGCAGAAGCCGAGTTCCGGAATGACCGGCGAGGATTGCAGCCAGCCGCCGGACGGCGTCGCCGAGACCATGTTGCCGGCCTGGTCGATGATATCGAAATGCACGGTATCGCCGCGCACCTCGCCGAACCGGCCGACGGTTGGCTCGCCTGCGCCCATGGCACCGACCGCCTCGCGATGCCCTTCGGCGCGGCGCAGTTTTACGATCGAGCCAAAACCTTCCACCGAGCCCGGGATGAAATCGAGCGAGGCCTTGTCGCTGGAGATCAGCTTGCGGCGTTCGTCATTGTAGGCGTCCGACAGCAAGGTCGCGATCGGGATGTCGGTGAACTTTGGGTCGCCATAAAACTTCTCACGATCGGCGAATGCGAGTTTTGCGCACTCGATCTGCAGATGGATGAATTCGGGGCCGGCAGGATCGAGCCCGTCGAGTTCGAAGCCTTTCAGCAACGCGAGCTGCTGCAGCATGACCGGGCCCTGGCTCCAGACGCCGGGCTTGCAAACGGTGTAGCGGCCGTAGTCGTAGGTCAGCGGCGCCTCGACCGTCGGCTGCCAGCGCGCCATATCGTCGGCGCTTAGCACGCCGCGATGCGGTGAGCCTGAGACGTCCATTACTTCCTGCGTGCGGCAGAACTTGTCGATCGCTTCTGCCACAAATCCCTGCGACCAGGACTTTCGCGCACGCTCGATCTGCGCGACACGATCGCCGCCGGCGCTTTCGGCTTCCTTGAGGATGCGGGCGTAGGTTTCCGAGAGTGCTTTGTTGGTGAACAGCGTGCCGGGCCTCGGCACCTCGTTGTTCGGCAGGTAGACGGCGGCCGACGTCGTCCAGTGCTTCCGGAACAATTGCTCGACGACCTGAATGGTCGCGGACGCGCGCTCGACCAGCGGATAGCCATCGCGAGCGTAGGCAATCGCCGGCTCCAGCACATCACGCAGCCGCATCGTGCCGTAATCGCGAAGCAGCAGCATCCAGGATTCAAACGTGCCGGGCACGCAGGCGGCGAGCAATCCGGTGCCGGGCACCATTTCGAGGCCTTCGCTTTTGTAGTGCGCGATGGTGGCCTTCGCAGGTGCGGGACCCTGGCCGCAGATCACCTCGGTGCGGCCGCGCTTGGTGTCGTGGACGATGATCGGCACGTCGCCGCCGGGGCCGTTGAGATGCGGCTCCACCACCTGCAGCGTGAAGGCCGTGGCGACGCCGGCATCGAACGCGTTGCCGCCTTTTTCCAGGATGCCCATGCCGACCGCGGTCGCGATCCAGTGGGTCGAGGTGACCACGCCAAAGGTGCCTTCGATTTCCGGCCTTGTGGTGAATGGATCGGGATTGATGTTGCTCATGGGAGTCCGATGCGCTGGTGGTATTGCGAGGCGGACGCACTTGACCACAGGCGAGGCTGGATGCCAACCGCTGGGATGCCACGCATTGCACCCATCTCCGTGATCATACCAAGGCTGCGGTCTCAACCGGATGGTTGACGGCATGGCAGGCGACGCCGTCGATCAGGACAGGCGCTTCCCTGCGGCAGAGATCGAACGCCAGCGGGCAGCGCGGGTTGAAGGCGCAACCGGGCGGCGGATCGATCGGATTAGGGATTTCGCCCTTGACCGGAATCCGCTGGCGGCCGGACATCGCGAGATCCGGAACCGCGCCCAGCAGCATCCTGGTGTAAGGCATCCGCGGATTGGCGAACAGCTCGCGCCCTTCCGCAATCTCGACGATGCGGCCGAGATACATCACGCCGATCCGGGTCGCCATGTGGCGGACCACGGCGAGGTTGTGGCTGATGAACAGATAGGTCAGCCCGAACTTGTCCTGCAGGTCGCGCATCAGATTGAGGATCTGCGCCTGCACGGAAACGTCCAGCGCCGAGGTCGGCTCGTCGCAGACGATGAATTCGGCCTCCGAAGCGAGAGCGCGTGCGATCGCGATGCGCTGGCGTTGGCCGCCGGAAAATTCATGCGGATATTTGAGCCCGTCGTCGGGATGCAGGCCGACGAGGCTCAACAATTCGCCGACCCGCGAGCGGATATCGCGCTCGCCCTGGATCAGGTCGAAGGCGCGGATCGGCTCGGAGACGATGGCATCGACGCGGAAGCGGGGATTGAGGCTTGCATAGGGATCCTGAAAAATCATCTGGATACGGCGGCGCAGCCGCTGGCGCGCTTGCGCCTGACGGGCGTTGGTCATCGACACGCCGTCGATCACGACCTCGCCCGAACTCGGCGGCAGCAATCCCACCACCATCCGCGCCACGGTGGTCTTGCCCGAACCGGACTCGCCGACGAGCGCGAAGGTTTCGCCCCTCCTGATATCGAAGGTGACCCCGTCGACGGCTTTCAGGAATTCCAGATGGCCGCCTTCCAGCACACGGTTGAGCCACGGTTTTGAGACGTCGAACACGCGGCGCAGATTTCGCACATCGACAAAGGAGGCCGTCATGCCGCGGTCTCCTTTGCGGCTTCGTTGGGCGCGGTATCGAAGAGATGGCAGGCCACCGCATGCGAACCTTGCTTGAGCGGTTCCGGCCGTTCGACGCGGCAGCGGTCGAACGCGAAGGCGCAGCGCGGATTGAACGAACAGCCCGGCGGGATCGCCGACAGCCGCGGCATCGAACCCGGAATTTGCACCAGCCGCTTGCCTTCGCCGGCAAGCGTCGGGATCGCGCCCATCAGTCCTTTGGCGTAGGGATGCAGCGGATTCTGTACCACGTCCTGCACCGGGCCGATCTCGGCGATCCGCCCCGAATACATCACCGCGACCCGGTCGGAGGTCTCGGCAATCACGCCCATGTCGTGGGTCACCAGCATCACCGCGGTGCCGTGATCGCGCCCGAGGCGCTTGATCAGCGAGATGATCTGCGCCTGCACGGAGACGTCGAGCGCCGTGGTCGGCTCGTCGGCGATGATCAGTTCCGGCTCGGCGCAGATCGCAAGCGCGATCACGACGCGCTGGCGCATACCACCTGAGAATTCATGCGGGTAGGCGTCGATGCGCTTTTCCGGCGCGGGGATTCCGACCTCGGCGAGCAGGTCGATCGCGCGCTTGCGCGCCGCGGTCTCCGACAGATTCAGGTGGGTCCGGATCGTCTCCACGATCTGGTCGCCGATCCGGTAGAGCGGATTGAGGCTGGTCAGCGGATCCTGAAAAATCATGCCGATCCGCTTGCCCCTGATGCGGCGGATGTCTTCCGGCGGCAGATGGTCGATCCGCGTCCCTGACAGATAGATCTCGCCGCCGGCGATCCGGCCGGGCGGATCGATCAGCCCGATCACGGCAAGGCCCGTGACCGATTTGCCGGCGCCGGACTCGCCGACCACGCCAAGCACTTCGCCCTTGGCGATGTCGAATGACACGCCGTTGATCGCGCGCAGCGTGCTACGGCGGGTGAGGAATTCCACCTCGAGATTGCGCACGGAGAGGACGGGAACGGTCATCGGAGCTTTGGATTCAGCGCGTCGCGCAGCCAGTCGCCGAGCAGGTTGATGGAGAGGATCAGGCCCGCCAGCGCAATGCCGGGGAAGGCGACGATCCACCATTCGCCGGCGAACAGGTAGTTGTTGCCGATCCGGATCAGCGTGCCGAGCGAGGGCATGGTGTCGGGCATGCCGGCGCCGAGGAACGACAGCGTCGCCTCGGTGATGATGGCGAGCGCGAGGTTGATGGTGGCGATCACGAGGATCGGGCCCGTCGTATTCGGCAGCACGTGCCGGAAAATGATCTTGGGCGCGGGAAGGCCGATCAATTGGGCCGCCGCGACATAGTCCTTGTTCTTCTCAACCATGACCGAGCCGCGCACGGTGCGGGCATACTGCACCCAGAAACTCAGGCCGATCGCGACCACCAGCACCGCCAGCGTGCTCATAGCGTCCAATCGGTCGCCGAACACGGATTTGGCAACGCCATTGACCAATAACGCGATCAGGATCGCGGGGAAGGTGAGCTGCACGTCGGCGATGCGCATGATCAGCCCGTCGACCGCGCCGCCGACATAGCCCGCGATCAGGCCAAGCGTGATGCCGAGCGCGCCGGCAAAGATGACGCCGAGCACGCCGACCACGAGCGAAATCCGCAAACCGTACAGAATGGCCGAAAACACGTCGCGCCCCTGTTCGTCGGTGCCGAGCAGGAACGGGCTCTGGCCGTCGGCCGTCCACAGCGGCGAGATCCGCGAATTCATCAACTGCAGTTGCGCCGGATCGAACGGATTCTGCACCGCCAGCTGCGATGCAAAGAGTGCCAGCAGAAAGAACAGCACGGTGACGGCCGCCGCAACCATGGTCATCCGGGAACGGCGGAACGAATAGAAGATGTCGCTGTCGAGCGCGCGCTTCGGCCAGCTCGCGCCGGAACGCGCCACTGGCGCGCTGGGCTCTACTCGATGTGGGACCACGGCATCGGACATCTTATGTCTCGCTTCAGGCCGGACGGCTGATGGTCGAGCGCAGGCGCGGATCGACGATGGTGTAGAGGATGTCGACCACCAGATTGATGGTGACGAAGATCAGCGAGACCATCAGCAGGTAGGCGGCCATGATCGGGATATCGACATTTTGCACCGCCTGCACGAACAACAATCCCATACCCGGCCACTGGAAGACGGTCTCGGTAATGATGGCGAAAGCAATTACCGAGCCAAACTGCAGCCCTGCAACGGTGATGACAGGAACCAGCGTGTTCTTCAGCGCGTGGCCGAAATGGATGGCGCGCGTGGTCAGGCCGCGGGCGCGAGCGAAGCGGATGTAATCGGTGCGGAGAACTTCGAGCATTTCGGCGCGCACCAGCCGCATGATCAGGGTCATCTGGAACAGGCCGAGCGTGATCGACGGCATGATCAGCGCCTTCAGCCCGGAAACCGTCAGCAGTCCGGTCGTCCACCAGCCGATCCGCACCACGTCGCCGCGCCCGAAGGAAGGCAGCCAGCCCAGCGTCACCGAGAACAGATAGATCAGGAGTATACCGATCAGGAACGTCGGCAGCGAGATTCCGATCAGCGACACCGCCTGGAAGAATTTCGTGAGAATGGTGTCACGCCGCAGCGCCGAATAGACCCCCATCAGGATGCCGAACACCATGGCGAAAACGGTGGCGCAGGCGGCCAGTTCCAGCGTTGCTGGCATCCGCTCCATCAACAGGTTCGAAACCGGCTGGCGGAATTGATAGGAGACGCCGAACTTGAATTGCGCGGCGTTGGCGAAGTAGCGGGCGAACTGCACCGGCACGGGATCGTCGAGGCCGAGCGACTTGCGCACCGCCTCGCGCTCGGCGGCAGGCGTATCCAATGAGACGATCTGGTTGACCGGGTCGCCGGCGAAGCGGAACATCGAGAACGCGATGACGCCGACCGCGATCATGACGCCGATGGCCTGAATAGCGCGGCGAAGAGTGAAAGCGAGCATGTATTCCTTTCACTGCTCTTTCGGTACGGCGGCGGACGTCGCTGTCGCCTGAAAGCGAAAAGTCCCGGAAGTGCCAAGCCGCCGGGACCTGTGTTGCAGCCTGGCTAGTCCTGTTTGGTCGCCCAGTACAGCAGGACCTGGTTGTCGGCGCGCTGGCTCAGCTTCACCTTCTTCGATACGCCCCACGCCAGCGCCTGCTGGTGCAGCGGGATATATCCAAAGTCCTTGGCGCCGATTTCGTACGCTTGCTTGATCAGAAGATCGCGCTTGGCCATGTCGGATTCCTGCAGCACCTTGTCGGTGAGTTCGTCGAGCTTCTTGTTGCAGTAGCCGCCCAGATTGGCTTCGCCGCGCGCCGATTTCGGGTCGTCGCGGCAACCCATAATGTCGAACAGCACGTTATGGGAGTCGAGTGTGCCGGGTGTCCAGCCGAGCAGGAAGAAGGAGGTCTGGTAGCCACCGGGCTTCAGCACCTTGGCGAAATACTGCGCCTTGGGCTGGGCCAAGAGCGTCACCTTGACGCCGATACGGGCGAGCATGCCGACGACAGCCTGACAGATCGCCGCGTCGTTGACGTAGCGATCATTCGGGCAGTCCATCGTGACTTCGAAACCGTCAGGGTAGCCGGCTTCGGCCAAAAGTTTCTTGGCGCCGTCGGGATCGAATTTCGGGCGGGTGAAGTCACCGGACAGCTTGAAAAGTTGCGGCGCGATCATCAGCGCCGAGGGCGTCGACAGCCCACGCATGACGCGGGTCTTGATCAGTTCGACGTCGATGGCCTTGAAGAAGGCCTCGCGCACCTTGATGTCCTTGAACGGGTTCTTGCCCTTGACGTTGGAATAGAGCAGTTCGTCGCGCACCTGATCCATGCCGAGGAAGATGGTGCGAAGTTCCGGTCCCTTCAGCACCTGGGCGTTCGCGCTGGAATCAACGCGCGTAATATCCTGGATCGGAACCGGCTCGATGACGTCGACTTCGCCCGACAGCAATGCGGCGACGCGCGTGGCGTCCGAGCCGATCGGCGTGAAGATGATTTCCTTGAGATTATGCTCTGGCTTGCGCCACCAGTTTGGATTGGCCTTGTACACGGTCTTGACGCCGGGCTGATGGCTCTCGACGCTGAAGGCGCCGGTGCCGTTGGCGTTGAGCGAGGCAAAGCTCGGCGTCGTCGCCGCGGCGGGCGTCGGGTCGACCGAATTGTTCGCCTCGGCCCATTTCTTGCTCATGATGTACCAGGTATCCCATTGCGAATTGAGAATGGGATTAGGCGAGGTCAGAACGAAGTCCACCGTGTAGTCGTCAACCTTGACGACCTTGGCGTCGGTCGGAATGCGGGTCTGCAGGTTCGAGCCTTTTTTACGAACGCGATCCGCCGAGAAAACCACGTCGTCGGCAGTGAAGGGGTCGCCGTTCTGGAATTTCACACCCTTGCGCAAATGGAAGCGCCAGCGGGTCGGCTCCGGAATTTCCCAGCTTTCCGCTAGCGCCGGGATGATCTTCAGGTCCCTGTCGCGCGCCACCAGGCCTTCGAAGACATGTCCGAGATGGGCATGGGTGGTGCTCTCGTTAAGCGTGTACGGGTCGAGCGATTTGAGATCGCCTTGGTTGGCGTAGCGCAGGGTCTGGGCCGATGCCGGCGCCATTGCCAGGGCGAGGATCGAAGCCGTGGCCGCTGCAAGCAAACTCTGACGTACCGACATTGTTGGATTTCCCCACTCTGATCAGCAACTTCCGCAAGTCACGCCGGATATTGCCGAGCCATGTTGCCAGAGTCCAGCCACCGCGCAAGCATCATTATCCCGCACCGCGTGCCGGTTTGCGCGGCGGTGCAGTATTGACTAGTTTCACCATAAGCCGTGCGCGCAAGCACGTTACATTGAACTTTCGGAGTGCCAGATGGCGGAACTGAAGGCCGACGTGCTCGTCCTGGGTGCGGGCATGGTCGGTGTGAGCGCCGCTTTGCACCTGCAGAAGCGCGGCCGGAACGTGGTTCTGATCGACCGGCACGAGGTTGCCGGCGAAGAAACCAGTCACGGCAATGGCGGATTGATAGAATGCGCCTCTGTCTTTCCCTACATGTTTCCACGGGACCTGGGTCAGATCCTGCGTTACGCGTTGCTTCGCGCGCCGCAGGTGCGTTACCATTTCAGGGATTTGCCAGCCTTCCTGCCGTGGCTGGTGCGCTATTTCCTCGCCTCGTCGCCGGAGCGTGCACTGCACAGCGCGATGGCGGAATTGCCGCTGATCCAGCGCAGCCTGATCGAGCATGAGGCGCTGATTGCGGAAGCAGGCGTGCCGGATCTGCTGCGGCGGAGCGGCTGGATCAAGCTGTTTCGCTCCGAGGCGACGCTTGCAGGCGCGGTGGGGGAGCTGGAGCGTGCCAAGCAGTATGGGGTCGCGGGCGAAATCCTGGACAGGGCGGCGATCATGGCCCGCGAGCCGCATCTAACCGGCGATTTCAGCGGTGCAATCCATTTTCCGGCGCCGGGATTTGTGCCGGATCCCGGCGGCCTGGCCAAAGCCTACTCAGCGCTGTTCGGCCGCAAGGGCGGGCGATATCTTGTCGGTGACGCACGAACGCTCGAACAATCCGGCGGTCGGTGGCGGGTGGCGACGCTGGAAGGCACGATCACCGCGCGCGAGGTCGTGGTGGCGATGGGACCGTGGTCCGATCAGATTTTTGCGCCGCTCGGCTATTCGATCCCGCTTCAGGTCAAGCGTGGTTACCATTTGCACCTCAAGCCGCGCGGCAATGCGGTTTTGAACCACCCCGTGCTGGACACCGATCTCGGCTATCTGCTGGCGCCCATGAACCGCGGCATTCGTCTCACCACGGGCGCCGAGTTCGCCCACCGTGATGCGCCGCCCACGCCGGTTCAGGTCGAGCGGGCGCTGCCGCGGGCGCATAAATTGTTCCCGCTGGGGGCGCCGGTCGACGCCGTGCCGTGGAAGGGCGCGCGCCCCTGTCTGCCCGATATGCTGCCGGTCATCGGCAAGGCCCCCCGCCATGGCGGCCTATGGTTCGATTTCGGCCACCAGCACCACGGCCTGACGCTCGGACCTGCAACCGGCCGCCTGCTGGCCGAAATGATGACCGGCGAGACCCCGTTTGCCGATACAAGGCCTTTTGCCGTCGAACGTTTTGGTTGACCATATCGGACGATTGAGGGGGATAAGGCAGCGGTCTTGTCCTTGCGTGACGGAGGTCATCGTGGCGATACTGCAGCAAGCCAGCAAAAGGAGCGGTCATGAAAGTTAACGTCGAAATCGATTGCACGCCGCTGGAAGCCAGACAGTTTTTCGGATTGCCCGACGTCTCGCCGATGCAGACCGCCGTGATGGACAAGATGCAGCAGCAGGTGATGGCCAATATCGAAAAGGTTTCTCCGGAATCGCTGATCCAGAGCTGGTTCACGTTCGATCCCAAGATCGCCGAGCGGTTTCAGGATATGTTCGTGACCATGGCCGGCCTCGGCGGCATGGGCCAGAAGGACAAAAAGTAAGTGGCCGTCGCGGAGGGCGAGGCAGCAATGGGCGAGCAAAGGCTGCGGCCGCCGAGCCTGTTTCTGATGCTCGCCGAAGCGAGGGCATTGTTCGAGCTGAATTCGAGCTTGCTGTTGTCGCCACTATTGTTGCGCGCGCCGAAGGGCGACGGGCATCCGGTGCTGGCGCTGCCAGGCTTTCTCGCCAGCGATCTGTCGATGGCGCCGATGCGGCGCTATCTGAAAGAACTCGGCTACGATACCCATGCGTGGAGCATGGGCCGCAATTTCGGCGGCGTCGCTTCCAAGCGCGGAGCATTGCGCGACCTTCTGCGGCGCATTCACGATGAGACCGGCCGCAAGGTCAGTCTGGTCGGCTGGAGTCTCGGCGGCGTCTATGCGCGCGATCTGGCATTGCAGATGCCGGACATGGTGCGCTCGGTGATTACGCTCGGCAGTCCATTTGCCAACGATATCCGCGCGACCAACGCCACGCGACTCTATGAGGCGCTGTCGGGGGAGGCGGTCGACGACAATCTGGAAATCCGGGAGGCGATCGCCGGTGACCTGCCGGTGCCGGCAACCTCGATCTATTCCCGTACCGACGGCATCGTGAACTGGCACACGAGCCTGTTGCGGCCCTCCGAGACCGCCGAAAACATCGAGGTGCACTTCGCCAGCCATATCGGACTCGGCGTCAACCCCGCAGCATTATGGGCGGTGGCCGACCGGCTGGCGCAGCCCGAGGGCGAATTCAAGCATTTTGACCGATCAGGACCATTTGCCATTGCCTACGGCCCCCCTGAAAATGCACAATCCTGAGCCCAACGTCCTGAGCTTAAGGGCATGACCCCGAAAGATCCCGCCCTGCAATTGATGCGGGATGGTGAGAGGTTTTCGGATATGCTCCAATAATAAAGACATTCTAGACGCCAGAAGCGCCGCCAAGGCGCCGCGTTTTCTACTGCGGGAGGAAAATAACATGGCGGACGCCAAGAAGCTGTCTTCGATGGACGCGTCGTTTCTGTATCTGGAAACGCCGGAGATGCCGATGCATGTCGGCAGCATGGCGATCTTCCGCCTGCCCGAGAATTACAACGGCAACTTCTTCGAGGATTTCAAGGCGATGATCGCCTCGCGGCTGCACATTGCGCCGATCCTCAAAGCGCGCCTGGAAAAGGCGCCGCTCGACATCGATCATCCGTCCTGGGTCGAGGACGACCAGTTCGACATCGATCGTCACATCTTCCGCGGCAGCCTTCCGGCGCCATACGACCGCGCCACGCTCGAGCGAATCGTCGGCTGGATGCATGCCAAGCTCCTCAACCGCGCCCGGCCGCTCTGGGAGTTCTATGTCTTCGAGGGCATGAAGGACAACGAGATCGGGCTCTATTCCAAGATGCATCACGCCTGCATCGACGGCGGTGCAGGTGCTGCGCTGACCAACATGATCTACGACGTCACCCCCGTGCCGCGCGTGGTCGAGAAACCGGTTCCGCAGGCGAAGGGCGGCAACGAGCCGCGCGATATCGCCGCCAACCTGATCGATTCCTACCAGCAGCTCTGGCGCCAGCCGTTCGATGGCTCCTCGACACCAAAGAGCCTTGATCTGCCGCGCTCGGGCAAGAGCGATCTCGGATCGATCCTGTTCGACAACGCCATGTTCCAGATCGAGAGCGCGGTGAAGTTCGCCGGCAGCATTCCGGCGATGCTCAAGAGCGTCTCGGATGTGGTCGGCAAGATCTCCGATCCGAAGTCGCGCGATAGTATCGCCAGCATGGTCTCGCCGCCGACCATTTTGAACAAGGCGATTTCGTCCGAGCGCAGTTTTGCCGGCACCTCGATTTCGCTGTCGCGGGCCAAGGCGGTCGCCAAGCAATCCGGCGGCAAGCTCAACGACGTGGTGCTGGCGCTCTCCTCCGGCGTGGTGCGGCGCTATCTCTTGGAGCGCGGCGCCTTGCCGGCCAAGTCGATGACAGCGGCGGTGCCGATCTCGCTGCGCGAGGAGGGCAACACCGAGGCCAACAACCAGGTGTTCGGCATGATCTGCTCGATCGCCACCAATATCGAGGATCCGAAGGAACGGCTGGAAGCGATCATCGCGCAATCCACCAAATCGAAGGAGATGTCGCATCCGCTGCGGGCCTTCATGCCGCAGGTCTCGAACGTCTCAATGCTGGGAGCGCCGATTCTGGTGCAGATTATGGCGCTGCTCTACAGCCGCTCGGACCTGTCGAACGTGTTGCCGCCATCGGCCAACATCACGGTGTCCAATGTGCCCGGACCGCGGCAGACGCTTTATGCCGCGGGCGCGGAATTGCTGCACATCTTCCCGGTGTCGATCTCGACCCACGGAATTGCGCTCAACATTACCGTGCAGAGCTACCGCGACCAAGCTCGATTTCGGCTTCATCGCCGGCGCCAACATCATTCCCCATGTCCAGGTCATGTGCGACATGCTGCCGGTAGAGTTTGAGGCGCTGGAGGCAGCGTTCGCGCCGCCGCCGAGCATGACCAGCGCGGCTGAATAGGGGTCTGGTGATGATTGAAATGCCACCGCTGCAGTTCGCCCAGGTGAACGGCATTCGCATGGGCTATTACGAGGCGGGGCCCAAGTCCGACGCGCCGCCGCTCATTCTCTGCCACGGTTGGCCGGAGCTCGCGTTTTCCTGGCGTCACCAGATCAAGGCCTTGAGCGAGGCCGGCATCCGGGTAATCGCGCCGGACCAGCGCGGCTATGGCGCGACCGATCGACCGGAGCCGGTCGAGGCCTACGACATGGAGCATCTGACCGGCGACCTCGTCGGGCTGCTCGATCACCTCAAGATCGACAAGGCGATCTTCGTCGGCCACGACTGGGGCGGCTTCATCGTCTGGCAGATGCCGCTGCGCCACATCAACCGCGTCGCCGGCGTGATCGGGGTCAACACGCCGCATTACGATCGCCTGCCGGCCGACCCGATCGAGCTGTTTCGAAAGCGGTTCGGCGACAAGATGTACATTGTGCAATTTCAGGACCCTGGCCGCGAGCCAGACAGGATTTTCGCAAGCCGCGTCGAGCAAACCTTTGATGCGTTCATGCGCAAGCCGGTGGCGCGCCCCGAAGGTACGCCGGAGGAACAGCCGATTGCCGGCGTCGGCGCGTCGCCGCGGCTCAATCTGGCGTTTCCGCAGATGATCGCGAATTACGATGCCAAGCACGATCCGCGCACGCCGATCCTGTCGCCGGAGGAAAAGAAGGTCTTCGTCGATACTTTCACCAGGACCGGCTTCACCGGCGGCATCAACTGGTACCGCAATTTTTCGCGCAACTGGCGACGCTCCGAAGGACTCGACCATACGGTGCACGTGCCGTCGCTGATGATCATGGCCGAGAATGATGCGGTACTGCCGCCATCGTCCGCGGACGGAATGGAGAAGCTCGTGCCGGATCTCGAGAAGTATCTTGTACGCGACAGCGGCCATTGGACGCAGCAGGAAAAGCCGGACGAGGTCAGCGCCAAGCTGATCGAATGGCGTAAGCGACGATTCGGATAGACGTCATCCTGAGGGGCGCGCCGCGTTCGGCGCGCCTCGAAGGATGAGAGGTAGTGGTGCAAATGGGCATCCTTCGAGACGCGCGCTGAGGCGCGCTCCTCCGGCAATAGCGGCGAAGCCGTTATGCAGGGATGACGGCAGCGGAGCAGGAGATACTTCGACAATGGCGTCCCCCAATAAACTTAGTCCAATCCCGCATCCGCCGAAAAAGCCTGTCGTCGGCAATATGCTGTCGCTGGATCCCAATGCGCCGGTGCAGCATCTGGTGCGACTCACCAAGGAACTGGGGCCGATCTTCTGGCTGGACATGATGGGTGCGCCGCTCGTTATTGTTGGCGGCCACGATCTCATCGACGAACTCTCGGACGAGAAGCGTTTCGACAAGGCGGTGCGCGGCTCGCTGCGACGGGTTCGCGCCGTTGGCGGCGACGGCTTGTTCACCGCCGACACGTCAGAGCCGAACTGGAGCAAGGCGCACAACATCCTGCTGCAGCCGTTCGGCAACCGCGCCATGCAATCCTATCACCCGAGCATGGTCGACATTGCCGATCAGCTCGTGAAGAAATGGGAGCGGCTCAACGCCGACGAGGAGATCGACGTCGTCCACGACATGACGGCGCTGACGCTCGACACTATTGGTCTCTGCGGCTTCGATTACCGCTTCAATTCGTTCTACCGCCGCGACTATCACCCGTTCGTCGAATCGCTGGTACGCTCGCTCGAGACCATCATGATGACCCGCGGCCTGCCGCTGGAAAATCTTTGGATGCAGAAGCGGCGCAAGACGCTGGCCGAAGACGTCATGTTCATGAACAGGATGGTCGACGAGATCATCGCCGAGCGCCGCAGCAATGCGGAAGCCACTGATGCCAAGAAGGACATGCTCGGCGCCATGATGACCGGTGTCGACCGTACCACTGGCGAGCAGCTCGACGACGTCAACATCCGTTACCAGATCAACACATTCCTGATCGCGGGCCACGAGACCACCAGCGGGCTCTTGTCGTGCACGATCTATGCGCTGCTCAAGCATCCGGAAGTGCTCAAGAAGGCGTATGAAGAGGTCGACCGGGTGCTCGGGCCCGATATCGACGCAAGGCCGACCTATCAGCAGGTCACGCAGCTCACCTACATCACGCAGATTTTGAAGGAGGCGCTGCGGCTGTGGCCGCCGGCGCCCGCCTACGGCATCGCGCCGCTTCAGGACGAGACCATCGGCGGCAAGTACAGACTGAAGAAGAACACCTTCGTCACGGTGCTGGTGATGGCGCTGCATCGTGATCCCAGCGTCTGGGGTCCGAACCCGGACGCGTTCGATCCCGAGAATTTCAGCCGCGAGGCCGAGGCCAAGCGGCCGCTCAACGCCTGGAAGCCTTTCGGCAACGGCCAGCGCGCCTGCATCGGCCGCGGTTTTGCGATGCACGAGGCGGCGCTGGCGATCGGCATGATCCTGCAGCGCTTCAAGCTGCTCGATGTGCACCGCTACCAAATGCACCTGAAGGAAACGCTGACGATCAAGCCCGACGGCTTCAAGATCAAGGTGCGGCCGCGCGCCGACAAGGATCGCGGCGCCTTCGCCGGCCCTGCTGCGGTGGCGGCAGCCGCTTCGAACGCGGCGGTGCCGCAGGCGCGGACCCGTCCGGGCCACAACACGCCGCTATTGGTGCTCTACGGCTCTAACCTCGGCACCGCGGAAGAACTGGCAACGCGGGTCGCCGATCTCGCCGAGGTCAACGGCTTCGCGACCAGGCTCGGCGCGCTCGACGATTATGTCGGCAAGCTGCCGGAAGAGGGCGGGCTCCTGATCTTCTGCGCTTCGTACAATGGCGCGGCGCCCGACAACGCCACGCAATTCGTCAAATGGCTGGACGGCGGGCTGCCGAAGGATGCGCTCGCCAAGGTACGTTACGCCGTGTTCGGCTGCGGCAACAGCGACTGGGCGGCGACCTATCAATCCGTGCCGCGCATGATCGACGAACAGTTGGCGGCGCATGGCGCGCGTAGCCTATACGCCCGCGGCGAGGGCGACGCCCGCAGCGATCTCGACGGCCAGTTCGAGAAATGGTTCGCGAAGGCGGCGCCCGCGGCGATGAAGGAACTGGGCGTCGATTCCGGCTTCGCCCGCAGCGCCGACGACGCCCCGCTTTATTCGATCGAACCGGTGGCGCCGTCCGCCGTCAACATACTCGTTGCGCAGGGTGGCGTCGCGCCGATGAAGGTGCTGGTCAATTCCGAGCTGCAGAACAAGACGGGCGCCAATGGTTCCGACCGGTCGACCCGCCATGTCGAGGTGCAACTGCCGCCGGGTACTACTTACCGCGTCGGCGACCATCTCAGCGTCGTGCCGCGCAATGATCCGGCGCTGGTCGATTCCGTCGCGCGCCGCTTTGGCTTCCTGCCGGCCGACCAGATCCGGCTGCAGGTCGCGGAAGGCCGCCGCGCACAATTGCCGGTGGGTGATGCCGTCTCGGTCGGCCGCTTGCTGACCGAGTTCGTGGAGCTGCAGCAGGTCGCGACCCGCAAGCAGATCCAGATCATGTCGGAACACACGCGCTGTCCCGTCACCAAGCCAAAACTGCTCGCCTATACCGGCGACGATGACGCTTCCGCGGAGCGTTACCGCTCGGACGTGCTGGCCCGGCGCAAATCGGTATTCGATCTGCTGGAGGAGCATCCGGCCTGCGAATTGCCGTTCCACGCCTATCTGGAAATGCTGTCGCTGCTGGCGCCGCGCTACTATTCGATCTCGTCGTCGCCGTCTGGCGATCCCGCGCGCTGCAGCGTCACCGTCGGGGTGGTGGAAGCGCCCGCCAGCTCGGGCCGCGGCGTCTACAAGGGCGTCTGCTCGAACTATCTTGCCGGCCGCCGCGTCGGCGACAACGTGCATGCGACGGTACGCGAGACCAAGGCCGGCTTCCGCCTGCCGGACGATGCGGCCCAACCCGTGATCATGATCGGCCCCGGCACGGGGCTGGCACCCTTCCGCGGCTTCCTGCAGGAACGCGCACATCGCAAGGCGCAAGGCGCGAAGCTTGGCCCCGCGATGCTGTTCTTCGGCTGCCGGCACCCCGAACAGGATTTTCTCTATGCGCAAGAGCTGAAAGGCTTCGCCGCCGACGGCATCGCCGAGCTGCACACCGCATTCTCTCGCGCCGACGGGCCGAAGACCTATGTGCAGCATCAGGTGGCGGCGCAGAAGGACCGCGTCTGGAGCCTGATCGAGCAGGGCGCAATCGTCTATGTCTGCGGTGACGGCGGCAAGATGGAGCCGGACGTCAAGGCCGCGCTGGTTGCGATCTATCGCGAAAAGTCAGGTGCGGACGCCGACGCCGGGCTGCGCTGGATCGACGATCTCGGCACCAAGAACCGCTACGTGCTTGATGTGTGGGCTGGCGGGTAACGCCTATCCGTCGTCCCCGCGAACGCGTGCGAACGCAGGGACGACGACCATTGAGACAGCATGCTAAAAGCCATCGATGATTCCCTGGGAAAAGATCGACACCGCCCGTATTCCCGGCACCGACGATGAACTCCGCCTGATGCGCCGCGGCAAGGAGTTCTCCATCATGCTCGGCACCAACGAGCTGATGAACAGCCGTCTGTCAGGTTCTGAGGCTGCGCTTGCCACGCTTGCGGCAAAGAAGATTGACGTCACAGACCCCCGCGTACTGATCGGCGGATTAGGCATGGGCTTTACGTTGCGCGCGGCGCTTGGCGCGTTCGGAAGCAAAGCGCAGATCGTGCAAGTCGAACTGGTCCCCGCTGTCGTTGCATGGGCACGCGGCCCGATGGCGGAAATTTTTGGGGACAGCCTCGGCGATCCCCGCGTGAACATTCGGGAGGGGGATGTCGCCGAAATCATCCGGTCGCATCGCGGAGCCTTCGATGCCGTTCTCCTCGACGTCGATAACGGGCCGGAAGGGCTGACCCGCAAGGCCAATGATGCGCTCTACAGTTTAACTGGATTGAAAGCGGCGCAGACGGCGCTGCGGCCCGGCGGCGTGCTGGCTGTCTGGTCGTCCGGACCCAATCCAGCGTTCGCAAAGCGTCTTCGTGGTGCAAACTTCGACGTCAACGAAGTCAACGTCCGCGCCACCGGAAGGGGTGGCGGTGCGCGTCACGTCATCTGGATCGCCACGAAGAGTTAAGTTGCGTGGTGATAACTCTCGCCGTCGTCCCTGCCTAGTGCGCAATTGCGCACGGGAGCAGGGACCCATACGCCGCGGCAGGACTGATGAAGCGCGGTGGTTGACGCCTTGCTTAACTCACGGCGGCCTGTGGCTATGGGTTCCTGCTTTCGCAGGAACGACGAGAGAGGTTAGGCCGCCTTCGCCGCCGCGCGATGCGCGTGCTCGTCGATCGCGCCGATAATCTGCGGCCACATCGGGATCGGCAGTGCGTGGCCCATGCCTTCGATCATCAGTAGCTTTGCGCCGGGAATCGACGCTGCGGTGTCTTTGCCGCCTTCGGGACGCACCAGCGGATCGACCGTGCCGTGAATGACGAGTGTCGGCACCTTCACTTGAGCCAGCCGTTCCTTGCGGCTGCCGGAAGCCAACACCGCCCGCAACTGCCGGCCGACACCGGCTGGATTGAGGCCGCGCTCGTACGTGCGCGCGGCGCGCGCAGGATCGAGTGCCTCATCTTCAGGAAACGAGCCGACGCGCAGCACTTTCCAGGTCTTGGCGAACCGCTCGAAATATTCCTCCTTCGTTCGCGGCGGCGGTGCCATCAGCACTGCGGCGGCTTCGCGCGTCGGCGGCGGTATTTTGGGATTGCCCGTCGTCGACATGATCGAGGTCAGCGAACGCACCCGCTGCGGAAACGACAGCGCGATTTCCTGGGCAATCATGCCGCCCATCGAGGCGCCGACCAGATGTGCCGACTTGATGCCGAGCACATCCATCAGGCCGACCGTGTCCTTGGCCATGTCGATCAATTTATAGGTTGCCGCGACCGGAATCTTCAGGAACCGCAGCTTCAGCAGTTCGAACGGCGTCAGCCGCTTGCCGCCGGAAAGATGGGAGGACTTGCCGATGTCGCGGTTGTCGAAGCGGACGACACGAAAGCCGCGCGCTGCGAGCTGGCGGCAGAAATCGTCATCCCAATGGATCATCTGGGCGCCGAGCCCCATGATCAGCACCAGCGGTTCCGCGGCCGGATCGCCGAAAATCTCGTAGCAAATGTCGATGCCGTTGGCGCGAGCAATCTGTGGCGGCTGATGGGCGAGCATCGCGTGTGTCTTCCCTTAGGTGACCTGAGCTTTGAGTAACTATGGCATGGTTTCCCGCACCGCAGAAGACTTCGCAGTGGTTGACCGCCCCGCCGCAACGGTGTGGTATGGGGTCAACACAAGCGAAGCGTGGCAAGCGCTCGTAACCTTTCGGGAGAGGGCGCCTATGGCCGACAAAGGCAACGATCCTGCCGTGATCTGGCAGACCATGATCGGGGAAATGGAGAAAGGCTTCAACTCCTTCGCCAATCAGGCGATGACGTCGCCGGAATTCTCCAAGGTGATGAACCAGGTCGGCGGCGTGACGGCGGGCGCGCAGAAGCAGCTCGGCGAGCTGATGGAGAAATACCTGCTGGCGATGAACCTGCCGAGCCGGGCGCAGATGGTCGGCATGGCCGAGCGGCTGCAGTCGATCGAGGGCCAGCTCAACGAGATCAAGGCGCTGCTGCATCAGGTGCACCATAACTCGCTGTCGCCGGAGAGCGGCCATGGCACGCCGCGACCGCCGCGCACCAAGCGTCCGCCATCGGAGGGAGAGCAGAAATGAACGCTCCCGCGGGTGTCGATTTCGCCTCGATCTCGGAGCGGGTCCAGTCCGAGGTGCAGCGCGCGATCCAGCGCAGCATCAAGGGGGTCGAATATTTTTCCTCGTCCGGCCCGTCGCTCGGCTCGACGCCAAAGGACATCCTGGCCGCCCGCGGCACCATGAACCTCTATCACTACCGGCCGATCGCGGACGAAATCTATCGCGTGCCGATCCTGATCGTGATGGCCACCACCAACCGCGGCTACATCCTCGACATGGTGCCTGGCCAAAGCTTCATCGAGTTTCTCTTAAAGAGCGGCTACGACGTCTACATGCTGGACTGGACCGCGCCGAAGCCGGAGGAAAAATCCCTGCGGATGGAGGACTACGTCCTCGACTTCATCCCCGATTGCGTCCGCCGCGTGCAGCAGGATTCCGGCGAGCACGACGTCACCGTGATCGGCTATTGCTTCGGCGGCGTGCTGTCGCTGCTGTACGGCTCGATTTTCAACGACGGGCCGATGAAGAATTTGATCTGTTTCACCACGCCGATCGATTTTCGCGAGATGAAGCTGTTTCAGAATTTTTCGGACCGCCGCTATTTCGATGTCGACAAGCTGGTCGACAGCGTCGGCAACGTGCCGCCGGAAATGATCCTGTCCTCGTTCGAGATGCTGCGGCCGGCCTCGCGCACCGTCAGCCAGGTGCAATTGTGGGAGAACATCTGGAACGACGAATATGTCAAAGCTTACCGGATGATGGACCGCTGGGGCACGGATACCTTGCCGCTGGCCGGCGAATACTTTCGCACCATTACCAAGGACCTGATGTGGGACAACAAGCTCTACAACGACACCATGTCGGTCGGCGGGCGGGCGGCGGATATTTCCAAGATCAAAGTGCCGATCCTGCATGCGGTCGCCGAGCACGATCACATCGTGCCCTACGACGCGGCGAAACACCTGATCACCAAGGTCGGCTCGACGGACAAGGAAGAGGTGATGCTGAAGGGCGGTCACGTCAGCCTTGTCGCCGGCGCCAATGCCATCAAGCGGCTGTGGCCGAAACTGGACTCCTGGCTAGGTAAGAGATCAACATGAGCGAAACACGTTCCTATCCGCGCCACGTCAAGACCGACGCCGGCGACATCGAATTCCGCATGATGGCGCGTGCCGACGAGCCCGCCGTGCTGGCGTTCGCGCAAAAACTTCCGACGCATGATTTGCTGTTCCTGCCGCGCAATATCAGCCAGCCCAAAGTGCTGTCGGCCTGGGTCAACGAGATCGAGCGCGGCGCCATCGTCAGCCTGCTGGCGGTGAAAAACGGGACGGTGGTCGGCTGCGGCACGCTGGTGCGCGATCCCCATTCGTGGTCGCCCCATGTCGGCGAGATCCGGATGGTGGTGTCGCTGGACGTCCGTGGGCACGGGGTTGGCCGGGCGCTGTCCCAGGAGACCTTCGCGCTCGCCTTGGGCGCCGGCCTGGAAAAGCTGTCGGTGCAGATGACGGTCGATCAGCAGGCGGCGATCACGCTGTTCGAAAGCCTTGGCTTCAAGGCCGAGGCCCTGCTGCGGGACCACGTCCGGGACGTCGACGGCAAGAAGCACGACATCGTCGTGCTCGGACACAATGTGGCGCAGGTTCGGGCACAGTTGGAAGCCTACGGGTTGCCAGGGGCGGTCCAGCACTAGCCAGATACAAAATCGCGAAAACAACCCCATGCAAAGTAAATGGGGCCGGCTCCGGCATTAGCCTAAAGTGGAACTTTTGCCGGTTCTCTGGGCGAACCGCTTATCCATCAGGCTCTTCACGAATTCGTGATATCGCGCTGCAACATTGATGTTGCGCCGCACCATTAACTATGGCACAACACTCGTGCCCCGGGCCAATCCGGACGGGGTGAGCCCATAGCTCAAACCTGAGGATGGAGAGACCCCCATGACCACCGAAACCAATTCCGTGCTGAATACCGCCAAGGAAGCCTTCGCGCCCGTCACCGAGGCGTTCACCAAGCTCCAGAACCTGGAAGTTCCGGAAGCTGCCCGTGAGTTCGTGAAGAAGCAGGCCGAGACCGCCAAGGTTCGCGCCGCCGACATGCATGCCGGTTCCGAGAAGGTTACTGCTGCCATCGAGACCGCCGTTGCCGGTTCGGTTTCCGAGGCCGCCAAGATCAGCCGCAACATCCAGCAGGCGTTCTACCAGGACGCGGAAGCGTTCTTCGCCGGCATCGACAAGCTCGCGTCGGCCACGTCGCTGAGCGAAGCCGCCCAGATCCAGTCGGACCTGGTCCGTGCGCGTGGCGAAGTGCTCGTATCGCGGGCGAAGGCCAGCACCGAATATCTCGGCAAGCTCGTCACCGAGGGTGCCAAGAACGCGCAGGACAACTTCGCCAAGGTCTACTCCAAGACCGCCTGATCGCGATCCGCCTGACAACTGCATTTTCGAAGGCCCGCTTAGCGGGCCTTCTTTTTGTCGGGTCTCCTCATACATCAGTCTGGACCTTCATGGTGAGGAGGCGCCCTTGCGCCGTCTCGAACCATGAGGCCACGATGGGGCCTGCATCCTTCGAGACGCGGCGAAGACGCCGCTCCTCAGGATGAGGGTCGTCGTCCATCCGAAAGCCGTCATGACCCTTCCCGCCACCTTCGTCATCGACGCTCCCGTCGACGCCGCACGCGCCGCCGAACTGCGGCGCGTGAAGCTATTGGCGACGCTGGTGCTGGCGGCGACGTTTGTAATTTTCCTTGGCGCGAGGGCACTGCTGCCCCTGCATCCCGTCTTCGGCTTCATCGCGGCGTTTGCGGAGGCCGCCACCATCGGCGGTCTCGCCGATTGGTACGCCGTGGTCGCCTTGTTCAAAAGGCCGCTGGGACTGCCGATCCCGCACACCGCGATCATCCAGAGCAACCAGCACCGCATCGCCGACAAGCTTGGCGAATTCATCGAGCTGCATTTCCTCGAATCTGCTCCGGTCGAAGCAAAACTGGGGCAGATCGATTTCGGCTCGTTCATTGCCGACTGGCTGCGCGACCGCAAGCGCAGCGAGGATCTCGCGCGCTTTGCGCTGCGGCTGTTGCCCGAGGCGGTGGCGGCGACCGAGAACTCGGGGCTGATGACCTTCGTCAGCCGCCGCATCACCGCGCAACTGATGGCGATCGATCTCGCGCCGCTCGCCGCCGGAACGTTGCGCGCGTTCGTGAAGGAAGGACGCCATCAAGGTCTGCTCGATGATCTCCTGCGCGGCGTGCATCAGACGATGACGCAGGCCGAAACCATGGCGATGATCCGCGAAAAGATCCGCGCGGAATTGCCGACGTTGTTGAAACTCTATCGCGCCGACAAGTTTCTGGTGAACAAGATCGTTGCCTCCGCCACCGCCTTCTTCGAGGAAGTCCGCAACGATCCTGCACATCCGTTCCGCGGCGAGTTCGATCGCATGGTGCTGACCTTTGTCGACCGGCTCGGCACAGATCCGGCCTACGCCGAACGCATCCAGAGCCTGAAGCGCGATCTCCTGGCGCGGCCTGAACTGTCCGATCTCGCGCGCCACATATGGGCGAACGCGCGCGCATTCTTCGAGCGCAGCGCCTCCGGCGAGACCCAGGTGCTGGAGCAATATCTGGTGCGCATGTTCGTGACGGCAGGCGAGGCGCTGGCCGGCGACACTGAGCTGCGCACCGAAATCAATCAGGGGCTCGTGGCGGTGCTGCGAACGGTCGTCGCCGAACAGAAGAGCGGCGTCTCGACCTTCATCTCGGATCAAGTGAAGTCGTGGGACATGGGACAACTGATTGCGCTGATCGAGATCAATATCGGCCGCGACCTGCAATACATCCGCTTCAACGGTTCGCTGATCGGCGGGCTTGCAGGGCTGGCGCTCTACACCCTCGAATACCTGCTGCGGCTGCTGTGACTAATTAATCACGTCAACGTCTTTAACTATCCCAGGTGTGACCTCGACCGCTTGCAAGAGCAAAACCGGTTCCTTAGCTTTTTGTGGAACTATATTGCACTGCGAACGATTCTGCTGCGCTTGCGTCTACTCAACTGAACCAGTGGCATGGCTGCCGAGACGTAAGGGGCCAGCCCGAGAGGAGACATGATGTCCGTTGCTACACAGACGCTTTCGCCGCCGTCCAGAACCCTGATGTTTCTGGAGGGGCGTGCGATTTCCGAACTGGGAGCGTTTCTCGGCGCGTTGCCGCTGCTGAGCCTCGCCCCGCGTGGTGACGGCCATCCGGTATTAGTGCTGCCCGGGCTTGTTGCGTCCGATACCTCGACGCGTCCACTGCGCAGCTTTCTGAAGAGCCGCGGCTACGCCGCCAGCGGCTGGCGCCAGGGCCGCAATCTCGGACTGCGCCACGGCGTCCAGAACGCGATGGTCGATCTCGTCCACGAGTTGAACGACACGCATGGCCGCAAGGTCTCGCTGGTCGGCTGGAGCCTCGGCGGTCTCTACGCCCGCCAGCTCGCCAAGATGATGCCGGAGCGCGTGCGCTCGGTGATCACGCTCGGCAGCCCGTTTGCCGCGGGACCGAAGGCGACCAACGCCTGGCGCGTTTACGAGATGGCGAGCGGCCGCCGCGCCGACGAGGAGGACGCCCGTTTCGGCGGAGCGCTGTCCGGCACGCCGCCGGTGCCGACCACCGCGATCTTCAGCCGCACCGACGGCATCTGCGCCTGGCAGGGCTGCATGGAAAAGACGTCAGCGACCTCTGAGAGCATCGAGGTCGAAAGCAGCCATTGCGGCATGGGCCATCACCCCGCCGCGGTCTACGCGGTCGCCGATCGCCTGGCGCAGCCGGAGGGCGAATGGGCGCCGTTCGATCGAAGCGGCTGGCGCAGCCTGGTGTATCCGAACCCGCATCGGTAGAGCCGGCAGAAGTCCCGATTGGGTGTATCGGGGCCGCATGGTTCGAGACGCGCGGCGTTGCCGCGCTCCTCACCATGAGGGTCTAAGACCTCATCCTGAGGAGCGGCCGCTTGGCCGCGTCTCGAAGGATGAAGCCCGACTCTTGCCGACATTGTCGCGATCACGAAAAACGCGCTATGCCTTGACGCATGCCGCCGCCGCTTGCCCGCATCGTCCAGCAGTTGAAGCGCGAACCGTCGCGCACCGGCTCGATCGTCATCACCGTGTTCGGCGATGCCATCGTGCCGCGCGGCGGCTCGGTCTGGCTGGGCACGCTGCTTGAATTCTTCGAGCAACTCGACATCGACGCCAGCGTGGTGCGCACCGCGATGTCGCGGCTGACCGCCGATGGCTGGTTCGAGCGCAATAAAATCGGCCGCAACAGCTTCTATCGTCTGCTGCAGAGCGGGCGGCAAACTTTTGATATCGCAACGAAACACATCTATGGGCCGCCCGCGTCCGACTGGACCGGGCGGTTCGAACTGCTGCTGATCGGCAATGGCGGGGACCGCGACGCCGCGCGCGAGGGGCTGAAGAATGCGGGCTTCGGCAGCCCGCTGCCGGGCGTGTGGGTCGCGCCGTCGGGCGTGCCCATCCCTAACGAAGCCTCAGGGGCCATACGCCTCGAAGTCTCGGCCGAGGACGACAGCGGGCGACGCCTGCTCAGCGAAAGCTGGCCGCTGCACCGGACCGCCGACGCCTATCAAAAATTCATGAAGACCTTCGAACCGCTGCACGGCTGGATCACCAAGGGCGAGCGGCTGGTGGACGCCGACGCCTTCACAGCGCGCGTGCTGCTGATCCACCATTACCGCCGCGTCGTGCTCCGCGATCCCTTGTTGCCGACCTCACTGTTACCGGCAGACTGGCCGGGCAGGCCGGCCCGAACGCTCTGTGGCGAAATCTATCGCGCGCTACTTCCCGCGTCCGAACAATGGCTTGACCGCCATGCGACGAACGAAAACGGGCCGCTGCCGAAGCCCGGCGCGGAACTGTTTCGGCGGTTCGACGGCGCGTGAATATGTTACAGAAATATATTGCATATCTTAAATTTTGTTATATGTTGTCTCCCAACAAATATCGGGAGGTCCGCCATGTACACGCAGGCGCTCAATTCGTCCGACGGCGAAGACCGCAACATTGAGGACGCCGCGCGGGCTGCGCAGTTTCAGGCGCGCATCGACGCTAACGAACGCATCGAGCCGAACGACTGGATGCCGGCGGCCTACCGCAAGACGCTGACGCGGCAGATTTCCCAGCACGCGCATTCCGAAATCGTCGGCATGCTGCCCGAGGGCAACTGGATCACGCGTGCGCCGTCGCTGCGCCGCAAGGCGGCGCTGCTCGCCAAAGTGCAGGACGAATGCGGCCACGGGCTCTATCTCTACGCCGCCGCCGAAACGCTTGGCTCTTCGCGCGAAGAGCTGGTCGACCTGATGCTGGCCGGGAAGGCGAAGTACTCCTCGATCTTCAACTACCCGACACTGACATGGGCCGACATCGGCACCATCGGCTGGCTGGTCGATGGCGCCGCGATCATGAACCAGATCCCGCTGTGCCGCTGTTCCTACGGGCCTTACGCGCGGGCGATGATCCGCGTCTGCAAGGAGGAATCCTTTCATCAGCGCCAGGGTTTTGAGATCATGCTGACGCTGTGCCGCGGCACGGAAGAGCAGAAGGCGATGGCGCAGGAGGCGCTGAACCGCTGGTGGTGGCCGGTGCTGATGATGTTCGGTCCGCCCGATCAGGCCAGCCAGCACAGCGACACCTCGACCAGATGGAAGATCAAGCGTTTTTCCAATGACGAGCTGCGCCAGAAATTCGTCGACGCCACCGTGCCGCAGGCACATTTCCTGGGACTTTCGATTCCCGATCCCGGCATGAAGCAGAATGAAGCGGGCAACTGGGAGTACAGCGCCATCGACTGGGAAGAGTTCAAGCAGGTGCTGGCAGGCAATGGCCCCTGCAACCGCGATCGCCTCGCCGCGCGCCGCAAGGCGCATGACGAAGGCGCCTGGGTGCGTGAGGCAGCGATGGCCTATGCCGAGAAGCGCCGGCAGCGCACCGCCCTGCAGGCCGCAGAGTAGGGAGACCGCAATGGCAACGCCGAACATTCCGCTCTGGGAGGTTTTCATTCGCAGCCGCAACGGCTTGGCGCACAAGCATGTCGGCTCGCTGCACGCGGCCGACGCGACGCTGGCGCTGCAGGCCGCACGCGACATCTACACCCGCCGCGGCGAGGGCCTCTCGATCTGGGTGGTGCCGTCGAGCGCGATCACCGCGTCCGATCCGTCCGAGAAGGGCATGATGTTCGAGCCGGCGGAATCCAAGATTTACCGGCATCCGACG
Source organism: Bradyrhizobium sp. AZCC 2176 (assembly GCF_036924645.1). Taxonomy (NCBI): domain Bacteria; kingdom Pseudomonadati; phylum Pseudomonadota; class Alphaproteobacteria; order Hyphomicrobiales; family Nitrobacteraceae; genus Bradyrhizobium; species Bradyrhizobium sp. AZCC 2176. The sequence continues at coordinate 176,843 of NZ_JAZHRX010000001.1, read as the reverse complement.
TTTTACGATGTGCCGGATGAAGTAGGGCATATGTAGCCGTCATGGTGAGGAGGCGCGTGAGCGGCGTCTCCGGACGATGCTTCGCATCGCCGGGAGAACCACGAGGCCCGTGGCCAGGAATTCAGACCTCATCCTGAGGAGCTTGCGAAGCAAGCGTCTCGAAGGATGGCGGCAAAGGGACCGTGGCCCATCCTTCGAGACGCGCGTTCCGCGCTCCTCAGGATGAGGTCGGAATGTGAATAGGCAGGAATCAGGCATGACCGCAGCCAACATCACCGTCTCCGAAACGCCGCTGGTGCTCTACACCCTGCGCCGCGCCGACGATGCGCTGATCCTCGGGCACCGGCTGTCGGAATGGTGCGGCCATGCGCCGATGCTGGAAGAGGACATGGCGCTCGCCAATATGGGCCTCGATCTGCTCGGCCAGGCGCGCGAGCTCTATGCCTATGCGGCCAAGGTCGAGGGCAGGGATAACGACGAGGACAAGTTCGCCTATCTGCGGGATGTCAGACAGTACCGCAATCTGCTGCTGCTGGAACAGCCGAACGGCGATTTCGCCCGCACCATGGTGCGGCAATTCTTTTGTGCGACCTTCGCTGATCTCTACTGGCGCGCCATGATGCGCTCTACTGATGCGACGCTGGCGGCAATCGCGGCGAAGTCGGAAAAGGAAAGTGCCTATCATGTCAGGCATTGCTCGGAATGGATCGTCCGCCTCGGCGACGGCACCGAGGAGAGCCACGCCCGTGCGCAAGCCGCGATCGACGAACTCTGGGCCTTCACCGGCGAAATGTTCGCCGTCGATGACAGCGAGCGCGGGCTGATCGATACCGGCATCGCGATCGATCCGGCGCCGCTGCAATCGCAATGGCTGAAGACGGTATCCGGCGTGGTCGACGAAGCGACGCTCGCGTTGCCGAAGAACGACTGGATGCAACAGGGCGGCCGCAGCGGCCGGCATAGCGAGCATCTCGGCCATCTCCTCAGCGAGCTGCAATCGATGCAACGCACCTTTCCGGGGGCGACATGGTAAGCGCCGTCAACGATACCGATCTGCGCCGTCGCGCCTGGGAGGCGGCAGCGCAAGTGGTCGATCCCGAGATACCAGTGCTCACCATCGCCGATCTCGGCGTGCTGCGCGACGTCCAGATCCACGACGGCCGGGTCGAGGTCGCGATCACGCCGACATACTCGGGCTGCCCGGCCATGAACATGATCGCAGTCGAGATCGAGCTGGCGCTGGAGCGCGCGGGCATCGGCCGGCCGACCGTCCGCACCGTGCTGTCGCCGGCCTGGACCACGGACTGGATGAGCGAGGACGGCCGCAACAAGCTCCAGGCCTACGGCATCGCTCCGCCGCAGGCCTCAACTTCCCGCCGCGCGCTGTTCGGGGAGCAGCAGGTGGCGTGCCCGCAATGCGGTTCTGAAAAAACCGAACTGCTGTCCGAATTCGGCTCGACCTCCTGCAAGGCGATGTGGCGCTGCAAGACCTGCCGCGAACCGTTTGATTATTTCAAGTGTCATTGAGGCCGTCGTTATGTCCGTCATTGCGAGCGAAGCGAAGCAATCCATGTCACCGCGAAAAGAAACAATGGATTGCTTCGTCGCTTTGCTCCTCGCAATGACTGTGGGAGGTCGCTAGTGTCCCACGCCCCGCGCTTTCACCGTCTCGCCGTCAACGATCTGCGCCGCGAAGCTGCGGATGCGGTGTCGATGACGTTTACGATCCCGAAGGAACTGGAAGGCGACTACGGCTTCACCCCCGGGCAATACCTCACGCTGCGCACCACCATGGACGGCGAGGAAGTGCGCCGCTCCTATTCGATCTGTTCGGGGCCCGATGACGGCGAACTGCGCATCGCCGTGAAAAAGGTCGATGGCGGCGCGTTCTCGAACTGGGCCGCGGACGAATTGAAGGCCGGCGACGAGCTCGACGTCATGACGCCGACCGGCCGTTTTGGTGTCGCCCATGCGCCTGATGAGGCGCGGGTCTATGTCGGCTTTGCCGCGGGAAGCGGCATCACGCCGATCCTGTCGATCGTCAAGGGCGTGCTCGCGCGCGAACCGAACAGCCGGTTCTTCCTGTTCTACGGCAACCGCTCGACATCGGGCATGCTGTTCCTCGAAGAGCTGGAGGAATTAAAGGACCGCTTCATGCAGCGGCTGTCGCTGTTCCACGTCATTTCGGGCGAAGAGCAGGACATTCCGATCCTGCACGGCCGGCTCGACGGCGAGAAGGTGCGGGTGCTGCTGCGCTCGCTGGTGCCGGCGGCAAGCGTCGATCATGTCCTCATCTGCGGCCCGATGGGCATGAGTGAGGACATCGAGGCGACCTGTCGCGAGATCGGCATCGCCGAGGATCGCATTCACGTCGAGCGCTTCGTTTCCGAGTTCGGCGGCAAGCCGCGTCCGAAGAAAATTATCGAAGCATCTGCGCCGCCCAAGGCGATGGCGTCGCTGATCATCGACGGCAAGCGGCGCGATGTGCCGGTCGCCGAGGAGGAATCGATCCTCGACGCCGCGTTGCGCGCCGGCATGGATCTGCCGTTCGCCTGCAAGGGCGGCATGTGCTCGACCTGCCGCGCCAAGCTGGTCGAGGGCGACGCCAAGATGGAAGTCAACTATTCGCTGGAGCCATGGGAGCTGAAGGCGGGATTCATCCTGACCTGCCAGGCGCGGCCGTGTTCGGACAAGGTGGTGGTGGACTACGATCACGTGTGAGTGAAGTCGTCATTCCGGGATGGTCCGAAGGACCAGACCCGGAATCTCGAGATTCCGGGTCTGGTGCTCGCGCACCATCCCGGAATGACGGGGCAAAGAACCTGGGATCTCGACAACCCAGGTGCTTGGTCTCAAGGTGAACAGACTAACGAGGCCTGACAACAGGCCCGTACGCAAAGGGAGAGAACGTCGTGGAACCGTCTCGCAGAGCGGGCAACCCGCCATGAACGTCGCGCTTTCGCCCGACGAGATCGCCCGCGCCTGCGCGGATGCGATGTGGAAGGAAGATGACGCCAGCAAGGGCCTCGGCATGAAGATTGTCGAGGTCAAGCCCGGGCAGGCGACGCTGACGATGACGGTAGCGCCGCACATGGTCAACGGCCAGCGCATCGTCCATGGCGGCTTTATCTTCCTGCTGGCGGATTCCACCTTCGCCTTTGCCTGCAATTCCCGCAACGAGCGCGCCGTCGCCGCGCAATGCGACATCACCTTTATCCGGCCGGGCAAGCTCGGCGACGTTCTGATCGCCACCGCCCGGGAAATCTCGCGCAACGGCCGGTCTGGCATCTATGACGTTCGCGTCACATCAGGCGATGTCGTGATCGCGGAATTCCGTGGCCACTCCCGCACCATAGCGGGAACGTGGCTGCCGGTTGCGGACAACGAGGCCACACAAGAATAGAAAGCAAGGGGAACGCGCCATGGCCATGGCAAGATTGAAATCCAGCGGAAGCGGTTACAGCGCTGAATTGGACGAGGCCGAGCGCGCCTCGCGCGACGAGATCATGGCGTTGCAGACCAGGCGCCTCGCCTGGTCGCTCAAGCACGCCTATGACAACGTCGCGCATTACAAGAACGCGTTTGATGCGGCCGGCGTGCATCCATCCGATTTCAAACAGCTCGCCGATCTCGCCAGGTTCCCGTTCACGGTGAAGACTGATCTCCGCGACAACTATCCCTTCAACATGTTCGCGGTGCCGCGCGAAAAGCTGGTTCGCGTCCACGCATCCTCGGGCACGACCGGCAAGCCGATCGTGGTCGGCTACACGCAAGCAGATATCGACATCTGGTCGGACGTGATGGCGCGCTCGATCCGCGCCGCCGGCGGCCGCAGCGGCATGATCATTCACAATGCCTATGGCTATGGCCTGTTCACCGGCGGGCTTGGCGTGCATTACGGCGCCGAGAAGCTCGGTTGCACGGTGGTGCCGGTTTCCGGCGGCATGACCGAGCGCCAGGTGCAACTGATCAACGACTTCAAGCCTGATATCATCACGGTCACGCCAAGCTACATGCTCGCCATTCTCGACGAGTTCAAAAGGCAGGGCCTCGATCCGCGCCAATCGTCGCTGAAGTTCGGCATCTTCGGCGCCGAGCCCTGGACCAATGCGATGCGCGTCGAGATCGAGCAGGCGTTCGACATGGATGCGACTGATATTTACGGCCTGTCGGAAGTGATCGGCCCCGGCGTGGCGCAGGAATGCGTGGAGACCAAGGACGGCCTGCACATCTGGGAGGATCATTTCTATCCCGAGGTGATCGATCCGGAGACCGGCGTGGTGCTGCCCGACGGCGAAAAGGGCGAACTGGTCTTCACCTCGCTGACCAAGCAAGCTTTTCCAATCATCCGCTACCGCACCCGCGACCTGACGCGGCTGCTGCCGGGAACCGCCCGGCCGGGCATGCGGCGTATGGAGAAGGTGACGGGGCGTTCCGATGACATGATCATCCTGCGCGGCGTCAACGTATTTCCGACCCAGATCGAGGAAGCGCTGCTTGCGACCGACTGGTGCGGCGGCCATTTCATCATCGAACTGACGCGGGAGGGGCGGATGGACGAAATGACCGTGCTCGCCGAAGTCCGCCCGGAACGCTGGGACGGCAGCGGGCTGCCCACGCACGCCGAAAAGGTCGCGGTCTTCATCAAGAACACCATCGGCATCACCGCGCGCATCAAGGCGGTCGCCCCCGATACGCTGGAACGTTCACTCGGCAAGGCGAAACGTGTTTACGACAAGCGGCCGAAAGGGTAACTCCTGATTGAATGAGACAGCAGGAAGGCCGTGATGTTGGTTGCCAAAGTTAGCCCCGTTGCCATCCAGGCCCGTTGCGTGCGCCTGTCGGCAATGGCCGCCGATGCCGCTTCGCTCATGCCGGTCGTCGAGACGCACGCGATGTCGCGCGGCGAAACCGACCTGCTGATCGAGATCAAGGCCGCCGCCGTCAATCCATCTGACGTGAAGGCTGCGACCGGGCTGATGCCTTATGCGGTGTTTCCGCGGACGCCGGGCCGCGACTATGCGGGCGTCGTGGTCGATGGTCCGACGGGCTGGATCGGGCGCGAAGTGTTCGGCTCGTCAGGCGATCTCGGCATCCGCCGCGATGGCACCCACGCCACGCATCTGGTGGTCGAAGCCGACGCCGTGGTGGAGAAGCCGAGCGGCATTTCCTGGGAGGAGGCCGCCGGCATCGGTGTGCCGTTCGTCACCGCGATGGAAGGCCTGCGCCGCGCCGGCATCCCGAAAGCCGGTGAGACTGTGCTCGTGATGGGCGTCAACGGCAAGGTCGGGCAGGCCGCCGTACAGATCGCGAGCTGGCACGGTGCCCGGGTAATCGGCGTGGTGCGCAAGCGCGAGGCTTACGAAGGCCACGCCAATTCAAACGTGGAAGTCATCGACGCGTCAGCAACCGACGTCGCGCCGCGCATGCGCGAATTCACCGGCGGCAAGGGCGCCGACATCGTGTTCAATACGGTCGGCGATCCCTATTTCGAGGCCGCGCACAAATCGCTGGCGTTGCGCGGGCGGCAAATCCTGATCGCCGCGGTCGACCGCATCGTGCCGTTCAACATCCTGGAGTTCTATCGCGGCCAGCACACTTACGTGGGCATCGATACGCTCGGCCTGTCCTCGGTTGCGACCGGCGCGGTCTTAAGGGAACTCGGCCCGGGCTTCGCCAGCGGGCATCTCAAGCCGTTTCCGATCAAGTCGAACGCGATCTATCCGCTGGAGCAGGCCAAGGCTGCTTTCATCGCGGTGGCCGGTTCGTCGCGCGATCGCGTGATCCTGCGGCCTTGGGCGTAGGCTGGCCGCACGCCGTCTCCCTATTTTTGCGCGGAAAACAAATCTCCCTTATTCCCCTCGCCGGCAGCGCTTTTATTCCTTCGCTGCCCTGACGGAACGAGAGATTCATTCTCTGCATCGCCGGCCGTGGACGGGCCCATGCTTCCAACGTATTAGCAGCACGGAAATTGCTTCCTATTTGAGCGGTGGCGGCCTGGGCGGCCGTGCAAGGGAACAGGGAAGAACCGTGCTGGACAGTGGCAATATTATCGTGATGGGCGGATTGCTGATCGGTCTTGTTTATGGATCGGTCGGATTGCTCAGCGGGTTTTGCCTGCTCAGCAGTCTTCGTGGTTTCTGGGCGGAAGGCGATGGCCGGCTGGTCCGCACCTATGCGCTGGCGATCGGCGTGGCTGTTGCCGGTACACAATTGCTGGCGGCGGCAGGTCTCGCCGATATCGGCAAATCGATCTACCTGCAGCCTGCTTTCTCCGCGCCGGTGATGTTCTTCGGTGGCCTCTTGTTCGGCTACGGCATGGTGCTGTCGAACGGCTGCGGGTCGCGCGCGCTGGTGCTGCTCGGGCGCGGCAATCTCCGTTCTTTCGTCGTGGTCGTCGTCCTCGCAATCTTTGCCCAGATGACGCTGAAAGGCCTGATCGCGCCGACGCGTATCGCGATGGTCGGCGCTTCGCAGACCACGGCAACCGCAAACTCGGTGCCGGCGCTGCTCGCCGCCGCAGGCTTGAGCCCAACGGCCGCGCGCATGCTGGCGGCCTCGATCATCTCTGCGGCGCTGATCATCTTCGCCTTTGCCCATCCGGCGTTCCGGCGCTCGCCGGGCCAGATCGCCGCAGGCTTGGTGATCGGCCTGCTCGTCGTGGCCGGCTGGTTTGCCACCGGCTATCTCGGCGCCGACGATTTCAACCCGACGCCGGTGACCTCGCTTACCTTCATCGCACCGATCGCGGATGCGCTGCAATACGTCATGCTGTCGACGGGATCGACGCTGAATTTCGGCATCGTCACCGTGTTCGGCGTGTTCGCCGGCAGCCTCGCGCGACCGCGTTGCTGACCGGCCGCTTTCAGCTCGAAGGCTATCAGTCGCCGCGCCACATGCTTCGCTCCGGCGGCGGGGCTGCGCTGATGGGTATCGGCGGCGTGATGGCGTTCGGCTGCTCGATCGGGCAGGGCCTGACCGGATTTTCCACCCTCGCACTGGCGTCGCTGATTGCGTTCGCCGGCATTCTGGTCGGCACCGCCGCCGGCCTGCGCGGCGTGCTGCGCGTCCGCCCGCTGGCGGCCGCCTAATCCGCGGCCTTCGTCACAATCCGCACCTCCGACGTCAACGTACGATGCACCGGACACTTGTCGGCAATCTCCATCAGGCGCTGGCGCTGATCGGCATCGAGCGCGCCTTCGATCGAGATGACACGATCGATCTGGTCCAGCATGCCTTCGCGGGTTTCGCATTCGGCGCAGTCCGCCGCGTGAATTTTGCTGTGCTTGAGCGTTACGGTGACGCGATCGAGCGGCAGCGACTTGCGGTCGGCATACATCCGCATCGTCATCGAGGTACAGGCGCCGAGGCCCGCCAGCAGGAAATCGTACGGCCCGGCCCCGCTGTCCTGGCCGCCGACGGCAACCGGCTCATCTGCCAGCATCCGATGCGGTCCCGTTGCGACGGTTTGCTGGAACTTGCCGCTGCGGGTTTCCCTAACCACGACCTTGCGCGGGACTTCGCCGAGCTCAACGGGCGGCTCGATGACGGCAGACTCGATGTAGCGCCCGGCCCAGGCGGCGATGACGTTGGCGACATAGCTCGCGTCGCGCTTGTCGCTCAACAGATGATCCGAGCCCGCCAGTGACACAAAGCTCTTGGGATGCCTGGCCGCGACGAAGATATTCGTGGCATTGTCGATCCCGACCGTGTCGTCGGTGGGCGCATGCATGATCAGTAGCGCCTTGCGCAGCTTTGCGACGTGCGACATCAGGCTGTGTTCGGCGATGTCGTCGAGGAATTCGCGCTTGATGTGAAACGGCCGGCCGGCGAGTTGAACCTCGACCTCGCCATGCTTGCGGATGTCCTCGATGCGATCCCTGAACAGATGGGTGACGTGAACGGGATCGGACGGTGCCGCGATTGTCACGACTGCCTTCGCCTCCGGGATCTGCCCGGCGGCGGCAAGGATCGCCGCGCCGCCAAGGCTGTGCCCGATCAGGAGCGTGGGGGCTTCGCGGGTGTCACGTAGATGTGCCGCAGCGCGGACGAGATCGGCCACGTTGGAGGAGAAGGTCGAATTTGCAAATTCGCCCTCGCTGGAGCCGAGGCCGGTGAAATCGAAACGCAGTACGGCGATGCCCTTTGCGGCCAGCGCAGTCGCGATGCGTTTTGCCGCCAGTACGTCCTTGCCGCAGGTAAAGCAATGCGCAAACAGCGCGCAGGCCTGCACCGGTCCATCCGGTGTGTCCAGCGCGGCGGCAAGCTGATGGCCGCCTTCGCCGGTGAATTGGAAGCGTTCGGTCGGCACGGACGTTCTCCCCGGTCAATGTTGCGGCTCTAGTCTCCGGAATATCGCTGTTCCTGCCACGGGTCGCCGCGGTTGTGATAGCCGCGCACCTCCCAATAGCCGGGCTTGTCCTCAGCGAGGAATTCGATGCTCTGCAGCCATTTCGCGCTTTTCCAGAAATAGAGATGGGGCACGACGAGCCGTACCGGGCCGCCGTGCTCCAGCTCGAGCGGCGCACCCGACCAGCTATGGACAAGGATTGCATCCTCGGCCGCAAAATCTTCCAGCGTCAGGTTGGTGCTGTAGCCGTCATGCGAATGCAGCACCACGAACCGCGCCTCCTCGCGCGGCCGACAGGCAACGAGGAGGTCGCGGGTTGCAAGCCCTTCCCACTGATTGTCGTAGCGCGACCAGGTGGTGACGCAGTGAATGTCCGAGATGAACTTGCTCTGCGGCTGCGCAAAAAACTGTGCAAAATCCCAGAAGATCGGATTCTCAACCGCGCCGTATACATCGAGCCGCCAGTGCTCGCGCGAGATGTTCGGCGTCAATCCCAGATCGAGCGTCGGCCAATCCCTGGTCAGGTGCTGGCCCGGCGGCAGCCGCGCTTCCTCAGGCCGCGAAATCTTGCCGGTAAGGAATTTTCCCTCGCGCGCCCAGCGCGCCTTGCTGCGCGTCAGCTTGCTCTCCGGCGGCGGCTCGTTCTCGTCGGCCATATCGGGACCAGTCACTCGTGGCGATGCATTGCGGATGTATGTTTGGTGTCGCGCATCGTCGCATAGATGATCAGCGAGATAAAGATCATGCCGCTGAGATAATAATAGAACCAGTCCTCATGCCCCAGCGTCTTGAAATAGAGCGCGATCGCGGGCGCGGTGCCGCCGAACAGCGATACCGTGATGGCATAGGGCAGGCCGACGCCGAGCGCGCGTACGTTGGTCGGGAATAATTCCGCCTTCACGACCGCATTGATCGAGGTGTAGCCGGCCACGAAGAGCCAGGCGGCGCAGATCAGCAGGAAGGCTGTGAACGGTGATTTGGCGCCTTTCAGCGTGGTCAGGATCGGGACCGTCGCCAGCGTGCCCATGACGCCGAAGAAAATCAGCAACGGCTTGCGGCCGATACGGTCGGAAAGGCCGCCATAGATCGGCTGCAGCAGGGTCGCGAAGATCAGCGAGCCGAAGATCACGAAGGTGGTCTGGTCTTCGGTGAGGCCTACAGACAGTTTGACGAAGGTCTGCATGTAGGTGGTGAAAGTATAGAACGCTGCGGTGCCGCCGGCGGTGAGGCCGACCACCAGCAGCAACTCGCGCGGGTACTTCAGAAGCCCGCGGATCGAGCCGGTAGGTTTTGTCACCTTCCTGGCTTCCTCGAACGCCTCGGTCTCATGCAGGTTGCGCCGCATGACGGCGGCGAAGATCGCGAGCAGGGCGCCGATCACGAAGGGGATTCGCCAGCCCCAGTCCTTCAGTGCTTCCGGCGTGAGAAATACCTTCTGCAGCAGGAGCAACACCATGATTGCGGTAAGCTGACCGCCGATCAGGGTGACATACTGAAAGCTTGAATAGAATCCGCGGTGCCTGGGGTCGGCGACTTCGGTCAGGTAGGTCGCGCTGGCGCCATATTCGCCGCCGAGGCTCAAGCCTTCGATGATGCGCGCCAGCGCCAGGATGGCGGGCGCCGCGATGCCGATCGTGGCATAGGTCGGCGTCACCGCGATGATCAGCGAGCCGAAGCACATGCAGACGACCGACAGCGTCAGTGACAGCCGCCTGCCGTAGCGGTCGGCGATGAAGCCGAACAGCCAGCCGCCGAGCGGGCGCATCAGGAACGTCGCCGCGAACAGCACCGCGGCGTTGAGCTGCTGCACCACGGGGTCGCTGTTCGGAAAGAATGCCGGTGCGAAATACAGCGCGAACGCGGTGTAGGCGTAGAAATCGTACCATTCGACGAGATTGCCGATCGAGCCGATGAAGATCGCCTTGACCCGCCGCTCCACGTCCTGGATGTCGAAACGATCGTCGGCGGGCTTGATGGCTTGATCGGTCATGATCCGTCTCCAAGGGGGCGATGTACGATCCCTTTGTCCGGATCAGTTCGCCGTGCGCAACAGCAGGTAACGACGGCGGCCGCGCTGGGTTCCCCGATCATGAACCGGAGAACGCTGTACCAGATGGAGACGTTGTTCTGACGATCGTGACTATTTAGGTGCCATCTATTTCGGAGGTCTTGGATCGATCGGCGTCGTGCCGCGCACGCCCAGAATATCCTCCAGCACCTTGGCTCCCGCGAGCAACTGCGCCTCGCCGCGCGGCGGTGCCACCACTTGCAGCCCGACCGGCAGGCCCGAGGCGGTAAAGCCGCACGGCAGCGACAGCGCGGGACAACACACCAGCGTGATCGCGTACACGATGCCGAGCCATTCGACGTAGTTGTCGAATTTCTTGCCGGCGCATTCGGCGACGTAGCGGTTCTCGACCGGGAACGGCGGCACGATGGTGGCGGGTGCCAGCAACAGATCGTATTTGTCGAAAAATTCCAGTGTCCGCGCGGTCATGGCGACGCGCTGCGCCTCGGCGCGTTCGAGTTGCTCGACCGTCAGCTTCAGGCCTTCCTCGATGTTCCAGATCACCTCGGGCTTGAGCAGGTCGCGTTTGGTGCGCAGGAGCGCCGCCTTGGAGAGTGCAAAGTCGAACGCGCGCAGCACATGGAAACATTCATGGGCCTCGCGCAGGTCGGGATGGGCTTCCTCGACGATGGCGCCCGCTTCCGCAAAACGCTGCGCGGCCTTACGGGTGACGGCGGCGACTTCAGGATCGACCGGCGTGATGCCGAGATCCGGCGAATAGGCGACGCGCTTCGGCTTGCTGCCCGAACGGGCGGCGGAAAGAAACGACGTCGGCAGCATAGGCAGCGACAGCGGATCGGCGGGATGCTCGCCGCTCATGGCATCGAGCAACAGGGCCAAGTCCTCCACGTTGCGCGCCATCGGGCCCTGGACACCGAGATTGCGATCGATCGCCGCAGCTACCGTGTGCGCGACGCGGCCGATACTCGGCCTCAATCCGACGATGCCGCAGAAACTCGCGGGGTTGCGTAAGCTACCGCCCATGTCGGAGCCGTGCGCCAGCCATGCCGTGCCGGTGGCGAGCGCCACCGCCGCGCCACCCGAGGAGCCGGCGGCGGAGCGGGACGTGTCCCATGGATTGCGCGTTGGGCCAAAAACTTCGTTGAAGGTGTTGGCGCCGGCGCCGAATTCCGGCGTGTTCGACTTGGCGTAGATCACCCCGCCATTGTTCTCGAGGTGCTCGACCAGAATGTCCGATTTCGCGGGGATATTATCCTTGTAGATCGGCGAGCCCTGCGTGGTGAGGACGCCGGCGACATTGGTCAGGTCCTTGATCGGGATCGGAAGGCCGGCGAGCAGCCCGCGCTCGCTAGCCGGCTTCTTCATCAGCGCGGCGGCGTGCTTGCGGGCGCGATCGAAGCACAGCGTCGGCAGCGCGTTGACTTTACCGTCGACCTCGGCGATGCGGTTCTCCAGTACGTCGAGCAGGTCGAGCGGGGTGACTTCGCCCGACTTTAGTTTGCCGACGACGGCACACGCCGTCTCACGCACCAGCCCCTGATCAGCCACTTCGCTATCTCCGTTCGTTTCCGTTTCTTAGTCGCAGATGGTGCTGTAGAACATTTTCCAGCAAAGTGGAAACGCCACGAGATTGTGGCCGGCCGGAGATATTGCATGACGACATTGTTTTCTGCGCTGGACTGGCGTGCGATGAGCCAGGAGGCGCGCGACCTCGGCCTCAACAATGGCATCGCCGTACCCGGCAGCGCCGAGATGGTCGCGGGCTGGGAGCGGCGGTCCGGCGAGATGCGCAAGCGCTATCCCGACCATCTCGATCTGCGATATGGCCCGGGCGAGCGCAACCGGATCGATTTCCTGAAGGCCGCCGACAACGCGCCGACGCTGCTGTTCATTCACGGCGGCTACTGGCAGGCGCGGGCCAAGGAAGTCTTCACTATCGTTGCCGAGGGACCGATGGCGCATTGGCATCAATGTCGCGCTGATCGGCTACACGCTGGCGCCTGAGGCTGCGCTGGACGAAATCGTCGCCGAAATCCACGCTGGCATTGATTTCCTCAGCGGACAATTGCCTGCGCTGGGTGCTGCGGCCGGGGGCATCGTGGTGTCCGGCTGGTCGGCCGGCGGGCATCTGACCTCGATGGCGCTGTCGCATCCGAAGGTGAGAGGGGGGATGGCCATATCAGGCATCTACGATCTCGCGCCGATCCGCCACAGCTACCTCAACGAAAAGCTGAGAGCCGATGAGGCAACCTCTCGCCGCAACTCGCCGATGATGCAGGAAGGCGGTCCGCCAAAACCACTGTCGCTGGTGGTCGGCAGCGCCGAGCTGCCGCTATTGCGCAAGCAGACTGCCGATTTCGCCGGCCACCGCGCCAGATACGGATTGCCGGTGACGTACGAGGAAATTCCCGATGCGAACCATTTCACCATCATATACGAGATGATGTCGCCGAAGGGGAGGATCACGACGCTGATCCGGCAGTTGTTTGACCGGACGACCGGTTGACGTCAGACCCTCATGGTGAGGAGGCGCGATAGCGCCGTCTCGAACCACGAGGCCCGTGGCCCATCCTTCGAGACACCGCGCAAATGCGCGGCTCCTCAGGATGAGGTCGGTGTGCGTGGCGAGGCGCTCAACCCCACCCCGCCGTATATCCACCGTCAACCGTATAGATCACCCCCGACGTGTAGCCCGACCGGTCCGACGCCAGAAACGCCATGAGGTCGCCGATCTCGCGCGCGTGGGCGGGGCGGCCGAGCGGCATGTTCTTCTGGAATTCCTTGTAGCGGTTTTCGTCGCCAAACTGGTTCTTCGCCCGCGTCTTGAGCAGCGTGACGTGGCGATCGGTGCCGACGGGACCGGGATTGATGCCGACCACGCGAATATTATCGGCAAGGCTTTTGCCTCCGAGCGCGCGGGTGAACGCCATCAGCGCCGCGTTGCCGGCGCTGCCGCAGATGTAATTGGCGTCGAACTTTTCGCCGGCAGCCCCGATGTCGTTGACGATGACGCCGTGCCCACGCGCCTTCATCTGCGCATAGATCGCACGGGTGAGGTTGATGTAACCGAACACTTTCAGCTCCCACGCGTGACGCCAGGTCGGCTCGTCGATCTTGTCGATCGAGCCGCCCGGAATGTCGCCGGCGTTGTTGACGAGGATGTCGATGTCGGCGGCATCCTTGGCGAGCCTTGTGATGTCCTCGGACTTGCGCAAGTCGACGACATGGGCGGTCGCGCTGATCTGATGCGCTGAGCGCAGCCGCTCGGCGAGTACTTTCAACTCCTCGCCGCTGCGGGCGGCCAGCATGATGTCGCAGCCTTCTTCGGCAAAGACTTCGGCCGCGGCCGCGCCAATGCCCTTGGAAGCGCCGGTGATCAGGACGCGCTTGCCGCGCAGATGCAGATCCATGGAAATACTCGCTTGGGTGAGGGAGGCAGGAAGAGGGGCCCGCAAATTGTTAGGCTTGTGGCGCCATGGCGGTCAACATTGCAGTGCAGTGTTGCGCAGGCGGCAGGTTTGGTCCATTGCAAGGCAATCAAATAACCGGCATTAGCCGCCTGACAGACAGCCAAGGAAACTCTCGATGAGCAGCGCCAAAAAGCAATATCGGATCGCGGTCATTCCCGGTGACGGCATCGGCAAGGAAGTGGTCCCGGAAGGCTTGCGCGTGCTCGAGGCGGCCGCGAAAAAGCACGGCGTGGCCGTGCATTTCGACCATTTCGACTTTGCGTCCTGGGACTATTACGAAAAGCACGGCGAGATGATGCCGGAGGACTGGAAGGCGAAGATTGGCAAGCACGACGCGATCTATTTCGGCGCCGTCGGCTGGCCGGCGAAAATCCCCGATCACATTTCTCTGTGGGGCTCGCTGATCAAATTCCGGCGCGAGTTCGATCAATACGTCAATCTGCGCCCGGTGCGGCTGATGCCCGGCGTGCCGTCGCCGCTCGCGGGCCGCAAGCCCGGCGATATCGATTTCTGGGTGGTGCGCGAGAATACCGAAGGTGAGTATTCCTCCGTCGGCGGGCGTATGTTCCCGGATACCGACCGTGAATTCGTGACGCAGCAAACCGTGATGACGCGCACCGGCGTCGACCGCATCCTGAAATTCGCGTTCGACCTCGCGCAGTCGCGGCCGAAGAAGCACCTGACCTCGGCCACCAAGTCCAACGGCATCTCGATCACGATGCCATATTGGGACGAGCGCGTGGAGGCGATGGCGAAGAAATATCCAGGTGTGAAGTGGGACAAGTACCACATCGACATTCTCACCGCGAATTTCGTGCTGCATCCGGACTGGTTCGACGTCGTGGTCGGCTCCAATCTGTTCGGCGACATCCTCTCTGATCTCGGCCCCGCCTGCACCGGCACCATCGGCATTGCGCCGTCGGGCAATATCAATCCGGAAGGCAATTTCCCGTCGGTGTTCGAGCCGGTGCACGGTTCCGCGCCCGATATCGCAGGCCAGGGCATCGCCAACCCGATCGGCATGATCTGGTCCGGCGCGATGATGCTGGAGCATCTCGGCGAGAAGCAGGCGGCTCAATCGATCGTCGGCGCCATCGAGCGCACGCTGGGTGAACGCACGCTGCGGACAAGGGATCTCGGTGGCAATGCCGACACTGTGGCATGCGGCAAGGCGGTCGCAGAGATGGTGGATTGAGTTATTCCTTCTCCCCTTGTGGGAGAAGGTGGATCGCTGGCGCGCAGCGACAGCGAGCCGGATGAGGGGTTTGTCTCCGCGGATAGAGACCCCTCATCCGCCTACGCTTCGCTCCGGCACCTTCTCCCACAAGGGGAGAAGGAAGAAGCGGCATCACTTCTTCACGATCCGTCGACAATGTTCCCACGCCGCGCGCATCAAATTCTCGCTTGCCTCCGGCGTGCGAAAGGCGGAATGCGCCGACAGCGTCACGTTCTCCAGTTTCGTCAAGGGATGATCCGCCGGCAGCGGTTCGATGTTGAAGACGTCGAGACCGGCATGGCGGATCTGGCCTGATTTCAGGGCGTCGATCATGGCTTCCTCGTCGACGATCGCGCCACGTGCGGTGTTGACGAGGATGACGCCGGACTTCATCGCCTCGATGCAGGCGCGCGAGACCAGGCCGCGCGTCTCGTCGTTCAACAGCAGATGGATCGAAATGACGTCGCTCTCGGTCAGCAATTCGTCGAGGTCGACGAATTCGACCTTCGGATATTTCTTCGGCGACCGGTTCCAGGCAATCACCCGCATGCCCGAACCGATCGCGATCCGGGCGACCTCGGCTGCGATGCCGCCGAAGCCGATCAGTCCGAGCGTCTTGCCGGTCAGTTGCATGCCGTCGTCGCGCAGCCAGTTGCCGGCGCGGATCCCGCGATCCATCTTGGCGAGGCCGCGCGCGCCTTCCCACATCAGCGCGACAGCGCATTCTGCGACCGCCGTGTCGCCATAGCCTTTGATCAGATGTACGGAAATGCCGAGCTCGGCAAGCTCTTCCGGGTTCATGTAGCTGCGGGCGCCGGTGCCGAGAAACACGACGTGCTTCAGTCCGGTGCATTTCCTTGCGACGTCGGTCGGCAGCGCGGTGTGATCGACGATCGCGATTTCGGCGCCATCGAGTATCGCGGGATACTGATCCGAGGTGATGTCGGGGTTACGGTGGATCAGCACCTTGGGATCGCCTGGTTTCTCCAGCCGCTCGAAGATCACGGCCAGCGATTCGTTGGCGTCGACGAAAACTCCACGCATGGCATTTCCCCAAGTTCTGTTTATCAAGTTCTGTTTATCAAGTTCTATTATCAGGATACGACACCGGCCAGCGCCAACACGGTATGCATCAGCACATTGGCGCCAGCCGCGCAATCGGCCTGCGTGGCGTCTTCCAGCTCGTTGTGGCTGATGCCGTCCTTGCAGGGTACGAACACCATCGCCGCCGGCATCACGGTGTTGAGGTTGCAGGCATCGTGGCCGGCGCCGGAGGTGATGCGGCGATGGGAAAGCCCAAGCATCTTCGCGGCATTCTCCACCGCGTCCACGAGTTTGGGATCGAAATGCGTCGGCGGTTTCCGCCAGATCAGGTCGAACTGGACCTCGACCCTGCGCCGCGCCGCGATCTCGGCAATCGCGGCACGCAAATCCTTATCCAGCGCATCCATGATGGCGGCATCCGCGCTGCGGCAGTCGACCGTGAAGGCGATCTCGCCAGGAATGACGTTGCGCGAGGGGTTGGCAATCACGGCCTCGCCGACGGTGCCGACGGCCTTCGGCCCGTGCTTCTTCGCAATGGCCTCCATCGCCAGCACGATTTCCGAGAGCGTCGCCAGCGCGTCGCGTCGCAGCGGCATCGGCGTCGAGCCGGCATGGCTCTCGAAACCGGTGATCTTGCCGTCGTACCACAGCACGCCCTGGCCGGAATCGACCACGCCGATGGTCTTGTTTTCGGCTTCCAGGATCGGCCCCTGTTCGATGTGCAGTTCGACAAACCCAGAGAATTTCTGCGTCCCCACCGGTCGGTCGCCGCGGTAACCGATGCTGTCGAGCGCCTGCGCCACCGTGACGCCCTCGGCATCCCGGCGCGACAAAATGTCGTCGGTGGTGAAATCGCCGACATAGGCAGCGGAAGCCATCATCGCCGGCGCAAACCGCGAGCCTTCCTCGTTGGTCCAGTTGCAGACGCAGATCGGCATCTCGGTTTCGATCCCGGCATCGTTGAGCGTGCGGACCACTTCGAGTGCCGCCAGCGTGCCGAGCACGCCGTCATATTTGCCGCCGGTTGGTTGGGTATCGAGGTGGGAGCCGAGGCCAACAGGAGCCTTCGACATGTCGCGGCCCTTGCGCAGGCCGAACATCGAACCCAGCGCATCGACATGGACTTCGAGCCCCGCGGCTTCGCAGGCGTTGCGGAACCAGTCGCGCACCTGCTTGTCCTCAGGCCCCAGCGTCAGCCGCCGCACACCGCCTTTCGGCGTCGCGCCGAATTTGGCAGTTTCGTGAATCGTGTCCCACAGCCGGGCGGAATCGATTTGCAGGTTGGACGCGATTTTTGTCATGGGGTGCTTCCGGACATCAGGCGGTACGCGCGAGAGATCGCTTTCAATGACGCGCCTGCGGCGGCGCGTCAACAATGACGCCGCCGCGCGCAAGGCTGGCGGCGAGTTCGACCACGCGCTCGACTGCGACCGTATCGGGGGAGGCCAGCCAGCTTGCCGAAAACGTCAGCGGAGCCATCTGCAGATCGGTCGGCAGCAATTGAAGCCGCCCGCTCGCCATTTCGCTCTCGACGATCGCGGTCGGTATCAGGGCGATGCCGAGACCTTCGATCGCCATGTGGATAATGGTTGCGAGCGATGCACTGGCATGCAGGCGTATCGGCGGCAGGTCAGGGCGGTTGAACAGGGAGCGCACGATCTCATAGGGCTGGGTGCGGCGCGAAAATGTGATGATCGGAAATTTTGCCAGATCGTGCAGGGTCAACTCATGCTTGCCGAGGCCAAGCGAGGGACTCGCCAAAAAGCCCACGGGATAATCACACAGTGTCCGGTTGTTGACCATCGGCGCCGTCAGCGGCCCGAGTACGAATGCAAGCTCGATTTCCTGCGCAAGTAGCCGCGTCCGCAAATTCGAGGTGATGTCGACTTCGATTTCGAGCGAGAGGTTCGGGTAGGCATGGTTGACGCTCTTGATCAGTTGCGGCAGCCAGGTGTGCACGATGGTTTCGGCTACGCCGAGCCGCAGCACGCCGCGCATCGCGGAATGATCCCCCACGACCGCCATCATTTCCGAGCGCAGCCCGATCAGCTTCTCGGCATAGACCATCAATTGCCGCCCGCTCGGCGTCGGCAGCACCATGCGGCGATCGCGCTGTAACAGCTTCACGCCTACTTCGCGTTCGAGCTGCGCGATCCGTTGTGAGATCGCAGGCTGCGTGGTGTTGAGCTTCTGGGCGGCGCCGCGGAAGCTGCCGAGCGTCACCACCCACATGAAAGTCTCAATTGCCTTGAAATCAGTCATGCACTCTCTGCCCGCAGATTGATAAGCTGTATTTATTTAACTTGATTAAAAAAGACGATTAGACATTATCATAGTCGTATGCGGGAGTGGATGTCGACAAGAATGGAAGCGGGGACAACGATGACCAGCTTGGCGAGGACGGAAACACGCGGCCACGATACGGCGGATTTATCGCCGAGCGTCGCGGCCCGGCACGCCTGCCGCACTGGCATGGCCCATCACACGGCGGGCGTCGCCAACGGCTTCGTCCAGGGCAATCTTGCAATTCTGCCGGAAAAACTCGCAGGCGCTTTTCATCGCTTCTGCCAGCTCAATCCCAAACCCTGCCCGATCATCGGCATGTCCGACGTCGGCGATCCCCGCATTCCCGCCCTCGGCATCGATCTCGACATCCGCACCGACCTGCCGCGCTATCGCGTCTGGCGCGACGGCGAAATCGTGGAGGAGCCGACCGACATCATGGCGCACTGGCGCGACGATCTCGTCGCCTTCGTGCTCGGCTGCTCGTTCTCCTTCGAGGAGGCGCTGTTGGAGGAAGGTCTGCCGATCCGTCATATCGAGCGCGATGTGCGCGTGCCGATGTTCCGCACCAACATCGCCTGCAGCCCCGCGGGCCCGTTTGCCGGTCCGATGGTGGTGACGATGCGGCCGTTCAAGCCGGCGGAGGCGATCCGCGCGGTGCAGATCACCTCGCGCTTCCCCTCGGTGCACGGTGCGCCGGTTCATATCGGCCTTCCCGAGTCGATCGGCATTGCTGACCTCGCCAAACCCGACTACGGCGATCCAGTACCGGTCGAGGCGGACGAAATTCCGGTGTTCTGGGCCTGCGGCGTGACCCCGCAATCGGTCATCCAAGCCGCCAAGGTGCCGTTCGCGATCACGCACGCGCCCGGATTGATGCTTGTGACCGATCTCAGGAATAAAGCGCTTGCCGTGCTTTGATGCAGCGCTTGCTGATCATTGAGGCTTTACCTAACCCTTCGCCCGTTTCATCGACAGTTGCGGACCAACAGAGGATATCGCCATGAACATCACGCGCCGAAATGTGCTGCTTGGAGCTACCGCCGCCGCAGCGCTCGGACCCATCGCGGCCCGCGCCCAGACTTCCGAGGTGGTGATCGGTGTGATCTATCCGTTCTCCGGCGCCAGCGCCCAGATGGGCGTCGATGCGCAGAAATCGTTCGAGACCGCGCTCGACATCATCAACAAGAATCACGATTTCGATCTGCCGCTGGCAAAAGGCGAAGGCCTGCCCGGCCTCGGCGGCGCCAAGATCCGCCTCGTGTTCGCCGACCATCAGGCCGATCCGCAGAAGGGCCGCGCCGAGACCGAACGCCTGATCACCCAGGAAAAGGTCTGCGCCGTCATCGGCACCTATCAGAGCGCGGTCGCCGTCACCGTCAGCCAGATCTGCGAGCGCTATCAGATCCCGTTCATCTCGGCGGATAACTCATCGCCGAGCCTGCATCGCCGCGGCCTCAAATTCTATTTCCGCGCCGCTCCCCATGACGAGATGTTCTCGGCCGCCATGTTCAATTTCTTCGACGCGATGAAGAAGAAGGGCGCCAAGATCGACACGCTGTCGCTGTTCCACGAGGACACCATCTTCGGCACCGACTCCGCCAATACCCAGCTCAAGCTGGCGGCCGATCGCGGTTACAAGATCGCCACCGACATCAAGTATCGCTCCAACTCGCCGTCACTCTCGGCGGAAGTGCAGCAGCTCAAGACCGCGAACGCCGACGTGCTGATGCCCTCGAGCTACACCACCGACGGCATCCTGCTGGTCAAGACGATGGCCGAACTCGGCTACAAGCCGAACGCGATCGTGGCGCAGGACGCCGGCTTCTCCGAAAAGGCGCTCTATGACGCGGTCGGCGACAAGCTGGAAGGCGTGATCTCGCGCGGCAGCTTCTCGCTCGATCTCGCCGCCAAGCGGCCGATGGTCGGCAAGGTCAACGCCATGTTCAAGGAGAAGTCGGGCAAGGACTTCAACGACCTGACGTCACGGCAGTTCATGGGCCTCCTGGTGATGGCGGAAGCCATCAACCGCGCCAAGTCGACCGACGGCGAGAAGATCCGCGAGGCGCTGGTCGCGACCGACATTCCGGGCGAGCAGACCATCATGCCCTGGAAGCGCGTCAAGTTCGACGAGATGGGCCAGAACAACGACGCCGACCCGGTGCTGCTGCAATATATCGGCGGCAAGTTCGTCACCATCTTCCCGCCGCAGGCTGCGATTGCTGAAGCCGTCTGGCCGATGAAGTAGGGCATCGTATTCTGGAGGCGCATCACAAACGCAGCGTCGTCCCTGCGAACCCAGGGACCCATACGCCGAGGAGCATCGGTTTCATCGTGGCCTCACATCCTTCCTTCACATGCAACTCCGGTGGCAATGGGTTCCTGCTCCGTGCGCAACCGCGCACCAGGCAGGGACGACGAGCGATGGGGGTATGCCGGTGACCGCCGAGACCATCATCCAGAGCCTCGCAAGCGGCCTCCTCATGGGGCTGCTCTACGGCCTCATCGCGGTCGGCCTCGCGCTGATCTTCGGCCTGATGGACGTCGTGAATTTCGCCCATGGCGAATTCCTGATGATCGCGATGTACGCGACATTCTTCCTGTTCGCGTTCTTCGCGATCGATCCACTACTATCAGCGCCGTTGGTCGCGGCGGCACTGTTCGTGTTCGGGGCGGTCGTCTATCTGTTAATTGTGCGCTTTGCCGTGCGCGCAAAAGCCAACGCCGGCATGGTGCAGATCTTTTCCACGTTTGGGCTGGCGATCGTCATGCGCGGCCTGGCGCAATACTTCTTCACGCCGGACTACCGCAGCGTCACGCATTCATGGCTCGGCGGCAAGACCGTTTCGGTGGCCGGCATCTTCTTGCCCGTACCGCAACTGGTAGGCGCCTTGGTGGCGATCGCCGCATTCGGAGGACTCTATCTCTTCATCAATCGCACCGACTTCGGCCGCGCGCTCGAAGCGACCCGCGAGGACGCCGGCGCCGTGGCGCTGGTCGGCATCGACAAGAACAAGGTGTTCGCGCTGGGCTGGGGTCTGGGCGCGGCGCTGGTCGGTCTGTCCGGCGCAATCATGGCGATCTTCTTCTACGTCTATCCCGACGTCGGGGCTTCATTCGCGCTGATCGCCTATGTGACGGTGGCGCTCGGCGGCTTCGGCAGCGTGTTCGGCGCCTTCGCCGGCGGCATCATCGTCGGTCTCGTCGAGGCCACGACCGCGTTGCTGCTGCCGCCTTCGCTCAAAGCGGTCGGCATCTATGCGGTCTATCTCCTGGTCGTCTTTGTCCGGCCGCGCGGCCTGTTCGGATCGATGTGATGGATACCGCTTTCGCAGAACGCCGGCGCCGCGACCTCATCGTCGCATTTGTTCTCGCCGCAATCGCCGCCGTCGTGCCGCTGTTCGTCAAGGACGTTTATGTCCAGAACATCATGGTGCTGACGCTGATGTGGGGCGCGCTGTCGCAGAGTTGGAATATTCTTTCCGGCTACTGCGGCCAGATTTCGCTGGGCCACGCGATGTATTTCGGGATCGGCGCCTACACCACTGCGCTGTTGTTCACCAAGTTTGGCGTGCTGCCCTGGTTCGGTATGCTCGGCGGCGGCATCATCTCTGCCGTCATTGCAATGGCGCTCGGATATCCGTGCTTCCGGCTGCGCGGCCACTATTTCGTCATCGCCACCATCGTCATCGCCGAGATCGTGCTGCTCTTGTTCCACAACTGGGATTGGGCGGGCGCGGCCATGGGTATCGATATCCCGGTACGCGGCGATAGCTGGCTGAAATTCCAGTTCACGCGCAGCAAGCTGCCGTATTTCTACTTCGCGCTGGCGCTGGCCTGCGTCGCCTGGTTCGTCACCTGGTGGCTGGAAGATTCCAAGTGGGGCTACTGGTGGCGCGCGGTGAAGGACAATCCGGACGCGGCCGAAAGCCTCGGCGTCGTCGTGTTCAATTCCAAGATGGGGGCGGCCGCAGTGTCGGCGTTCCTGGTCGCGGTCGGCGGCAGCTTCTATGGGCAGTTCGTCTCCTACATCGATCCTGAGAGCGTGATGGGTTTTCAGTTCTCGCTGCTGATGGCGCTGCCGGCCGTGCTCGGGGGCATCGGAACGCTCTGGGGTCCGCTGCTGGGCGCGGTGATCCTGATTCCACTCACGGAACTGACGCGCTCCTTCATCGGCGGTTCCGGCCGCGGCGTCGACCTGATCGTCTATGGCGGCCTGATTGTCGCGATCTCGCTGGCTCGGCCGCAAGGGTTGGTCGGCCTGTTCTCTCCCAGGCGCAAGGAGGCGGCCCGATGACGACGCCACTCCTCGAAACCCGTGGCGTCTGGCAACGCTTTGGCGGCCTGATTGCCAACAGCGACGTCTCGATCTCGGTCGGGCGCGGTGAAATCGTCGGCCTGATCGGCCCGAACGGCGCCGGCAAGTCGACGCTGTTCAACCTGATCGCCGGCGTGCTGCCGCCGACCCAGGGCTCGATCATCTTTGACGGTGAGGACGTCACCGCGCTGCCGGCGGCGGAACGCTGCCAGCGCGGCGTTGGCCGCACCTTTCAGGTCGTGAAGAGTTTTGAGACCATGACCGTCGTCGACAACGTCATCGTCGGCGCGCTGGTGCGATCGACCGTGATGCGCGATGCCCGCCGCAAGGCGCATGAGGTGCTGGAATTTTGCGGCCTCAGCCCGCGCGCCAACGTGCTGGCCAGCGATCTCGTGCCTTCCGAAAAGCGCCGCCTCGAGGTGGCGCGGGCGCTCGCAACCGAGCCGAAATTGCTGCTGCTCGACGAGGTGCTCACGGGGCTGACGCCGGTCGAAGCCAAGACCGGCGTTGAGCTGGTGCGCAAGGTGCGCGACACCGGCGTCACCGTGCTGATGGTCGAGCACGTCATGGAAATCGTGATGCCGCTGGTCGACCGCGCCATCGTGCTCGATCTCGGCAAGGTGCTGGTCGAGGGCAAGCCTTCCGAGGTGGTCCGCGATCCGAAAGTCATCACCGCCTATCTGGGAGACCGTCATGCTGTCGGTGCATGAAATCACCACCGCCTATCAGGGCCTGGTCGCGATCTCGGCGGTCTCGATCGAAGTCGCAAAGGGCGAGATCGTCTGCGTCGCCGGCGCCAACGGCGCCGGCAAGTCGACGCTGTTGAAATCGATCGCCGGCGCGGAGCGTCCGCGTTCCGGCACCGTGTCGTTCGACGGCACCCGGATCGACGGCATGGCGCAGCACGTCATCACCTCGCGCGGCATCGCCTATGTGCCGGAAAACCGGCGGCTGTTTCCGCGCCTGTCGGTGCGCGACAATCTCAGGCTCGGCAGCTACCTCTACCGCAGCGAGGCCAACCGCGAGGCGCCGCTCGATCTGGTCTTCAAGCTGTTTCCGCGCCTGCAGGAGCGGCTGGAGCAGCGCGCCGAAACGCTCTCCGGCGGCGAGCAGCAGATGCTGGCGATCGGCCGCGCGCTGATGACGCGGCCGCGGCTTTTGATGCTGGACGAGCCGTCGCAGGGCATCATGCCGAAACTGGTCGATGAGATCTTCCAAGCGGTCAAACGCATCCGCGACGCCGGCATGACCGTGCTGATCGTCGAGCAGCGCATGGCCGAATGCCTGGAGATTGCCGACCGCGCCTATATCCTGCAGACGGGGCGGGTGTTGATGCAGGGGAGCGCGGCGGACATCAGCGTCAATCCGGATGTGCGCAAGGCGTATCTGGGATTGTAAGCCTTATCGGGGGAGGCAAGCTCTCTCCACGTCATTGCTGTCGAGCGAAGCGAAGCAATCCAGAATCCCTCCGCGACGGCAGTCTGGATTGCTTCGTCGCTACGCTCCCTTGCGCAAACGCTTCGCGTTTGTCGCAGGCAATGACGTGGAGAGAGTTTGGCATATAATCGCTATGTATGCTCCCCATGCTCCGGTAGCGTCAGCCCGAAGGTGTCAGTCAAATCCTCCACCTGTGCCGGTGACAGAAACCTCGGGTTCAGCCCGCGCAGCAGCAGATATAATTTCGCCGTCTCTTCCAGTTCCTCGATTGCATACACCGCGGCTTCCAGCGTATCGCCCGATACCACCGGCCCATGGTTGGCGAGCAGCACGGACGAGTATTTGCCGGCAAGCCCCTTGATGGCGTCGGCCACATCAGGATCGCCGGGGCGATAATACGGCAGCAGCGCAGTGTGGCCGCATTTCATCAGATAGTACGGCGTCATCGGCGGCAGCGCGGCGCGAGGGTCGATCTCCGGGAGCATCGACAGGGCCACCGAATGGGTCGAATGCAGATGCACGACTGCGTGCGCCGCGCTGCGGGTCTGGTAGAGCGCCGTGTGCAGGGGCACTTCCTTGGTTGGCGCGTCGCCGGACACCAGCCGTCCGTCGGAACCGAGCCGCGACATCCGCGCCGGATCGAGCGAGCCGAGCGAGGCATTGGTCGGCGTCACCAGCCAGCCGCCGTCGTCGAGTTTCACGCTGATATTGCCCGAGGAGCCCGGCGTCAGCCCGCGCTCGAACAGCGAGCGGCCGAGGCGACAGATTTCCTCACGGATTCTGGTTTCGCTCATGTCAGTATTCCGGCGGTGTCTCGTTTTTTGTGTTGTCCCACGCTTTGGCAGCGCGGCCAAGCCGTGATACCCAGAGGCAAAGCCGCCGACCGGATGGCGGCTAAAATGAAGCATTGAGGGACCGCCGCATGCCAGAATCCGCAAAACTGCGCGTTGCCGTCGTCGGGCTGGGCTCGATGGGGTTCGGCATGGCGACTTCGCTGCGCCGGGCCGGGCTCGAAGTGACGGGCTGCGACGTCTCGGCGGACTCCGTGGCACGGTTCGTGGCCGACGGCGGCAAGGGCGCCGAAACGCCGGCGGACGCCGCCAAAACTGCCGACATCGTCGTCAGCGTGGTCGTCAACGCAGCCCAGACCGAGGCCATCCTGTTCGGTCCCAATGGTGTCGCCGAAACTCTGGGGAAGGGCGCGGTGTTCATCTCCTCGGCGACCATGGACCCCGACGTCGCGCGCCGGCTCGCCAAGCAGTTGGAAGCCACCGGGCGGCACTACCTCGACGCGCCGATTTCCGGCGGCGCGCAGCGGGCGGCGCAGGGCGAACTCACCATCCTCGCCTCCGGCAGCCCGGCCGCTTTTGAAAAAGCCCGCCCGGCGCTCGATGCGATGGCCGCAAAACTTTACGAACTTGGCGACGATGCCGGCCAAGGCGCCGCGTTCAAGATGATCAACCAGCTCCTCGCCGGCGTGCACATCGCCGCTGCGTCGGAGGCGATCGCGTTCGCCGCCAAGCAGGGCCTCGACATCCGCAAGGTCTACGAGGTGATCACGGCGTCCGCCGGCAATTCCTGGATGTTCGAGAACCGCATGCCGCATGTGCTCGACGGTGATTATTCGCCGCGCAGCGCGGTAGAGATCTTCGTCAAAGACCTCGGCATCATCCAGGACATGGCGCGCTCGCAAAAGTTCCCGGTGCCGGTGGCCGCTGCCGCGCTGCAGATGTTCTTGATGACGGCCGCATCCGGCATGGGCCGCGACGACGACGCCTCGGTGGCGCGGATGTATGCCAAGGTCACCGGCACGCATCTGCCCGGCGAGCCGAAGTAACAGCAAGATCAAGAAGGGGACGCTCGATGCCGCGTTTTGCCGCCAATCTCTCCATGATGTTCACCGACGTGCCGTTCCTCGATCGCTTCGAGGCGGCGGCCAGAGCGGGCTTCACCGCCGTCGAGTTCCTGTTTCCCTATGATCATCCGGCAGAAGCCGTCGGTGAGCGGTTGAAGCAGAACGGCCTGACGCAGGCGCTGTTCAACCTGCCGCCGGGCAATTGGGACGCCGGTGAAAAGGGATTTGCCGCACTGCCGGAGCGCTTTGACGATCTGAAGCGCAGCCTTGAGACGGCACTTCCTTACGCGAAGGCGACCGGCGTCAAGCGGCTGCATCTGATGGCCGGCATCGCCAATCGCAGCGAACCGAAAGCCGTCGAGCAGTTCTATAAATCGGTGACGTGGGCCGCGGAGTTCTTCGCGCCCCACGGTCTCGACGTCGTGATCGAGCCGATCAATGCCCGCAACGTGCCCGGCTACTTCCTCAACGATTTTGGCTTCGCGCGCGACCTGATCGCCGAGTTGAAGATCCCGAACCTGAAACTGCAGTTCGACATTTATCACTGCCAGATCATCCACGGCGACGTCACCATGCGGCTGCGCGAAATGATGCCGATCACAGGCCATGTCCAGATCGCAAGCATTCCCTCGCGCAACGAACCCGACGGCGAGGAACTGAACTATCCGTTCCTGTTCGCAGAACTCGACCGGCTCGGCTATGGCGGCTTCGTCGGCTGCGAATATAACCCGCGCGGCAAGACCACCGACGGCCTCGGCTGGTTCAAGCCCTATGCCGGAGTAAAGCCGTGAAATTGTCCTTGGGCTGCATCGCCGACGACTACACCGGCGCGTCCGATCTCGCCAACACGCTGACCCGTCAGGGCCTGCGCACGGTGCAGACCATCGGCGTACCTTCCGACGATCTTGCGCTGCCCGAGGTCGATGCGGTGGTGGTGTCGCTCAAGAGCCGCTCGATCGAGGCTGACGTTGCGGTTGATCGGTCGCGCGCCGCCGATAAATGGCTGCGCGGCCGCGGCGCCGGTCACGTGCTGTTCAAGATCTGCTCGACCTTCGATTCCACAGACGCCGGCAATATCGGCCCGGTCATGGATGCGTTGCGCGCCGATTCCGGCGATGCGATCGTGCTGGTGACGCCGGCCTTTCCGGAAACCGGCCGTACCGTCTACCAGGGCAATCTGTTCGTCGGTTCCGTACCACTGAACGAAAGTCCGCTGAAGGACCATCCGCTCAACCCGATGCACGATTCCAATCTGGTGCGGGTGCTGACGCGCCAGAGCCAGACCAAGGTCGGGCTGGTCGATCTCGCCACGCTTTCGCGCGGCGCGGACGCGGTTCGCGGACGCCTCGCCGATCTCGCCGGGAAGGGCATTGGCGCTGCCATCATCGACGCCGTGTTCGACCACGATCTGGAGACCATCGGCGGCGTCGCGCTCGATCATCGCCTGTCGGTCGGCGCATCCGGAATCGGCCTCGGTCTCGCACGGGCGCTGGTCGCCTCCGGTAAGGTGGCGTCGGCTTCCACGGGCGCGCCGACCGGCGCGCCGGTCGGCGGACCGGCGGCATGCCTTGCGGGAAGCTGCTCGCAGGCGACGCTGGCGCAGATCGCCAACGCCGAGAAGGCCATGGCCGTCCTGCATCTCGACCCCGAGCAGATCATCGCCGGTCCCGCTGAAGCCCGCCGGGCGCTGGCCTGGGCGACTGCGCGAATCACCGACGGCCCGGTCCTGATTGCCAGCAGTTCGACGCCGGATCAGGTCTCAGCTCTGCAATCTCGGCATGGCCGCGATGCAGCCGGGCATGCCATCGAGCAGGCGATGGCCGATATCGCCGAAGGCCTGGTGCGCTCAGGCGTGCGGCGGCTGGTGGTCGCGGGCGGTGAAACTTCGGGCGCCGTCGTCGATCGCCTGCGCATTCCCGGATTCCTCGTAGGCGAGGAAATCGCTGCAGGAGTGCCGGTTTTGCGCTCCGTCGGCGCCGGCACGGGCGAAATGCTGCTTGCCCTGAAATCGGGCAATTTCGGCGGCGCGGAGTTCTTCTCCGATGCACTGAAGCTGATGCGCTGACCGCTTCGCCCGCCATTTATTTCCTGGTGAGAACTGTCGCGTAGGTATTTGTACCGACGCGCATTAACTCAACCTGAGGACGTGTCGGGTTTGATATCCGCAACGAATCCTTTTCTCTTTTCCAACCTCTCTGCCTTTTGCCACCCGGCGCGTCCCACGCGCCCAAAACCAAGAGATTCCGCGCCATGCTCGCCCGCTATTCGATCCGCACCAAGATCATCGCCGTAGTCGCCTTCCTGCTCGCCGCGATGACGGGCATGGGCCTGCTCGCGGTCCGGAATATGCGGGCCATCGACGCCAACACGGTGGACATCTCGACCAACTGGCTGCCGAGCATCCGCGTGCTGGGTGACCTGCGCGCCGGCGTCATCACTTACCGTAACGTGATCCGCGAGCATATGCTGTCCGAGACGCTGGAAGAGAAACTGGCGATGGAGAAGACGCTCGCCACCGTCATTGAGAGCAACACCAAGATCCGCGCCGCCTATGAGCCGATAATCACCTCGTCCGAAGAGCGCGCTCTGTATAACGAGTGGGCGCAGCTCTGGGACAAGTACCGCAAGGGAACGCAGGAAGTGATGGCGCTATCCCGCAAGGCGGCGGGCCAGATTCCGACTGAAGCTCACGACCTCAATACGACGACTGTCAACAAGATCGGTCTGGAGGCCGATGCGGTCCTGAAGAAGAGCGTCGACCTCAACAATACGGGCGCCGACAAGGCGGCGCGGGACGCCGCCGACAGCTACACCTCGGCGCTCGTGATGCTTGGCCTGATTCTTGGCACAGCCGTCATCGTCGGCATCGCCGTCAGCACCTATCTGGTTCGCGACGTCTCGAGTGGCATTGCCTCGATCGTCACGCCGATGCAGGCGCTCGGCAAAGGCGATTTGAGCGCGGATGTGCCGCATCAGGGCGAGAAGACCGAAATCGGCGCGATGGCGGACACCTTGCAGGTATTCAAGCAGGCGCTGATTGCCAAGAAAGCCGTCGACGAGGCCGCAGCCGCCGACGCCGAAGCCAAGATCGAGCGCGGCCGGCGGGTAGACGGCATCACCCGCAATTTCGAGAACGTGATCGGCGAGATCGTGCAGACGGTGTCGTCGGCTTCGACGCAACTCGAGGCCTCCGCCGGCACGTTGTCGGCAACCGCCGAACGCTCGCAGACGCTGACGTCAGCCGTGGCCTCGGCTTCCGGAGAAGCCTCCGCCAACGTGCAGTCGGTGGCATCGGCGACCGAAGAGCTTTCTTCCTCGGTCACCGAGATCGGCCGCCAGGTACAGGAATCGGCGCGGATGGCGACCGACGCGGTCGGTCAGGCCCGCGTCACCAACGACCGGGTCAGCGAATTGTCCAAGGCGGCGAGCCGGATCGGCGACGTGGTCGAACTCATCAACACCATCGCCGGCCAGACCAATTTGCTCGCGCTCAATGCCACCATCGAAGCGGCGCGCGCCGGTGATGCCGGTCGCGGCTTTGCGGTCGTGGCCTCGGAAGTCAAGGCGCTCGCCGAACAGACGGCCAAGGCCACCGGCGAAATCAGCCAGCAGATTACCGGCATCCAGGGCGCGACCCAGGAGTCGGTGAGCGCGATCAAGGAAATCAGCGGCACCATCGAAAGGCTGGCGGAAATCTCCTCGGCGATCGCAGCTGCCGTGGAAGAACAGGGCGCGGCAACCCAGGAAATCTCCCGCAATGTGCAGCAGGCGGCCCGGGGTACCCACCAGGTCTCGACTAATATCACCGATGTGCAGCGCGGCGCCGGCGAGACCGGTGCGGCCTCTTCACAGGTGCTTTCGGCGGCGCAGTCGCTGTCGGGCGACAGCCAGCGCCTCCGGCTCGAGGTCGGCAAGTTTCTGGAGTCGGTCCGGGCAGCCTGACAACCGGCCGCCGGCAAGGGGGCCGGGCCTTTTCGCGTTCGGCGCGAAATCGATGGCGCCACAACCGGCTGGGTCTTCCGTAGTTTCACGCAAGCGGAAATTAACCGGTCCCCGCTACGCTGCGCCGCATCTTCGGAATTCGCGCGCGAAGGTTGCCGGTTCCTTTGCGCCGCAAATTCCGCCTCCGGAAAAACCGCGTCAGAAGAATTTGGGGTCGTCGACATGATCAAGCTCAACCGTATCGGAAACAAACTGGGCTTGGCCGGGGCGGTCGGCGTCTTGCTGGCGATCGGCATGGTGGCCAACCAGATGGTCACTGAATCGAGAATTGAAGAAGCCAGCGGGCGCGCCGGCCGATCGCAGCAGGTGGCCGACAACTCGCTCTCGGCACATATCGACCTGCGCAAGATTCAGCTTGCCGCCGGCGCCGTAAGGCTGTCGAGAGCCGCCGGCGAGGTCGAAAAGACCATTGCCGATTTGCAGCGCTACAAGGCGAGCGCAGCGAAGGAACTGGAAGCTGCGCTCGCAACCGCCCAGCGGCCTGATGCCAGGGAACGGCTGCAGAAGATCAAGGCCTTGATGGACGGCTTTACCGCCGCCGTCGAAGATCTCGCGAAGGCGCAGATCACGCTGCTGGCGCAGATCGACAAGCGCTCGGTCGTCTCGGATGAATGGACCAAGGCCGTCGCAGCCCAGTTGGGTTCGCCGACCATGGCGAAGCTGGACAACCGCCTCGAGATCGAACGTTTGCTGTTTCAGGCCGATGCCAAGGTGAACGCGCTGCGGGCGGCGGCCTGGAAACTCGGCGCCACCGGCGATGCCAACCTGGTCACCGAGATGGGCAAGACCGAGGCCTCGCTGAAGGATGTCTTCAACAAGCTGCGCGGTGAGGCCGACGACCGCGAGTTGCTGGTCGTGGTCAGCAACCTGTCTTCGATCGTCAAGCGCTTCCTGGCCGCCAACGAGGACGCCGTAAAGACCGAGCAGGTAAAGAACGACATCATCGCCAATCGCACTGTCAAGGCCGCCGCAGATGTCGTCGATCTGATGGAAGCCACCGTCGCTGGCGCGCAAAAGGATGCGACGACCTCCAAGGACGAAGTCATGGCCGACACCGAGCGTGCCAACCAGATCAACCTGATCATGGCGATCGTCGTCGTCGTGTCGTTGATCGCCTCGGTCGTGTTTTCTTTCCTCGGGGTCGCACGTCCGATGACGCGCCTGAACGGCGCGTTGGGCAAGATGGCCGGCGGCAATCTCGATGTCGAAATTCCCGGTGCCGGCCGCGGCGACGAAATCGGCGACCTCGCCAAGACGGTGACTGTCATTCGCGAGAACGCCGAGCACAAGGCGCGCGAGGAAGCCGAGGCCAAGGTCCAGCAGGACCAGGTCGCGGCGCAGCGGCGCAAGCAGGAAATGATCAAACTGGCCGATGATTTCGAAGGTGCGGTCGGCGAGATCGTGGAGACCGTGTCGTCGGCTTCGACCGAACTCGAAGCCGCCGCCGGCACGCTGACGGCAACTGCCGAACGCGCCCAGGAGCTGACCACGATGGTGGCCGCGGCTTCCGAGGAAGCCTCCACCAATGTGCAGTCGGTCGCTTCCTCCACCGAGGAGATGGCCTCGTCGATCACCGAAATCGGCCGCCAGGTCCAGGAATCGGCGCGGATGGCCAACGAGGCCGTCGACCAGGCCCGCACCACCAATGGCCGGGTCAGCGAATTGGCGAAGGCGGCGGCCCGTATCGGCGCGGTGGTCGAACTCATCAACACCATCGCCGAACAGACCAATCTGCTGGCGCTCAACGCCACCATCGAGGCGGCCCGCGCCGGCGACGCCGGCCGCGGTTTCGCGGTCGTGGCGTCCGAAGTGAAGGCGCTGGCGGAACAGACCTCGAAGGCGACGGGTGAGATCGGCCAGCAGATCACCGGCATCCAGGCCGCGACCGAGGAGTCCGTCGGCGCGATCCAGGCGATCAGCACCACGATCGAGAAGCTGTCGGAAATATCTTCGACCATCGCAGCGGCCGTGGAAGAGCAGGGTGCCGCAACCCAGGAAATCTCCCGCAATGTGCAGCAGGCGGCCCGCGGCACCCAGCAGGTATCCGCCAATATCACGGATGTGCAGCGCGGGGCTGGCGAGACCGGCTCGGCCTCGACGCAGGTGCTCTCGTCGGCCCAGTCGCTGTCGTCGGACTCGAGCCGCCTCAAGCTCGAGGTCGGCAAGTTCCTGAACTCGGTACGGGCGGCATAAGGCTGCTGCCGCCCCGGTTAATAAAATTCCGTATATCTACCGAGTAGAAAATTAACGGGAAGAAAGCGGCTGACATATACGATTCCGTGCAATGAGACGGGCGCCCCGTCCTTTGCGTGGAGATCGAGCATGTTTGGAGTGATTCGTCAGGCCAGGATGACGGTTGGCCGAAAGATCTATGCCCTCATCTTTCTCAGCTTTGTCGGGCTGCTGGGCGCGACCTTCCTCGAGTCGCGCGAACTGGCGTCGAGCCTCAATCAGCAGAAGCAGATCGAACTGCGGCACCTCGGCGAACTCGCGCTCGGCATCGTCAAGGAAGAGCATGCGGCGGCGCAGAAGGGCGGTGCTCCGGACGCCGACGCGCAGAAGCGGGCGATGGCGCGGATTGCGGCGCTTCGCTACGGCAATAACGACTATTACTGGATCAACGACATGCATCCCAAAATGGTGATGCATCCGATCAAGCCGGAAATGAACGGCAGCGATCTCTCGACCTACAAGGATCCGAACGGCAAGCTGTTGTTCGTCGACTTCGTCGACACCGTAAAAAAGGACGGCTCCGGCTTCGTTCCCTACGAGTGGCCCAAGCCGGGCTTCGACAAGCCGCAGCCGAAATTGTCCTATGTGGTTGGTTTTGCGCCGTGGAACTGGGTCATCGGCACCGGTGTCTACATCGACGACCTGAAGGCGCAGGCCTGGGTATCGACCCAGCGCTCCCTGATAATTGCCGGCGTGATCCTGCTATTGATGCTTGCGGTATCGATCTTCGTGGCGCGGAGCATCACCGCGCCGTTGCAGCGGATGACCGTCGCGATGAACGACCTTGCCGGCGGCAACCTCGACGTCGAGGTACCCGGCATCGGGCGCGGCGACGAGGTTGGCGAGATGGCCAAGGCGGTCGAGGTGTTCAAGAGCAATGCCGTGGCTCGCCAGTCGCTGGAGGCCGAGCAACGCGCGGCCGAGGCCCGCGCCGTCGCGGGCCGCAAGTCGGACATGAACAAGATGGCCAACGATTTCGAGGCGGCGGTCGGCCAGATCGTCGACGCCGTGTCTTCGGCCTCGAGTCAACTCGAGGTCTCGGCGGGTACGCTGACTGCGACCGCGGAGCGTGCGCAGCAACTCGCGACCACGGTCGCGGCGGCCTCGGGAGAGGCTTCGACCAACGTGCAGTCGGTGGCATCGGCCACCGAAGAGATGGCATCGTCCGTCACCGAGATCAGCCGCCAGGTCCAGGAATCGGCGCGGATGGCCAATGATGCGGTGGACCAGGCTCGCACCACCAACGACCGCGTCAGCGAATTGTCGAAGGCGGCAACCCGCATCGGCGACGTCGTCGAGCTGATCAACACCATCGCCGGCCAGACCAACCTGTTGGCGCTCAACGCCACCATCGAGGCGGCGCGCGCCGGCGAGGCCGGACGCGGTTTCGCCGTCGTGGCTTCCGAAGTGAAGGCACTGGCGGAACAGACCGCGAAGGCAACCGGCGAGATCGGACAACAGATTACCGGCATCCAGGCGGCAACGCAGGAGTCGGTGAACGCGATCCAGGCCATCAGCGGCACGATTGAAAGACTGTCGGAGATTTCGTCGACCATCGCAGCCGCCGTGGAAGAGCAGGGCGCGGCGACGCAGGAGATCTCCCGCAACGTGCAGCAGGCGGCCATGGGTACCCAGCAGGTGTCCTCCAATATTGGCGACGTGCAACGCGGCGCCAGCGATACCGGATCGGCGTCCTCGCAGGTGCTGGCAGCGGCGCAATCGTTGTCAGGCGACTCTAACCGCCTCAAGCTCGAGGTCGGCCGGTTCCTCGACTCGGTGCGGGCGGCCTGATTTCGTACTGACTATTACGTCCGAAGCCAGTTCCGCATGCCGGCTTCGCGATCGCCGATGATCCGAATCAGAAACGCGACTGCCGCAGGCAGCCTGTTTCGGCTGCACGAGAAGCAGGAGACATCCCTAGATCGAAAAATTGCGATTGCGGCATGCGCCGATCAATCGCCCTGAGCGAAACTGATGCCGAATGTGGCCAATGCAGTTCCGAAATCGGGAAAACTTGGTAATATAAAAAGGCATCGTGATGATCTGATACCAAGTTCTGATATCAAGTTCTGATGCCAAGTGTTCTGCGTCAATGAAGACGCGCCAGGACTCAAGACGCTTCATCCGATGGCCCGGGCGCATCGAGGCACCCATCCGCCATGGTCAAGTTGCGCAAACGATCCCTCTCAATCCCGGCTAGCGTTCCTTGTCGTTGTTGCAACGATCGCTGCCGACGGCTCGGATGACCGCCGCGTGTCGTTGCTTGATGAACTAGTTGAGTCCGAGTTCGTAAAGGTCAGCCGGTCTCTGAACGTCGATCGTTTCCGGAGCATCGACGGGCTGGGCGATGCCAAGAGCATGCCGATCGACGCCAAGGACTTCGATGCCGCTTTCGCCACGTTGAAGCTGAAGTCCTGTTCGGTCCATCTGCAGAGGACGTTCCCGCGAATTCTGCAGATGCAGTATTCCACGACCGGGGCGATCGTCGGCTTCACGATGGACGATGCGGCTTCGTTGATCATCGACGGCGTCGAAGCCCGCGCACCGACCTTGCTCCTGGTCAAGGGTACCGCAACGTGCGAGATCGTGGAGCAGCAGGCCAATCTGGTGGCGCTTGTGAATTTCGCTTCCATCGACGATCGCGGCTGGCCGGGCGATGCTGATAGCGCTCAACTGATAGTGACGCTGCCGGACAAATCCGAGACGCTGCGGGCGACAGTTCGCGATGTCCTGACGCTCGCTTCGCATTCGCCCGACACTTTCGCACAGCCGAACGTCATCGAGCACGTTGAAGAATCGATCCTGCAGGCGTGCGATCTGGCGATAGCTGCGGCGTCGCCCACACCCGACGCCAAGCGCCTGAGCCTGAGCCACTATCTGGCGCTGGTTCGAAAGCTCGACGAGTTCGTGGCCGAAAGCGCCGGCAAGACGCTGTACAGCGCCGACGTGGCGCGGCAACTCGGGGTCTCGGTGCGAACGCTGCATAACGCGGTGGTTGCCATTCGCGGCATGAGCATGCATCGCTACATGCGGCTGCGGCGGATGTGGAACGTACGACAACAACTGGTGCGGGGCGCGTCGGTGCAGTCGGTGAAAGCGGTCGCGCTCGTGAACGGATTCTGGCACATGGGCGAGTTTACTGCGCTGTATCGCGAGTTGTTTGGCGAAACGCCGCAGCAGACCTTGTCGGCGGCACGTAGGAATACGGACAGTCAGCCCTGATAGCGGCGAAGCGAGCGGCGATACCGTAGTTCTACGATTTCCCCAAGTATCTCCGCTTAGTCCCTGATTAACCATCGTATGAAACCTTAGCGGCATGAGTGTCGCTCTGTGGCGAAGCCGCCGCAGGAGCCCTTCGTTCGCAACGAACCGGCTCGTCCGATTATCCGGCCCGGCGCTTTTCAACCGTGATCCCGCCGCGCGGGAAACAACGGCATCACCGCGATTTCACTGACGCTGCTGCTTTCAAGGACGCCCATCATGTCGAGCATCACCCGCTTCGTTCTGAATCTATCCATCGGCGCCAAGCTCGGCATCGCCTCCGGCCTCGGCGTTCTGCTCGTCGCCACGATGGTGACCGTCCAGATCCGGTCCAACGCGGCGATGCGCGAAGCCGATATGCGTAAGTCCGCGCAGCAATCGATTGCGCGTGACGCGGTAGACGCGAAAGCGTCGATTCGCGGCATGCAGATCGGCGTGCGTGACCTTCGTCTCGTCAACAATCCGGCGGACCTGCAAATGGCCAGCGGCTATCTTGCGGCCCGACTGAAGTCGGTGAACCATTTTGGCGACGCGATGCTCAGCTTGTCCAAGTCCGCCGAAAACCGTGCGCGCATCGAGAAGCTGAAGGCGAAGGCGAGCGATTATTCGAAGGGGGCTCAGCAGATCGCGGCTATTCGCGCCGAAGCGATCGCCGCGGCAGGCGGCGGCGCCGACGCCGCAGCACGGATTACGAAGCTGAACGAAGACGCCGTTCGCATCGCCCGCGAAGTCACACTGCCGATCGCCGACGAACTTGAGCCGCTTGCCAACCAGATCACCGAGTTTGCCAAGCACGGCGTGGAGGAGCAGGCCGCCCAGGCCGCGCGGGAGATGGCTTCGGCGGAATGGGAATCCATGGCGCTGGGTATCGGTACCATGCTGTTGCTGATCGGAACCAGCATATTTTCTTTCTTCACGATCGCCCGTCCGATGCGGGCATTGAGCGTGTCGATGGACGAGCTTGCCGGCGGCAATTTCGCCGTGGTGCTGCCGGGCCTAGGCCGCAAGGACGAACTCGGCGCCGTCGCGGGCGCCGTCGAGAAGTTCAAGGTCGTCTCGGAACAGAAGGCGCGCGAGGATGCGGAAACCAAGACGAAGCAGGACCAGATCGCGGCCCAGCAGCGCAAGACCGAAATGGTCAGGCTGGCGGATTCCTTCGAGGCAGCCGTCGGCGAGATCGTCGAAACCGTATCGTCGGCGTCTACCGAACTCGAAGCGTCCGCCGGCACGCTGACGGCAACCGCCGAGCGCGCCCAGCAGGTGACCACGATGGTGGCCGCTGCCTCGGAAGAAGCATCCACCAACGTGCAATCGGTTGCGTCAGCGACGGAAGAGCTGACTTCTTCCGTCAACGAGATCAGCCGACAGGTGCAGGAATCGGCGCGGATGGCCGGCGAGGCGGTCGATCAGGCCCGCATCACCAACGACCGCGTCAGTGAGCTGTCCAAGGCCGCCAGCCGTATCGGGGATGTCGTCGAACTCATCAACACTATCGCAGGCCAGACCAATCTGCTCGCGCTCAACGCCACCATCGAGGCGGCGCGCGCCGGCGAAGCCGGCCGTGGTTTTGCGGTCGTGGCCTCCGAAGTGAAGGCGCTCGCCGAACAGACGGCGAAGGCGACCGGCGAGATCGGCCAGCAGATCACCGGCATCCAGGGCGCCACCCAGGAATCGGTCGGCGCGATCAAGGGGATCAGCGGCACCATCGAACGGCTGGCCGAGATCGCCTCAACGATTGCGGCCGCCGTGGAAGAGCAGGGGGCTGCGACGCAGGAGATCTCCCGCAACGTGCAGCAGGCGGCCCAGGGCACCCAGCAGGTTTCCGCCAACATCACCGACGTGCAGCGCGGGGCCGGCGAGACCGGCTCGGCCTCCGCGCAGGTGCTTTCAGCGGCACAGTCGCTGTCGGCGGACTCCAACCGCCTCAAGCTCGAGGTCGGCAAGTTCCTGGATACGGTGCGGGCGGCTTGAATTCTTTTCCCTTCTCCCCTTGTGGGAGAAGGTGGCGCGGACGAAGTCCGTGCCGGATGAGGGGTTCTCTCCGTGGAGACAGACCCCTCACCCGTCTCAATCGCGCTTTCCGCGCGATTGATCCACCCTCTCCCACAAGGGGAGAGGGGAAGCAAGACACTACCCCACACGCCACTCCAGCACGCCATCGTCTGCGGTAACGATATCGCCGACCGAGCCCACCGGCGTTCTATCCATGTTCAGCAAATGCGCCAGCGTCGCTGCGTCACTGGCAGGGACACGAGCCAACGCCCGCGCGTCGCCTTCGGTGCGCATCATCACCACGCCGTGCTCGACCTCGCCCTTGCCCAGGTAGATCACGGTAAAGCTCTCGACCTTGCCCTTGTCTGAGGCCTCGGTGACGAAGTCCGGCACCTTGCTGCGGTTGCGATCGGCTTCGGCCTGTACGCTGGTCTCCTGCGCCAGCGCCTCCTTCGGCGCCTCGCGCGACAGCACCAGGGCGTGATGCTTGGTGACAAAGCCGCCCTGGCCGTAGAGCAGGCCGAGCTTGCCGCGTTCACGCAAGGCTCGCACCATCGCGACGGCGGCGTGCGTCATATACGTGTTGAGCGGCGCGCCGAAGAAGGTGAGGCCGCCGGTTACCGTCGGCTGCACGTCAGGCCCAAGGCCGAGCGTTCGTCGCGCCATCTTGGGCACGCAGGGAAAGCAGCTATACAGCTCGATGACGTCGAATTTTTTGCCGTCGCCATCGACGAGGTCCATGACGGCCTTCAGCACGGCGTTCTGCGGATGGCTCTCATAGAACTGGTCGCGCACGAGATAATCGCGCGGCTCTTCCGCCGAGGCACCACCGATCGGATAGATCAGGCGATCTTCAGGCACGCCGGCCGCGCGCGCTTTCGCGAGCGACGTCAGCAGGACGGCTCCGCCCATGTTCACGGTCGGATTGGCCACCATCAGTTTTGTGTACGGCCAGGCGATCAGCCGATTGTCGGGTGTGGGCGTAGTGATTTCCTCGGGCGCAAAGCGCTTCTTCAGCCACGAATTCGGATTCTCGGACGCGACCTTCGAGTAGGTGGACCACAGCGCGCCGGATTCGGCGAGCGCCTCGCGCGGGGTCTGGCCCCAATGCGCTGAGGTGGCGGATTCATACAGCGGATAGACCGTGATCGGGCGGAACACGCCGAGCTTCACCGCCATCGGCTTCTGGAACGCCGCGCCGCGCTTCGGCTCCTCGACGTCGTGGGTGAACGGCGTCCACGGCAGCGCGATGCCGCCGCGCTCGGCCTTGGTTGCGGTGGATTGCGCCTCCGCGCCGCAGACCACGGCCACGCTGCATTCGCCGCGCGCGATGCGCTTGGCCGCTTCGTGAATGTAACGGATCGGGCTCTCGCCGCCGACCGGGCCGTAATAGCAATGCGCCGGGCTGGCGCCGAGCCGCGCGGCCAACTGCTTCTCGGGATCGCGGTAGCGCCAGCTCAGGAAATTGACGACGTCGAGCGAGCCGAGCTCACCAAGCAGTTTTGCTCCGCTGTCCGCCTCCGCGCACTGCACGGCCTGCTCAAGCAGCGCCAGCGGCTCGAGGCCGGCGGCTATGTCCGTTGGCCGGTCGACGATTTCGCCGACGCCGACGATGACGGGAATGCGATCTGCGGGGAGGGGGGAGTTGTTGTTCGACATTTCTTCTTGTTTCGCTTTCGAATTGTTAGTTCGTCATCGCAGGACTCGTAGGGTGGGCAAAGGCGCGCCAGCGCCGTGCCCACCATCTAATTTCCTGCCCGGAAGTGGTGGGCACGCTTCGCTTTGCCCACCCTACGGGAGGTTCGCGCTCACTCCTCCATCAGCATATTCATATGCTCCACCGCGTCGGCAAAATCTTCCTTGAATTCCTGCACCACCGCGCCGGCCGATTTCACGCTGTCGATCAGGCCGACGCCCTGGCCGACAAAATACGTCACGAGGTCGCGTGCCTGCGCATTCCCTGCGGCGGCGGCGCGGTCGATCGAGTTGAAGGCGTCGCGGCTGATGATGCTTTGCAGCGGCATCGGCAGCGCGCCGGGGCTGTCAGGCCCGCGGTCCCAGGCATCGGTCCACACCGAACGCAATTGCCGCGCCGGCTTGCCGGTGCGGCCCTTGGAGCGGACCGCATCGCGCGACGAGGCTGCGATCATCTTCTCGCGAAAAATCTCCGTCGTCTCCGATTCCACCGTCGCCAGCCACACCGAGCCGGTCCACGCGCCCGCCGCGCCCATCGCCATGCACGCCGCCATCTGCCGGCCGGTCATGATGCCGCCCGCGGCCAGCACCGGCACGTCGCGGACCGGCTTGATCGCCTTGATCACCTCGGGCACCAGCACCATGGTCGAGACTTCGCCGCAATGGCCGCCGGCCTCGGTGCCCTGCGCCACGAGGATATCGATCCCGGCTGCGACCTGCCGCAGCGCATGCTCTTTGGAGCCGACCAGCGCGGCGACCGGCACACCGTGCTTGCGGCCCATGTCGATCATCTGCTTCGGCGGCACGCCGAGCGCATTCGCGATCAGCTTGATCGGATGTCGGAACGAGACGTCAAGCACGTCGAGCGCGCGCTGCGCATCGAACGGCTGCGGCTGGTCGTCGGCGACGTTGGTCGTCGTCAACTCGACGCCGTATTTCTTCAGCAGGTTGCGGGTGAAGTCGCGATGCTGCGGCGAGATCCTTCGCTCCAGGCTTTTCCAGGTGACGTCCTTTTCACCCGCGGTCGAGATGTTTTCCGGGATCAGCACGTCGAGCCCGTACGGCTTGCCATCGGTGTGATCGTCGATCCATTTCAATTCCTGCTCGATCGTCTCCGGCGAATGCGCGGTCGCGCCCAGCACGCCAAAGCCGCCGGCGCGGCTGACGGCCGCGACCACGTCGCGGCAATGGCTGAAGGCGAGCAGCGGAAACTCGATTCCCAGCATGTCGCAGATCGGCGATTTCATGGCGGTGTCACTCCCTGTGGCGGCCGCTGGGCCAGCCGCTCATTGTTGGTTTTGATTGCGGTGTTGAACGCTAGCCCATCGGGGGCATGCGTGCCAAGCGGGACGGCCGTCCCGAGGAGCAGACATTCCACCTCGCAAAATATGCAAGGCCAGCCCGCCGATTTGCGTCTTGCGCTTTGGCGCTACGCGAGGAATGCTGCCTGCCAAATCAAAGAGAATATCAGGGAGCCAGTCTTCATGTCCGCGATG
The DNA here is from genome assembly GCF_036924645.1 of Bradyrhizobium sp. AZCC 2176. NCBI lineage: Bacteria > Pseudomonadati > Pseudomonadota > Alphaproteobacteria > Hyphomicrobiales > Nitrobacteraceae > Bradyrhizobium > Bradyrhizobium sp. AZCC 2176. The sequence goes on along the minus strand of NZ_JAZHRX010000001.1, from coordinate 136,163 downwards.
CCGTCCACCGCCGCCAAATCCACCGGGACCTACGACGTCGTTGTGGTCGGCGCAGGTTTTGCCGGCATGTACATGCTGCACCGGTTACGCGGGCAGGGGATGACGGCGCGGGTCTACGAGCAGGGCAACGGCGTCGGCGGCACCTGGTACTGGAACCGCTACCCCGGTGCGCGCTGCGACGTCGAGAGCATGCAGTATTCCTATTCGTTCTCCGAAGAGCTGCAGCAGGAATGGGACTGGAGCGAACGCTACGCGCCGCAGCCGGAGATTCTGAAATACGCCAACCACGTCGCCGACCGCTTCAACCTGCGGCCGGACATCCAGTTCAACGCCCGCGTCGATCGCGCCGTGTTCGACGAGACGACGTCGCTGTGGTCGGTCACGACGTCCGACGGCAAGATGGTGTCAGCAAAATTTGTCGTGCTCGCCACCGGCTGCCTGTCGAACGCGCGGATGCCCGACATCAAGGGTCTCGATCGCTTCAAGGGCAAGGTCTACCACACCGGCCACTGGCCGCATGAAGAAGTCGATTTCACCGGTCAGCGCGTCGGCGTGATCGGCACCGGATCGTCGGGGATCCAGTCGGTGCCGGTCATTGCCGAGCAGGCCAGCCAGCTCACCGTGTTTCAGCGCACGGCGAACTTCTCGATTCCGGCCCGCAATGCGCAACTCTCGGAAGCGGAACGGCAGAAGTTTCGCGACAACTATCCCGAGATCAGACGCTTTGCGCGCGAGGTCGCGAAGAACGGCATCTATACCGAAATGCCCGACCGCGGCGCGCTCGACGACGGCGATAACGAACGCCGCGCCAAATATGAAGCACGCTGGAGTCGCGGCGGGCTGACTTTCATGTCCGTCTACAACAATCTCGCGCTCGACCAGGCGGCCAACGACACCGCCGCGAATTTCGTCCGCGAAAAAATCGCCGAGATCGTGAAGGACCCGGAAACCGCAAAACTGCTGCAGCCGAACAATCATCCGATCGGCTCAAAACGCATCTGCATCGACACCGATTATTTCGCGACCTTCAACCGTCCCAACGTGACGCTGGTCGACATCAGGTCCAGTCCGATCGAGGAGATCACCGATAACGCGGTGCGCGTCGGTGCGAAGGACTACGAGGTCGACGCGCTGGTGCTGGCGACCGGTTTTGACGCCATGACGGGGTCGGTGGCGAAAATCGATATCCGGAGCCGCAACGGCCAGACGCTGAACCAGAAATGGGCCGCGGGCCCGCGCACCTATCTCGGCCTGATGAGCGCGGGCTTTCCCAACCTCTTCGTCATCACCGGTCCTGGCAGCCCGTCGGTGCTGTCGAACATGATCGTCTCGATCGAGCAGCACGTCGACTGGATCACCGATTGCATGGCCTATATGCGCGACCGCGACCTCGACACCATGGAGGCGGCTGTCGATGCCGAGGACAAATGGGTCGCCCACGTCAACGAGGTCGCCTACACGACGCTCTATCCGCAGGCCAATTCCTGGTACATGGGCGCCAATGTCCCCGGCAAGCCGCGCATCTTCATGCCCTATATCGGCGGTGTCGGGCCCTACCGGCAGATCTGCAACGATGTTGCGGCGAAAGGCTATGAAGGGTTCGTGATGGAGCGGGCGGAGGCGCCGCGGAAGGTGGCGGCGTCGTAATCCGCTTCCGTAGGCTGGGCAAAGCGAAGCGTGCCCACCATTCGGTTTCGCGATCGGAATAGGTGGCGGGCACGGCGCAAGTGCGCCGTTGCCCACCCTACAAGTCTCGCAGCCGCCGCGTCAAAACCTCAGCAAAGCGATCGACATCGGCTTCGTCATTATAGACGTGCGGCGACACACGCATCCGCCCCAGGCGCGGCGCGACGTAGACGCCCTCGCTTGCCATTTTCTCGATCAATCCCGCCGGCATTCCGCCCTTGAAGGCGAGGCTCAATACATGCGGCGCCCGCAGATGAGGTTCGGGAACGTGGACGCCGATGCCGCGCACGGCTTGCGCGATCCGCTCCGTCAGCATCGTGAGACGTTGCACAATGGCGGGCGCGCCCCAGTCAGCCATCATCTCCATGCCGATCGAGGCCATCTCCATCGAGATGAAATGATCGCGCTCGCCCATGTCGAAGCGCCGCGCATCGGGAACGTAACTGAGATCGGTGAAATAGACCGCGTTATCGGCCGCGCACGTTGCGGCGGCCGGACGCGGTCTGCTCAAGCGGGAGACCGCCTTGATGGCGTTTTGCGACATAGAGAAAGGCGCGGCCGTAGGGGCCGAGCAGCCATTTGTAGGTCGGGAAGATCACAAAATCCGGGTCGAGCCGCTTCACGTCGGTCGTCAGCACGCCAACGCTGTGCGTCGCGTCGACGAGGAAGGCGGCGCCCCGCAGCCGCAGCGCCGCGCCGACCTTGTCGACATCGATCAACCCGCCGTCCGACCAGTGCACCGAGGAGATCGAGGCCAGGCTGAGCGGATGGGCGCCGGATCGCTCGATGTTTTCGAGGACCGCCGATGTCCAGTCGCCGTCGTCCGGCTGCCGAACCGTCTCGACGGTAAAGCCTTCCGCCTCGGCCCGGGTCTGCCATTCAAGCACCGGCGAGGAATGATCGTTCTCCAGCACGATCACGCGCGTGCCGCGGGCGATCGGCAGCATCTTCGCCGCGGTCGCAACGCCGTAACTGATCGAGGGAATCAGCGCGATATCGGCGGCGTCGACATTGATCAGCCGGGCGGCGGCAATGCGCGCGCGTTCATGCTGTTGGTTGGCGAACGAGGCCTCGAGCGTCCACGGCGTGCCCTTGCGGAGCACCGCGGCGCGGCCGGCCTCCAGCGTTCGAAGCGGCAGCGGGCTGTAAGAGGCAGCGTTCAGGTAGCAGATCTGCCGCGGTATCTCGAACAGGGCGCGCTGTGATGGGAGCATGTGGATGGTCTCTTTGCTGGCGACACCTCCATTATGGCCGATCTCGACTACGCCAGCCACAGCAGCATTGCTCCGAGTACACTTGCCTCGTGCAATCAGGGCAGGCGCGGCATGGCGCATTCCTCCCCTGACTTTTGCGCGCTTTTTGTTTGGTTGCAGTGCTGATACGAAGCCTTACATGGATTGCGCCGGCCGCCGCGCGACAGATCACGCAAATCGCGAGACGGCTCGAAGGAGCCTGGAGCCAACCCGAATGACCGACGCCCCCGTTACCGATCCCACAGCTTACGTCCCGCCAAAAGTCTGGACCTGGAACAAGGAAAGCGGCGGCCGCTTCGCCGCCATCAACCGCCCGATTGCAGGCCTCACGCATGAGGCGGAGCTTCCGGTCGGCCGGCATCCGTTTCAGCTCTATTCGCTGGCGACGCCGAACGGCGTCAAGGTCACCGTCATGTTCGAGGAGCTGTTGGCCGCCGGCCACAGCGGCGCCGAATACGACGCCTGGCTGATCAAGATCGACGGCAACCAGTTCGGCAGCGGCTTTGTCGCGGTCAATCCGAACTCGAAAATCCCGGCGCTGATGGACCGCAGCGGGCCGACGCCGATCCGCGTGTTCGAGTCCGGTGCGATCTTGATGCATCTCGCTGAAAAGTTCGGCGCGTTTCTGCCAGCCGGAGGTGCGTCGCGGGCCGAATGCCTGTCATGGCTATTCTGGCAGATGGGCAGCGCGCCGTTTCTCGGCGGCGGCTTTGGCCACTTCTACGCCTACGCGCCGACCAAGATCGAATACGCCATCGACCGCTACGCCATGGAGGTGAAGCGCCAGCTCGACGTCCTCGATCGGCGTCTGGCCGACAATGAATTTCTCGCAGGCAGCGAATACACGATCGCCGACATGGCGACTTGGCCATGGTACGGCGCACTGGCGAAAGGCCTGGTCTACGGCGCCGGTGAATTCCTGTCCGTACATGAGTACAAGAACGTGCAGCGCTGGACCGATGCGATCGCCAAACGCCCGGCGGTAAAGCGCGGCCGCATGGTCAACCGTATCTCGGGCGATCCGGCCAGCCAGTTGCACGAGCGGCACGAGGCCTCTGATTTCGACACCAAGACGCAGGACAAAATCGGCGAGCCCGTGAAGGCGTGAGGCGAGGGGGAACGCGATGAGCTTTTTCGAAAAGGGCGCCGTCCGCATCCACTATGAAGAGGCCGGCTCCGGCTTCCCGCTGCTCTTGATCGCCGGCGGCGGATTGAATTCGAACATCTCAGGGATCACCGGCGACTATCCGCCGTTCAACGCGATCAAGGAATTCGGCAACGAATATTGCTGCATCGCCTACGACCTGCGCAACGCGCCGCCCGGTCAGTCGTCAGGCCCGCTCGAGATCGACCGTCCCTGGGATTCCCATACCGACGATCAGCTTGCGCTGATGGATCATCTGGGCTTCGACAAGTTCATGGTGCTGGGCTTCTGCATCGGCGGCCCCTTGATCTGGAATCTGATCAAGCGCGCACCGGACCGCGTCGTTGCGGGCGTGCTGGCGATGCCGTCAGGTTCGCGCCCCGAGATGCGCGATCTGTTCTACAATAACAACATGACCGGCTGGGCGCCGGAACTGACAAAGCGCCGGCCCGACATCACGATGGAGCAGGCCGAGAAATTCCTGACGCGGATGTATCGCACCAATCCGGATTTCGTCTTCACCGTGACCCGTGACTTCGTCCGCCAGTGCCGGACGCCGGTCTTGATCCTGCCCGACGATATCCCCGCGCATCCTTACGCCGTCGCGATGGAGAGCGCGATGCTGGCGCCGAATGCGGAAGTGAGTCTATTTCCGTGGAAGGAGCCGAAAGAGCGCGTGACGCTCGCGGTGCGCCAGATCCGGTCCTTCCTCCGCGCGCACCGGCCAACCTGAAATTTGTAGGGTGGGCAAAGGCGCTCTTGCGCCGTGCCCACCGTCTTCATGCGTGGTCGGAAGGGTGGGCAGGCGGAGCCTGTCATCGGGCGCGCATTCGCGCGACCCGGCGGCTGTGTGCCGAGTATGAACGACAGCTTGGAGGTGGAAGTCCTCTGTCTAGCCTGATGACGGCGAAGGACTAGCGAAGCGCAAGGGCGTCACCGCGAGGTGGGGTCTGAAGAAAGCGTGGAGCAAAGCCGCGGCCCGATGGACAAACACCGGATAACGAGGCCTGCCCGGCCGGACGAGCGAGCAGCCAATCGCGAAGTCCATGGTCATCAAAGGTCGGGGTGGTAGATCCGGCGGGGCGTGCGGTGAAGGCGGTCGGTCTTACCTCGGGAGGTCTGCGCTGCGTCCCAGCTTTGGGACTGAGGCCGCCGCAAGGCGGCCTGACCGCAGCGCAGAAGTCAGCAGAGGGCGTAGTAGGCGGCAGCGCGCCGCCGAAGGCCTGAACGGTGGAAGCGGTTAGTAGAGCGGCGATCTCGTGCGAGCCATGCGGCAGAAGAACCAGGTCGAGCTGAACTTGGGCACCGGAGCGGAGGGTGAAGCCCGAAGCGCCGCCGCCCGAGAGCCCGAAGCGCGCCCGGCGAGAGCCTGTCCCGAACGCCCGGCGGTTGCGGGACCGTCGATGGAAGACGTGGTTGAGCGTGAGAACCTGAAGAAAGCGTTGGCGCGAGTGAAGCGCAACAAAGGTACGGCAGGCATTGACGGTATGAATGTCGATGACTTGTCGGCCTACCTGAAGGAGCACTGGCCTACGGTTCGGGTCCAGTTGCTTGAAGGCATCTACAAGCCGCAGCCGGTGTGGCGCGTCGAGATACCGAAGCCGTCGGGTGGCATGCGGCTGCTCGGCATTCCGACGGTGCTCGACCGCTTTATCCAGCAGGCGGTGATGCAGGTGCTGCAAGCCGACTGGGACGGAACGTTCTCCGAGACGAGCTTCGGCTTCCGGCCGAAGCGCTCGGCGCATCAGGCGGTAGAGCGGGCGCAGACGTATATTGCGTCCGGACACGCCATCGTCGTGGACATCGACCTGGAGAAGTTCTTCGACCGGGTCAACCACGATATCCTGATGGGGCTTGTTGCCAAGCGGGTTGCCGACAAACGCATCCTGAAGCTGATCCGCGGCTTTCTGACCGCGGGTGCGATGGAAGGAGGCCTTGTCAGCCCGACGGAGGAAGGCACGCCGCAGGGTGGGCCGCTCTCGCCGCTGTTGTCGAACCTGATGCTGGATGTGCTGGACAAGGAACTGGAGAAACGCGGCCATCGCTTCGTGCGCTACGCCGACGATTGCAACATCTATGTGCGCAGTCAGAAGGCGGGCGAGCGGGTGCTGGCCGGGATCGAGCGGTTCATCGAGAAGCGCCTCAAGCTCAAGGTCAACAAAGCCAAGAGTGCGGTTGCCAAACCGAGCGTTCGCAAGTTCCTGGGCTTCAGCTACACGAGTGGACGAAAGCCGCGACGGCGCGTTGCGCCGCAGGCCATCGCCCGCTTCAAGGCGAGAATTCGGGAGCTGACGCGGCGCACGCGTGGACGAAGCCTTGCGCAGATCGTCAAGGAGCTGTCGGTCTACCTCATCGGGTGGCGGGGTTACTTCGGCTTCTGCCAAACCCCGTCGGTGTTGCGCGCGCTTGAGGAATGGATCAGGCGGCGGTTGCGCGCCATCGCCTGGAAGCAATGGAAGTGTGGACCTGCTCGCTTTGCCGAGCTGCGACGCTGCGGCGTCGGCCGGGACCTGGCGGCGCGAACCGCCGGAAGCCCGCGTGGCCCTTGGCGGCTCGCAAGCAGCCCCGCGCTCACCACTGCAATGCCAATTGCTTTCTTCGGTTCACTCGGCCTGACTTCCATCACAGAACTACGACATGCATAATCCACCGAACCGCCGTATACGGACCCGTACGTACGGTGGTGTGGGAGGGGAGGAGCCGAGAGGCTCCCCCCTATCCCGATTTGCCCACCCTACGAAACCCGTCAGCTTAAACCGCCGTCTTCGCCCCCTCGGCCGGCGGAAACATCACGCGATCATCCGTCCGGCAATAACGGTCCGCGAACATGCGGCCGATCGGGTGATAGCGCTCCATATGCACGCGCATCGCGGCGTGATCCCACAATTCGTCGCGAATGTGGAAATGGATGCCTTCGCCCATCACCAGCAACCGGTCGCCGTTGACGTCGATTTCCTTCCAGGTCCTGCATTCCATCGCAAACGGCGCATCCGTCAGCCGCGGCACGGCGATCTTGGTCGAGGGCGCCAGTTTGAGTTTTAGGTAATCCGGCTCGCCGATATCAGGGGGAAAGTCGCCGCTGCTCTCATGCATCGCCTGCGCCAGCGGCTCGTCGGTCATGTTGACCACGAACTCGTTCGTGGCGCGGATGTTGATCACGGTATCCTTGATGCGGCCGTCGGGACGCAGATTGGCGGCGAACATGCAGAGCGGCGGATCCTCGCAGAACACGTTGAAGAAGCTGAACGGCGCCGCGTTGACCACGCCGGCAGGTCCCATCGACGTCACCCACGCAATCGGCCGCGGCAGCACGAAGGATGTGAGCACCTTGTAGCGCTCGCGGGGTTTCAGGTCGCTGGGGTCGTATTGCATGTAGGGGGCTCCGCGTAGGGTGGGCAAAGCGCAGCGTGCCCACCATTCAGCGCGGGCGCAAGTAGCGGTGGGCACGGCGCTTGCGCGCCTTTGCCTACGACAGCTCAGCCTACGGCATGCTCAGCTCGTGCCTTCCGACCACCATCCAGTGCACTTCATCAGGACCATCGGCGAAGCGCAGGTGGCGGACGTCCTGGTACATCTCGCCGAGCGGGCTCCATTGCGAAATGCCGGTGGCGCCGTGCATCTGGATCGCCTGGTCGATGATCTTGCAGGTGCGTTCCGGCACCATGGCTTTCACCATGCTGACCCAGATCCGCGCCTCCTTGTTGCCGAGCACGTCCATCGCCTTGGCCGCCTTCAGCACCATCAGCCGCATCGCCTCGATCTCGCAGCGCGCTTGGGCAATGATCTGTAGATTGCCGCCGAGATGGGCGATCTTCTTGCCGAAGGCCTCGCGGGTCAGACCGCGCGACACCATCAGGTCGAGCGCCTTTTCCGCCTTGCCGATGGTGCGCATGCAGTGATGGATGCGGCCCGGCCCGAGGCGGACTTGCGAGATTTCAAAGCCGCGGCCTTCGCCGAGCAGCATGTTCTCCTTCGGTACCCGGCAATTGTTGAAGCGCAGGTGCATGTGCCCGCGCGGCGCGTGGTCGTGGCCGAACACATGCATGGGCCCGAGGATTTCCACGCCAGGGGTATCGATCGGCACCAGGATCTGCGACTGCTGCTTGCTCGGCGGCGCATCCGGGTTGGTCTTCACCATCACGATCATGATCTTGCAGCGCGGATCGCCGGCGCCGGAAATGTAATATTTTTCGCCGTTGATCACCCATTCGTCGCCGACCAGCTTTGCGGTGGTCGAAATATTCTTGGCATCGGAGGAGGCGACATTCGGTTCGGTCATCGCGTAGGCCGAGCGGATCTCGCCCGCGAGCAGCGGCTTCAGCCACTTCTCCTTCTGTTCCTTGGTGCCGACGCGCTCCAGCACCTCCATGTTGCCGGTATCCGGCGCCGAGCAGTTCATGGTTTCCGAAGCGAGCGGATTTTTCGCCAGCTCAACCGCGATATAGGCGTAGTCCAGGTTCTTCAGGCCCTGGCCGGTCTCGTCGTCGGGCAGGAAGAAATTCCACAGCCCTTCTTCCTTGGCCTTGTCCTTGGCCTTCTGCAGCACCGCGAGTTGCTCGGGCGTAAAGCTCCAGCGGTCCTTCTTGCTTTCGCCAAGCCGCATGAACTCGACCGACATCGGATCGACGGTCTCGCGGATGAACTTCTTGACGTGCTCGTACAGCGGACGGACCTCGTCCGACATCCTGAGATCGTTGAGTTCTTCGCCCGGATTGAGATTGTAGGTCGTCGTTCGCGGGATGTAGGCGTGTTTCATGGATTATTCCCTCCCATTTGCGCAAGAACGTTCATCTTGCGGGCGCACTCGGCTCGTTGGCCGGCAATGTAGACGGCGGGAAGGGGCTTGTACAAGCGCGCCTTGGAGGCACGATTTTCCGCCTCATGGCACGTTGCAAAAGCGGTGATCAACAGTGAGCAGCCGCTTCGGCATCCAGCTCGTTATGCCCGGGCTTGTCTTGGGTATCCACGTCTTTCCTTTGCGACGAAGAGTGGATGGCCGGGACATCCAGCGCGAAGAAGCGCTTTGCGCTATTACCCGGCCATGAGGAGGGAGCCGCAGCTATGCTGGCATCCGATGCATTGCGCAGATCTTGTTGCCGTCGAGATCGCGCAAATAGGCCAGATAGAGTTTGCCCGCTGAGCCCTCGCGAATGCCCGGCGGATTTTCGCACGTGGTGCCGCCATTGGCGATGCCAACCGCGTGCCAGGCGTCGGCCTGCTCGGGAGAGTCCGCCGCAAAGCCGATGGTGCCGCCATTCGCCGGCGTCGCCGCCTGGCCGTTGATCGGCTTCGTCACCGAGAACACGCCGGTCTTGGTGAAGTAGAAAATGCGGTGGCCATCGACTTTGGCCGGCCGGACGCCAAGCGTGCCGAGCAGCGCGTCGTAGAACGCCTTGGCCTTTTCGAGGTCGTTGGTGCCGATCATCACATGCGAAAACATTTCTTCAATTCCTCCCCAGTGTTTCGGATGAGCACCCGCCCTTGTTTTTCGCGTGGCGGAACAACCCCGCGCGGTGCCCGTTGCCGTGCAATGTAGACGCCGTCATTGGCGTTGTACAAGCTGGCCGAGTGGTAGCCCGCGGGGGCCGTCAGATTACGTTTCGGTAATCCAGCCCGGAAGACTGGTTTCCACGCCCGAGCGCGGCGCCTCGACGCACCGCGGGCATCTTGCAGCGCAGCCAGAGCAATTCCTACCTTTGGGAGGCCAGCTCAGGCGTCCGGCTGTGGGCGGCAGGGAGACGACAATGAGCTATCTGAAGACTGCCATTCTTCTGGCCGGTCTCACCGGCCTCTTCATGGGTGTCGGCTATCTGATTGGCGGCGCCGGCGGTGCCTTGATCGCGCTCGTGATTGCGGCTGCGACGAACATATTCGCCTACTGGAATTCGGACCGCATGGTGCTGTCGATGTACGGCGCCCATGAGGTCGACGGGAGCAGCGCGCCCGACCTCGTCAACCTCGTGGCCGAGTTGGCCGGCCGTGCCGGCCTGCCGATGCCGCGCGTGTTCGTGATGGATGAGGCGCAGCCGAATGCATTTGCCACCGGCCGCAATCCGCAGAACGCCGCGGTCGCCGTGACCACGGGCCTGATGCAGTCGCTGAGCCGCGAGGAGCTCGCCGGCGTGATCGCGCATGAGCTCGCGCACGTCAAAAACCACGACACGCTGCTGATGACCATCACCGCGACGATTGCCGGTGCGATCTCGATGCTGGCGCAGTTCGGCATGTTCTTCGGCGGCAACCGCGACAGCAACCATGGCCCCGGCATCATCGGCTCGATCGCCATGATGATCCTGGCGCCGCTCGGCGCCATGCTGGTGCAGATGGCGATCAGCCGGACCCGCGAATACGCCGCCGACGATCTCGGTGCGCGCATCTGCGGCCAGCCGATGTGGCTTGCCTCGGCGCTGTCCAAGATCGCGAACGCCGCGCATGTGGTGCCGAACCCGGAAGCCGAGCGCAATCCGGCGACGGCGCACATGTTCATCATCAACCCGCTGTCGGGCCACGGCATGGACAATCTGTTCACGACGCACCCGTCCACGGAGAACCGCATCGCCGCATTGCAGCAGCTTGCGGCGGAGATCGGCGCGAGCGGCGCAACGGCCTCCGTCAGCGCCCGCGGCAACTACCCGCGCCGCAGCCCGTGGGGCCGGACTTCACCCTCGCGCGGACCGTGGGGTTAAAGCTCGCCCGTCATTCCGGGGGTGTGCGTAGCGCGAGTTCTGATGTGCAATTGCACATCAGAGAATCCATCGGTCTTCCCTGTGCCCTCTGAACAAGAGGGCGGGAAGTTATCAGGCAAAACTCGCACAGATGATGTGGCGAGATCGCGAACGCACATTCGCTGTCGTTCCTGCAAACGCAGGGGCCCATAACCACTAATGTTCATGTTCTGCGAAGTTGTAGCTACAGCGTTGCTGGCATCGATGGTTATGGGTGCGATCGCCTACGTCACCCAATCTCAAAACGCCGTGTACCCGCCATCGATCACAAAGCAGTCCGCTGTATGATACGACGACGCCTTGCTCATGATGTACACCGCGATGCCGCCGAAATCCGTGGGCTCGCCGAACCGGCGCACCGGGATGCGCGGCATCACGTTGGCGACGAACTTGTCGTTGGCCATGAGGCCGGAGGTCATGTCGCTCTTGATCCAGCCGGGCAGGATCGCATTCGCGGTGACGCAGTGGCGCGCCAGTTCGACCGCGAGTGCCCGGCACAGCGCGTTCAGCGCGGCTTTGGTGCCGGCGTAATGCTCGTTGCGCGCGGTACCGAACAGCGAGGCGAGGCTCGAGGTTGCGACCAGCCGGCCGAACTTGTCGCCGGCCTCGGCGCGTTCGGTCATGTGGCGGGCGGCCGCCTGAAACACGTGGAAGACGCCGTCGAGATTGGTCGCGAACATGCGCCGCCATTCCTCCTCGGTGCGGTCGATGAAGGCGCGCCGTCCGCCGCCGCCGATGCCGGCATTGGCAAAGCAGCCATCGACCCGGCCGAATGTATCGAGGGTCGCCTTCATCGCCGCCTTCACGGAGGCGGGGTCGCTGACGTCGCAGACCTGTGTATGCACCTTGCCAGGCCCGGCCGACATGGTCGCCGCCGCACTCTTGTTCTTCTCGGCGTTGCGACCCCAGATCGAAACGTTGCAACCTTGCGCGTTGAGCGCCTGCGCGATGCCAAGACCGATGCCGCCATTGCCGCCGGTGATGACGGCGGTGCGGCCGGAGAGATCGAAAATGCTCATGGGACGTTTCCATTTGTTTGGCACGGGTTACAGCATGATCCGGAAAAGTGGACACCGGTTCTCCCTCGGGAAAAACGCGAAGCGTTTGCCCGGAGATCATGCTCAAACATCAAGCCGTGCGCCCGGTGGCGGGCAGATGCTCTGGCGCAAGCATGGACAAGCGCGCCCGGAAAATCAAATATGGGTCGAGATGTCAGATCTTCCGCGCAGCGAAATAGCGCGTAAACACAAGTCATGAGGAAGCAATGCAGTTCAAGCACGTCACGCTCGATTTCGATGGCCCGGTCGCCATTCTCAAGCTCGACCATCAGGAGGTCATGAACGCGGTCTCGATGGACATGCTGGGCGGTCTTGGCGAGGCGCTCGACGCGATCGAGGAGAAGCGGGATGAGGTGCGCTGCCTGGTGCTGACCGGCGCCGGACGCGCGTTCTGCACCGGCGCCAACCTGCAGGGCCGCAACAACCAGAAGCCCGGCAAGAGCAATGCTGGGCAATCGCTGGAGATCGGCTTTCATCCGTTCCTGCGGCGGCTGCGCCGGCTGCATTGCCCGATCGTGTCGGCCGTCAATGGCCCCGCCGCCGGTGCCGGGATGAGCTTTGCCTTGATGGGCGACATGATCCTGTGCGCGCGCTCGTCCTATTTCCTGCAGGCGTTCCGCCGCATCGGCCTGGTGCCGGATTGCGGCTCGACCTGGCTGTTGCCGCGCATGATCGGGAAAGCACGTTCGGTCGAACTGTCCTTGATGGGAGAGCGGCTGCCGGCGGAGAAGGCGCTGGAGTGGGGCCTCGTCAACCGCGTCTACGACGATGCGGTATTGATGGAAGAAGCGATGAAGCTCGCGCATGACCTCGCCAATGGACCGACGATCGCGCTGTCCTTGATCCGAAAACTCTATTGGGACAGCCCGGAAAATTCCTTCGAGGAACAGCTCAACCTCGAATTCGAATCGCAACGCATCGCGGGCGCCGCGGAAGATTTCAAGGAAGGCGTCACCGCATTCCTCGAAAAGCGCCCCGCCAAGTTCAGGGGCAAATGATCGAGGACCTGCTCGCACGTTGCGTCGCCTCCTGGTATCCGGGAGCGACCGGCGTCACCGGCGCCGCCAAACTCTCCGGCGGCGCCAGCCAGGAAACCTGGACGTTCGACATCGTGCATCCGGACGGCAATATCGGCGCGATCCTGCGCCGCGCCCCGCCGGGCTATGGCGCGTCGCCGGGGCGGGCCGCCGGGCTCGATGCCGAGGCGGCGTTGATGCAGCTCGCGCACGACGCCGGCCTGCCGTCGCCGCGGGTGATGCATGTGTTGCAGCCGCAGGACGAACTCGGCAGCGGATTCATCATGCAGCGCATCGAGGGCGAGACCATCGCGCGCAAGATTCTTCGCGATGAACAGTTTGCAACAGCGCGTCCGATCCTGGCGCGGCAGCTTGGCCGCGTGATCGCCGGCATTCACGGCTTGCCGGCTTTGAAGCTGCCAAAACTGCGCGAGATGACTGCGACAAAGGAAATCGCCGACCTCGATCGCGAATACCGCAGTTTTGGCTGGCCGCGTCCGGTGTTCGAGCTGGCGCTGCGCTGGCTGGCCGAGCGCGATCCCGGGCCGTCGAAGGAGGTGACACTGGTGCACGGCGATTTCCGCCACGGCAATCTCATCATCGGCCCCGATGGCGTCCGCGCGGTGCTGGACTGGGAGCTCGCGCATGTCGGCGACCCGATGGAAGATCTCGGCTGGATCTGTGTCAACTCCTGGCGATTCGGCGGGATCGACAAGCCGGTCGGCGGCTTTGGAACGCGCGAGGAACTGTTCGCGGGCTACGAGGAAGCCGGCCGCAAGGCTGACCCTGATCGCGTGATGTTCTGGGAAGTGATGGGCACGCTGCGCTGGGGCATCATGTGCTGCGGCATGATGCAGCGGTTCCGGCAAGGCCCCGACCATTCGATGGAGCGCGCGATGATCGGAAGGCGCTCGTCGGAGACGGAAATCGATTTGCTACGGCTGCTAGCCCCGCGGGGGAAATAACATGCAGGACGAACCGACACCCACCGAATTGATCAAGGCGGTCGCGGATTTCCTCCGCAACGAGATCGCCCCTCAGATCGAGGGACACAACGCCTTCAAGCTTCGCGTCGGCATCAATGCGCTGGATCTGGTTGCCCGGCAATTGGCGTTGGAGCAGGGGAGTGACGCCGCGGAAGTCGCGCGGCTGAAGCAACTGCTTGGACTGGACGGTTCATTGATCGAGTTGAATCGCGCGCTGTCGGAGAAAATTGCAAAGGGCGAGGTCGATCTGCAGACGCCGGGACTATCAGAACATCTCTGGCAGACCACGATGGACAAGCTCGCCGTCGATCAGCCGAACTATGCCTCGTACAGGCGGGAGCTTGGAGGCAAGGGTAGCTAGTTCGGCGTCGTCCCTGCGAACCGCAGGGACCCATAACCACAGGCGTTGGTAATGACGAAAAGTTTCTGCCACCGCGCCGCCAAGAGAGATCACGCGGTATGGGCCCCTGCTTTCCGCAGGGACGACGATGGCGAGTCAATTGCTACCGTCCCAGCCATTTCGGCGGGCGCTTCTCCGCAAACGCTTTCGGTCCCTCGATGTAGTCCTGCGAGGCCGCCATCGCCTTCACGGCCGGGTACTCGCGCTGCTCGGCGATAGCCTGCTCGAGCGATCCGTCAAGTCCCCGCTGGATCGCCTGCTTGGAAGCGCGGATCGACATCGGCGAGTTCTTGCAGATCGTCTCCGCCCAGCGCTCGGCCGCGGCCAGCGCTTCACCGGCCGGAACCACCTCGTTGACGAAGCCCAGTTCAAGCCCCTCCCTGGCGGAGACGTGGCGCGCGGTGAGGATCATGCCCATGGCGCGCTTCAGCCCGATCTGGCGCGGCAGCCGGTGCACGCCGCCGGCCAATGCGGCGAGGCCGACGCGCGGCTCGGGCAGCGCAAAGGTGGCGTTCTCCGAGGCGATGATGAGGTCGCAGGCCAGCGCAATCTCAAAGCCGCCGCCCATCGCGACGCCATTGACCGCGGCGATGATCGGCTTGTCGCAGTCGAACCGCGAGGTGAGGCCGGCAAAACCGCCCTTGTCCCAGCCACGCTTGCCGCCGGCGGCCTGCCATTTCAGATCGTTGCCGGCGCAGAACGCCTTGTCGCCGGCGCCGGTGACGATCGCAACCCATTGCGCAGGGTCCGCGGCAAACTCGTCGAACACCTTGTTGAGTTCGAAATGCGCGTCGATATGCAACGCATTGTACACTTCGGGCCGCGACAGCGTGATGATCGTGACCGGTCCCTTGCGCGTCACCTTGGAGAATTTCAGGTCCATGTTTGCTCCCGTGTTGATTTTCTGCCGCGAAGAATATGCCGTGAGTGTAGCGCGCCGCCGGCGTCCGATACCATCCAATTACGCAAGGCCCCCGCGCGTGCCAAGCGATATTGCCTCGCTTGACTTGGCGGTGGTCTTCCAACCTAAATCGATCCGAGCAGGAGCGCTGCGTAGCGCCTAAACGCAAATCAAAACAAACGACATTTCCGGGAGAGACTGCCTTGGATTTCAACCTGCCTGCTGACCTTGTCGCCTATCTCGACGAGCTCGACCGCTTCATCGCGCGCGAGATCAAGCCGCTGGAGGAGGCCGACGACAACATCCGCTTCTTCGACCATCGCCGCGAATGGGCGCGCACCGATTTCGAAAACGGCGGCCTGCCGCGTCATGAGTGGGAAGCGCTGCTGCGCAAGGCGAAGACCCTCGCCGACGCCGCCGGCCATCTGCGCTTCGCTATCCCGAAGCGCTATGGCGGCAAGGATGGTTCCAATCTCTGGATGGCTGTCATCCGCGAGCATTTTGCCGCGAAGGGCCTCGGCCTGCACAACGACCTGCAGAACGAGCATTCGATCGTCGGCAATCTGCCGCTCGTCACCATGCTCGACCGTTACGGCACCGACGCGCAGAAGGCGATGATCGAGGGCTCGATCACCGGAAAATACCGCATCACGTTTGGTCTGACTGAGCCCGAGCACGGCTCGGATGCGACCCATATGGAAACCAGGGCGGTGCAGGCGACCCGCGACAACGTCAAGGGCTGGATCATCAACGGCCAGAAGATGTGGACGACAGGCATGCATGTCGCGACCCATTGCGCGCTGTTTGCCCGCACCTCGGGCAATGACGGCGATGCGCGCGGCATCACGTGCCTGCTGGTGCCGGCCAAGAGCCCGGGGGTGAAGGTCGAGGAATACATGTGGACTTTCAACATGCCGACGGATCATCCGCGCGTCAGCTTCACGGATGTGTTCGTGCCTGAGGATGCGCTGTTCGGCGAGATCGGCCGGGGACTATCGCTGGCGCAATGCTTCGTGCATGAGAACCGCATCCGGCAGGCCGCGAGTTCGCTCGGCGCGGCGGTCTACTGCATCAACGAAAGCGTCAAATACGCTCGCGAGCGAAAGCCGTTCGGCAAGGCGCTAGCCGAGAACCAGGCGATCCAATGGCCGCTGGTAGAGTTGGCGACGCAGGCCGAGATGCTCCGGCTATTGATCCGCAAGACCGCGTGGGAGATGGACCAACTCACGCAAGCGCAGGTCGAGCACACGCTCTCCGACCGCGTGTCGATGTGCAACTACTGGGCCAACCGCCTGTGCTGCGAAGCCGCCGACCGCGCCATGCAGGTGCATGGCGGCATGGGCTATTCGCGCCACAAGCCGTTCGAACACATCTACCGCCATCACCGCCGCTACCGCATCACCGAAGGCAGCGAGGAAATCCAGAAGCGGAAAGTGGCGGGATTCCTGTTTGGCTATATGGGGGCGGGGAAGCATTAGCGATTTCGGAATTGTAGGGTGGGCAAAGGCGCCCTTGCGCCGTGCCCACCATCTATCCAAACCACGATAGCGGATGGTGGGCACGCTTCGCTTTGCCCACCCTACGAGGCGAGATCAATTCACCTGACGATCCTTGCCCGCCCAATACGGTTCGCGCAGATTCCGCCGCAAAATCTTGCCCGACGGATTGCGCGGCAGCGCCTCCAAAAAGTCGACCGATTTCGGCGTCTTGAAGCCCGCGATGCGCTCGCGGGTAAAATTGATGATGTCGGTGGCGTCAGCCTGCTTGCCGGGCTTCATCACCACGACCGCCTTGACCGCTTCGCCCCATTTGTCGTCGGGGATGCCGATCACGGCGGCTTCGGCGACGTCTGGGTGATCGCAGATCGCGCTTTCGACTTCGGCCGGATAGATGTTCTCGCCGCCGGAGATGATCATGTCCTTGATGCGGTCGTGGATGTAGAGGTAGCCGTCCTCATCCATGTAGCCGGCATCGCCCGTGCGCAACCAGCCATCGCTGCCGAGGGTCTTCGCGGTCGCCTCGGGCAGGTTCCAGTAGCCCGCCATGTTGGAGCCGGAGCGGGTAGCGATTTCGCCGACCTGGCGGGGTGGCAACCGCTTGCCGTCGGCATCGAGGATCGCAAGCTCGATGCCCGGCAGCGCCTTGCCGGCGGAGCGCATGCGCTCCAGCCCCTCGACATGGTCCTCGGGCGGAAGCGCGACAATAGTGCCTGTCGTTTCGGTCATGCCGTACAACTGCACGAAACCGCACTTGAACACCTCGATGCACTCCTTCAAGAGCGCCGCGGGAATCGGCGAGGCGCCGTAGAGCATGTATTTCAGGCGGGAGAAATCGACCTGCCGCGCCCGTGGTTGCCGCACCACGAACTGCATCGCCGCCGGCACCATGAACAGTTTTGTAATTCCGGACTGCTCGAAGAAATCCAAAACCTTGGTCGGATCGAATTCGCGCGCGATCACGCCCTTGGCGCCGTGATAGAGCCCCATCACGCCCCAACCGGAGCCGCCGATGTGAAAGATTGGCATCGCCACCAGCGAGACGTCATCGGCCGACCACTTGTTCCATTCGGGTTTCTCGGCCTCGTTGCCGGCGTGCACCAGGTTGAAGAAGTTGGCATGCGACAGCATCGCCCCCTTCGGCTTGCCCGTGGTGCCCGACGTATAGAGCTGGATCGCGATGTCCTTCGGGCTGATCGGAACCTTCGGATCGTCACCACTGGCGGCATCGCGCCAGGCCATAAAATCTCGCCATTCCGGTGCGCCGCCCTCGGTGGTGATCACATGGCGTACGTCTGGCAGTTGCGCCTTGATATTGCGGACCTGCGTGATGAACTCGGGTCCCACGAACAGCACCGGCGCCTTGCAGTCGGCGACGATGACGGCGACCTCGGGGCCGGCGAGACGCCAGTTGACCGGCGCCATCACCGCTTTGGCCTTCATGGCGCCCATCAAAAGCTCGAAATAGAAGTCGCTGTTCTTGCCGAGATAGGCGATCCGCTGGCCCGGCTTGACGCCCTGCGCGATCAGCGCGTTCGCAACGCGGTTGGTCTTGATGTCGAACTCGGCGAAGCTGGTCTGGCGTCCTTCAAACTCATACGCGATGGCGTCGCCGCGCGTCCTGGCGCGTTCGCGCACCATGTCGGCAAGGTTCGTCAATTGCTGCGAAGCGGACATGTCTCTCCCGTATCGTCTTGTTATCGTTGCGCCGAGTTTGGCGTCATCGCGCGACAAAGACAATACGGCACTGTCGTCCCTGCGAACGCAGTGACCCCGAGCGTGAGCGCAATTGCGCTCATCGCGTCGCCGCGGCCTATCGGTGAGGCGATGGGGCTAGTTACCTTCGTACCAATTGACGCTGGTGGTGATGGGTTCCTGCGTTCGCAGGAACGACAGCAGAGGTTACCCTCGCGACGCGCGGTCCTTTTCGTTCTGCGCCTTGATCGAGTCGCGCGCCTTGTTCCAGTCGTCGTCGCTCCAGTCGCGCAACTGGTAGAAATTGCCGCCCATCGCGAGCGCCTGCGCGCCGTCCATGGCGATGGTCTCGCCGTTGATCCAGTCGCAGCCACCGGAGATCAGGAACACCGCAAGGTTCTGCAATTCCTCCATGGTGCCGACCCGGCCCATCGGGTTCTGCGCCCGCGTGCGCGCGCCGGCCTCGTCGCCGGGCTTGATGCGCTTGCTCATGCCCTCGGTCGGGATTTCGCCGGGTGCAATGGTGTTGAGGCGGATGCCATGCTTGCCCCATTCGACCGCAAGCGACATCGTCATGGCGTGGATCGCCGATTTGCTCATCGCCGACGGCACCACATAGGGCGAGCCGTTGCGCACCCAGGTCACCGTGATCGACACCACATTGCCGCGCAGTTTTTCGGCGATCCAGCGCCGTCCCACCGCGTGCGTGACGTAGAAGGTGCCATGCATCACGATATTGGCGACGGCATCGAAGCCGCGCGGCGAGAGCTCTTCCGACCGCGAGATGAAATTACCGGCGGCGTTGTTGATGAGATCGGTGAGGGGACCTTCGGTCCAGATCTGTTCGATCATTTCGTCGACGGCCATCGCATTGCGGATGTCGACGCCGTGGCTGATGGCGCGCCCGCCATGAAGGTCCATCAATTCGGTCGCGGTCTCGTCGCACACGATTTTGCGGCGGCCGCAGATGTGGACCTCGGCTCCCAGTTGGAGAAACCGCGCGGCCATGGACTTGCCGAGGCCGGTGCCACCTCCGGTCACGAGAATGCGCCGCCCGGCGAGAAGCTGATCGTTGAACATCGTTTCCACCCACGGGGATTGTCTGTTAATTGGTCGATTGACTAAAACCGGACGACGCCGTTCTGTAAAGCGTCAAGAGATGAAAGAGTGGAGGAATTCTCATGGAACAACGCGTCTCGATATCGATTTCAGACGGCATCGCTGACGTCCGGCTGGTGCGGGCGGACAAGATGAACGCGCTCGATGCCGCGATGTTTGAGGCGCTGGTGGCCGCGACCGAACGGCTTGCCCACGAAAAGGGGCTCCGGGTGGTCGTATTGTCCGGGGAAGGGCGGGCGTTCTGCGCCGGTCTTGATATGGGACGCTTTGCAGCCATGAAAGAGAACGGCGGTAACGGGGTCGCCGGTGGCGAGAAACGTGACCTCACTGCACGCACGCATGGGCTCGCGAACTTTCCGCAGCAGGCGGTCTGGGGCTGGCGTCAGCTTCCGGTGCCTGTGATTGCCGCGATCCAGGGCGTGGCGTTCGGCGGCGGCTTTCAGCTCGCGCTCGGCGCGGACATGCGCTTCCTCACGCCCGACGCGCGGATGTCGATCATGGAAATCAAATGGGGGCTGGTGCCCGACATGGCCGGCACGCCGATTCTCGCAAGCCTCGTCCGCGACGATATTTTGCGCGAACTCACCTATACCGGCCGCATCTTCTCGGCACAGGAAGCCATGGGCTATGGTCTCGCGACGCGGATCTGCGACGACCCGCTTGCTGTGGCCTTCGAGGTCGCGCGCGAAATCGCCGGCAAGAGTCCCGATGCGATCCGCGCCGCCAAGCGCATGCTGAACAAACTGTCGGTCGATCCGGCTCCGGCGTTGCTCGCCGAATCCGTCGAACAGCAGAAGCTGCTCGGCAGCGCCAACCAGACCGAGGCGGTGCGCGCCAATATGGAAAAACGCGCGCCAAGGTTCGCGGATGTGGGATAAATTTCACCGTCATTCCGGGGCGATGCAAAGCATCGAACCCGGAATCCATCGCGACACACGCTCCTATGGTTGGATGGATTCCGGGCCTACGCCTTGCGGCGCATCCCGGAATGACGAGTGAAATTTGCTGTAAAAAGAACAAGGCAATGACCGAAACTTCATCCCCCTTCCTCGGCATCATCAGCGGCCCGCGCCGACGCGATCACGACGAGGTCGCCGATCGCACCGACCGCATCGCCAGCGGCTTGCAAAAACTCGGCGTCAAACAGGGCGACAGCGTCGCCATGCTGATGCGCAACGACATCGCCTTCATCGAGGCGGCCTATGCGGCGATGCGGCTTGGCGCCTATGGCGTACCTGTCAACTGGCACTTCAAGCCGGAAGAGATCAACTATGTGCTGAAGGATTCCGGCACCTCGGTGCTGATCGCGCACGCCGACTTGCTGCATCAGTTGCGCGAGGCGATTCCGCCTGATGTCACCGCGCACAGCGTGCCGACGCCGCCGGAAATTATCGCCAGCTACAAGATCAATCCCGATCACCTTACCACGCCCGATTTCGCAATCGATTTCGAATCCTGGCTGAAGCGGCACCCGCGCTATGACGGGCCTGCGGTACCGCAGCCGCAAAACATGATCTACACCTCCGGCACGACGGGCCATCCGAAGGGCGTGCGCCGCTTTGCGCCGACGCCGGAGCAGACCGCCAACGCCGAGCGCATGCGCAGCCTGATCTACGGCCTCAAGCCGGGCGCCCGCGCGCTGCTGCCGGGGCCGCTGTATCATTCCGCCCCGAACTCGTTCGGCCTGCGCGCCGGCCGTCTCGGCGGCGCACTGGTAATCATGCCGCGCTTCGACGCGGAAGAATTTTTGCGGGTGATCGAGACCGAGAAGATCGACACCATCTTCATGGTGCCGACCATGTTCATCCGCCTGATGAAGCTGTCGGAGGAGATCCGCAAGAAGTACGACGTGTCGTCGCTGCGCCACATCATCCATGCCGCCGCGCCCTGTCCGGCGGACGTCAAGCGCGCGATGATCGAATGGTGGGGGCCGATCATCTACGAATTCTACGGCTCGACCGAGTCGGGCGCCGTCACCTTCGCCACTTCCGGGGACGCGCTGAGAAAGCCTGGCACCGTCGGCAAGATCGCGCCGGGTGCGGAGCTGCGTTTCATCGGCGACGACGGAAGGGAATTGCCGCAGGGCGAGATCGGCGAAATCTATTCGCGCATATCAGGCAACCCTGATTTCACCTATCACAACAAGCCGGAAAAGCGCGCCGAGATCGATCGTGAAGGCTTCATCACCTCGGGCGATGTCGGTTACATCGACGCCGATGGCTATGTCTTCATCTGCGACCGCAAGCGCGACATGGTGATTTCCGGCGGCGTCAACATCTATCCGGCAGAGATCGAGGCCGCGCTGCACGCGATTCCCGGAGTACATGATTGCGCGGTGTTCGGCATTCCCGACGCCGAATTCGGCGAGGCGCTGATGGCTGTGGTGGAGCCGCAGCCGGGCGCGACGCTCGAGATCGCCTTCGTCCGCGCACAGCTCAAGATATCGCTGGCCGATTACAAGGTGCCAAAACATATCGAAATCCAGTCCAACCTGCCGCGGGAAGATTCCGGCAAAATCTTCAAGCGCCGCCTGCGCGATCCGTATTGGGAACGGGCGGGGCGGAGGATTTGACCCGATCGACGGCGGCGTGCCCCGGATGCTGCGCAACGCGCCGCTCTTGCGGCGTGGTGCGCTGCTGATCCGGGGCCCACGGCTGCGGCGGTGTAGGTCCCGGCTCTGCGAAGCAGCGCGAAGGGCGCCGCACCGCGTCCGGGACACGGACCTGCACCGTCCCGCATCTTTATCTTGCACTGCGGCAAAAAACTTGCACACTCGGAATTGCCGGGCAATTTCTGAGGTAGCCAGCCATGTCTTCCCAGATAGTGTCTTCCCAGACCATGCCTTCCGAGATCGAGGTCCGGTCCAATCGCAGCGACGAGGCGCTGGCTTTGGAGGAAGACGCGCGGCTGCGGACGGATATCCGCCTGCTCGGGCGCATTCTCGGCGATACCGTCCGCGACCAGGAGGGCGCCGAGGTGTTCGACCTCGTCGAGCGCATCCGGCAGACCTCGATCCGGTTCCACCGCGACGAAGACAAGCTGGCGCGGCGGGAACTCGAGACCATTCTCGACGGCATGTCGACCAGCGACACCGTGCAGATCGTCCGCGCCTTCAGCTATTTCTCGCATCTCGCCAATATCGCCGAGGACCAGAACAACATCCGCCAGATGCGCGGTCGAGGTCCCGGCGGGCCGCGGCCGAGCCTGCTGACGCAGACGTTGTCACATGCCAAGACGGCCGGCTTCAGTGCGGCCGAGTTGCGGCGTTTTTTCAAGGATTCGCTCGTCAGCCCGGTATTGACCGCGCACCCGACGGAGGTCCGCCGCAAGAGCACGATCGACCGCGAGATGGAGATCGCGGCGCTGCTCGACCGTCGCGAGCGCGTTCAGCTCACGCCTGAAGAAATCGAGGCCAGCGACGAGCAATTGCGCCGCGCCGTGCTGACGCTGTGGCAGACCAATCTGTTGCGCCGGACCAAGCTGACCGTGCTCGACGAGGTCGCCAACGGCCTGTCATTCTACGACTACACCTTCCTGCACGAGGTGCCGCGGCTGCATTGCGCGCTGGAAGACCGGCTGAACCAGGAGGAGGGCGGCACGCCGGGCGAGCTGGCCTCGTTCCTGACCATGGGAAGCTGGATCGGCGGCGATCGCGACGGTAATCCGTTTGTCACGGCCGACGTCATGCGCGGCACACTGCGCCTGCAGTCGAGCCGGGTGATGAACTTCTATCTCGAGGAATTGCACGTCCTCGGCTCGGAACTGTCGCTGGCGGCGCATCTTGCCGACGTTTCCGACGAGCTGCGCGCCCTGGCCGGACGCTCGCCGGACACCTCGCCGCACCGGAGCGGCGAACCCTATCGGCTGGCGGTGTCCGGCATTTATGCCCGACTGACGGCGACCGCGGTGCGGCTGGAGGTTGAAACCACCCGCCGGCCGGTCGGCGAGGCCGCGCCTTATGCAAGCGTGCAGGAGTTCAAGGCCGATCTCGACGTGCTCGATCGCTCGCTGATTGCGAACAATTCCGGCGTGATCGCGCGCGGACGGCTGCGGTTATTACGGCGGGCGGTGGATTGTTTCGGCTTCCATCTCGCCCGGCTCGACATGCGGCAGAATTCGGCCGTGCATGAACGCACGGTGGCCGAACTGCTCGATGCTGCGACGCCCGGGATGTCCTATCTCGCGCTTGGCGAGGAAGCGCGCGTGGCGCTGCTGGCGAACGAGCTGCGCAACCCCCGGCCGCTGGCGTCGCCATTCGTCAAATACAGCGAGGAAACACTGGGTGAGCTCGCGGTTTTTCGCGCCGCCGCCGAGGCGCACGCCAAATTCGGCGCCGATGTGATTCCCCAATGCATCATCTCCATGTGCAAGGGCATGTCCGACATGCTGGAGGTGGCGCTGCTGCTGAAGGAGGTCGGCCTCGTCAACCCTTCCGGCCGCAGCGCCATCAATATCGTGCCGCTGTTCGAGACCATCGAGGATTTGCAGGCGTCATCCGGCATCATGGACCGGATGCTGGCGCTGCATGATTACCGCCGGCTGGTGGACAGTCGCGGCAGTGTTCAGGAGGTGATGCTCGGCTATTCCGACAGCAACAAGGATGGCGGCTTCGTCACCTCGGGCTGGGAGCTCTACAAGGCCGAGATCGAACTGGTCGATGTGTTCGAGCGTCACGGCGTGCGGCTGCGGCTGTTCCACGGTCGCGGCGGATCGGTCGGCCGCGGCGGCGGGCCAAGCTATGACGCCATCATCGCGCAGCCCGGCGGTGCCGTGAACGGCCAGATCCGTATCACCGAGCAGGGCGAGATCATTTCCAGCAAATATTCCAACCCCGAAGTCGGCCGCAGCAATCTGGAAATCCTGGCCGCCGCGACGCTGGAGGCAAGCCTCTTGCATCCCCGGCAGAGCGCGCCGCGCAAGGAATATCTCACCGCGATGGAGCAACTGTCCGCGCTCGCCTTCAAGGCCTATCGCGGGCTGGTCTACGAGACCGAAGGCTTTGCCGATTATTTCTGGGGCTCCACCGTCATCACCGAAATCTCGACGCTTAACATCGGCAGCCGTCCGGCGTCGCGCAAGAAAACCCGTGAGATCGAAGACCTCCGAGCGATTCCCTGGGTGTTCAGTTGGGCGCAATGCCGGCTGATGTTGCCGGGCTGGTACGGCTTTGGCTCGGCGGTCGAGACCTGGATTGCGGAGCATCCGGAGCAGGGCATGCCGTTCCTGCAGGAACTCTACCGTGAGTGGCCGTTCTTCCGCATGCTGTTGTCGAATATGGACATGGTGCTCGCCAAGAGCTCGATCGCGATCGCCTCGCGCTATGCCGAGCTGGTGCCTGACGTGGCTTTGCGCGAAAGCATCTTTGGCCGCATCCGGCGCGAATGGCATTCCTCGATCGAGACGCTGCTCGACATCATGGGCCACGAGCGACTTCTGCAAGGTAACCCGCTGCTGGAACGCTCGATCCGCAACCGCTTCCCCTATCTCGATCCGCTCAATCACGTGCAGGTGGAATTGCTGAAGGAGCACCGCGCGCAGAACCCGGACGAGCAGGTGCTGCGCGGGATTCAGCTTACCATCAACGGCATTTCGGCGGGGTTGAGGAATAGCGGGTGAGGGGCGCTACTCCCTCCACCGTCGTCCCGGCGAACGCCGGGACCCATACCGCGTGATCTCTCAGTAAAGCGGGGTGGGAGACACCATCCTTCAGCAACGGGACCCTGTGGTTATGGGTCCCCGCGTGCGCGGGGACGACTCGTGGTGGAATCGCAGATTCAGCAATTATTCGCGCCCTCGGCGCCAGTTACGGCTTCATGGCGCCCTGCGCACTGGTGTAGACTGCATAGAGCGATGACGAGCCGCAGATATAAAGTCTGTTTCGCTGCTGGCCACCGAAGCACAAATTGGCGACAGTTTCCGGTATGTGGATCTTGCCGAGGAGATCGCCGTCAGGCGTGTAGCAGCGCACGCCGTCCTCATTCGGATCGCCCCAACCCACGGAGCACCAAAGGCGCCCGGCGGTGTCGCAGCGCAGCCCGTCGGTAATGCTGGGCTTGGGCATGTCCGCAAAGACCTTGCTGTTCGAAAGCTTTCCGGCCCCGAGATCGACGTCGAACACGCGGATATGCGACGGGTTATCCGGCCCGTCGGTGAAGCCGGTATCGCAGATATAGAGCTTCTTCTCGTCAGGCGAGAAGCAAAGGCCGTTCGGCTCTACGAAGTCATCGACCACCACCTTGATGTCGCCGGATTTCGGATCCACCCGGTAGACGTTTTTCTTTTCCTGCTCGGGCTCGGCCTTGATGCCCTCGTAATAGCCGCCGATACCGTAGCCTGGGTCGCAGAACCAGATCGAACCGTCGGCCGCGACGACCGCGTCATT
The DNA here is from genome assembly GCF_036924645.1 of Bradyrhizobium sp. AZCC 2176. Lineage (NCBI taxonomy): Bacteria > Pseudomonadati > Pseudomonadota > Alphaproteobacteria > Hyphomicrobiales > Nitrobacteraceae > Bradyrhizobium > Bradyrhizobium sp. AZCC 2176. Next base: position 110,302 of record NZ_JAZHRX010000001.1, on the reverse strand, counting down.
CGGCGAGTTCAGTTTCTTGCCATTGTACTTGTCGGCGATGATCGTGATCGAGCCATCGAGTTCGGTCCGGGTCACCCGTCGGCCGCTATGCTCGCAGCTGATCAGGCGCCCTTCGCGGTCGATGGTGTTGCCGTTCGAGTTCATCGACGGATGGCGGTATACGCTGACGTGACCGTCATCCTCCGAGAAGCGCATGATGCGGTTGTTGGGAATGTCGCTAAACAGAACATATCGCCCAGCCGGAAAGTAGACAGGGCCTTCGGCCCAGCGGAAACCGGTTGCGACGCGCTCGACGGCCATGGTGCCGGCGAAGGCCGGGAAACCGGTGGGCCCGAACGAAACCTTTGGCTTCTTCATCGATTCCAAGCGAGCATCCGGATAGCGCGCGCCGGGAAGCGGGCCCAAGGGTAGCGGGGTTTGCAAGGTTGGCGCACCCGTTTGGCCGAATGGCGCTACGGTCGCCGCAGAGGCCGATTTCATCGTCACGGCCGAGGCGGCAAACGCGGCTGCGCCTGTCAGCATCTTGCGGCGGTCGAAACCGCCTTTATGTTGGAGATCGCGAAAGGTCAGCGATGTTGTCATGATTTCCTCCCAGTTTTTGTTTGGAAGAAAAACATCGGCCCGCAATCCGGCATAAAGCGGGCGGGGCGCGCTGAGTAATCGAAGATAGTCGTCCCAGCAACCAGCCGGGACGACCATTTTGATAAAGCCGTCAGATCGGATCCCAGGGGAAAATGTCTGCAGATCGGTCGAGCTTGTAGAACGATCCCTTGAGCGCCGGCATGCCGTGCTCGGCGATGGTTTCCGGCGTCCAGCCTTCGCCGCGGTGCACCGAGCGGATCGGGCGCGACTGGCTCATCAGGAAGATCTCGTTCATGCGCACCCCAAAAATCTGTCCGGTCACGTCCCTGGCGGCGTCGCTGAGCAGATAGGCGCAGACCGGCGCGATCTTCTCCGGTCCCATCTGCTGGATTTTCGCCACGCGCGCCTTCTCGGCCTCGGTCTCGGTCGGGATGGTGCCGATCATGCGGGTCCAGGCGAACGGCGAGACGCAGTTCGAGCGCACGTTGAAGCGGCCCATGTCGAGCGCGATCGACTTCGACAAGCCGACGATGCCGAGCTTGGCGGCGGCGTAGTTGGCCTGGCCGAAATTGCCGATCAGGCCCGAGGTCGAAGTGAAGTGCACGAAGGAGCCGCTCTCCTGTTCGCGGTACAGTCGCGCCGCCGCATGAGAGACGTAGAACGAGCCCATCAGGTGCACCTTGATGACGGCCTCGAACGCCTCCACGCTCATCTTGTGGAAGATCATGTCGCGCAAAATGCCGGCATTGTTGACGACGCCGTCGAGCCGGCCGAAATGGTCGGTCGCCGTCTTCACGATCTTGCTCGCGGGAATCGCTTCAGCAACCGACTCGAAATTGGCGACTGCGGTGCCGCCGCGCTTCTTGATCTCCTCGACCACCTCCTCGGCGGGCGCAGCGCTCGAACCGGCGCCGTCGGCGGCGACGCCGGGATCGTTGACCACGACCTTGGCGCCTTCCGCGGCGCAGAGCAGCGCGATCTCGCGGCCAATGCCGCGGCCTGCGCCGGTGACGATGATGACCTTGTCTTGCAGTGATTTTGCCATTGGGAGTTCTCCTGTTGTCCTCCGTCATTCCGGGGCGCGCAGAGCGCGAACCCGGAATCTCGAGATTCCGGGTCTGGTCCTTCGGACCATCCCGGAATGACGGAGGTTGTTACTTCTCGTTCGTAAAGATGATCGTGCCTGATGCTGCGAACATGCCGCCGACGCCGTGGCAGACCGAAATCTTTGCGTCCTTGACCTGCGCTGGCGCGATGCCGCGCATTTGCCGCACGCTCTCCTGCAGCGCGTACATGCCGTACATGCCGGAATGCATGTAGCTCAGGCCGCCGCCATTGGTGTTGAGCGGCAGCTTGCCGCCGGGGCGGGTATTACCCTCGGCGATGAACCTGCCGGTCTCCTCATGCGGCATGAAGCCGAGATCGCCGAGGCCATAGAGCGGCAGATGCGCAAAGGCGTCGTAGATCATCAAATGATCGACGTCCTTGTGGGCGATGCCAGCTTCGCGAAACGCGGTGGGGCCTGCGACCTTGAAGGCGCGCGAGGAGTTGAACGTTTCCATCTGGCTGACCATCGGCGTTTCCACGCTCTCGCCGGTGCCGAGAATATAGACCGGCTTGTTCGGAAAATCCTTGGCGCGGTCGGCAGAGGTGAGGATCAGTGCGCCGCCGCCGTCGGTGACGAGGCAGCATTGCAGGATGCGGAACGGGTAGGCGATCATCCGCGAATTCAGCACGTCCTCGACCGTGATGGGCGCCTTCATGGTGGCACGCGGATTCTTCGCCGCCCATTCCCGCTGGGCGACCGCGACCATTGCGATCTGCTCGTGGGTGATGCCATAGGTCTTCATGTAGCGCAGCACCGGGATCGGGAACATGCTGGGCGGCCCGTAGACGCCGAAGGGAGCTTCGAACTGGCCGTTGAGGCTGTCTGCCGGCGTCGAGCGGGGCAGCTTGCCGATCATCGACTTGCCGCTTTCGGCATGCGTGATCAGCACGGTCTTGCAGAGGCCGGCCTCGATCGCCGCAGCCGCGTGGCGAACATGCAGCATGAACGAGCAGCCGCCGACGGAGGTGCCGTCAACCCAGGTCGGCGTGATGCCGAGGTAATGGGCGATCTGCTGCGGGGTTTCCACCGCGGTGGCGATACCATCGATATCGGACAGTTTCAGCCCGGCATCGGCGATGGCGTTGAGCGCCGCATCCGCGTGCAACTGGATCTGCGACATGTTGGGGATGACGCCGAGTTCGGTGGTCTCGGCTGCGCCGACGACGGCGACCTGATTTCTGCGCATGGTGCTTAGCCCTTCGCCGGACGAAACAGGGGAAGGGTGATCTTGTCGTCGAGCTTCTCGAACGCGACTTCGAGCTTCATGTCGAGCTCGAGCGCCTCCGGCGTCTGCGGGCAATCGATGATGTTGCTCATCATGCGCGGACCTTCGTCGAGTTCGACGACGGCGATTGCATAAGGTGGCGTGAAGCCGGGCGCCGCCGGGCGGTGGTTGATGACATAGCTGTAGAGCTTGCCCTTGCCGCTCGCCTTGAAGACCGAGACCTTGCGCGAGGCGCAGGAGGGGCAGAACGGCCGCGGCGGGAAATAGACATTGGCGCAGGCATCGCAGCGTTGCAGGCGCAATTCGCCGGCCTGCGTTCCATCCCAGAAATGTTGCGTTTCAGGCGTGGGTTTTGGTTTCGCGCGCGCAGGCTCCGCCATATCGGCTCTTCTCCTTGAGAGTGCGGGCGTCCACCCGCTTGTTGCGGTCTTGATGCGATATTGACCGATCTCCGTCAACGGTCCGAGCAGCGGTGCTGTCGCATGGCCGCATTCCCGGCGCGTGAGAGCGCTTGTATGCCAGCCCGTCATCGGAGATAGTCCGCGCCACGGTAAATCGCACAGGAAGTAATCAAGAAGCCATGCCGAACCATCCGACGCTTGCGAGCCTCGCCGCCGATCTCGACACTGGGCGCACCACCGCGCGCAAACTGGTCGAGGAATGTCTTGCAAGGATTGCCGATCCCGCCGGCGAAGGCGCGCGGACCTTCATCCACGTCGACAAGGATGCGGCGATCGTCGCCGCCGACGCAATGGATCAGCTGCGCAAGGCGCGCGCCATGCCGTCGCCCTATGCCGGCATTCCCGTGTCGATCAAGGATCTCTACGACATCAGGGGGCAGGTGACCCGCGCCGGCTCGCGCGCGCTGGAAGACTCCGCGCCGGCGGAAGCCGATGCGCCTGTCGTGGCGCGGCTGCGCCGGGCGGGCTTCATCGTCATCGGCCGCACCAACATGACCGAATTCGCCTATTCCGGCATCGGCATCAATCCGCATTACGGCACGCCGAAAAGCGTCTTCAATCGCAGCGTCGGCCACGTGCCTGGCGGCTCGTCCTCGGGCGCGGCGGTCTCGATCGCCGATCGCATGGCCTATGGCGCACTCGGCACCGATACCGGCGGCTCCTGCCGGATTCCGGCAGCCTTTAACGGCATCGTCGGCTACAAGCCGACGCAACGCCGCGTGCCGCTTGACGGCGGTGTGCCGCTGTCGTTCTCGCTCGATAGTTTCGGCCCGCTCGCACGCAGTGTCGATTGCTGCGCGGTGCTTGACGCCGTGCTTGCGGGCGAAGCCGTACAGCCATTGCAGCCGCGTCCGATCAAGGGCATGCGGTTGGCGGTGCCGACCACGATCGCGCTGGATGACCTCGACGCTGACGTCGCAAACACATTTGAACGCGCGCTAGCGATGCTGTCGCGGCAGGGCGCGTCGATCGAGCGGATCGAGGTGCCGGAATTTCACGATGTCGGCGTCATGAACAGCAAGGGCGGTTTTGCTGCCGCGGAGAGCTATGCCTGGCACCGCTATCTGCTTACCAGCAAGGGAGACGTCTACGACCCCCGCGTTCGCGTCCGCATCCTGCGCGGCGAAGGCATCAGCGCGGCTGACTATATCGATATCGTCAATGCCCGCCGCTCGTTCATTGCGCGAACAGAGACGCGTATCGCGCCCTATGACGCACTGGTGCTGCCGACCACCGCCAACACGCCGCCCAAGATCGCCGATCTCGCCGATGACCAGGCCTTCGCTACGCAGAATTTGCGCGCGTTGCGCAATTGCACGCTGATCAACATGCTCGACGGCTGCGCGATTTCGCTGCCGGTGCATCGCGAAGGCGCGGTGCCGGTCGGGCTGATGCTCGCGGCAGCGGGCGGAGCGGACCGCCGCATCTTCGAACTGGCCGCCGGAATGGAGGACATCATCCGTGTTTGATCTGACCTTCAATGTCGACGACAAGGGTATGTTGACGCCGCTGACGCTCGCGATCGATCAGGCCGTCATCGCCGGCTGGACCGGCCGCGATCCGGTGGCGCGCGACAAGCACATCGCCGAACTCGAAGCGATCGGCATCGCGCGGCCGGCTTCAACGCCGATCTACTACCGCTGCTCGGCCCGGCGGATCACGCAGGCCGATCGCATCGAGGTTTCCGGTGAAAATTCCAGCGGCGAGGTCGAGTTCGTGCTGATCGGCTGGCAGGGCCGCATCTTCGTCGGCTGCGGTTCCGACCATACCGACCGCAAGGTGGAGAGCTACAGCGTCACCGTCTCCAAGCAGATGTGCGACAAGCCGGTAGCCTCCGTGCTGTGGGAACTGGAGGAGGTCATCGCGCATTGGGACCGGATGATCCTGCGATCCTGGTCCGTCATTGGCGGCGCCCGCGTCCTCTACCAGGAAGGCACGCTCGATGCGATGCTGCCGGTCAAGGACCTGATTGACCGCGGCTTTGGCGGCAAGGGCCTGCCCGACGGCTGCGCCATGTTCGGCGGCACCTTCGCCGCCAAGGGCGGCATCCGTCCGGCAGATCGTTTCGAGTTCGAGCTGGAGGATCCCGTGCTGAAGCGCAAGATCAGTCACGGGTATGATGTGATCACGATGCCGGTGTTGGGGTAAGCCCTCTACGTCGTTCCGGCCAAGCCAACGGGTCGGCGCGAAGCGCCGCCCGATGACAGGCTCCGCGCGAGCCGGGACCCATAACCACCGCTGTTCGTTGTTCCAGTTGGCTGGAGCCACAGCTCGGCAAACCGCGATGACCTGCGGATATGCGTACTTGCGTTCGTAGGGACGACGTCGATCGGAAATCGGGTGGTTTCGGCGAGGCTTGATTGCGATATTGATGCCATGAAAGCAACCGCAAGAAATCTAGACCGTTCGCCCACCATTGCCGCCCGCGTCGCTACCATCGACTGGGCGCAGGCGACCGCCGATCTCGACGCGCAGGGCTGCGCCGTTCTGAAGGGCCTGCTGTCGCCGGAAGAATGCGCCGCGCTGGCGGCGCTCTATCCGGATGACAAGAATTTTCGCAGCACGATCGTGATGGGGCGGCACGGGCTTGGCCGCGGCGAGTACAAATATTTCGCTTACCCGCTGCCCGACCCGATCGCAGAGCTGCGGCCGGCGCTTTACGCGCGGCTTCATCCCGTCGCCAATCGCTGGAACGAGACCATGGGGATCGACATCCGCTATCCCGAGCGTCACGAGGCGTTTCTGAAGCGTTGCCACGCCGCCGGGCAGACGCGGCCAACACCGCTGCTGCTGCAGTATGGTGAGGGCGATTACAACTGCCTGCACCAGGACCTCTATGGCGAGCACGTGTTTCCGCTGCAGGTCGCGATCCTGCTGTCGCAGCCGGGCCGCGATTTCGAAGGCGGCGAGTTCGTGCTGACGGAGCAGCGGCCGCGGATGCAGTCGCGGCCCGAGGTGGTTCCGCTGGCGCAGGGCGACGCGGTCGCCTTTGCTGTGCATCACCGGCCGGTGCAGGGGACGCGCGGGCCCTATCGGGTTAATCTGCGCCATGGCGTCAGCCGGATCCGCTCCGGCCACCGCCACACCGTCGGCGTGATCTTCCATGATGCCAAGTGACGAGTGAGTGCAGGCTGCGTTGACCGCTGATTTGTTCGAAACCGTTCCGGATGTGCGGCCATCGCGCGAAGTGATGGCTGATGGCGCCGTGTTGCTGCGCGGATTTGCCAAGTCCTTTGAAAGCGACGGGATCGCGGCGCTGCACGAGATCATCGCCCAAGCGCCGTTCCGGCGCATGTTCACGCCCGGCGGTCACCAGATGTCGGTGGCGATGACCAATTGCGGCAGCGCCGGCTGGGTCACGGACCACAGCGGTTATCGCTATGACGGCATCGATCCCGATTCCGGGCAGCCTTGGCCTGCGATGCCGCTGGCGTTTCGTGAACTTGCCGCGCGGGCGGCCACTGCCGGCGGCTTCGAAAGCTTTGCGCCGGACGCCTGCCTGATCAATCGCTATACGCCGGGCGCGCGGATGTCGCTGCACCAGGACAGGGACGAGCAGGATTTTGCTGCGCCGATCGTGTCGGTGTCGCTGGGGCTGCCCGTCATCTTCCTGTTTGGCGGCCCGAAGCGTGCCGACAAGCCGAACCGCTACCGGCTGGAGCATGGCGACGTCGTGGTCTGGGGCGGTCCGTCGCGGCTGTTCTTTCATGGTGTGGCCCCGCTCGCCGAGGGCGAACACGCCGTCATGGGTCGCCAGCGCATCAATCTGACTTTTCGAAAAGCGCGGTGATTCTACCTTGGTCTATGCTCGATCTGCCGGGGGGCTGACATGACCACATCAGAGGCAACGTCCGAGAACAACACCAGCGCCAACCGCACCGGTGTCTATCTTGCCGTGCTGCAACTGGTGTTCACGCTGGGCTGGACCACTTACGTCATCTACCTGCCGAAACTGTGCGCCGATGTCGGGATCGCGCCATCGGCCGTGATCCTGATCCTGATGCTGGATCAGGCGATCTTCACCATCACCGATACCGCGATGGGAATTGCCGCCGACAGAATCGCGCCGTTCGTCGGCAGGCTCGGCGTGTTCGTGGGCACTCTGACCGCGATCTCCTGCGCGGCCTTTGTCGCGCTGCCGTTCGTGGCGGGCACCGGGCCGGGTGCGCAGGTCTCGTTCATCGCTCTGATCCTGATCTGGGTCGTAACGTCATCGGCGCTGCGCGCGCCGCCGCTGACGTTACTCGGCAAATATGCCGCGCGGCCGGCGATTCCGTTCCTGTCGGCACTGGCGATGCTCGGCTATGGTCTGGCGGGCGCGGTGTCGCCCTATCTCGGCGTGGTGCTGCGCAATCATGACCCGCGACTCCCCTTCGTGATCTCGGGCGTGGTGCTGCTGATCACGACACTTGCCTTGTCGAAGGTCGAACGGGACCTGGCGCAGGCGCCTTCCGCCGCGAAACCACCAGCCGCGCCCGCAAAACCGCTCGGCCAGGTGCCGATGTTCTTCATCGCCTCGATGGTCATTCTCTCGCTCGGCTATCAACTGCATTTTTCCATCAACAGCACGCCGTTTTATCTGCGGTTCGCAAAACCGGATGAGTTGCCATGGCTGATGCCGGTGTTCTGGATCGGCTTCAACATCGCGATGTTTCCGGCGAGCGTCGTGGTCAAGCACCGCGGCGGGCTGGTCGTGATGGGCGCGGCAGGCCTGCTCGGCGCGCTGGCGGTGCTGGGCGCTGAAACGGCCGGCAATCTCAACATGCTGATCGCGGCGCAGTTCGTCGCTGGTGCTGCGTGGGGCTGCATGCTGATGGCCGCGGTCTCCGCGGCGCTCGCGATCGGGGAGAGCGGCGCCGAGGGCAAGATCGTCGGGCTGGTGTTTTCCGCGCTGGCGCTCGCGACCTTTGCGCGGATGGCGGCGGTTGCCGGCGGCCTGCAAAAACTGCCGGAATACGCGCCGCTGCTGCAATGGGCGCCGGTGGCGTGCTGGTCAGTCGCTGGTGCGGGCCTGCTGGTAATCGCGGCCTCGCGGATGCAGCGGAGCGTGGCGGCGGAAAGCGGCTAACGCCCTCGGCTGTCATTCCGGGATGGTGCGTTAGCACCAGACCCGGAATCTCGAGATTCCCCGATTGCGCATCCGAGGTTCGCTGCGCGCCCCGGAATGACGGTGGCTACGGTTTCGCCGGGTGGATGAACGCCCAGGGTGAGATTTCCGAATCCGTCGGCACCTCCACCGAAATTACGTAAGGCCCGCCATCGGCCAGCGCCTTCTCAAGCGCGGGGCGGAAGTGATCGGGCGAGGTAACCCGTGCCGCGCCAACGCCGAAGGATTCCGCCAGTTTCACGAAATCCGGATTGACCAGGTCGGACGCCACCACGCGGCCGTCAAAGCGTTCGCGCTGGTCGCGGCGGACATTGCCGTAGGCGTTGTTGTTGAAGACCAGCGTCACGACGCCGATCTTGAATTGCACGGCGGTGGATAGTTCCTGCACGCCGAACATGAAGCCGCCGTCGCCGGTGATGGCGACCACCGGCCGATCCGGATTGGCGACCTTGGCGCCTAGGGCGGTGGGAAATCCCGATCCGAGCGTGCCCTGGTAGCCCGAGGTAATGAAGGTACGCGGTTCGTAGATCGGAAAGCCGTACCAGGAGGCGAAGCCGACCTGCGACAGCTCGTCGGTGACGATCGCATTCGCCGGCAGCACCTCCCTCAGGATGTTCAGGTAGGCCATTTGCGGCTGAACCTTCTGGATCTCCTGATGCGCCGCCGCGGTGGCCTCGCGGATTTCGGCACGCCGGCCGCTGGTCTTGCTGTAGCCGGCCTTTTTCACGGCCGCCGCCAGATCGGCCGTGCCGGCCTTGGCATCCGCGATCACGGCTGCGTCGGGCGTGAACCGCCGCATCTCGACGGGATCGATGTCGATGCGAACCGATTTCAGGCCGTCCGGCCGATAAGGCCAGCGCGACATCGTCGGCAATTCCAGCCTCGTGCCGATCCCGATCATCAGATCGGTGGTCGGCCACAGCCTGTAAGCCGCCGCCATGGTCAGCCCAAGCTCATGCGCATTGGAGACGATGCCGCGCCCGCTGCGGAACGCCACCACCGGCGCATCGATCATCTCTGCAAGTTCGAGGATTTCCTCGCGCGCATGGATCGCGCCGCTGCCGACGAAGATCATCGGCCGCTTGCTGGCCTTGATGAGATCAGCGGCGGCCTTGATGCGATCAGGATCCGGCTGCGGGGCGGGGAGGGTATCGAACACTCTGGCGGGTCCGACCTCCGCGCGCTGCGTAAACACGTCCCACGGCATTTCCAGCGACACCGGCCCGCGACGACCGGACATCATTTCCTGGAAAGCACGCGAGACCATGGCCGGTGCGACGTCGGGATATTCGATGCGGTCGGCCCATTTTACAAACGTGCGCAGCGTTGTGAGCTGATCCGGCATCTCGTGCAGATGGCCGCGGCCTTTACCCAGGAATTGCGTCGGCACCTGGCCGGTGAGGCACAGCACCGGCTCGTTCGATCCGAACGCGGTGAGCAATGCTGCGCCGGCGTTGAGCACGCCGGGGCCGGGCACCACGCTGAACACGCCGGGGCGGCCGGTCGACCGCGCATAACCGTAGGCCATGTAGCCGCAGGCCTGCTCGTGCCGCGCGCCGATCACCTTCAATTGCGCCTGATGGAACGCGTCGAACAGGCCGTAGATCTGCGCGCCGGGCAGGCCGAACACGGTGTCGACGCCATGCGCGACGAGGCCATTGACGATCGCTTCGCCGCCGGAAGTTGAGGTCATTGCACTATCCACTCGCTTCTCAGGATTGATCAGGCTTCGTCGACCACGCCGTTCTTCAACACGCCCACGCCCTCGGCTTCAACCTCGATGACGTCGCCGGGCTTGAGATAGCGCGGCGGGTCGAACCGCGCGCCGGCGCCGGTCGGCGTTCCCGTCACGATGACGTCGCCGGGCACCAGCGTTGTAAAGGTCGAGAGATAGTTGATCAAATAGCGGAAGCCGAAAATCAATCGGCCGGTGCGGTCGTCCTGCCGGGTCTCGCCGTTGACCCGCGTGGTGAGGCGGATGTCGGCAATCTGGCTTTCGTCTGTGTAGGGGACGAGCCACGGGCCGAGGCTGCCGGTGGAATCGAAATTCTTGCCCTGGGTGACGTTGAACTTGGCGTGGCGCACCCAGTCGCGGATGGTGCCTTCGTTGCACAGCGTGACCGCGGCGATATGGTCCAACGCGTCGCTCTCCTTGATGTGCCGGCCGCCCTTGCCGATAACAAGCACCAGTTCGCCCTCATAGTCGAGCTGGGCCGAGGCGCGCGGGCGCACCAGCGGCGTGTTGTGGCCGACAAAGGAGCGCGGCGTCCGCATGAACATGCTCGGATATTTCGGCGCCTCCTGCCCGTCCTTGTATTCCGCATTGCGGTCCGGATAGTTCACGCCGATGCAGATGATCTTTTCCGGCGAAGGGATCGGCGGCTGCCATGCGATCGCATCAAGCGGATGGTCCGGCGTGCGCTTCGCGGCATCTTCGGCAAGTTTCATCAGCGCGCCAGCGGCGATCGCTTCGCGCAGCGTCGGGTAGTCTTTGCCGAAACGCGCGGAGAGATCGACGATGCCGGCATCGGTCACGGCGCCGTATTTGTTCGCGCCGTTGACGGTGTAGGTAGCGAGGCGGGAATGAGTCATTGGCAATCCGATCAATCCGCAATCGTGACGTCGGCGACGAAGGCCGGTTCGCGCACGGCCTGGCCCGCGAAGGGCGTACCTTCCTCGAACCAGGAGCGCGGCGCGGGCGCGCCCCACAGCGTCTGCCGGCGCGGGTCCTTCAGCGACCAGCGCAGCGGCTCGTGGTCGTGATCACCGGTGAAGTAATCGCTGGTATAGAGCTCGAGGCGATGCCCGTCAGGATCCCGGACATAGAGGAAGAACGCATTCGAGATGCCGTGGCGGCCCGGGCCGCGCTCGATGTTCTTTAGATAGCCGCTGGAGGCCATGACGTCGCACAGATGCAGGATGTTCATCGCAGTCGGCGTCCAATAGGCGATGTGGTGCAGGCGAGGGCCGCGGCCGTTGGTGATGGCTAAGTCATGGACATTGCCCTTGCGGTGCATCCAGGCCGCCGCGATGCGCCCGTTCGGGCCGTCTTCCTCGCCATATTCGGTCAGGCGGAAGCCGAGCCGGGCGTAGAAATCGACGGTTCCCTGAACCTCGGGCGAGAAGACGTTGAAATGGTCGAGCCGCTGCGGGTGACAACCCTTGTAGAGGTCGTAGCGCCGCAGCAGATGCGGGCGCTTGTCCATCGTCGCATAGAGTTCGAGCTGAAAGCCGGCGGGATCGGTGAATTGCAGCGTGCGGCCCTGGAACGGCTGATCGGCGAAAGCGTAAGCGATGCCGTTCTCGGAAAAGAAGGTGGCGGCCCTGTCGAGATCGCCGTCATTGCCGACCTTGAAGCCGAGCCGGCTGCAGGCCGCGACTGGCGCCTTCCGCAGCACCAGCGAATGATGCTGATGCTCCTCGCTGCCACGTAAGTAGACCGCCGTGGTGTCGCTGTCCTCGACATGGAGGCCGACGGTGTTCTCGTAAAAGGCGCGGCTCTTGTTGAGGTCGACGACATCAAGCACGGCATGGCTGCAGCGGATGATGTTGAAGGGGGGATCGAAGATGTGTGTCGGAACGGGCATGAGCGTTTCCTCGGATTCTCTGTCATTCCGGGGCGGTCCGGAGGACCGAACCCGGAATCTCGAGGTTCCGGGTTCGCTTCGGGCCCCGGAACGACGGTGAGTTCTAGATTCCCAGTCTCTGAATCTTGTGCGTCCCGCGCGCGAGCGAGACGTGCTTGGTCTCCATGTAGAAGTCGAACGAGTAGTCGCCGCCGTCGCGGCCGATGCCAGATGATTTCATGCCGCCGAATGGCGTCGGCAGATGGCGGACGTTTTCGGAGTTGAGCCAGATCATGCCGGCCTCCAGCGCGTCGGCCACACGCAATGCGCGGCCCATGTCGCCGGTCCAGACATAGCCGGTGAGGCCATACTGCACGCCGTTTGCGATTTCGATGGCGTCCCTTTCGTCCTTGAACGGGATCACGGTCAGGAACGGGCCGAACACTTCCTCCTGCGCCACCCGCATCTTTGAATGGGCGCCGGTAACCAGCGTCGGCTGCACGTAGTGGCCGCCGCCGGGGCCGTCATGTAGCTTGCCGCCGACGGCAATGGTGGCGCCGTCCTTCCGCGCGACGTCGAAATAGCTGCAGACTTTCGCCAGATGCCGCTCGTGGATCAGCGGCCCGATTTCGGTAGCGGGGTCGAGCGGATGGCCGACCTTCAGCGCCTTCACCCGGGTTGTCAGCTTTTCGATGAACTTGTCGGCGATGCCTTGCTGAACCAGCAGCCGGCTGGAGGAAGTGCAGCGTTCGCCGTTGAGCGAGTAGATCATGAAGACCACCGCATCCAGCGCCCGGTCGAGGTCGGCGTCCTCGAACACGATCACCGGGTTCTTGCCGCCGAGCTCGAAATGGACGCGCTTCAGGGTAGGGGCCCCCTGCGCCATGATCGCCGAGCCGGTTGAACTTTCGCCGACAAAGCCGATCGCCTTGATCGCGGGGTGCTCGGTCAGCGCCTTGCCGGCTTCCTCGCCCATGCCGTGCACGGTGTTGAGCACGCCGTCGGGCAGGCCAGCCTGCTTCGCGAGTTTTGCCAGCAGGTCCGCCGTTACCGGCGACCATTCTGCCGGCTTGTGCACGACGGTGCAGCCGGCGGCCAAGGCAGGGGCGATCTTCCAGGTCGACAGCATGAACGGCGTGTTCCACGGCGTGATCACGCCAACCGGACCGATCGGCACCCGGGTCGAGATGTTCCAGTGCTCTTCGGAGGGCATGTTGAGGCCGTCCCGGGCCTCGGCGCACCTGTCGGCAAAGAAGCGAAAATTCTCCGCCGCCCGGATCGCGGCCTTGGCCATGAAGCGGTGGGCCTGGCCGGTGTCGATGCATTCCAGTACCGCGATGTCGTCAGCGTGATCCTCGATCGCATCCGCCACGCGATGCAGCAATTTCTTCCGCGCAGCCGCAGACATCTCGCGCCAGGATTTGAAGGCTGTCGCGGCTGCGGTTGCGGCACGGTCGATGTCTTCGGCATTGCCGCGCGCCACCGACGCCAGCACCGCGCCGTCGACCGGGGACCTCGTCTCGAACGTCTGGCCCGAGATCGACGACACGGTCCTGCCGTCGATCAGGTGCCCGATGCCCTCACTCTTTAGTTTGGCGAGCAGGGGCACGGCTCGGTCACGGTTGGCCTGAAACAGGTCCTTGGGTGTCGCCTTATCCATTGAGAGCCTCCACTTTCAGAGCTTCGTGGATGTTGTTGCGTTTCCAGCTTGTTTCCTTGTCGTTGATCTGCATGTCGAACGACAGCGCGAACTTTTGGTTCGCGAACACCGGATCAAGGCAGGCCGACAGCGCCTTGAAAATATGTTCACCGGCCTTTTTGCGCGTAGCGAGGTCGCGGCCTTCGCCGAGCCGCAGCACCATGTCGAGGAAGCCATAATTCTGGCGGCCATCGGCGATCGCATAATGCTCGCACCTGACAGCGCGGACGCGAATACCTCCGAGCGGGAATATGCCGGTCTCGGCCGCGGCCTTGCGAACCAGCTCCACGACCGCGCCCATGTCGACGCTGCGATCGAGATTGCCTGAATATTCAATCGTGAAGTGCGGCATGTTGCGATGACTCCCGCTTTCCTAACGCATCAAGCGAAGTAGCAGCTCACGGAACCGTAAGGTCCATAGTCCGCCTGGATCGTGTCGCCCTTGCGGGTCTCGATCGGGCGGATGAACGATCCCGCCAGCACCACCTGTCCGGCTTCCAGCGCCAGCCCGTTCGGCGCGATCTTGTTGGCCAGCCAGGCTACCGATGTCGCGGGATGGTTGAGAACGCCGGCTGCAAGCCCGGTTTCCTCGAGTTGGCCGTTACGGAAACACAGCGCGCCGATCCAGCGCAGGTCGGCATCCATCGGCCGGATCGGGCGGCCGCCGAGCACGATGCCGGCATTCGCCGCGTTGTCGGCGATGGTGTCGAAGATCTTGCGGGTGGATTTGGTCTGCGGATCGACCCGTTCAACCCGCGTATCCAGAATCTCCAGCGCGGGCACCACAAAATCGGTGGCGTTCAGCACGTCGAACATCGTGCAGTCCGGCCCCGAAAGCCGCGACTTCATCACGAAGGCGAGTTCGGCTTCGACGCGGGTGGCGATGAAGCGGTTCGACGGCACCAGCCCGCCATCGGCAAAGAACATGTCGTCGAGCAGGATGCCGGAATCCGGCTCGTCGATGTTGAGCGCGCTCTGCATCGCCTTCGAGGTCAGGCCGATCTTGTGGCCCCTTACGACGCGCCCCCCTGCGACTTTCATCTCGACCCAGGCTTTCTGAATAGCGTAGGCATCTTCGATCGTTATGCCGGGATGTTCGAGCGAAAGCTGCCGGATCTGCTGGCGGGTTTTTTCGGCCTGATCGAGCCGCTCGGCGGCACTTCGGATTTCGTCTCTGGAAAGGGCCATGGGCGTCCGGCGGCTCAGCAAAAAAAGAGGCTGAAATTTGTTTAACATGTTAAGTTATCCGGCGCAAACTGATTTGGTGCTTGTTGCGCCGCAAAACTTTATCCTTCGCGCAATCGAGGATTCCTGATGGCGGACCACTGAAGATGGCAGGCAAGAAATCGCCGAACGGATCGCGTTCGGACCCCGAGGGAACGCTCGAGCTCCGGCGCGCACCGATGCGCGAATTCTCCCGTTCGCTACCGATGTCGCTTCTGCGCGCCCGCGAAGCCGTGATGCGCCAGTTCCGCCCGTCCTTGCGCACTCATGGGCTGACCGAACAGCAGTGGCGGATCCTGCGCGCACTGACGACGGTTGATACCATCGAGGTGACTGAGCTGGCGCGTGTCGCCTTTTTGCTGGGTCCGAGCCTGTCGCGAATCCTGCGCGATCTTGAAGCACGCGATCTGATCGAGCGGCGGACCGCCAAGGCCGACCTCCGCCGCGGCGAGGTGTCGATTTCGTCCAAGGGGCTGAAGCTGATCGAGGCCGTCGCGCCGACGTCGGAAGCGATCTATGCCGAGATCACCAATCGCTACGGCGCGCGCAAGCTCGCCGAACTGCAGGACATGCTGGGCGAACTGGAGCGCAGCCTTGCCGCGATGGAGGTGGCCGGTGAGGGCGACGCCGAGCCCGACGAGTAAGCGCAAATTTGCATGATGCTAGCGGCCCGATGCATACCGGCCGGGCAAATGATTGCAATCATTGGCTAATGCGAGTGAGGGCGGTAGACACGCACGCAGTTTTTCGCTCAAAGTGCCGGCCAAGCCGGTCATCAAAACCGGTGTGGGAGTTCTCGGGTTTAGCTGCTGACATGCAGGGTTCCCGGTGCAAGGACAGGGCTGAAATCCGGATATGGTCACAATAAAAGTCAACAACCTGATCGATTTTGTCGCCGAGGTTTTTTCGCATTCGGAGTCCTCGCCCGAGGAAGCGAGGCGCATCGCGACCTACCTGACGACAGCCAATCTCACCGGCCATGATAGCCACGGCGTGATCCGGGTGCCGGTCTATATCCGCTGGAAGAAGACGGGCAACGTCATCCCCAACCAGACCCCCGAGATCGTTGTCGATACGCCCTCGCTCGCCGTGGTCGATGGCAAGTTCGGCTACGGCCAGACCGTGACGCCGTTCGCGGTGCGGACCGGCATTGAGAAGTGCAAGAAGGCGGGGCTATCGGCGATCGCGCTGCGCAATGCCGGGCATATCGGCCGCGTCGGCGACTGGGCCGAAATGGCCGCCGCCGAAGGGCTGGTGTCGGTCCATTTCGTCAATGCCGCGGGCTCGCTGCTGGTGGCGCCGTTCGGTGGCGTGCAGAAGCGGCTTTCAACCGCCCCCTATTGCGTCGGCATTCCGCGGCAGGGGCAGGACCCGATCGTGCTGGATTTCGCCACCTCCATTGTCGCCGAGGGCAAGGTGCTGGTGGCGAGCCGCGGCGGCAAGAAGCTGCCGACCGGCGCTCTCGTTGACGCCGACGGCACGCTGAGCGAAGAACCGTCCGTGCTCTATGGTCCCTACACGCCTGACGGGCCGCGTGACCACACCAAGGGCACCGGCGCGATCCGCGCCTTCGGCGAGCACAAGGGTTCGGGGCTTGCCTTCATCTGCGAACTGCTCGGCGGCGCGCTGACCGGCACCGGCGCCACCTCGGGCGGGCGCCAGTTTGCCAACGGCATGCTCGCCTTCTATGTCGATCCCAAGGTGATCGACACCAGCAACTACTTCGACAGCGAAATCTCGCGCTACACTGATTTCATCCGGCAAACCAAGCCGATCGCCGGCGTCGAGAGCGTGCTGGTCCCCGGAGACCCCGAACGCAAGATGCGCGCCGAGCGCACCAGGAACGGCGTGCCGCTGCCGGACGATACCTGGGCTGCCATCGTCAACACCGCCCGCGAGGTCGGCGTGAGCGAAGCCAGCATCCAGCGCGCCGCCAGCTAATCAACTCCGCGAACTCCAACAATTGTAACGATCACAAAGGGAAAGCGATCAATGGCAACCAACAACGTCAAGAAAGTATGGGCCTCCGGCAAGGCCGTGGTGAACGCGTGGCTCGCGATTCCGTCCGGCTTCTCCGCCGAAGTGATCGCGCAATGCGGCTTCGACAGCGTCACCGTCGACATGCAGCACGGCGTGCAGGATTACCTCTCGATGGTTCAGTGCTTTCAGGCGATGAACGGCCATCCGGTGACGCCGATGGTCCGCGTGCCCTGGAACGAGCCCGGCATCATCGGCAAGGTGCTCGACGGCGGCGCCTATGGCGTGATCTGCCCGATGATCAACACCCCGCAGGAAGCCAAGAACCTCGTTCAGTACGCCAAGTATCCGCCGAAGGGCACCCGCTCGAACGGCCCGATCCGCTCGGGCATGTACGGCTCCGCCGGTTCCTACCAGCAGACGGCCAACGACGAGATCGTGCTGTTGCCGATGATGGAGACCAGGACCGCGGTCGAGAACATGGAAGCGATCCTCGACGTCGAGGGCATCGACGGCGTCTATATCGGCCCGTCCGACCTCGGCTTCTCCTACGGCCTGGTGCCGAAGCTCGACCGCGACGAGCCGGAAATCCTCAAGATCTACGAGAAGATCGTCAAGGAATGCGGCAAGCGCGGCCTCAATCCCGGCATCCACTGCTCCGGCGCCGACGGCGCGGTGCGCGCGATCAACATGGGCTTCAAGCTGGTAACGCTCTCGAACGAGAGCGGCTTGATGATGACCTACGCCAAGATGCAGGTGAACCAGACCCGGAAGGATTCGGGCGGGAAGGCGTAAGATGCGAATGGCGAGTGGCGAATAGCGAGTAGAGTTTCTATTTGCCATTCGCTACTCGCTACCCGCCAATTTTAGAGGAGACACCCCCATGACCCCGGCACCCGTGATCCGCCTGCATCCCGACGATGGCGTGCTGATCGCGCGCGCGAGCCTGCCGCCGGGCATGGTGGTGGCTGATGGCGTCACCACGGTCGAGCGGATTCCAGCCGGCCACAAGGTCGCGATCAGGCCGATCGCCGTGGGTGAGCCGGTGCGCCGCTACGGCCAGATCATCGGCTTTGCCACCGCGCCGATTGCGCCGGGCCAGCACGTGCACACGCAAAACTGCGGCATGGGCGATTTCGCCAAGGACTATGCGTATGGCGTCGACGTCAAGCCGGTGCCGAATTTCGATCTGCCCGCGACCTTCGAAGGCATCCGCCGCGCAGACGGCCGGGTCGCGACCCGCAACTATATCGGCATCCTCACTTCGGTGAACTGCAGCGCCCATGTCGCCGGCATCGTCGCCGACATGTTCAAGAAGAATCCATTTACCGGCAATAACCCGCTGGCCGATTTCCCGAATGTCGACGGCGTGGTGGCGCTGACCCACAAGACCGGCTGCGGCATGACGCAGGATGAGCCGCTGGCGCTGCTGCGGAGGACGCTCGGCGGTTACGCGCGGCATGTGAACTTCTCCGCCGTCGTGGTGCTGGGGCTCGGCTGCGAGGTCAACCAGATCGGCGGGCTGATGCAGGAACAGAAACTCGCCGGCCGGCTGCGCGCGATGGACATCCAGGAAGTCGGCGGCACCCGCAAGACGGTCGAGGCCGGCATCGCCTTTGTGAAGGAGGCGTTGACGGACGCCAACAAGGTCAAGCGCGAACCCGTGCCGGCCAGCGAATTAACGGTGGCGCTGCAATGCGGTGGCTCCGACGGTTACTCCGGCGTATCAGCCAATCCGGCGCTGGGTGCGGCAAGCGATCTGCTGGTTGCCCATGGCGGCACCGTGATCCTCTCGGAGACGCCCGAGACCTATGGCGCCGAGCATCTGCTGACGCGGCGCGCGGTCAGCCGCGAGGTCGGCGAAAAGCTCGTCGGCCTGATGCGCTGGTGGGAAGAATATACCAAGCGCGAAGGCGCCGAGATGAACGCCAACCCGAGCCCCGGCAACAAGGCCGGCGGCCTCACCACGATCCTGGAAAAATCATTGGGCGCGATGGCCAAGGCCGGCAGCACCAATCTGGTCGACGTGCTCAACTACGCCGAGCCCATCACCAAGAAGGGTTTTGTCTTTATGGACACGCCCGGCTACGACCCGGTCGCGGCCACGGGCCAGGTGGCCGGCGGCGCCAACATGGTGTGCTTCACCACAGGGCGCGGCAGCGTGTTCGGCTGCAAGCCCGCGCCCTCGATCAAGCTCGCCACCAACACGCCGATGTACCAGCGCATGAAAGACGACATGGACGTCAATTGCGGCACCATCCTCGACGGTGAGGAAACCGTGCAGCAATGCGGCCAGCGCATTTTCGAACTGATGCTGAAAACGGCATCGGGCCAGCCGACCAAGAGCGAAAGTTTTGATTTCGGCGGCGCCGAGTTCGCACCCTGGGTGCTTGGGGCGACGATGTAGTTCTCGCTCCGCTCTCGCGTCGCCCCTGCGGAACGCAGGGGCCCATAACCACGGGCGTTTGTTGTTTGAGGCGGTGTCAGCGATCTTGTTTCACCCGAGATATCACGCGGTATGGGTCCCTTCGTTCCGCAGGGACGACAGCGTTCCGCACTTCCCATAGGCACCCCGTGCCCGTTGTTAGTGCTTGATCCCACCCGGAACCGGTGTTCTGCTTAAAAAAGCCGCTGGAGCTTTCGGTCCGTGTCGATCTTCGTCGCACTACATCACGTCACGCATTACAAATATGACCGACCGATCGATCTCGGCCCGCAAACCGTTCGCCTGCGCCCGGCGCCGCATACGCGCACGCCGATCCTGAGCTATTCGCTCAAAGTCACGCCCGCAAACCATTTCGTGAACTGGCAACAGGATCCGCAGGGCAACTGGCTGGCGCGGTTCGTGTTTCCGGAGAAGGCGTCTGAGCTGAAGATCGAAGTCGACTTCACTGCGCAGATGACGGTGGTCAATCCTTTCGATTTCTTTGTCGAGCCTTACGCCAATTCCTTCCCGTTTCAGTACACCAACGACCTCAAGACCGAACTCGCTCCCTATCTCGCCGCAACGGAGCAGGGACCACTGTTCGCAGCTTACTTGAAAGAGATTCCGCGCGAGGCTGACAGTACCGTCAATTTCCTGGTCGGGCTGAACGCGCAATTGCAGAAAAAGATCGGCTACGTCATCCGCATGGAGCCGGGCATTCAGACGCCGGAGGAGACGCTGGCCTCTGGCTCCGGCTCGTGCCGCGACTCGGCGTGGCTGTTGATCCAGATCTTCCGCCACCTAGGTCTCGCCGCGCGCTTCGTCTCCGGCTACCTCATGCAGTTGCGGCCCGACATCGATCCGGTCGAAGGCCCGCGCGAGGTCGAAAGCGATTTTACCGATCTGCATGCCTGGGCCGAGGTCTATCTGCCCGGCGCCGGCTGGATCGGGTTCGACGTCACCTCGGGCATGCTGACGGGCGAGGGGCACATCCCCGTCGCCGCCACGCCACACTACCGTTCGGCGGTGCCGATCTCGGGCAGCGCCGGCTTCGCCAATGTCGATTTCGGCTTCGAAATGAGCGTCAAGCGCATCCGCGAAGCGCCGCGCATCACGCGGCCGTTCTCCGATGAATCCTGGGCGCGTCTCGATCGCCTGGGCGAACAGGTCGACGCCGATCTCAAGCGCGATGATGTGCGCCTGACCATGGGCGGCGAGCCGACCTTTGTCTCCGTCGACGACCTGGAATCGGCTGAATGGAACATCGCCGCCATTGGTCCGACCAAGCAGGCGCTGGCCGATGAACTGATCCGCAAGCTGCACGCCCGCTTTGCGCCGGGCGGCTTGCTGCATTACGGGCAGGGCAAATGGTATCCGGGCGAAAGCCTGCCGCGCTGGGCGTTCGGCCTCTATTGGCGCAAGGATGGCGTCCCGATCTGGAAGAATGCCGAGTTGATCGCTGAGATCGACGACCCGCGCAAGGCCGGCATCGCCGACGCTCAAAAGCTGATGGAAGGCATCGCCAGGCGGCTCGGGCTCGATCCGGCCTACGTGATGCCGGCCTATGAAGACCCCGTGCACTGGCTGCAGAAGGAAGCCGCGCTTCCCGTTAACGTTGATCCCGCCGATTCCAAATTGTCCGATCCGGAGGAACGCGCGCGAATGGCGCGGGTGTTCGACGAGGGACTCGACGGACCGAAGGGATACGTGCTGCCGATCCAGCACGCGGGCGACGACGCCCAAGGAGACACCCGAGGAGACACCCAAGGATGGATGAAGGGCTGGATCAGCGAATGCTGGCAGCTTCGGCGCAGCCACCTGTTCCTGATCCCGGGGGATTCCCCGCTCGGGCTGCGGCTGCCGATGGCGTCACTGCCGCATGTTCCGCCGGAAGAATATCCCTACGTCGTCGAGCAGGATCCAATGGAGCCGCGGCTCGAACTCGCGGCCGAAGAGACGGACGCGGTCGCCGACGGCGTATCAACAAAACTGGCGCAGAAGCCCAAGCCAAAACCGAAGCCGGTTCGCACGGCGACGTCAGTTGAAGTCCGCGACGGCGTCTTGTGCGCGTTCATGCCGCCGGTGGAGAGGCTCGAGGATTATCTCGAACTGAGCGCGGCGCTTGAAGCGGCCGCCGAGGAACTGCAAGTCCAGGTTCATGTCGAGGGCTATGGGCCGCCTTACGATCCGCGCGTCGAGGTGATCAAGGTGACGCCCGATCCTGGTGTCATCGAGATCAACGTCCAGCCGGCGCAAGACTGGCGCGAGGCGGTCGACATCACTTTCGGCCTGTATGAAGACGCCGCGAAAGTTCGCCTCGGTGCCAATCGCTTTCTGGTCGACGGCCGCCACACCGGCACCGGCGGCGGCAATCACATCGTGGTCGGCGGCTCGACGCCGCAGGATTCGCCGTTCCTGCGCCGCCCCGATTTGCTCAGGAGCCTGGTGCTGTACTGGCAGCGGCATCCGTCGCTGTCTTATTTGTTCTCCGGCATGTTCATCGGCCCGACCAGCCAGGCGCCGCGCATCGACGAGGCGCGGCATGACGGGCTCTATGAACTGGAAATCGCGCTGGCTCATGTGCCGCCGCCTGATGTCGAAGCGCCGCTATGGCTGGTGGACCGGCTATTCCGGCATATCCTGGTCGACATAACAGGCAATACCCATCGCGCCGAAATCTGTATCGATAAGCTCTATTCGCCCGACGGCCCGACCGGCCGCCTCGGACTGGTCGAATTTCGCGCGCTCGAAATGCCGCCCGACCCCAGGATGTCGCTGGCGCAGCAATTGCTGATCCGCGCGCTGATCGCAAAGCTCTGGCGCGAGCCACAACAAGGCAAGTTCGTCCGCTGGGGCACCACGCTGCACGATCGCTTCATGCTGCCGCATTTCCTCTGGGAGGATTTTCTCGGCGTGCTCGATGATATCAGGCTATCCGGCTACGAATTTTCGCCGGAATGGTACTCAGCCCAGCTCGAGTTTCGTTTTCCTGTGTTCGGCCGCGTCCATCATGGCGGTGTCGCGCTGGAATTGCGGCAGGCGCTAGAGCCCTGGCATGTGCTCGGCGAAGAGGGCTCGGCCGGCGGCACCGTGCGCTATGTCGATAGTTCGGTGGAGCGGCTGCAGGTCAAGGCAACCGGCTTCGTCGAAGGCCGCCACGTCGTGACCTGCAACGGCCGGCGGATGCCGATGACGCCGACCGGCCGCTCCGGAGAGGCCGTTGCCGCCGTCCGTTTCAAGGCCTGGCAGCCGGCCTCGGGGTTGCATCCGACCATTCCGGTGCACGCGCCGCTGACATTTGACTTGATTGATAGCTGGAATGGCCGCTCGCTCGGCGGCTGCGTCTACCACGTCGCCCATCCCGGCGGCCGCAGCTATGATACCAAGCCGGTCAATTCCTATGAGGCGGAAGCCCGGCGGTTGGCCCGGTTTCAGGACCACGGCCACACCCCGGGCAGAATCGACCCGCCGCCCGAGGAACGCACAATTGAATTCCCTTTGACGCTCGACTTGAGGACGCCGCTCCTGATCTAATCGGGAGCGACGCTCTCGGGGAATCGGAATGGCAGGCCAAGGCAGCAGTCAAGGCAACAGTCAGGAAAGCAAGGCCCGCCCGGGCCAGCGCCGGATGGCGCAATGGACGCGCGACTATGCGCGGCTGCCCGGAATCCCCGACGAATATATCGGACCGGACGGCGCGCCGCGCGCGGCGTGGAGCCGGTTCTTCGATGCCTTTGCCGCACTTTCGCCTGTTGATATCGAGCGGCGTTTCGCGTCCGCCGACCGCCATCTGCGCGAGGCCGGCGTCACCTATCGCGCGCCTGGCGAGACCGCCGACCGGCTGTGGCCGCTCAGCCATCTGCCGCTCATCATCGACGAGGCCGATTGGCAGCAACTGACCACCGGCATCGCGCAACGCGCCCAATTGTTCGAAATGGTGCTGCGCGATCTCTACGGCGAGGGCCGGCTGGTCACCGATGGCGCGGTACCCGCGGCCGCGATCGCCGGCAGCAACGAATATCTGCGTGCGGTGTGCGGCGTCAAACCGCCGGGCAACCGCTATTTGCATTTCTATGCCGCCGATGTCGGCCGCGGTCCCGACGGTCGCTGGTGGGTGTTGAACGACCGCACCCAGGCGCCGTCAGGTGCCGGCTACGCGCTGGAAAATCGGCTGGTGCTGTCCCGCGCCTTTTCCAGCCTCTACAAGTCCATGAACGTCGAGCGTGTGGCGCCGTTCTTTGAGGCGTTCCGCGATGCACTTCGCGCCAGTGCCGACCGCGACGAGCCGCGGATCGGATTGCTGACGCCGGGCGCGTTCAGCGAAACCTATTTCGAGCATGCGACGCTGGCGCGCTATCTCGGCTTCCTGCTGGTCGAGGGCGACGACCTCGCCGTCAGCGGCGATCGGATTCATATTCGCACCGTCGCAGGCTTGAAGCGGCTCGATGTGCTGCTGCGCCGGGTCGATTCCAACTTCCTCGATCCGCTGGAGCTCGATGCGTCGTCGCATCTCGGCGTGCCCGGTCTGATCGACGTGCTGCGCAAGGGCGGCGTCGTCGTCGCCAACATGCCGGGCTCCGGCATATTGGAGGCGCGGGCGCTGCTTGGCTTCCTGCCGAGCCTGTGCCGACGTCTGCTCGGCGAGAATCTGATCATGCCGCACATCGCGACCTGGTGGTGCGGCCAGAAATCGGCGCGCGAAGAAGTGTTGTCGCGGCTGGAGGATTTTGCGATCGAGGGCGCCTATGGCCGCGCTGTTCCGGGCTTTTCCAGCCACGGCCCCGTGCTCGCCGGTGAACTGGCGCCCGCCGAACGCGACCAGCTCCGGCGGGCGATTACTGATCGCGGCATCGATTATGTCGGACAGGAGCTGGTGCGGCTATCGACGACGCCGGTGTGGGAGCAGGGCCGGATCACGCCGCGCCCATTCGTACTCCGCGTGTTTGCCGCAGCAACGCCCCAGGGCTGGATCATCCTGCCCGGCGGCTTTTGCCGGATCGCCGAACAGGCGGATGCCCGGGCGGTATCGATGGGCGACGGGGCGCGATCGGCGGATGTCTGGGTGGTGTCGGACAAGGCGGTATCGGCTTCGACGCTGCTGCCCGGGGCTGACACCGTGCGGATCAGGCGGATCGCGGGCGTCGTGCCCAGCCGTGCTGCGGATAACCTGTTTTGGCTCGGCCGCTATCTCGAACGCGCCGAGGCGACGCTGCGTCTGATCCGTGTGCTCGGAACGTCGACGCGCGATCCGGACAGGGGGCCTTCCACCGCGCTGCATTCGGTCGAGCGCATCCAGCGAATTCTCGTGACATGGGGCGCCACCTCGCATGCGACGCGGACGAACCCCGCGCGGGTGATCGCCGAAGCGCTGCAAAGCGCGGAGAAGTTCGGCTCGGCGCTTTCGTTGGTGCGATCAGTGCAGCGGACCGCGAGCTCCTTGCGCGAGCGGCTTTCGCCCGACGCCTGGCAGATCATCACCGAGATGGTGGACCGCCTGGCTTTGCAGGTCGACGACGACGACAGCATCGTCAGCGCCGCCGAATTGACGCTGCAGGAACTGGCTGGTCTTGCCGGCCTGGCGCAGGAGAATATGAACCGGGCCGCCGGCTGGCGCTTCCTCGACATAGGCCGCCGCGCCGAGCGCGCCATCAACACCGTGCGATTTGCGCGGCAGTTCGCCTATGACGAAGCGGGCGATGATGATCTCGACGTTCTGCTGACGCTGGTGGATTGTCAGATCACCTATCGTTCGCGCTATCTGGTCGGCCCGGCCTTGGCGCCGGTGCGCGATCTCGCGGTGCTCGATCCGTATAACCCGCGCTCGGTGGCGTTTCAGGTGGCCGCGCTGAATGATCACATCGCCGCACTGCCAAGCCTGAAGGAGCACGGTTTGATCGAGCGGCCGCAGCGGCTGGCGGTGGCATTGCAGGCGACGCTGACAACGGCGGAGGCCGCCGCGCTGGATGTGAAAACCCTGTTCGCGCTGGAGCAGGATCTGCTCAATCTCGCCGACGCCATCGGCCTGCATTACTTCCCGCACGGGCCCAATGCGAGCCGGCCGGAGAAGCTCACGGGCCTCGCGTGATCTACGACATCCGTCACGTCACGACCTACGCTTACGAAAGCCCGGTGAGTTTTGCGCGGTGCTCGCTGCGGCTGGAGCCGCGGAGCGGCGACGGACAGCAATTGATCTCGCACACGGTCGAGATCCGGCCGCGGCCGGCCGAACGCACGGTGCGGCGCGATTTTTACGGAACCCATACCGAGAGCGTGCTGATCGAGGCTGCACATCGCAATTTGCGGATCGATTCCCGCGCTCGGGTTTCGGTGTCGCGCCAGGCGCCGGCGCGCACTGCGCCGAGCCCGTCATGGGAAGATATTCGCGACGTGGCTTTTGAAGCCACCAGCCTCGGCCCCGCTTCGCCGGTCGGCTACGTCTTTGCGAGTTCGCTGGTGCCGGTGCTGGCACCGCTGACTGCCTATGCTGCGCCAAGCTTTCCGCCGGGCGGCGGCATCCTCTCGGGCGCCGCCGATTTGATGTACCGGATCCGCCGTGATTTCAGGTACGACCCCAAGGCCACCGTGATTTCGACGCCGCTCAGGGAAGTATTCGAAAAGCGTCATGGCGTCTGCCAGGACTTTGCCCATGTGATGATTGCGGGCCTGCGCGGGCTTGGCCTGCCGGCGGCCTATGTTAGCGGTTATCTGCGCACCATTCCGCCCGCCGGCCAGCCGCGCCTGCAGGGCGCCGACGCCAGCCACGCCTGGGTTTCGGTGTGGTGCGGCGCCGAGCTTGGCTGGATCGGGCTCGATCCGACCAACGACCTTCTGGTCGAGAACGACCACATCATCCTGGCGGTGGGCAGGGACTTCTCCGACGTCTCCCCGGTCGACGGCATCATCGTCGGATCGCGCAAGCAGAAACTCACCGTCGCCGTGGACGTGCTGCTGGTGGAGTGAGGCGGCTGGCGCCTCTTCCGGACCGCTATCCCCTGATCAGGCGCCGGATCTCATATGCGGCTTAAGTCGCATCGATCCCCGCTGCCTTACGGATAGGCATTTTAACGGACGGTTTGCTCTTTGTTGCCATCATGACGTGCAGCGGGACTGCGCTTGCAATCGATTTCCACCTAGCCGGGAGACAATCGTGAACAATTGGTCAACAAAGCCTTTCGTTTCCGCCGTGGCAGCCATGCTCGTTTTCGGCGGCGCCGCCAGCGCGAACGGCGGCGCAAACAAGGATGAAGCGGTCGCCATGGTCAAGCAGGCCGTTGCCTTCATCAAGGATCAGGGGGCCGAAAAGGCGTATCCCGAGATCACCAACAAGGCGAGCAAGTTCCACGACCGCGACCTCTATGTCGTGGTCTACCAGCTCGACGGCAAAGTGCTGGCGCACGGCTCCAATGAAAAGTTCGTCGGCAAGGACCTGATCGATGCACAGGACGTCGACGGCAAGCTCTACGTCAAGGAGCGCGTCGAACTCGCTGGCAAGCAGGCCTCGTTCTGGCAGGACTACAAGTTTGTCAATCCGGTCAGCAAGAAGGTCGAGCCGAAGGAAATGTACTGCGAGAAGCTGGACAACACGGCGGTCTGCGCGGGCGTTTACAAGCTCTGACGCCGATCAAGCGTCTTGCGTTGTCGTGCGGCGATCGCCGCACCGAAGGGGTGATATGCTCGGCTGGATCAGGCACATTGGTCTTTCTTGGAAAGTCCAGCTCGCGCCGGCTTTCCTGATCGTCGTCCTGATCGGGCTCGGCGCTTATGCGTTGCAGACGTTGCGGTCGAATCAGGCCGCCGTCGACGCGCTGGTATCCGGACCGGTCCGGCAATCGGAACTGGCCAATGATCTCACCACCACGGTGTGGACGGCGCACGCCAAGCTCTATCGTCTTGCTGCCACCGCAGCCAATGAAAAGGACGAGAAGAAAATTGCAGCGGTCGCCAAGGAAGCTTCCGTAGCGGCGAGCAAGATTTCCGACGCGCTGAAAGCCGTCGAAGGCATCAAGGATGGGGTCGGCGCGGAGATTTTCGACAAGCTGAAAGCCGCAGTCGCAGGCTATCTCAAGCAATCGAAAAACGCGATCGAGATGGCCGACGGCGACGCCGGTTCGGCGCTGATCTTCATCAAGGGCGCGGAACGCAACTTTGCCGTCATCGAAAAGCTGGCCGACGACCTGATCACGCATAGCAGCGAGAGCAAGGATCGCGAGATTGCCCGTGCCGGAATCAAGCTCGAGCAGCAGCAGATGACGCTGATGGCGGCCCTTCTGGTGGTCGCAATTGCCGGTATCCTCGTTTCGTTTCTGATCGGCCGCAGCATATCCCGCCCCGTCGTGGCGATGTCGGGTGCGATGCGCGAACTCGCCGCCGGGCATTTCGAGGTCCAGTTGCCCGGCCTCGAGCGCCGCGACGAAGTCGGCCAGATGGCCCATGCGATCCAGGAATTCAAGGTGCAGGCGATCGCCAAGGCCGAACGCGAGACGGCGGAGCGCGAAGAGAAGCTCCGCGAGCTGGCAGCCGCCCGCCGCGCCGAGCTGCACAATCTGGCCGAGAGCTTCGAGGTCGCCGTCGGCAATATCGTCGAAAACGTCGGCTCGGCATCGGCTGAGCTGGAAAATTCCGCCGCCTTTCTGACCAACAGCAGCGCGGACACCCAGCAGCTCTCTACCGTCGTCGCCGCGGCTTCGGAGGAAACCTCCACCAACGTGCAGTCGGTGGCGTCAGCCACGGAGGAAATGGCCAGCTCCGTCAATGAAATCGGCAGGCAAGTCGCGAACTCCAACAGGATCGCCAACGAGGCGGTGGTTCAGGCGCAAAAGACCGACGTCCGGATCGCCGAATTGTCCGATGCGGCGAACCGCATCGGCGACGTTACCAAATTGATCACCACGATTGCCGAGCAGACCAATTTGCTCGCGCTCAATGCGACCATCGAGGCGGCGCGTGCCGGCGACGCCGGTCGCGGCTTTGCGGTGGTCGCCCAGGAGGTCAAGGCGCTCGCCACGCAGACCGCCAGGGCGACCAGCGAGATTTCCAGCCAGATTGCCGAGATGCAGGCCGCGACACAGGATTCAGTGCTGGCCATCAAGGAGATCAGCGGCACCATCGGCAGGGTTTCCGAAATCGCGGCAGCGATTGCGGCTGCCGTCGAAGAGCAGGGCGCGGCGACCCAGGAAATCGCCCGCAACGTGCAGCAGGCGGCGGTGGGCTCCACCCAGGTCGCGACCAGCATCGCCGACGTCAACCGTGGCGCCGGCGAAATCGGCACGGCGTCGTCACAGGTGCTGGCCTCCGCGCAATTGCTCTCCAGCGAAAACAAGCGCCTCAAGGCCGAGGTCGGCAAGTTCCTCGCCACCGTCCGGTCGGCCTAGGCGGTTCGCCCAAAATCGATATTGGAATTTCTGCCGTATTGCCTCCTGTCGGGGCGACCTGCCAATTCGACGTTGCGAAAGGCGAGATGGGCAAAATTCAAGCTCCCAAACCGGCGCGTCAAATCATGAGATATGACTCACGCTTTATCGACTGCCATCAGGCCGTTCTTGCCGAACAATCCCATGGCGTGAGGGCGTGTCGGCGGATTCAGTGCCGATCTGGCGCGAACCGGGAGATGTTGTTCGCTTACGTCCCGGTCTTGCGCGGCTGCTCGGAGGAATCCGCGCGCAGGTTGCGGAAGAATTTCTCGACCTCACGTGACAGCGTCTCGGCCGTCGCCGTCAGTTCGCTGGATGCGGTGAGGACGGAGGCTGCTGCCGTGCTCGTCGTGCCGATCGCGTCACTGAGCGAGCCGATATTGACGACGAGCGTTCCGTTGCCCTGCGCCGCCAGTTGCGCATTCGACGATATCTCGCGGGTCGCCGCATCCTGCTGCTCGATCGCGCTGGCAATGATGGAAGTCACCTCGTTGATGTCGCGCACCGCGTTGCCGATCTCGCGAACCGCTTCGACGGAGGTTTTGGTCGACGTCTGGATCAAGCCGACGTTCTGGCCGATTTCGGCGGTCGCCTTCGCGGTCTGCTCGGCCAGCGCCTTGACCTCGTGGGCGACTACGGCGAAGCCGCGGCCGGCATCGCCGGCGCGCGCGGCTTCGATGGTCGCGTTGAGCGCGAGAAGATTGGTCTGCTCGGCGATCGCCTGGATCAGGTTGAGGACGCCGTCGATGCGCTGGGTCGCAGCCGCAAGCCCCTCGATTTCGGCGACCGATTTCTCGGTGCGATGGCCCGCCTGCTCGACGGCGCTGGCCGATTGGCGCACCTGGCGGCCGATTTCCTCGACCGAAGCGGAGAGTTCTTCAGCGGCGCTGGCGACGGCGGAAACGTTGCTGGACGCCTGCTCCGTCGCGCTGGAAGCAGCCACCGCGCGTCCGCTGGCGTCAGATGAAACGCTCGCGATGGTCTGGGCGGTGCCGCGCATCGAGGTCGCATTGTCGGTGACGGCGCGCAGCACGCCGCCGATCGCTTCGCGGAAAGCGTCGACCGAGGCTTCGATGTGGCGGGTGCGCTCGTCGCGCGCTTTCGAATCTTCCAATACCTGTGAATTGAGGTTGCGGTTGCGGTCCATCGCCTCCTGGAAGATATTGATGGCACGGGCGAGCGCGCCGATTTCGTCGGCGCGGCCGGTATGCGGAACCTCGACGCCTTCGGCGCCGTCGGCGACCTTCTTGATGGTTGCGGTGATGACCGAAAGCGGCCGCGCGATCGAGCGGGCGATGATCAGCACGCCGATGACGACCACTGCCAGCGCCATGACGCCGAGGCAGGTCAGCACAAAGGCCATGGTGTGGTTGGTGTCGGTCTGCTGTGCCAGCTTCTTGCTGCGTTCGGCGTAGACCTTGGAAAGCGCCTCGAGGTCCTTGTTCAGCGCGGTGCGCACTTCACGGTTGGCGTCGTTGTCGCCCCATTCGCGCCCCGCAGCGGCGTTGATCTCGACGCCGCGGCGGACCAGCTCCTTGCGAAAGTCGACGAACTGTTCGATGCGCTGCTTGAAAGTGGCGAACTGCTGGGCGTCGTCGGCCTGGACCAGCGCCTGCCAGTTCTTGACGACCTCGAGAATGCGCTCGTTGAACTTGAGCAGCCCGTCACCGTATTTCTTCACCACCTTCGGATCCGTCGACATGTAGACGCCGCGGGATTCCATCACGACCGCATAGACCAGCGAATTGACGCGCTCGACATTGAGCGCGGCGCGGCTGGCGGTCGAGACCGCTTCGGTGAGTTCGGCATTCTGGCGGGTGTTGTAATCGGACAAGGCGGTGATGGCGGCGACGAGCACCGCGAACAGCGCGAAGATGGAGTACAATTTGGCTGCGAGCGAAAACCGGGATGCCATGACGCCACCAGAAATTGAGCTAGGGGATTTTGCAATTTGAGCCATATCGGCACTCCAGAATGAGGGCGAGCGGGCACCGTTGGCCATCCCGCATTTGTGCGGAATCTAGATGGATAATTTCTTAATCCGAGAAACTGTAAAATCTGCAACCAATGGAAATTACAACGTTATTGCAACAAGTTACGATCGAATCGCTCGCGCCGTTGACTGGAAAATTTGGCAATTCCGCGCGACTGGAGCGGGCCTTGGTGAGCCTGTGCAATTGGAGGTGGCCATTTTCGCGGTCGGGCGCCCGAATCCCGCGATCGCCTGGCGCTCCTGAGGGCGGTCCGCATCGGCAAACACTTGTCGCACGAATCAAGCTAGACAGCGAGCGGCGGCGACGGAAATTGGTCGAACACGTCTTGTCGGGGCGGCAAGCGCGCAACCCCTGAGCCATCGCTCGATCCACCACGTGACGCCTGTTGAAAGGCGCCGCGCTGCTTTGATTGTGCGTGAGAACGGGGACTTAATGGTTCAAAGTGCTGCCTTGCCGGCCAACGTCGATCTCTATCTTCACATCCGCGTACTGATCGCCATCATCCTCGGGCTCAGCGTCACGCGGTTGATCAGCGGTGTCGCGGGATTGATCCAGCATCCCGGCCGTTCCCCGATCTGGTCTGTTCATCTGGGCTGGGTTGCCTGGGCGCTTCTGAACGTGGTCACGTTCTGGTGGTGGGAGTTTCGTCTGAGCTTCGTCCAGCACTGGACGTTTGCGCTGTACATCTTCGTCTGCGTTTACGCGTCGATGTACTATTTCCTGAGCGCCCTGCTTTTTCCTCAGGACCTCGAGGAATATAAGGGTTTTCAGGACTACTTTCTCTCGCGCCGCCGCTGGTTCTTCGGCTTTGTGGCCCTGACAGAAGCGTTCGATGTGGTCGATACTCTGATAAAGGGCGATGGCCATCTGCAATCGCTGGGACCGGAATATCTGCCCCGGATCGGCGTATTCATATTGTTGTGCGCGGTGGCCGCGACAACACGTAATCTCAGGTTCCATGCGCTGTTCGTATTCGCCGCGTTCGCTTATGAGCTAAGCTTTTTCGCTCGCTACTACACGACGCTGAACTAGCTGGAGGCGGGTCGGCTGGAGCGGCCACGCCGCCCTCGAAAAAATCCTCTTCCGCACGGTCGCGCGCATGATGATAGGATAGTGCGGCAACTGAGCAGGCAGGTACAGGCTCGAGGAAAGTCAGCATGGTCTATCGCCAGATCATCGGTGCCACCTCCTACGTATTCGCCGATTTGCGCGAGCTGCTCGCCAAGGCGACGCCGCCGCGGTCCGGCGACCGGCTTGCCGGCATTGCTGCCGAAAGCGCGGAAGCGATGATCGCGGCGCGGATGGCGCTCGCCGACGTGCCGCTCAAGCAATTCCTCAACGAGGCCGTGATCCCCTACGAGGACGACGAGGTCACCCGGCTGATCCTCGATACCCATGCGGCGCAGGCTTTTGCGCTGATCTCTTCGCTGACCGTCGGCGGCTTCCGCGACTGGCTGTTGTCCGATGCCGCAACCAGCGAAACGCTTAGCGGCGTTTCGCGCGGGATCACGCCGGAAATGGCCGCCGGAGTCTGCAAGCTGATGCGCAACCAGGATCTGATCCTGGTCGCGAAGAAGTGCGCCGTGACGTCGGCGTTCCGCAACACCATCGGCCTGAAGGGGCGGATGAGCGTGCGGCTGCAGCCCAATCATCCTTTTGACGACGCAAAAGGCATCACCGCCTCGATCCTCGATGGCATTCTGCTCGGATCGGGCGACGCCTGCATCGGCATCAATCCGGCCAGCGACGATCCGGCTGTGATCGGAGAGCTGCTGCGGTTGCTCGACGGCATCATCTCGCGGTTGCAGATCCCGACACAGGGCTGCGTGCTCACCCACGTCACCACGACGCTCGGATTGATCGGGCAGGGCGCCCCGGTCGATCTGGTATTCCAGTCGATCGCGGGAACGCAGGCCGCCAACCGCAGCTTTGGCGTCGATCTCGCGCTGTTGCGCGAGGCGCGGGAGGCCGGGCTGTCGCTTCGCCGCGGCACGGTCGGCGACAATGTGATGTATTTCGAGACCGGGCAGGGCTCGGCGCTGTCGGCCAACGCCCATCACAATGTCGACCAGCAGACTCTCGAAGCGCGAGCCTATGCGGTGGCGCGCGCCTTCGATCCGCTGCTTGTCAACAGCGTGGTCGGCTTCATCGGTCCGGAATATCTGTATGATGGCAAGGAAATCATCCGCGCCGGCCTCGAGGATCATTTCTGCGGCAAGCTGCTCGGCCTGCCGCTCGGCGTCGACGTCTGCTACACCAACCATGCCGAAGCCGACCAGGACGACATGGATAATCTCTTGACGCTGTTGGCCGCCGCCGGCGTCACCTTCATCATGGGCGTGCCGGGCGCCGACGACGTCATGCTGAATTATCAGTCGACCTCGTTCCACGACGCGCTGTATATCCGCGACCTGTTCGGATTGAAGCGGGCGCCGGAGTTCGACGATTGGCTGGTTCGCTCAGGCCTCGCGGATGGCGATTTCCGGCTTGCGGGCAATGCGGCTCCGCTGCCCGAATTTGCCGCGCGGCTGATCGCCTGAACGCCGGCCTGCAGCGCCGCGGCCCGCGACCCGCAGATTTTCTTGCAACCAATTGAACCCGCAAAGAGTTAGAATTGCTGTCACAATGTTGAAGAATTTCTGGCCCAGTTTTCAATGTCGTGCTTAAATTCATGGAAGCCTTGAGGAAATTTGATGAGAGCTGAAGGCATCGGAACGGTACGGCGTATCCTGTGCGTCTTCCCGCGCTATACCTCCTCTTTTGGTACATTCGAATACGCCTATCCCCTGACCGCCGGCGTCCAGGCCTTCATGCCGCCCCAGGGCCTGTTGCTGATCGCGGCCTATCTTCCGGAAAACTGGCCGGTCCGTTTCGTCGACGAGAACATCCGCCCCGCTACAAAAGAAGATTTCGAATGGGCGGAAGCGGTGTTCGTCAGCGGCATGCACATCCAGCGCCAGCAGATGAACGACATCTGCCGCCGCGCGCATGCCTTCGATCTGGCGGTGGCGATCGGCGGACCGTCGGTGAGCGCTTGCCCGGATTACTATCCCTCGTTCGACTATCTGCATGTCGGCGAGCTCGGCGACGCCACCAATGAGCTGATCGCGCGGCTGGCGCGTGATCCGTCGCGCCCCGAGCAGCAGGTGGTGCTGACAACCAACGACCGGATCGCCATGAGCGAGTTTCCGATTCCGGCCTACGAGCTGGCGGAAGTGAAGAAATATCTGCTCGGCAGCATCCAGTATTCGAGCGGTTGCCCCTACCAGTGCGAGTTCTGCGATATCCCGGGTCTGTATGGCCGCAATCCGCGGCTGAAGACCCCTCAGCAGATCATCGCCGAACTGGACAGGCTGCGCGAATGCGGCATGACCGACACGATCTATTTCGTCGACGACAATTTCATCGGCAACCGGAAAGCGGCGCTGGATCTGCTGCCGCACCTCGTCGAATGGCAGAAGCGAACCGGCTACGTCACGCGGCTCGCCTGCGAGGCAACGCTCAACATCGCGAAGCGGCCTGAAATCCTCTCGTTGATGCGCGAGGCGATGTTCGTTACCGTCTTCTGCGGTATCGAGACGCCAGATCCCGATGCGCTGAAGGCGATGCACAAGGACCACAACATGATGGTCCCGATCCAGGAAGGCATCCACACCATCAACTCCTACGGCATGGAGGTTGTCTCCGGCATTATCATGGGGCTTGATACCGACAAGCCGGGGACTGCCGACGCGCTGCTCCACTTTGTCGATGAATCCCGAATTCCGCTGCTGACGATCAATCTGTTGCAGGCGCTGCCGAAGACGCCGCTGTGGGACCGGCTGGAGCGCGAAGGCCGGCTCAATCATGACGACAGCCGCGATTCCAACGTCGAGTTCCTGCTGCCCTATGATCAGGTGGTCGATTCCTGGCGCAAATGCATGGAAGTTGCCTACCAGCCGGAGAAGCTGTACGCGCGCTACCAGTATCAGTGCGACTACACCTATGCGCAGCGGATCAAGGTGCCGGTCGCGCCCGAGCAGAAGAGCTGGGCCAACATCAAGCGCGCCCTGATCATGCTCCGGAACATCTTCTGGAAGGTCGGCGTGCTCGGCGACTACAGAAAAGTGTTCTGGAAATTTGCGCTGGGGCGCCTACGTCGCGGCGATATCGAGGGGCTGATTGGCTCGGCGACGATTGCGCACCACCTGATCGAATTTGCGCGCGCCGCCACCAGTGGCCGGCAAAACGCGTCGAATTATTCGATCCGGCTGCGCGAGGCCTCGGTTCCTGCCGAGTAGCATGCGATGAAAACGCCGGCGCCGCCGTCCCGCTCGCTTGAGGATTTGCGGGAATTGACGCCGGCGCGCGTCGGGCTTGGCCGCTCCGGCGCAAGCCTGCCGACTGACGCACTTCTCGCCTTCACCCTCGACCACGCGCGTGCGCGCGATGCCGTTCACAGCGCTTTCGATGCGCAGCATCTGGTTGCCGGATTGGCCGGCCTCGGCCTGCAGGTCGGCGAGGTTTCCAGCCAGGCGCAGAACCGGCGGGACTATCTGCGCCGTCCCGATCTCGGACGCATGCTCAATCCGGATTCGCGGCGCGCACTGGAAAAGCAAAGCGGCAGCGCAAGCGAGATCGTGATCGTGATCGGCGACGGGCTGTCGCCGGCAGCGGTCAACGTTCACGCGGTCGAACTGGTTCGCCACCTGGCACCGCGCCTGACGGAGGCGGGAATCTCGTTGGGCCATGTCGTGGTCGCATCGGGCGCGCGGGTGGCGCTGGGCGACGAGATCGGCGCCGTGCTCGGCGCGCGAATGGTGGTGGTGCTGATCGGCGAGCGGCCCGGCCTGTCGGCGCCCGACAGCCTCGGCGCGTATCTGACCTTTGCGCCCCGCATCGGCCTCACCGACGACAAGCGCAATTGCGTGTCCAACATCCACGCCGCAGGCCTGAGCTACGACGAGGCCGCCTTCAAGATCGCGTGGCTGGTGCGTCAGGGCATCGCGCGCCAGGTCACCGGCGTGGCGCTGAAGGACGAAAGCGGAACCGCACTCATCGCCGGGGCTGCGGAGAAGAAAAAGGACTGAGCGCCGTGTCACTTGCCGCGCGATTTCCTTGGCTGAGCCGCTTCCCGAAAAATTGACCGGAGGTGGTCGCGCCGCGCCGTCCGGACCGGCGTTGGCGTTAACTGTCGGAACGCCCCAGGGGCGTGCCGGCGGGTGTGGCAAATCAGAGACTTAACGCGCATTTTCGTCATTTGCGCGCCGATTTGCCCCGCCCCGCGCGCTTGCCGGATGGGGTTCGGCCCTGTAAAACGGCGCCGGTTAATTTACCGCGTGATTTCAATGGCTAGCGCTGATCGGATGGGGCCTTCAAAGCCGCATTCGCGCCACCAAGCTGCATAAAAAACCAAGCTGCACAAACAGGCCGACGTGAGAACTGGACAGGGTATGCTCGACAAGAACTCCGAAAGTCGCGTCCACGTCGCAGCCATCGAGGAGCCGCCGCCGGGCAAGAGCATCGCCTTCGGGCTCGAGCGCATGGGGCTGATTGCGGTCAAGGCGCCGATCCTGTCGATGATCATTCTCGCCGCACTGATCGTGGCGGCGCTGTTCGGCATCGAGCGGATCAAGATCGATGACTCCCTGAGCCAGTTGTTCCGCTCCGATTCCAAGGACTACAAGCAATACGAGGCCGTGACCAAGCGCTTCCCGGCGACCGAATTCGACGTGCTGGTCGTGGTCGAAGGCAAGACGCTGATGGCCCGCGAGAACCTCGAAAAGATCCGCGACATGGTCACCGACCTGCAACTGGTCGAGGGCGTGCGCGGTCTGGTCTCGCTGTTTTCGGCGCGTCAGGCGCCGGAGCCCGGCAAGCTGCCGGCCGCGCTGTTCCCGCCCGAACTGCCGGAGGGTGCTGCCTACGACAAGTTCGTCGAGACCGTCAAAGCCAACGAGATCATTCGCGGCAAGCTGTTGTCGGAGGACGGCACGCTGGCGCTGATCGTATTGTCGCTGGAGCCGAAGGTCGTTTCCTCAAACGATCTCGGCAAGGTGGTCGGCGAAATGCGGAAGATCATGGCGGAGGATCTCGCCGGCAGCGGTCTCAACGCCCAGCTCTCCGGCGTTCCCGTCATGCAGCTCGAGATCCGCAACGCAGTCAAACGCGACGGGCTGACCTACAACATTCTCGGCATTCTGGCCGGCTGCATCATCGCGATCATCTTCTTCCGCAAGATATCGTTCATGGTGGTTGCGGCCTTTCCGCCGATCATCGCGATCCTGCTCGCGCTCGGCGGCCTCGGCTGGGCCGGTTTCAATCTCAACATGTTCCTGAACGTGATGACGCCGCTGATCATGGTGATCAGCTTCTCGGACTCGATGCAGCTCACGTTCGCGGCGCGCGACCGCCTGATCGCAGGCCAGGACAAGGCCACCGCCTTCAGGAACGCCGTGCTGGTGGTGGGCCCGGCCTGCGTGCTGACCCACGGCACCGCCGGGATCTCGTTCATCGCGCTGCAATTCTCCGATTCCGAGCTGATCCGCAAATTCGGCGAGGCCGGACTTGCCGCCACCATCATCGCGTTGATCGCCGTGCTTTCGCTGGTTCCGGTGTTCGGCGTGCTGTTCGTCCGCAATGAGAAGATCTTCGCGGTCAAGTTCCAGAGCGCCGACGCCGGCGTGCAGGCGCTGCGCAATTTCTGCTACTGGATCGCGGTGCGCATGGTCGGCCGCCCCGGGCTGTTCAGCCTGCTCGCGTTGACCCTCGTCGCCGGCCTCGGCTTCATCTACGCCACGCTGGAGCCGCGCTATCGGCTCGCCGATCAGGTGCCGGACAAGCGGCAGGCGGTGGCGGCTTCGGGCCGCCTCGACGCCAAGCTCACCGGCGCCAATCCGATCGACGTGCTGATCGAATTCCCCAAGGGCGCCTCGCTCTACGCGCCGGATACGTTGAAGACGATCGCCGACGTTCACGCGATGGTTGAGAAGTCGGCCGGCGTCGGCAATGTCTGGTCGCTGGAAACGCTGCGCCGCTGGCTCGCCGACAAAGCCGGCGCGACCGATGTCGCGACGCTGAAGGAATATGTCAGCGTCATTCCGGAGCATCTGGTCCGTCGCTTTATCTCGGCCGATCAGGATGCCGTGGTGGTTTCGGGACGCGTTCCCGATCTCGATTCCAGCGAAATCCTTCCCGTGGTCGACAAGCTCGACAAGGCGCTCGACAAGGTGCGATCAGAGCATCCCGGCTTCGAGATCGCGGTCACCGGCCTGTCGGCGATTGCCGCGCGCAACAGCGCCAACATGATCGAGAAGCTCAATCACGGCCTGACGATCGAATTCCTGCTGGTCGCGATATTCATCGGCCTGGCATTCCGCTCGGTCGTGGTGATGTTCTCCTGCATCCTGCCGGGCATCTTCCCGGTGGTGGCATCGGGCACGGTGCTATGGATAATGGGCGAGGGGCTGCAATTCGCCAGCGTGGTCGCGCTGACGGTCTCGTTCGGCCTGGGGCTGAGCGCCACCATCCACTTCCTCAACCGGTTGCGGCTGGAGAGCAAGCCGGGCGTCGGCTCGGCGCTGGCGGTCGAGCGTGCCACCGTGCTGGTTGGTCCGGCGCTGATCCTGACCACCGTGGTGCTGGCCTGCGGCCTCGTCGTCACCGTGTTCTCCGACCTGCCGTCGCTGCGGCTGTTCGGCTGGCTCAGCGCATTCTCGATGATCGCAGCCCTGGTCGCGGATCTCTTCATCCTGCGTCCGACCTCGATGTTCCTGATCAACCTGTCGGAAAAGATTCGCGGCGTCAGTCACGCCAAGCCGGCGGAATAATGCCGGCGGAATAATAACAAGCGCTACTGAAAACGAGGTCTGCCGGGCAACGGCGTGCCGAAGAGAGGCTGAGGAATGACGTCAGCGGGACTAGCTGCTCGCGCTGCGGCGGACGCTGCCGCCTATCGCGCGGTCGAACACATCTATCATTCCTATCTCACCGGGCTGATCCTGATGCTGGCGTCGCGGGCCGGCGCGCCGCGCGCGGCCGAGGTGGTGTTTCGCACCTTTCGGCGGCAGCAACTGGCGCGCTTTCTTCCCGGATTGAAGAAACTTGGCCTCGACCGGCTCCCGCATGCGGTGGCGTGCGCCCAATATCATTTTCTGTCGAACCAGGTCGGCGGCGTGAAGGTCGAGTATGTCTACGAGAGCGACACCAAGGCCTGGGTGCGCTATCCGCCGCCGCGCTGGATCTGGTCCGGCACCGCGATCTGCGGCATCCCTTCCGAAGTCTCGCGGGCGATGCTGCGCGGATGGCACGCCAACAACGGCGTAGTCCTCGGCAATCCCAGGCTCGGCTTCGTCTGCACGGGGCAGACCGTCGACGGCCAGCCGGGGCTGGAGGGTTACTACAAGGAGTGGGATCACGATCTCGCGTCCGAGGAGCGGCTGCAGTTTTCTCCCGGCGAGCGCTGTCCGCCGTTCCGGGCCGATCTCGCGCCGCGCCTTCCCGAGAACACTTGGCCGGAGGAACGGCTGCAGAAGGTGCTGCGCAATTATGCGATGGAGTACGTCACCTCGATCGTGCCGGAGACGATCAGGGTGCTCGGCCCGGAAGAGGGCGGCCATCTCGCCGGCGCCGCGGCGCGGCTTGTCGGGATGAATACCTTCGACGAGGTCGCTCGGCTGTTGGGCGGCGTGGACGCGGGCGCTGGGGGTTTCGCCAAGGCCTTCGCCCGTCTGGCCCGCGGGCAGGACGACGATGCGGAACTGCAGGTGGAAGGTTCGGGCGTGACCGTGCGCCAGACGTCGTGGCGCCTGATGGCGGAGCGCGAAGCGCTATCGCCTGAAGTGTTCGATGCCTGGAACGAATTGTGGGTGGGGGCAGCGCTTGCGCATGATCGCTTCATGCGCGTCGAAGTGGCCGAGCGCCGTGACCGCGGCGACGCCTGCTGGCGCTGGAAATTTGGCTGATCCAGTGTAGCTGGTCGTAAAAATAGAAAAGGCAGCGCCGGAGCGCTGCCTCTCACGCTGTTTCGAAGGGCAGCGTCAGGTCTTCGTCATCGTGATCTTGACGCCGCGGATTTCGCCCTTGGAGTCGATCTGCACGCTCTGCTTGTTGCCGGTGGTGCGCAGGTTCAGGTTGGCCGCAAAGCCCGACGCTTCGACGAACACCTCGATCTGGCCGCCGCCCGCGGTACCCTGCAGATTGCCGAAGATATTCCGGCTCTTTTCGCTCCAGTTGCCGGAGATGCGGTCACCCTGGCTGGTTACGTCGCTCGACAGGTCGAATTTGTAGCTGTCGCTGGCGCAGTGCAGATTCTGCTTCAGGCCGAGCCCGCTGGCGTTGACCTTGTAGTCGGCCTTGCAGCGGATGTTCTCGGTGGTGCCGTTGGAGAGCGCGACGGTGCCGGTGCCGCTCCAGTTGCCGTCAAAACCGGCGAACGGGCCTCCCGCCTGGGCATGGCTTGCGGTAACCGACAACATGATCGCGGCGCCGACGCCGGCCGCTGCGAGAGCCTGACCGAACAAGCTGGAACCAAACAGTTTCATCGTGAGTTTTCCCATAAAATAGACGCTTCTCTTGCAAGATACGTCTCGCCGCATCGAAGATTTAGTGTTCCCGCAGTATCTTAGGTTCAAATGACAGAGTGCGGTTTCCGGCGCTCTCGGCACGAAAAAGTGCACGCTCGGCCGAGTGGATTCGAAGCATTCACACCGACTCCGTCGGCGCAGCATCTAGCTTTGCACCGCATTGTCTGCAACATCCAATTGTCGGGAAAGTGTGGCCGAAATACACTTTAGATATCAGTCGGTTATTGAAGGTGCTCAGGTCGCTGCAAAGCTCGCCGTAAATTTGTCCGCATTTACCATGCTTGTCATCGGTTCGTTGCTGCGTTACGCGGCGCGCCTGCCATCCCAACAAATCCGTTCCGGCGCAGATCGAGGAACAGGATTTCTTGCCGCCGAAATGAAGGAATACGATGCGTAAATTTCTCCTCGCACTCACCCTGTTGTCGCTCTCGGCTTCGTCCGGAGCCTTTGCCCAGCAGCAACAGCAACAACGCAGCGGAACGCCGGAGGAGCAGAAGGCCTGTTCCCGCGACGTTCAGAAGCACTGCCGTCCGGTCATCGACCAGGGCGACTTCACCATCCTGGCGTGCCTCAAGGAGCATCGTTCCAAGATCAGTGCCGCCTGCGACCAGGTTCTGAAGAACAACGGCCAATAGCCGCACGCACATCCGTTAACCGTCGCGGAAAGCCCATTTTTCGACGGAATCGCGGCTACGACGGGTGGAGCTGATCAGCCCATAGAGCATTGGTTTTGGCGGCGTATTCCCCTATATGGGGCTCGCGATCTCCTCGCGTGCGCTGAGCATCAGCGCATGCCGTCAATTCCGATGAATGTAGCCAGTTCCTGATGACCAGCGCGAGCGACCTGCGATCCGGAAAGACCCACCGCGACGAGAATTTTCCGGTCGCGTCATGGATCATTCATCCGCGTCACCGGGCGCTGATCCTCTCATTCTATAATTTCGTCAGGACCGCCGACGATATCGCCGACCACGCAACCCTCGGCGCTGACGAGAAGCTGCGCTATCTCGACCTGCTCGAGGCGGAGCTGCTGGGCACGGGCGATACGCAACCGGAGGCGGTCAATCTGCGCCGCGCTTTTGCCGAGCGTTCGATGGCGCCGCGCCACGCGCTCGACGTGTTGGTCGCGTTCCGGATGGATGTCACCAAGCTGCGCTACGAGAACTGGGACGACGTCATCCACTATTGCCGCTATTCGGCGATGCCGGTCGGGCGCTTCATGCTCGACGTCCATGGCGAGAGCACCTCGACCTGGGCCGCGTCGGACGCGCTGTGCGCGGGCTTGCAGATCAACAACCATTTGCAGGACTGCGCCAAGGACTACAAAAACCTCAACCGCGTTTATCTGCCGCGCGACGCGCTGGCTGCCAGCGGCGCCACCGTCGAGATGCTGGGCGAGGCGAAGTCGCAGCCGGCGCTGCTGCAATGCCTTCATGCGCTCGCGGTGCGCACCGAAACCCTGCTCAATGAAAGCAGGTCGCTCAGCGCCGAGGTGAAGGATTTCCGGCTCGGGCTCGAGGTCGCCGTGATCCAGGCCTTTGCCGACAAGATCGTCGGCATGCTGAAGGTGCGCGATCCGCTGAGCGAGCGCGTGCACCTGAGCAAGCCCGAATTGCTCGTGCAGAGCATCGGCGCCATCACTGGCGAAATGATCAGGCGCGCCGCGCGACGCCGTCCCCTGACAAAACCGGCGGCCGGCGCATGACGGTACAGACGGCAGCGGCCAACGCAGATTACGGCACCACCGCGTCGGGCAGTTCGTTCTACGCGGCGATGCGCATCCTGCCGCGCAGGCAGCGCGAGGCAATGTTCCAGATCTACAGCTTCTGCCGGCAGGTCGACGACATCGCCGATTCCGACGGGCCGCGGCCCGAGCGGCTGGCCGCGCTGCAGCAATGGCGCGACGACATCAATGCGCTATATCACGGTCATCCGCCGCCGCGCGTGCAGGATTACGCCGCCTCGGTGAAAACCTTCGGCCTCAAGCGCGAGGATTTTCTCGCGGTCGTCGACGGCATGGAGATGGACGTGCCACAGGATATTCGTGCCCCGGATCTTGCCACGCTCGATCTCTATTGCGATCGTGTTGCCAGCGCCGTCGGGCGTCTGTCGGTCAGGGTGTTCGGTATGCCGGAGGAAGACGGCATCCTGCTCGCCCACCATCTCGGCCGCGCGCTGCAATTGACCAATATCCTGCGCGACATCGACGAAGACGCCGGCCTCGGCCGCCTCTATCTGCCGCGCGAAGGCCTGCTGCTCGCCGGCATCACCAGCGACAATCCGCAGAAGGTGACTGCCGATCGCGCACTTCCTAAAGTCTGCCTGCCGCTGGCCGAGCGGGCCAAGAAACATTTCGAGAAGTCCGACGAGATCATGAAACGCAATTCGCGGCGCGTGGTGCGCGCGCCGCGGATCATGTCGAAATATTACCGCGCGATACTGGACCTACTGCTGGCTCGGGGCTTTGCCGCCCCGCGCGAGCCGGTCCGCGTCCACAAATGGGCGAAGATTGCCATCCTTCTCCGTTACGCGATCATCTGATGCAGAAAAACGCTCATATCGTCGGCGCCGGCATTTCCGGCCTCTCGGCCGCCGTGCGGCTGGCCAACGCCAATTACCGGGTGCATGTCCACGAGGCCACGCAGCAGGTCGGCGGCCGTTGCCGGTCC
The DNA here is from genome assembly GCF_036924645.1 of Bradyrhizobium sp. AZCC 2176. NCBI lineage: Bacteria > Pseudomonadati > Pseudomonadota > Alphaproteobacteria > Hyphomicrobiales > Nitrobacteraceae > Bradyrhizobium > Bradyrhizobium sp. AZCC 2176. The sequence goes on along the minus strand of NZ_JAZHRX010000001.1, from coordinate 67,292 downwards.
TATTTCGATGCGGCCACCAATCTCACCATCGACAACGGCAACCATTTGCTGTTGTCCGGCAACCGCCATGCGCTGGCCTATGCCCGGTCGATTGGCACCGAGGCGGGACTGGTCGGACCGAAGGTTGCGCAGTTTCCTTTTGTCGACATCATGACCGGCCAGCGCTGGCAGCTCGATCTCGGCGACGGCAAATTGCCGCTATGGGTGTTCGACGAAGCGCGCCGCGTCCCCGATACCAAGTTGCTCGATTACCTCGCATTGATGCCGCTGGTCTGGGCAGGCACCGCAAAGCTGGTCGGCGACACCATCCCCTGCAAAGGCACGCTGTACCAGCGGCTGGTGCAGCCGCTGCTGCTGGCGGCGCTCAATGTCGATCCGCCCGAGGGCTCGGCCGGCCTGGCCGGCGCGATCGTGCGGGAAACGCTGCTGGCGGGCGGGCAGGCCTGCCGGCCGCTGATCGCGCGCGACGGCTTGAGCGCGGTTCTGGTCGAGCCGGCGATCAAGCTGTTGCAGGACAAGGGAGCCTCGATCCAGCTCGGCCATGAGCTGCGCGAATTCGCGACGACAGGCAACGCTGTCGGCGAGCTGAAATTCGGCAGCGACGCGATAGCGCTCGGTCCCGACGACGTCGTGGTGCTCGCGGTGCCGCCGCGCCCTGCGGCGGGGCTGTTGCCGGGTCTGAAGACGCCGTCGAAATTCCGTGCCATCGTCAACGCGCATTTCCGGTTCGATCCGCCCCGCGATGCCGTGCCGATCCTCGGCGTGGTCGGTGGCCTCGTGGAATGGCTGTTCGCATTCCCGCAGCGGCTGTCGGTCACCATCAGCAATGGCGACCGGCTCGTCGACATGCCGCGCGAAGAACTCGCGCTGGCGATCTGGCGCGATGTCTGCAAGGCAGCCAGCCTGCAGGGTGATTTGCCGTTGCCGCCCTGGCAGATCGTGCGCGAGCGCCGCGCGACGTTCGAGGCCACGCCGGAGCAGAACGCGCTGCGCCCGGGGCCGGTGACATCGTTCAAAAACCTGTTTCTCGCCGGTGACTGGACTGATACGGGATTGCCGGCAACCATCGAGGGATCGGTGCGGTCGGGTGACCGCGCCGCCGATCTGATCCTGGCGGGGCGTTAAAAGCCCAACGGACGTTGCGTGACCGGCTTCACAGAACCCGGTCGCGAATAGAGGGATGTCTAGCGCTATGCTTTCCGTAGACAAAAAAATTGCAGTCGATCCCGTCGCGACAGTCGACGTCGCGACAGTCGACCCCGTCGCGCTGGAGAAGAGCATCTCGTCGGCGACCGAAGCGTTGCTTGGTTACCGGCAATCCGATGGACACTTTGTGTTCGAGCTGGAAGCCGACAGCACCATCCCGTCGGAATATATCCTGCTGCGGCATTATCTCGCCGAGCCCGTCGACGCCGCCCTCGAGGCCAAGATCGCGAACTATCTGCGCCGCGCGCAAGGCAACCATGGCGGCTGGCCGCTGGTGCAGGACGGCCCGTTCGACATGAGCGCCAGCGTCAAATCCTATTTCGCGCTGAAGATGATCGGCGATTCCGTTGACGCCCCGCATATGGTGCGCGCGCGCGAGGCGATCCGCAGCCACGGCGGCGCTGCCCGTGTCAACGTCTTCACGCGGTTCCTGCTTGCCTTCTACGGCGTGCTGACCTGGCGCGCGGTGCCGGTGCTGCCGATCGAGATCATGCTGCTGCCAATGTGGTCGCCGTTCCACCTCAACAAGATTTCCTACTGGGCGCGCACCACGATCGTGCCGTTGATGGTGATGGCGGCGTTGAAGCCACTGGCGAAGAATCCCAAGGGCGTCGGCATCGACGAACTGTTCCTGCAGGATCCCAAATCGGTCGGAATGACGCCGAAGGCGCCCCACCAAAGCTGGGGCTGGTTCACCCTCTTCAGCGCACTCGACAAGATCCTGCGCGTCGTCGAACCGTTATTTCCGAAAAAGCTGCGGCAGCGCGCGATCGATGCGGCGCTTGCGTTCATCGAAGAGCGGATCAACGGCGAAGACGGCATGGGCGCGATCTATCCGCCGATGGCCAACATCGTCATGATGTATGACGCGCTCGGCAAGGGGCCGGATTTTCCGCCGCGTGCGGTCACCCGCAGGGGCATCGAAAAGTTGCTCGTGATCGGCGAGCACGAGGCCTATTGCCAGCCCTGCGTCTCCCCGGTGTGGGACACCGCGCTGACCTGCCACGCGCTGGCGGAGACGGGCGGCGAAGATACGATCAAGAAGATGGAGCAGGGCCTCGACTGGCTGAAGCCGCGGCAGGTGCTCGATCTCAAGGGCGACTGGGCAGCGAAGGCGCCCGACGTCCGCCCGGGCGGCTGGGCGTTCCAGTACAACAACGACTACTATCCCGATCTCGACGACACCGCCGTGGTGGTGATGGCGATGGACCGTGCTCGGCGGGCGTCCGGCAGCGAGGAGTACGATCAGGCCATTGCGCGCGGCCGCGAGTGGATCGAGGGCCTGCAGAGCCGCGATGGCGGCTGGGCCGCCTTCGACGTCAACAATCTCGAATATTACCTCAACAACATCCCGTTCTCCGACCACGGCGCGCTGCTCGATCCGCCGACCGAGGACGTGACCGCACGCTGCATTTCGATGCTGGCGCAGCTCGGCGAGACCGCGAAAACCAGCAAGGCGGTCGCGGACGGGATCGCCTATTTGCGCCGCACCCAGCTCGCGGAAGGGTCATGGTACGGCCGCTGGGGCCTCAACTACATCTACGGAACCTGGTCGGTGCTGAGTGCGCTCAACGCCGCTGGCGTGGACCACCAGGACCCGATGATTCGCAAGGCTGTGGATTGGCTGGTTTCGATCCAGAACAAAGATGGCGGCTGGGGTGAAGATGCCGTCAGCTATCGCCTGGATTACAAGGGATTCGAGGACGCCCCGTCGACCTCGTCGCAGACGGCATGGTCCTTGCTTGGACTGATGGCGGCCGGCGAGGTCGAGAATCCAGCCGTCGTCCGGGGCGTGGAGTACCTAAAAACCACACAGACCGAAAAAGGGCTTTGGGACGAGGCGCGTTACACGGCTACGGGCTTTCCGCGGGTGTTTTATTTGCGGTATCATGGCTACTCGAAGTTCTTTCCGCTCTGGGCGCTGGCGCGGTATCGGAATTTGAGAAGCACCAACAGCAGGGTGGTAGGGGTCGGGATGTGACTTTGGGGGCGGGGGCCGCCGCGATCGTGGACAGTTCGGTTGATCGCAATTCGAATGATCCACGGCCGGTGTTGATCGTAACAGGATTGGTGCAGGAGGCCCGCATAGCGGCCGGGCCCGGCATGATCGTCATCTGCAGTTCCAGCGATCCGCAGCAGTTGCGCGCATTGCTGGCAACGCTCGATTCCACCACTTTCAGGGGTGTCATCTCGTTTGGCGTCGCCGGCGGGCTCGATCCGTCGCTGAAATCGGGCGACGTGGTGGTGGCGACCGAGGTTCTGGCGGGCGATACCCGTTTTCTGGCAGGTCTGGCGCTGAACGAGGAATTGATCGCTAGAGCGGCGCTGCGGCGTCGGCGCGTTGTCCGCGGCGGCCTGGCCGGGGTGGAACAGGTGATTGCGGCGACCGCCTGCAAGGCCGCGCTGCATTCGGAGACGGGCGCGGCAGCGGTCGATATGGAGAGCCATATTGCCGCAGCCTATGCGGCCGAGGCCGGGTTGCCATTCGCGGCGCTGCGGGTCATCTCCGATCCGGCTAGCCGGGCGCTGCCGGCGCTGGCCAAGAGCGTCATCAAGCCGAACGGCGACATCGACCTCCGCAAGGTGCTCCGCGGGGTTGCGCGCAATCCCACCACGCTGCGCGCGCTGGTCTCGACGGGACTTGATTTCAATCGCGCGCTGCGCTCCTTGCGTGGCTGCCGCGGCTTCCTGCACGGCGAGGAAGGTCTCGCCACGGCGAATATCTGAGCCGCAGCTCGCGACAAAGCAGCTTCAAGATTTTCTGACTTCTGGATTTTCGAAGGGCGTTAAACAAAAAGAAAGGGCCCCGGTTCCCTCAGGAACCGAGGCCCTGATCTTTTCGCCATCCCGCTCAAGCAGCGGTGGAGGCCTTTTCCTGCTGCTTAGCGGCAGCGGCAGTGGCCTCGTCGCGGCGGATTTCCGAAAGCTTCTTCTGGACCTGTTCGGAGAAGATGTACTGCGCCGGGCGCTGCTTGGTGAGATCGATCTCGGGCGCCATCGGACCCGTGGTGCGGACGCCGCGCAGCGCGACCCACATCGCCTTCAAGGGATTGACCAGGGCGGCGTTGGCTGCGGTCGGCTCGTAGCCGCAATGCGCCATGCAGTCGGCGCACTTCTCGTACTTGCCGGTGCCGTAAGTCTCCCAGTCCGTGGTTTCCATCAATTCCTTGAAGGTCTTGGTGTAGCCTTCGCCGAGCAGATAGCAGGGCTTTTGCCAGCCGAAGATGTTGCGCGCCGGCATGCCCCAGGGCGTGCATTCATAGTTCTGATTACCGGCGAGGAAGTCGAGGAACAGGCCGGAATGCATAAAATTCCACTTCTTGCCCTTGCCGAGCGCGAACACGTCGCGGAACAGCTTCTTGGTCTTGGTGCGGTTGAGGAAGTGGTCCTGGTCCGGGGCGCGCTCATAGGCGTAGCCCGGCGACATCGAGACGCCGACACCGAGTTCGGTGGTGAAGTCGAGGAACTTTGCGATGTCCTCGGCGGCGTGGCCGTCGAAGATGGTGGCATTGACGTTGACGGTGAAGCCGCGGGCCTTGGCGGCCTTGATCGCGGAAACCGCGCGGTCGAACACGCCCTTCTGCGACACCGCCTTGTCGTGGTGGTCCTTCAACCCGTCGAGGTGCACCGAGAAGAACAGGTACGGCGAGGGCTCGAACAGATCGAGCTTCTTTTCCAGCAGCAGCGCGTTGGTGCACAGCGAGACGAACTTCTTGCGCGCTACGAGGCCGCGCACGATCTCGCCGATCTCCTTGTGAATCAGCGGCTCGCCGCCGGGGATCGCCACCATCGGCGCGCCGCATTCGTCGGCCGCATCCCAGCATTCCTGCGCCGACATGCGGCGGTTCAGGATTGCATCGGGATAGTCGATCTTGCCGCAGCCGACGCAGGCGAGGTTGCAGCGGAACAACGGCTCCAGCATCAGCACGAGCGGATAGCGCTTCCGGCCAAGCAGCTTCTGCTTGATCAGATAGCCGCCGATACGCATTTCCTTGAAGAACGGTATTGCCATTTGAGAGATTTCTTTCTGGACTTGGGTCTGGGCCTGGAGCCCAGACTTGGAATCGTGAAGTAGATCAGCCCGTAGTCAGTTCGGCCGGAAGCCGGAACTCGATATTCTCCTCCCGGCCGGGAAGCACCGATACCTTGACGGGTCCGATACGTCTCAAAGCCTCGATCACGTCGTCGACCAAAACTTCGGGCGCCGATGCGCCCGCGGTAATGCCGACTGCCTTTGCATCCTTCAGCCAATCAGGGTTCAGCTCACTGCCATCGGCAATGAGATAACTCGCGACCCCGACCTCGGTGCCGATTTCGCGAAGCCTGTTCGAGTTGGAACTATTGGCGGCCCCCACCACCAAGATGACGTCCACCAGCTTGCTCAGGTCCCTTACCGCAGATTGGCGGTTCTGTGTCGCATAGCAGATATCCCGGATGTCGGGGCCTTGAATATCTGTAAATTTGGCCTGAAGGGCCGCAATTATGTCCTTTGTGTCGTCCACGCTGAGGGTCGTCTGGGTGATATAGGCCACCGGCGCATCGACCGGCAGCGGTAGCGCCGCCACGTCATCGACGTTCTGGACCAGCAGAACCGGTCCTGGAACCTGGCCCATGGTGCCCTCGACCTCGGGGTGGCCGGCATGGCCGATCAGTACCAGGGTGCGGCCCTTGGACATATACCGCTTGCCCTGGTTATGGACCTTGGTGACCAGCGGGCAGGTGGCATTGAGGACGGGCAGGCCACGGGCGGCGGCCTCTTCCTCGACACTGCGGGCCACGCCATGGGCGCTGAACACGGTTACCGCCAGCGGCGGAACCTCCGACAGGTCCTCGACGAAGATCGCGCCCTTGGCCTTTAGGCTTTCGACCACGTACTTGTTGTGCACGATCTCGTGCCGAACATAGACCGGCGGACCGTATTTCTCGAGCGCACGCTCAACGATTTCAATGGCACGCACGACGCCCGCACAAAATCCGCGGGGCTGCGCTAGATACACTTCCATGGGACGTCCATTACGCTTGTTGCACCAGGTACTGAATTCGCAAATTCACCCGAAGGTCTCCGTGCAGCCGGTCACATTCGGATATGTGCAATATCCGCACCATGACCGGAACCCGTAGGTAATCCCCACCCAAGTAGATGGAAGCGCAGGACTATGTGTCAAAAATTGTGCGGCTGGAAAAGGTGCATCGCGCAATGGTTACTGAGTTTCAGGTAATTAGATACCTAAAAGCGCTTTGCACAAACCGTTGTTCCTCACCGGTTCGTCACTTTATCGCCCTTTAGGACGGGCTATACCGGCCCCGAACACCCCGTCCCGTCGGTTTTGGCGCTTCGCTTGAACCCTCGTGCAAGTAACCAAAAACAACATTAGATCGGCTCCGGGAACTCCGCTAGACAGCGGGCGTTTTTCGCCCAGCTCTCCTTGAGATTTAGAAAGAAACGAAGTGCTGACCAGTATTGTTGTCTCCGTTGTCAGAACCTGTACGCGGTTTGCCACTCTCGTCGTCATCGTCTCGCTGCTTCTGGCGGTCGGGGGGTGCTATTACGCGGCCCGGCATTTCGCCATCAACACCGACATCAACACGCTGATTTCGCCGGACCTCGATTGGCGCAAGCGCGACAATCAGTTCGAGCACGCGTTCGACCGCGAAAAACTGATTCTTGCCGTGATCGAGGCGCCGACGCCGGAGCTCGCCAGCGCCGCGAGCAAGGCGCTGGCCACGAAACTCGCCAGCGACAAGCACTTCGAATCGGTGCAGCCGCTGGGTTCCGGTGAGTTCTTCGAAAAGAACGGGCTGCTGTTCCTGCCGATGGCAGAAGTCGGCAAAGTCGCGGGCCAGCTCGAAGCCGCCGCCCCCCTGATCGAGATCATGGCCGGCGATCCCTCGATCCGCGGCCTGACCGGCGCGCTCGAAACCGGGCTTGCCGGCGTCAAACGCGGGCAGGTCAAGCTCGACAATACCGAACGGCCCTTCAACCTGATCAGCCAGACGGTCGAAGACATCCTGAACAAGGGAACGGCGACGTTCTCCTGGCGCGAACTCGTCAGCGACAAGCCTTTGACCGACGCCGACCGGCGCGCCTTCATCGAGTTCAAGCCGAAGCTCGACTACAATGCGCTCGAACCCGGCAAGGACGCGACCGACGCGATCCGCCAGGCCGCGACCGACCTCAATTTTGCGGGCCAATACAGCGCGCGCGTGCGGCTGACCGGCCCGGTTCCGATCGCGAACGAGGAATATTCGACGGTGCAGGACGGCGCGATCCTCAACGGTATCGCGACCGTCCTCATCGTCCTCGTGATTCTCTGGTTGGCGCTGCACTCGTCGAAGATCATCTTCGCGGTGTTCGTGAACCTGTTCATCGGCCTTTCGCTGACGACCGCCGTGGGCCTGATGATGGTAGGATCGCTGAACCTGCTGTCGATCGCCTTTGCCGTGCTGTTCGTCGGCCTCGGCGTCGATTTCGGCATCCAGTTCAGCGTTCGCTACCGTTCCGAGCGTTTCAAGAACGAAGATCTGGCGCTGGCGCTGGAGAGCGCGGCCAGGCGCTGTGCGGTGCCACTGTCGCTCGCCGCGATGGCGACCGCCGCCGGCTTCCTGTGCTTCCTGCCGACCGACTACAAGGGCATTTCTGAACTCGGCAAGATCGCCGGCGCCGGCATGCTGATCGCGTTCATCACCAGCATCACCGCCCTGCCGGCCATGCTGAAGCTGCTTCACCCGCCCGGCGAAAGCGAGGCGGTCGGCTACGCGTTCCTGGCGCCGGTGGACGAATTCCTCGAACGGCATCGCGTCATCATCGTCGTTGGCACGCTGCTGCTGGTCGTGGCCGGCCTGCCGCTGCTCTATTTCATGAAATTCGACTTCAACCCGATCAACCTGCGTAATCCGAAGGCTGAGTCGATCGCGACCTTCCTCGACCTGCGCAAAGACCCCAACACCGGCGCCAACGCCATCAACGTGCTGACCAATTCGGAAGCGGAAGCGAAGAAGATCGAGGCGCGGCTGGAAAAGCTGCCGGAAGTCCTGCGCGTGATGTCGATCGACAGTTTCGTGCCGGAGGATCAGCCGGCGAAGCTGCAACTGATCGGGAAGGCGGCGAGGGTGGTGGGGCCTGCGCTCAATCCCGATTCTGTCGATGCGGCGCCCACCGATGAGGAGAATGTCGATGCGCTGAAGAGTTCGGTCGACAGCCTGCGCAGAACCGCCGGCGACGGCAAGGGGCCGGGCGCGGTTGCCTCGCGAAGGCTGGCGGATGCGCTGTCGAAACTTGCCGGCAGCAACCGGGCGACGCGCGACAAGGCGCAGAACATCTTCGTTACTCCGCTCAAGATCGTGTTCGATCAGCTCAGGAACACGATGCAGGCAGGCCCTGTCACGTTGAAGACGCTGCCGCCGGAGCTGTTGAATAGCTGGAAGTCGAAGGACGGGTTGATCCGCGTCGAGGCGCTCCCGAAGGGCGACCCCAACGACAATGACAACCTGCGCCGCTTTGCCGACGCGGTGCTGGCCGCCGAGCCGAATGCGATCGGCGGGCCGGTGTCGATCCTCAAATCCGGCGATACCATCGTGAAGGCGTTCATCCATGCCGGCATCTGGGCGCTTCTGGTGATCAGCCTGTTGCTCTGGCTGACGCTGCGGCGGATCACCGACGTGCTGATGACGATGGTGCCGTTGCTGGTGGCCGGCGCGGTGACGCTGGAACTCTGCGTGCTGATCGAGCTGCCGCTCAACTTCGCCAACATCGTCGCATTGCCGCTGCTGCTCGGCGTCGGCGTCGCCTTCAAGATCTATTACGTGACGGCCTGGCGTGAGGGCAGAACGAATCTGCTGCAGTCGAGCCTGACGCGCGCGATCTTTTTCTCTGCGCTGACGACGGCGACCGCATTCGGAAGCCTGTGGCTATCCAGTCATCCCGGCACCGCCAGCATGGGCAAATTGCTGGCGCTGTCATTTGTCATCACGCTTGCCGCGGTGCTGCTGTTCCAGCCGGCGCTAATGGGCAAACCGCGCGATGTCGGGAAGTAGGCAGATATCGCCGATATCGGCGGGCTGGGCGGCTGCCGCCTGCTTCTGACCGGGCGCGGCTTTCGGCGCCGGCGCCGGATTCACTGCACCCGTGGTCTTCGGCGCCGACGGTGCGGGTGCTGGCGCGGCGGTTTTGGGCGGAGCGCCGGCCGGCCCCTTCGGCGCGCCCTTGGCCATGCTGTTGGCAGGGCTCGAGGGAATCGGCGGTCCGACACGCGTCCAGGTCTCTCCGCCGCAGAGGAAGCCCAGCACGCAGCCTTGAATCTCGAGTTGGTCGGTGCCGGCAGGCTTGATCGTCGAGCTGTAGAGCTGTCCGTCCTTGGCATTGTAGACTTGGCCTTCCCAGGCATCGACGCCGGGCTTTTTCTTCATGTCGATCAGGATCGGCATGCCCAAGGTCGGCCGGCTCTGCTTGGCGGCATCGGGATTATTCTTGTCCTTGCCGCCCGGCGTCTTTTCCCAGGCGACGACGCCCCACATATTGCCGTTGCATTGAGCGACGCGAATGTTGGCCACACCGTCGGCCACTTTCCAGTCACCGGTGGGATCGGCGGCAAGCGCCGCATTAAGACCTGTGGCTAAAAAAACTCCCGAATAAACTATTGTGCGCGCGATCGTTCTTGGGCAGTGCAACATGGTTCAGACCTGTGTTTAAGTAGATGATCCAAAGCGGGGGTCAAAACGCCGCATTGAGTGTTTTCAGTTGACGAAACGGCCATCAACCGACGTATGTAGCCAATGCCAGATTCATATCTAGATGTTTCCGAGCTGTTTGTTGAGCGGCAGGCGCAGCGCAGTTCCCTGCATGCGCGCCACCTGAACGAACAGCTCGTCCGGGTGCTGAAGACCATCGGCTACGATGTGGGCTTTCAGAAGGGTCAAGGTCAATACCTGTTCGATCGCGATGGGGCCCGCTATCTTGATCTACTCAGCGGATTTGGCGTTTTTGCGATTGGCCGCAATCATCCGGCGCTGCGCGAGGCGCTCAAGAGCGTGCTCGACAGCGATTTTCCCAATCTGGTGCAGCTTGACGTCTCGACGCTCGCCGGCGTGCTGGCGGAACGCCTGCTCGAACATGTTCCATATCTGGACAAGGTGTTCTTCGCCAATTCCGGCGCCGAGACCGTCGAGGCCGCGATCAAGTTCGCGCGCGGCGCGACCGGCCGCCCCGGCATCGTCTCCTGCTCGCATTCCTTCCACGGCCTGTCCTACGGCGCGCTCTCGCTGATGGACGATGCGAACTTCCGTAGCGGATTCGAACCGCTGCTGCCGGGATGCACGCAGATTCCGTTCAACGATCTCGCCGCGCTGGAGCAGGCGCTGTCCTCGCGCCAGGTCGCGGCCTTCATCGTCGAGCCGATCCAGGGCAAGGGCGTCAACCTGCCCACGGATGAGTTCCTGCCGGGCGTCGCCGCGCTCTGCAAGAAATACGGCTCTATCTTCATCGCCGACGAAATCCAGACCGGCATCGGTCGCACCGGAAAATTCCTCGCGGTCGAGCACTGGAATGTCGAGCCGGACATGGTGCTGCTGTCGAAGGCGCTGTCGGGCGGCCACGTCCCGGTCGGCGCGCTGCTGACGCGCAAGTCGATCTTCGACAAAATCTTCAACCAGATGGACCGCGCGGTCGTGCACGGCTCGACCTTTGCGAAGAACGATCTGGCGATGGCCGCCGGCATCGCAACGCTTGATGTGATCAAGCAGGAAAAGCTGGTCGAGCAGGCCGCCAAGCGCGGCGCCGAGCTTCGCCTCGCGCTCACGCGGATGGTGCCCGGCTATGAACTGCTGAAGGAAGTACGCGGCAAGGGGTTGATGATCGGCATCGAGTTCGGTCCGCCGAAATCGTTGCGGCTGAAGGCTTCCTGGAATCTGCTGGAGACTGCGAATAAAGGCCTGTTCTGCCAGCTCATCACCGTGCCGCTGTTCAAGGATCACAAGATCCTGACGCAGGTCTCCGGCCACGGCAGCCACACCATCAAGCTGCTGCCGCCGCTCGTGGTCACGGAAGAAGATTGCGCCTGGATCGAAAAGTCGTTCGACGACGTCATCGCCGCCAGCCACAAGGTCCCCGGCGCGATCTGGTCGCTCGGCAAGACGCTGGTCGACAACGCGGTCAGGAAGTCGGCGTAAATCCTCGAAGCCCGGATGAAGCGAAGCGCAATCCGGAAGCGTCCCGCTGGTTGATGGATGTCCCGGATTACGCTGCGCTCGATCCGGGCTACACATCATCGTTTTTCGGGAGAACCGCATGGTCAACATCACCGGCGGCTGTCATTGCGGCGCGATTCGCTATGAGATCGAGGGCGAACTCATCGTTCATGCCTTGTGTCACTGCGCTGATTGCAGACGCCACGCCGGCGCGCCTGTTGTCGGCTGGTCGATGTATGCGGAAGACGCGCTCAAGGTGACGAAGGGGACGCCGAAGGTCTACCAATCCTCCGAGCATGGCCGGCGGCAGTTTTGTGCCGACTGCGGCACAGGTCTCTTCTACACCAATGCGAATGTGTTGCCCGGCATCGTCGACATCCAGAGCGCGACCTACGACGACCCCGATGCCGTTCCGCCGATGATGCATATCCAGACCGCAGAGCGCATTCGCTGGATGGAGCGCGCGCACGAACTGCCGACCTTCGAGCGCTTTCCGCCGCAGGCGTAGCGGCTTGCAGCAGTCTGGATCTGCTGGTGCAGATAGTCTTCGCATTCACGCCGTCGGGACTTTTGCGCACGGCTTTTCAAATCGCGGTGAAACCATCGTACAGCTCTCCGCTTTTGCGGTGCGATACCCAATTGGACGGAGTGACTTCATAACAAAAGGATCGTCCCCGATGACCAGGTCCATCCCGACACTCGCCGCCGCGTTTCTGATGACCGCGATCGCAACACCCGTGTTCGCGCAGGCCGCGATCCAGGAGCCCGGCGCCTACTCCTTCGCTTATCCCAACGCGGACGTGCTCGGCGGGCGGCCGGCGTATCGATCGTTCGATCGATCGAATGCCTATTACAATTCCAACGCCTATTACAACGAGGCTGTGCCCGAACCGCGGCTGCGGCAGCGGTCAGTCGCGCCAAAGCATTATCGCAGGGCGCAGTAACGCGAGTGGCTCGCCTGCAGACGCAGGTCAGTTCCGCGTCGCGGGCGGGACCGTGACCGCATCACGCCATGCGGGCTGGTCAGCCCGCCTCTCACAGCGTCTCGCTTGACGATTGACTTCCACGCCTGCGGTGCCAGACTTTGCAGAGCACTACAGGGGTGGAGACGTCCGCATGGCCAGCCTTTCGGCCTCGAACCATGTCGCCCGCGTTTTGTCCGTCGCCGATCAGGTGGCCGACATCGATAATGGTTCGCGGATCGCGAACTCCTGGCGGCGCTGCCTGATCGATCACAAGCTCGATCCCGCCCGCCGCGGGCCACCGCAGACATTCACTGAAGCCGAAGTCAGACACGTCGCCGAACCGATGGAGGAATTGATCCGGGCCGCGGTCCCCGAACTGGAGGACCTCGCGCGTGTGCTGCGCGACGCCGGATATTGCGTCAACCTGGCCGATCCCAACGCGACCATGTTGATCAGCCGCCTTCCCGGCGGCACCGATGACCGGATGTTCCTGCAATGGAAGGTCTACACGGGGTCGAATTTTTCGGAGTCGTTTGAGGGGACCAACGGGCTCGGCACCGCGCTCGCCGAGCAGAAGCCGATCCTGGTGCATCGTGATGAACATTTTCGCGAGCAATGGGGCATCTTCAGTTGCGCGGTGGCGCCGCTGTTCGATCATGGCGGCCGCCTCGCCGGCGCGGTCAACATCACGTCCTGCCGCGACGACCTCAGCCGCGCCGCGCACCAGCTCGCACTGGCGGTCACCATGGACGCCACGCGCCGGATCGAGCGGTCGATCTTCCGCCGGCGTTTTCGCAACGCCTGGATTGCGACGGTGCCGGGCGAAGGCGGCAGCGGCCTGATTGCCTATGACGACGACCGGCGGGTGGTCGGCGCCTGCCGGTCGGCGCGATCGATGCTGACGCTGACCGACGGCCTGCTCGAATCCGGCATCGCATTGTCCGATGTCGTCAGGTTCGATAATCAAGCCGCAAGCATGGCGGACGGCCGTGTCAACCTTCATCGTGCCGACGACGGCAGCCCGTTGGGAGAAGGGCACGTTGCGCCGCCGCTGCGCGCGAAACCGACAAAACTTCCACCGGCACGGCGCCCCGAAGTCCCGGCAGGCCGGTTTGACCGCCTGAACCAGCTCGCCGGCAGTGATCCGGTGCTGGTCAGGGGCGTGAACCGCTTGAAGAGCATCGGCGATCACAATCTACCGATCCTGCTGCGCGGCGAGACCGGCGTTGGCAAGGACGTGTTCGCGCGCGCCATTCATGCTTCGAGCAGTCGTGCGCGGCAAAACTATGTGGCGCTCAATTGCGCGGCGATGCCGGAAAGCCTGATCGATGCCGAATTGTTCGGTTATGAAGCCGGCGCTTTCACCGGCGCACGGCGCGACGGATCGAAAGGCCTGATTGTACAGGCCGACGGCGGAACGTTGTTCCTCGACGAGATCGGCGACATGCCGATAGCGCTGCAAACGCGCCTGTTGCGCGTCCTGGAAAATCGCGAGGTCTGGCCGCTCGGGGCGCTGAAGCCGGTGGCCGTCGACATCCGCCTCATCAGCGCAACCCATCGCGATCTCGGCCGCATGGCGGAGGCCGGCAGCTTTCGCGCCGACCTCTACTACAGGCTGCGGGGCCTGGAAATCAGGCTGCCCGCGTTGCGCGAGCGCGCCGACAGGTCCGACCTGATCGCGCTGATCGCAGGCGAGGAGGCGCCGGATTGCCGGCTTGCGCCCGCGGCGTGGTCGATGCTGCTGGCCTATCCGTTCCCAGGAAACATGCGGCAGCTACGCCACGCGTTGCGGCTCGCCGGCTGCACGGCCGAGGACGGCGTCATCACGGATGCCGATCTCGATCTGCCGCCGTTCGGCGGCTGCGCCGCGCAGCCTGATTCCGCTGCGGCCGAACGCGCAGAAATCACCGAAGCGCTGCGCCGCCATGGCGGGCGCGTCACTGATGCCGCGCGGGCGCTGCATGTCAGCCGCGCCACGCTCTACCGCAAGATCAAGCTGCTGAAGATCGATCCGCACTAGCGCTAGAGCATGACCCCAAAAATTCGACGTCGACCGTGGTCGCCTCGGCGTGGCGGCCAGCGCAGCCCAGTTTCGCACCGGAACCCGTCTGTGTCCCGCTGACGCAACAGGCGTGAATGGGAACGAATGGCAACGGGCTTTCGTTTTCCCAGCAGATCGGAAACTCGGACGAGCGCTCGTTTGCAGCAGGTCCGTCACTCATAACGGAGCCTTGAACTGCGCCGTTCGAAAGTGCCGCGTCGAAAAAATGCTGCGAGCAAACGGAGGAGGTTCCACATGCACAGCATTAGCAAGAGCAGGTTCCTGCTGACCACAGCAGCGCTGCTCGCCGGCGTCAGTCTGGCGGCGGCACAAGGCATGCGCGATGGTGGCGGCGGTGGTGGAATGGGTGCCGGCGGAGGAGCTGGCGGCGGTGCCGCCGAACAGAGGCAGTCGGGAGGTGGAATTTCGCAGGGCGCAGGCGGCGCATCCCGCAGTGAAGGGATGACGCAAGGCCGAGCAGGCGGCCGCGTGGAAAGCCCTGCTGTTGCGCCATCGCGCGCACAGCGTAGCGAAGGAATGAGAGAGGGCGGCCGCGCGATGGACAGGGGCGAGCGACAGATCGGCGCGGATCGGTCGCAGCGCGGGCAAAAGGATCAGACCGTGGGGCAAGGCCGTGGCGAGCGCGATCAACTGCGTCAGTCCGAACGAAAGGCGCAGGACCAGTCCCATGGCAGGCAAAAGGACCAGACCGTGGGGCAAGGCCGTGGCGAGCGCGACCAGACGCGTCAGTCCGAACAAAAGGCGCAGCAAAAGCAGAAGCCGGCAACCGCAGAGACAACCCAGCAGCGCCGTGACCAGACCGGTGCGGCAACGGAGCGTCCGAATGCAAGGCCGGGTACGACGACCGGCGCCAACACCAGGCCAAGCGCTCCTTCCCAAGGTCAGGCGCAGCAAGGTCAGGGCGCAACGACCGGCGCCAACACCCAGGGACAGGCCAATGCGCCTGCACAAAACCAGGGCGCGGCCGCCCAGAGCATGTCGGGCCGCGTGTCAGTGACTGCGCAACAGCAGACAACGCTGCAGCAGTCGGTGCTCAGCTCGCGCAACGTCGCGCGGGTCAACGCCAGTTCGATCAACTTCCGGATCAACACGGGCGTCGTGGTGCCGCGGCATGTCTCCTTCGTGTCAGTCACGGCATTTCCCGTATTGATCGACACGTTCCCGGACTACCGCGACTACAGCTTCTTCGTCGTGGAGGACGAGATCGTGTTCGTGGATCGGGGCCGGAGGATCGTGGACGTTATCCCGGCCGGACCGAGGACGCGGTTCACGGGTCGTGGCCGCATCGGCGGTGGCAGCGTCGCCGCGCTCGATCTCAGCCCCGACGAAATCCGCGTGGTGCAGCGGGTGCTTATCCAGCGCGGTTTGCTGACTGGCAGAGCGGATGGTGTGTTCAGCGTCCGGACGCGCGAGGCTTTGATGGTCTTCCAGCGGCAGCAGGGCCTGCAGGCCAGCGGCACGATTGATACACGCACTGTTGCCGCGCTCGGAGTGTCCAACAAGATAAGTGCCACTCAGAACCAGCCGACGACGGCCGGCCAGCAGCCATCGGCGCAGCAGAACGCGACCGGCCAGAACACCGGTCAGGCTAATGCGCCTGCCCGGCAGAACGAGCCTGCGACAACCGGTCAGGCTGGACAAAACCAGCCGGCAACTACCGGCCAGGCCGGCACGCAAAAGCCTCCGGCTGGTCAGACGACTGGACAGGCCCCGGCGCGAGGCGGCAATCAGCCGAGCTCCAACCAGCCGTCCGGACAGACCAACCAGAACAACAATGCGCCGGCACCTGCGACCAAGAGCCAGTCTGATCAGGGCGGTTCAGGTCGCAAGTATTGAGATCACCCTGAGCCCCGCTTCGGCGGGGCTCTTGTTTTTCTTCAGGGTCAATCGCAACCGCGATTGTCCGCGTCATGTCCGGTCTGGGGTTAATCTCAGAGATCACGGGGCGGGCGTCAGGAAAAATCGCTCCAGCTCAGCCGCCTCGCATCGACATCGCCGAGCGAGAGCGCATCCCTGATCTCGTGCGCGCCGTGAAAGCTTCCGCGGAGATAGAGCAGGGGCGTATTCTGCGCGGACACGGACACGTTTCGTACCTCACCTATGAAGATCGAATGGGTTGCTGTTTCGAATTCCTGCGTCAGCACGCAGTCGAAGGCGGCAACGGCATCTTCCAGGATCGGTGTGCCGGTGACGCCGGTGATCCAGCGCCCGAAGGCGAAGCGGTCGTCGCCGTTGATGCCCTTCTGCCCGCTGAAGGTCAGCGCCAGCAGCGCGTGCTCCTCATGCAGGAAGTTGACCGCGAAGGCGCGCTCCTCGCAGATACGCGCATGCGCGCTCGCATTGCGGTTGACGCAGGCAAGCAGCGACGGAGGCTTGTCGGACAGCGAACAGGCGGATGTCACCGTCAGACCGGTGCGCTGCCCTGGCGCCGTGCCCACCGTCACCAGCGCAACGGCGCCGGCACATTCGCGCATGGCCTGCTTGAAACTTGGCGCGTCGATGTTCATGCCTCGATTCCAGAGATGATGCTGACGGTTGTGATCAAACGCAGACCAGCGGGTGCGAAACAATCGTCCCGCACCCGCTGTTTTCGCTGTCACGCCGCCTTGATGCGATCGGCGCCGAGATGTTTCAGCCGCGGCATCACCTCATGTCGCAACAGCTCGAGCGAATGGCGCCATGCCTCGGGCTTGTGCTTGTAGTCGAAGCCGAACACCAGCAGCACGCCGAAGCCGCCGACCTCCTGATAGATGGTCTCGATCTTTTCGGCGACGGTGGCAGGCGAGCCGACGATCCAGTTGCGGCGGGCGCAATAGTCGACCGTCACGTCGCTATCCGGTACATCAGGCGCGTGCTTCAAATAATCCTTGAAACCGAAATGCCCGAGCAGCGGCAGGAAGTACTCGCCCATCATCCGGCCCATCATGTCGCCGGCCGAGAGCTTCCAGGCTTCCTCGTCGGTATCGGCGACGAACACCTCGCGCACCAGCCGCCAGTCCTGCCGGTTCGGCTTGCGTCCGGCTTTCGCGGCACCCGCTTCCACCGAGTCCCAATGGCTGCCGACATAGGCCGGATTGAGGTTGAGGCTCATCGGGATGAAACCGCGCTCGCCGGCAAGTTTTAGCGTATCCGAGTTCTTGGAGAGCCCGGCGACCCCGATCGGCGGGTGCGGGGCCTGCACCGGCTTGATGTGGGGCTTGAGAAAATCGAACATCGTGTCCGGCTTCGTCACTGTCCAGAACTTGCCCTTGTGGGTAAAGGGCGCGGGCTCGCTCCAGAGCTTCAGGATGATCTCCAGCGCCTCCCGCGTCATGTCGCGGTTCTGGCCGCTCATGCCGTCGACATTGAACATCGCCCAGTCGCTCGGCAGGCCGCTGGCCGCGACGCCGAAATTCAGCCTTCCCTCGGAGAGATGATCGAGCATCGCGACGCGGTTGGCGAGTTCGGCGGGATGATGATAGGGCAGCAGGAATCCGCCGGGACCGATGCGGATGTTCTTGGTCTGCAGCAGGGCCTGCGCGATCAACAGGTCCGGCGCGGGGTGGGGCTCCCAGGGCGCGGTGTGATGTTCGCCGATCCAGGCTTCCTGATAGCCGAGTTCGTCGAGCCAGCGCAGGACCTGGAGGTCCCAGTCCTGCCCTTCCTTCAACCCGCACTCCGGCGGATGCGAAGGCATCGTGAAATATCCGATCTCCATGGCGTTTCTCCTCGATAGTGTCTACTTGCGTGCGGACGCGTCTTGATGCGCGGTTCCGGCAATGGAGCAAGCGGTGTGCCAGCCGGGATCGGGCTCAATTGTCGCTGAAATGGCCGGTTTTGTTGGGCGCATGGCCCACCGCCGGGGGTGGCGCGCAGGGCGCATGTCTCACTCGTCGCGAGACAAAGTCTCGGTGGTGAGACATGAAGCGAGGCAGGCGGCTCTCTTCTCGGCGATCATCGCCATCGGCGTGTCGGTATTGTCCGTGGTGATCGTCGGTTGCAGCGTCGTGCGCAACGACCAGCGCTGTTCGTTCACCTGAGCGTGATCGATGGCGGATTCCAAATGCAGGGGGGCCTGCCTATTTGCGGGCTGAGAAGCAATGGAGCCGACCGATGACTGACATCAAGCCGCTTGTTCCGCGCCAGCTCGTTCCGACTCTTACGGTAAGCCTGGTTGGTGGCGGGCGTTTCGATATTGCCGCCGAAAATCCGGAGCGTTTCACCATGGTCGTATTTTACCGTGGTCTGCACTGCCCGATTTGCCGGACGCAGCTAGGTGATTTGGAAGCAAAGCTGGCGGATTTCGCTAAGCGGGGCGTTGGCGTCGTTGCGATATCATCCGACAGTGCCGAGCGCGCGGAACGCAGCAAACGAGAATGGAAGCTGCCGAACCTAAGGCTGGGATTTGGCCTTGATCTCCGGATCGCTCGCGCATGGGGATTGTACGTCTCGACGGGCCGCGGAATGACGTCTGCCGGAGTCGACGAACCGGCTTTGTTTTCGGAGCCCGGGCTGTTTCTGGTGCGTGCGGACCACACGCTCTATTTCGCCAGCGTACAGACGATGCCGTTCGCGCGGCCGCACTTCGCCGATATTCTCGGCGCGATCGACTATGTCATCGGAAAGGACTATCCGGCGCGCGGCGAAATAACCAGCCTGCCGGCCGCGGCAGCCTGAGCCTCTACGACGGGATCGATGTCGATTGACGGATCGGCGCGTTGGACCATCGCTTCGCGTTCGGCCGTTCCCGTCCGTGCGAGTGCGGTGTCAGCTCTGGGTCTCATTGGTTGGCTGCAGTCGGCGAGGTTGGCCTACTTGGTCGCACCCTGGACTTGTTCGCTCGCACGTCAGCGCGCATCCTCCAGAATCATTGCAGCACCTTTCTCCGCGATCATCGCGGTAGGCGTATTGGTGTTACCGGATGTGATCGTCGGCATCACCGACGCATCCGCCACGCGCAGCCCGGCGATGCCGTAGAAGCGCAGCCGTTCGTCGACGACCGCCATCGGATCGTTCGCCATGCCCATCTTCGCCGTCCCCACCGGATGGAAGATCGTGGTGCCGATATCGCCGGCGGCTTTCGCCAGCGAAGCGTCGTCGTCGCCGACGCTGGGACCGGGCAGGTATTCTAGCGGGCGATAGCGTTCGAGCCGCTTCTGCTTCATCAGCCGCCGCGTGGTGCGGATGGCGTCGGCCGCGACCTGGCGGTCGTCGTCGGTCGAGAGATAATTCGGCGCGATCGAGGGCGCCTCATCCGGCTTTGCCGAGCGGATGCGCACGGTGCCGCGCGAGGTCGGCTGCAGATTGCAGGCGCTGACGGTGATGGCGGGAAAACGATGCAGGGGATCGCCGAACTTGTCGAGCGACAGCGGCTGCACGTGGAACTGGATGTTGGCGCGCGCGCGGCGTGAATCGGAGCGGGTGAAGATGCCGAGCTGCGATGGCGCCATGGTCAGCGGCCCGCGGCGGCGGAACGCGTAGTCGAGCCCCATCATGCCGCGCCGGACCAGGTTGTAATAGGTCTCGTTCAGCGTACGCACGCCCTCGACCTTGTAGATTGCGCGCTGCTGCAGATGGTCCTGCAAATTGCGCCCGACGCCCGGTCTGTCGAGCACGACATCGATGCCGAGCGGCGACAGCCAGTCGGCCGGCCCGATGCCGGACCGGTGCAGCACCTGCGTCGATCCAATTGATCCCGCGCACAAAACCACTTCGCCCTTGGTGCGGGCCTCGACCACTTCATTGCCTTGCTGGAAGCGCACGCCGACCGCACGGCGGTTCTCGACGATGAGCCGGTCGACCAGCACGTTCTTTTCCAGCCGCAAATTGCTGCGGTTCAGCACCGGCTTGAGGAAACCGCGCGCCGAAGACCAGCGCCGGCCGCGCTTCTGGTTGACGTGGAAATAGCTCACGCCCTCATTGTCGCCGGTGTTGAAATCGGCAATGCGCTTGATGCCCATTTCCTCGGCGGCGTCGCCGACCGCGTCGAGAATGGCCCAGGATAGCCGCGGCGCCTCGATGCGCCAGCCGCCGCCGGTGCCGTGATGTTCGCTTTCCCCGAGGAAATGGTCCTCGAGCCGCTTGAACAGCGGCCGCACGTCGTCATAGCCCCAGCCGGCCAGGCCGAGTTGCCGCCAGTGGTCGTAATCGGCTGCCTGCCCCCGCATCGAGATCATGGCGTTGATGGCGGAGGAGCCGCCGATCACCTTGCCGCGGGGATAGGCGAGCGACCGGCCATTGAGCCCGGGCTCCGGCTCGGTCCTGAACATCCAGTCCGAACGGGGATTGCCGATCGCAAAGAGATAGCCGACCGGGATGTGAAACCAGATCCAGTTGTCGTTGCCGCCGGCTTCCAGCAGCAGCACGCGGTTTTTCGGATCGGCCGACAGCCGGTTGGCCATGATGCAGCCGGCTGTCCCTGCGCCAACCACGATATAGTCGAAATCACCTTCAAGCCGCTTCGGCATTATCCGCCCGTTCGTCAGTTATCGTCATGCCCGGGCAAAAGCGCGAAGCGCGTCTTCGCGCCAGATGTGCCGGGCATCCACGTCTTTTCGCCTATTAGTCAGACGCGGCTGGCCGGGACAAGCCCGGCCCTGACGGCTGGGCGGGGAGACCGCGCGGTGCGTTGGTTGGACCGTCCCTTGCATGCTACAGGAGCAGAAGCATTCAACCCCGGAAAGCCTGTTATCTCCATGCCCATTGTCAACCGCGTCGCCGAGTTCCAACCCGATATCCAGGCCTGGCGCCGGGATATTCATCAACACCCGGAACTGCTCTACGACGTGCACCGCACTGCGGCATTGGTGGCGGCTCGTCTGCGGGAATTCGGCTGCGACGAGGTTATTACCGGTATCGGCCGCACCGGCGTCGTCGGCGTCATCAAGGGCAACCGGCCCGCCGGCACGGGTGACGTGAAGGTCATCGGGCTGCGGGCGGATATGGACGCGCTGCCGATCGAGGAGGCGACCAATCTGCCTTACGTTTCCAAAACGAAGGGCCTGATGCATGCCTGCGGCCATGACGGCCACACCGCCATGCTGCTGGGGGCGGCGCGCTATCTCGCCGAGACCCGCAATTTCGCAGGCGATGCAGTCGTGATCTTCCAGCCGGCCGAAGAGGGCGGCGCGGGCGCCGTCGCAATGATCAAGGACGGGCTGATGGACCGTTTCGGCATCGAGCAGGTCTACGGCATGCATAACGGCCCGGGCATTCCGGTCGGCGCGTTTGCGCTTCGGCCCGGTCCGATCATGGCCGGAGGCGATGCCGTCATCATCAAGATCGAGGGGCGCGGTGGCCACGCCGCACAGCCGCACAAATCCATCGATTCCGTTCTGGTCGGCGCGCAGTTGATCACGGCGCTGCAGTCGATCGTGTCGCGCAGCGTCGATCCGCTGGAATCGGCGGTCATTTCGATGTGCGAATTTCACGCCGGCTGCGCCCGTAATGTGATTCCGCAAACCGCTGAGCTGAAGGGTACCGTCCGCACCCTGAACGGCGAAGTGCGGAAAATGGTGGAAAGGCGGGTCCGCGAGGTCGTCGCCGGCGTGGCGCAGATCACGGGCGCCAGGATCGATCTGGAGTACACCCACGGCTATCCGGTAACGGTCAACCATAGCCAGCAGACGGATGTCGCGACGCGGGCAGCCAGAGACATCGCCGGCGATGCCAATGTGCATGTGATGCCACCGCTGATGGCCGGCGAGGATTTCGCCTTCATGCTGGAGCAGCGGCCGGGTGCGCTGATCTTCTGCGGCAACGGCGACAGCGCAGGGCTCCATCACCCCGCCTACAATTTCAACGACGAGGCGATCGTGTTCGGCACCTCTTACTGGATCAAGCTGGTCGAGAACACGCTGGCCGCGTAACCGCCCAAAGCTTTGCCGGGCTAAGGCTTCACCGGGCTTTCCCAGCCCTGGTCGGCCAACGCACCTGGATGGGGGCTCTGCGGCAGAGTGCTGGGTGGACCGCCGCTTGCATGCTACAGAAGCCCTAGCGTTCCAACCTTTGAGGCCAGAGAATTCCCATGCCCATCGTCAACCGCGTCGCCGATCTGCAATCCGATATCCAGGCCTGGCGCCGTGACATCCATGAACATCCCGAATTGCTGTACGATGTCCACCGCACTGCAGCATTCGTGGCGGACCGCTTGCGCGAATTCGGCTGCGACGAGGTGGCGACCGGCCTTGGCCGCACCGGCGTCGTCGGCGTCATCAAGGGCAAGCAGCCTGGCAGAGGCGAGATCAGGGTAATCGGGCTTCGCGCCGACATGGACGCGCTGCCTATCGAGGAGGCGACCAATCTGCCCCATGCCTCCAAGACGCCGGGCCTGATGCACGCCTGCGGCCATGACGGCCACACCGCGATGCTTTTGGGTGCAGCGCGCTATCTCGCCGAGACCCGGAATTTCGCCGGCGACGCGGTCGTGATCTTTCAGCCGGCCGAGGAGGGCGGTGCGGGCGCCGACGCCATGATCAAGGACGGACTGATGGACCGGTTCGGCATCGAGCAGGTCTACGGCATGCATAACGGCCCGGGGATTCCGGTCGGCTCCTTTGCCATCCGGTCCGGTCCTGTCATGGCGGCGACCGACTCGATCGACATCAAGATCGAGGGCCTCGGCGGCCACGCCGCGCGCCCGAACAAGTGCATCGATTCCGTGCTGGTCGGCTCGCAGTTGATCACCGCCCTGCAATCGATCGTCTCGCGGACCATCGATCCGCTGGAGTCGGCTGTGATCTCAATCTGCGAATTCCATGCCGGCAACGCTCGCAACGTGATCCCGCAAACCGCCGAACTCAGGGGCACGGTGCGGACGCTGACGCCGGAAGTTCGCGAAACGGTCGAGAAGCGGGTACGCGAGGTGTGTGAGGGCGTAGCCAAAATGACCGGCGCCAAAGTCGATCTGGTTTACGAGCGCGGCTATCCCGTGACCAAGAACCATGCCGAGCAGACCGACTTCGCCACGCAGGTGGCCAAGGAAGTGGCCGGCGCCCAGAACGTCCACGAGATGCCGCCGCTGATGGGCGCCGAAGATTTTTCCTATATGCTGGAGGCGCGGCCGGGCGCCTTCATCTTCTGCGGCAACGGCGACAGCGCCGGGCTCCATCACCCCGCCTATGATTTCAACGACGAGGCGATCGTGTACGGCACCTCGTACTGGATCAAGCTGGTCGAGAACAAGCTGGCGGCGGCGTAACTCACCTTGCTTCTCTCTTGAACTTCCATCGCACGTGAAGTTCGAATGCACATCAACGAAGGTCTGTATCCCCAATACAGGCCTTCTTTATTTGCCGCTCAGCAGGGACGTGAAGATGTCTCGCCTGAAGCGAGTGCTTGCCGCTTCAACTGATTTGTCGGTTCAGCGGATGGACAGGCCGGCGGCGATCGTTGCGCGATCACTTCGAAAAAGTTGAGTAGCCCAGGTGGACCGCTTCGGCTTGATCTTGAAGAAAGGTCGCGCGCTGCACGGTGCCGGGGCTGAAGGGGACCCGCGCAGCGCGTCGACCGTATGGGACATCATGCCGTACCAGACGTCCCACATTCCCTTGAGAATGCGATTGTGTCATTTATCAATTAATGGTTGCAAACGCGATTGTCAATTTTTCCCGTCATATTTCACCAGAAATTGCGGCTGCATATTTCACTAGAAGTTGCGGCTGCCGGATTGGCGGAATTCAGGCCGCATGGGCTGATTTTCGCAGCACGTCGGCGGCTATTTTGAGGTCCTGGACGAAGCGCCGGTATTCGCGTTCCTTGGCTTCTGCGTCCGGCAATCGCAACAGATAGGACGGGTGCACCGTCACCAGCGCCCTGGTTCCATCATCGAGATCGATTGGATGGCCGCGGTTCTTGTTGATCGGCGTAATTTTCCCGAACACGCTTTGCGCCGCGGTGGCCCCCATCGCCACCACCAGTTCGGGTTTGATCGCGGCAAGTTCGCGTTCGTACCACTGCCGGCATGCCTTGATCTCCGGCGTGTTCGGCTTCTGGTGCAGGCGGATCTTTCCGCGCGGCACGAACTTGAAATGCTTGACCGCATTGGTGACGTAGACTGTACGGCGATCGATCCCGGCTTCTTCCAGCGCGCGGTCGAGCATCGACCCCGCGGGCCCTACGAAAGGTTTTCCGGCGAGATCTTCCTTGTCGCCGGGCTGCTCGCCGACCAGCATGATCCGTGCTGTTTGCCGGCCTTCGCCGAACACGGTCTGGGTCGCATGCTTGTAAAGATGACAGGCGCGGCAATCGGCGGCTTCCTCACGCAGCGTTTCAAGATCGTCTGCCTGTTTGCGGGCCATTTTGTTTTCCTTGTCGCTTTCCCTGTCGCTTTCCTTGGGCGGTTCCAGCCGCTTCGGCGGCCTGTGCGGTTCGGTCGCCGCGTTCGCGGTCATCGCGCTGGCGGTACGTCCGGCGCCTTCGATCAGGGGTTTAATCAATGAGGCCTCCGGGAGGTTCCGCCAGTATTTCCGGGGCATCTCCTTACGCATGGCCTGCACTTTCAGTCGCACAGGATTGAAAGTGCTGGCGTAGTAGCGCCGCCAGGTTTCCTCCAGCCGGTCTTGGGTCGGCTTCTCGCTCTTGGCGACCCCCGGCGTGATCGAGACGGCATGGCCGTCCCAATGCGCGCAGACATCCGGCGTCAGGATCGACCAGGGCATGTCGGCGAAACGGCGCGCGAAAAACGGCGCGGCCAGTTCGACGATGTGGTGCTCCGGCTCGAACCAGGCGACGAAGTGAGACTTCTCGCGGCCGACTTCGCGGAAGCGGACAAAGGCATGCATCTTGTGCTCGTCGCGACGCACGGCTTTGGCCATGGCGGCGACCTCGGCCACGTCAGGATCGGTCGCGAGATCGAGCAGATCGTGGTTGTGCCGCAACCGCCATAGCAGGCGGTAGAGCAGGGCGAACCGTTCAGGGTTGCGGTGCAGGATCGCGATCTCTGCCAGTTCGACGAACCTGGCCGATACGTTGAAGGTGCCATGTGGCGGATCGAGCGGCGGCGCCGCCGGCTCGAACAGTTCGGGCGCATCATCAGCCACGCGCCACGTCACGTCGGAGGGGTTTACATTGTTCAGTGCCAGCGCGCGGGCGGCTTTGCGCCAGCCATCGAAATCGGTTTCGCTATCGAGGGTGATGTGGTGCATGCGGCACTCTCCATTCTCGTTCTGCGGATGCCGCGTACGAGGTTGGCATCCACCATGATTTCTATTTCAAATTGCACATCCATCATTGAATCCCTTTGATTCCGTTCATGAATCGCCAAAGTGTCGATCCTGATTGACTCCGCCGGGCCGGTTAGCTTTATATTAGAACATATCATGAACAAATGAGCCAGCCGCGGGTTCACTCGGGAAGAAGCGGTAAAGGCCAAAATTTCTAAGGAGCGGGGCATGAGCACCGCACGCACAAGCACGCTTGCAACTTTGCGCGGGAGCATCGAGCGGATCGAGACGCATGGCGATGCGCATGATCTCAACAAGGTCGCTCTTGGCCATGCGGCAGCGGATTCTGTGCTGCACGGCGGGTTTGCGCTCGCCGTGGTGCATGAAGTGTTCGCCGAGGGCCACCAGAGCGCGGCGGCGACCGGATTCATCGCAGGGCTCGCGGGAAGGGTATCGCCGCGCCGGCCGCTGGTCTGGGTGCGGCAGGACTTTTCGGAAATTGAATCGGGTGCGCTGTCGATGAGCGGGCTTTGCGAGCTGGGTCTCGATCCGCGGCTGCTCGTGACCGTGCGCGCGCCCGATACCGACGCCGCGTTGCGGACCGCCGCGGATGCGCTGGCCTGCGATGCGCTCGGCGCCGTCGTGCTGGAAGTCTGGGGGCAGGCGCGTCAGCTCGATCTCGTCGCCAGCCGCAAGCTCACGCTGGCCGCGCAAGCCTCCGGCGTCACCGCGCTGCTGCTGCGGATGGCGGCGGAGCCGCGGCCTTCGACCGCGGAAACCAGATGGATCGTGCGCGCGGCGCATTCGCCGCCGTCTGTACCCTGGCACGCCTGGGGCGCGCCCGTGTTCGACGCGCAGCTTGTTCGTAACCGTCATGGCCCGGTCGGCCGCTGGATCATGGAATGGAAATGTGATGAGTGCCTTTTCAGAGAACCGTCGGCGTATCCTCAGCCTGTGGCTGCCACGCCTGCCCATCGACCGCATCAAGCGCAAGCACATAGCGTTTTCAAGCGAAGTGGGTACCGGTTCGCGTGAAGAAAACGCGTCAAAAAAAAGGTCGGGCGACAACGAAGAGCTGGATAAAACCCCCAGCGTCGTCGTCGCCAAGCAGCACAACGCCATTCTGATTTACGCGCTCGACGAAACAGCCGTGCATGCCGGCCTCTCGATCGGCCTGCCGCTCGCCAATGCCCGCGCGATCTGTCCTGAGCTGACGGTGTTCGACGCCGACGAAGTCGCCGACCGCAAGACGCTCGAAGACATCGCCGACTGGTGCGACCGCTTCACGCCGCTGGTGGCGCTCGATCTGCCGCATGGACTCTATCTCGACATCACCGGCTGCGCCCATCTGTTCGGCGGCGAGCGCGCGCTGCTGCAGATTGTGTGCGGCGCGCTGAGCCGTCGCGGCTTTGCCGTCAGCGCCGCGATCGCGAGCACCGCGATCTGCGCCCGTACGCTGACGCGCCAGACTTCCGGAAAGATCGTTGCCGATGGCGAGGAGGCCTGCGCCGTCGGTCCGCTGCCGGTCTCCGCGCTCGGCGCCGGTGAGGCCATCACCGGCGGCCTGCGCCGCGCCGGCCTGAAAACCATCGGCGACGTTGCCTCGCGCGGACGTCACGAGATCACGGCGCGTTTCGGCGCCGGCTTCACGACGCTATTGGAGCAGGCGCTGGGCGAGGGCGATGCGCCGATCAGTCCCCGAAAGCCGCTGCCGGATTACATCGTCGAGAAACGCTTTCCCGAACCGGTCGCCACCGACACCGTGATCGCGATGAACTTGTCTGCGCTCGCTGCCATGCTGGTCACGGCGATGGACAGACAGGGCAAGGGCGCGCGACGGCTGGACGCGAGTTTCTTCCGCACCGACGGCGCGGTGCGCACCATCTCGGTCGATACCGGCCGTCCGGTGACGAAGCCAGAGGTGATCGACCGCCTGTTTCGCGAACGGCTCGATGCGCTCAACGATCCCCTCGATCCCGGCTTCGGCTTCGATCTCATCAGGCTGTCCGCCAGCCGCACCGAAATCGTGGTGCAGCAGCAGCGCGATCTCGACGCCAATGTGCATGACAATGACGAACTGGCCGCGCTGATCGACCGCATCGCTGCGCGCATCGGGGGAAAACGCGTCGTCGTGCATCTGCCGCAGGATACCCACATTCCCGAACGCGCTGTGCTGGCCGTAGCAGCACAGCATCATCTGACGGCCGCCGCGCAGGCGGCATGGCCGGAGCGCATCGAAAGCGAGCCGCCGCTGCGGCCGTTGCGGCTGTTCGACAGGCCGGAACCGATCAAAGTGCCGTTTGCAACCGTGCCCGACGGCCCGCCGCATCAGTTCACCTGGCGGCGTGTGACGCATGCGGTGGTGCGGGTGGAGGGGCCCGAACGCATCGCCATGGAATGGTGGAAGCAGAACGGCGATGGCCCGACGCGGGATTATTTCCGCATCGAGGACGAAGCGGGCTTGCGCTTCTGGATCTTTCGCGACGGGCTCTATGAAAGCGAGTTGGCCGATGCGGAAGGCGAGCCCGCGCCTGTCAGATGGTTCGTGCATGGGCTGTTCGCATGAAAAGCCCCATCAACGATTATGCCGAAATCGGCATCACCACCAATTTCTCGTTCCTGCGCGGCGGCTCCGATCCGCGCGCCTACGTGCATCAGGCAAGCCTGCTCGGCATCCCCGCCATCGGCATCGCCGACCACAATACGCTGGCCGGCGTGGTGCGCGCCTACAAGGAACTGGATAATCCCGAGGTCAAATACAGGCCAAAGCTCCTGATCGGCGCGCGCCTCGTCTTCATCGACGGCACGCCCGACATCCTGGTCTATCCGCGCGACCGCGCCGCCTATGGCCGGCTCTGCCAGTTGCTGACCCGCGGCAAGCGCGGCGACGACATCACGCGGATCGAAAAGGGCGAATGCCATCTGCGGTTCGATGACCTCCTGGAATTCGCCGAGGGCCAGCTTCTGGTGCTGGCGCTGCCGCATCGCTTCGACGCGGCGAGCGCGCAGGAAATTCTGCAGCGTCTGAAGCAGAGCCGGGCGGACGGCATCTGGCTCGCCGCAAGCCTGCTCTACCGCGGCGACGACAAACGCCGGCTGGCGCGGCTGCATCGGCTGGCGCTGGCCGCAAAGGTCCCGCTGCTCGCGACCAACGAGGTGCTGTATCACCATCCCGCCCGCCGTCCGCTGCAGGACGTGCTCACCTGTATCAGAGAAAAGACCACCATCGACGCCATCGGCCGGCGGCTCGAGGTCAATGCCGAGCGTTACCTGAAACCGCCCCACGAAATGGTGCGGTTGTTTCGCGACCTGCCGGAGGCGATCGCCGAGACCATGCGCTTTGCTTCCCGCATCAGCTTTTCGCTCGACCAGCTCAAATACCAGTATCCGGACGAGCCGGTGCCGCCGGGCAAGACCGCGCAGCAGCATTTGGAGGATCTAACCTGGGCCGGCGTCGACCGATATTTCGGCGGCGAGATTTCTGATACGCTGCGCGCCACCTTGCGGAAAGAACTCGCGCTGATCGCCGAGCTGAAATACGCGCATTATTTCCTCACCGTGCACGACATCGTGCATTATGCGCGCAGCCAGAACATCCTGTGCCAGGGCCGGGGCTCGGCGGCTAACTCCGCCGTCTGCTACGTGCTCGGCATCACCTCGGTTGATCCGACCAAGGTCGATTTGCTGTTCGAGCGCTTCATCTCCAAGGAGCGGCTGGAGCCGCCCGACATCGACGTCGATTTCGAACATTCGCGGCGCGAGGAGGTGATGCAATATGTCTACCGCCGCTACGGCCGCCACCGCGCCGCGATCATTGCAACCGTCATCCACTACCGTCCGCGCAGCGCGATCCGCGATGTCGGCAAGGCACTGGGGCTGACGGAAGACGTCACCGCGGCGCTCGCCGATACCGTGTGGGGAAGCTGGGGCAAGGGCCTCAACGAGATGCAGGTTCGCCAGGCCGGGCTGGACCCTGCCAATGCGATGGTCGAGCTCGCGGTTGAGCTTGCCACCGAACTGATCGAGTTTCCCCGCCATTTGTCGCAGCATGTCGGCGGCTACGTGCTGACGCAGGACCGGCTCGACACTTATGTGCCGATCGGCAATGCCGCGATGGACGACCGCACCTTCATCGAATGGGACAAGGACGACGTCGACGCGCTTCATATGATGAAGGTCGACGTGCTGGCCTTGGGCATGCTGACCTGCATCCGCAAATGCTTTGACCTGATCGCCGACCACAAGGGCGCGCGCTGGGAGCTCGCCACCGTCCCGCAGGATGACACGCCGGTCTACGACATGCTGTGCCGCGGCGAATCGCTCGGTGTGTTCCAGGTCGAGAGCCGTGCGCAGATGAACATGCTGCCGCGGCTGAAGCCGCGCACCTTCTACGACCTCGTCATTGAAGTGGCGATCGTGCGCCCCGGTCCGATCCAGGGCGACATGGTGCATCCCTATCTGCGCCGACGAAACGGCCAGGAAAAGGTCAGCTATCCGTCACCGTCGCCCGACCGCGGCCCGGCGGATGAATTGTATCGCGTGCTGCACAAGACGCTCGGCGTGCCCTTGTTTCAGGAGCAGGCGATGCGGATCGCGATCGAGGCGGCCAAGTTCTCCTCCGAAGAGGCCAATGGCCTGCGCCGTTCGATGGCGACCTTCCGCAACCTCGGCACCATCGGCACGTACGAAACCAAGCTGATCGGCAACATGATCGCGCGCGGCTATGACCCCGAATTCGCCAAAGGATGTTTTGACCAGATCAAGGGATTCGGCTCTTACGGCTTTCCCGAAAGCCACGCCGCGAGTTTTGCCCAGCTCGTCTATATCTCGTCATGGCTGAAGCATTACCACCCGGATGCGTTCTGCTGCGGCTTGCTCAATTCGCAGCCGATGGGCTTTTACGCCCCCGCGCAGATCGTCGGCGACGCCCGCAAGAACGGCGTCGAGGTGCGCGAGATCGATGTGTCCTACAGTTTTGCGCAGAACACGCTGGAGCAGGGGAGTGGAAAATACTGCGCGGTGCGGCTCGGCTTCCGCCAGATCGACGGGTTTAGCTGGGTTGATGAGGATGAGGAGCGGTTGAAACGAATGCAGATGTCGTTCCGGGATGGTGCGCAAGCACGAGACCCGGAACCTCGAGATTCCGGGTTCACGCTTCGCGTGCCCCGGAATGACGACGACGAGAAAGCCACCGACTGGGCCGACCGCATCGTCGCTGCCCGAAACCGCCGTCCCTTCACCTCGCTGGAAGAATTCGCCCGCGACACCGGCCTGCCGAAGCGCGCGCTGATCCTGCTCGCCGATGCCGATGCGTTCCGCTCGATCGGGCTCGACCGCCGCGCGGCGCTGTGGGCGGTGCGGCGGTTGCCCGATGACGTGCCACTGCCGCTGTTTCAGGCCGCGATCGCCCGCGAGCAGCCCGACGAGAACGCCAAGCCGCTGCCGTTAATGCCGCTGCCGGAGCAGGTGGTCGCCGATTATCAGACGGTGCGGCTGTCGCTGAAGGGCCACCCGATGGAATTCTTGCGCGAGAGGTTTACCAAAGAACGCGTCGTCGCCTGCAAGGACGTCAACCACAAAAACGACAGGCGCCGTATCCGCTGCGCCGGCGTGGTGCTGGTGCGGCAGCGGCCGGGCAGCGCCAATGGCGTCGTCTTCATGACGCTGGAGGACGAAACCGGCATCGCCAATATCGTGGTGTGGCCCAAGGTGATGGAGCAGTACCGCAAAGAAGTGATGGGCGCCCGCCTCATCCTGGTCGAGGGCTATATCCAGAGCAGCCCGGAACAGGTGACGCATCTGGTGGCGCAGCGGATGTTCGACCGCTCCCACGACCTGATCGGCCTCGCCAATGATGGGTCGAGCCGCAAGCATCCGGTCCCGGCAGGCCCCGCGCTGGTCGAGCCGCTCAACGACGACCGCCGCGAGCACCCGGACGCTCCCGCGCAAAAAATCCGCCATCCGCGCAACGTCCGCATTCTGCCGCCGTCACGGGATTTTCACTGAGCAGATTTCTTGCGGGCGCCATCGGAGTATCGGAGCCGACGCTGCTTTCACGATATGCTCGTCCTTTGATTTCCCGAGGCTGCGGCAGCAAAAATCGCTTCGACATTGTCAGGTGCAAAAAATTCCGTCGGCGATATCGTCGCGGCGTTCATACGCGCAAAGCCGTCCATGGCGGCCTGGTTGCCGTGAACCGCCTCAAGGATCCGTTGTAACTCGGGTGGCGGCGGTTCGAGCGTTGCGAGTTCGCAAGTGAAATCGTACATCGCCCCAACTTGCGCATCACGGGTGCGCTGGTACCCGCCCATGGCCTCCTCGAATGGCCGCGCGCCCGACAATGATTGGTCGATCGCCCCGGCGCAGAGTTCGGCGTCCCGGAAGGCATCGAGGATTCCCTGCGCCGTTATGAAGTCCCTGTTATAGCCGGCGTCTCCCACGAGCGCCCAGCCGGGGCCGTAAGGCTTGCGGAAATAGTTCGGCACCGCTGCGCCGGCGAACGGCGCTTCGCGCGTGGCGCTGCGCACCCTTTTGGCAAAGTCCGGCGCCTGTTCGATGGCCTTCAGGTAGTTGCCCTCGATATCTCTCTTGTTATCCGCAAACTCTGCGTAAGGCCATCCGGCAATGACGAGCGTCAAATCGTCATGGGTCGGCATCGCCGCAAATGCGCGCCTGTCGCGGACAAAGGTTTCAAAGCGGCCGTCGGTGGGCAGCCCTCGCCAATAGCTGTAATAGCCCACCAGCAAAGGCGGCTTGTCGCGGTACTGCTCGGGATGAACCGCCTCGCTCAGCATGGAGTGCCGGCCGTCAGCGCCCACGACAACGTCGGCATATTCCGTGACGGTGCCGCCGTGCTTCGATCGGCCCTTGATGCCGACGACGCGCGCTCCTTCGGTCATGATTTCCTCGACGACAAAACCCTGACGGATCTCCGCGCCGGATTGGGCCGCGGCGTCGACCAGCAGCTTGTCGAGGAAGGTTCGCCGCGGGCAGTAGGCAACGGGATCCTTGTCGGTGCCGGGGGCGCCGGCAATGGTGAACGCGCCGAAGTCGAAGGAGTAGGTATGGATCGGCGGGCATCCGGTCGCCACCAGGCGGTCGAGCAGCCCCCATCGCGCCAGCGCATTCACGGCGGGAGGATGCACGAGATGCGTCGACACGGTGTCGCTCGGGAATGAAGCACGGTCGACCGCCAGCACCCGGTAACTCTTGCGCGCCAGCAACATCGCGGTCGGCGAACCGGCGCAGCGCGCGCCCACGACGATCACGTCGAATGTCTTGCCCATCGAAATCTCCCAGCAAAATTCTTCCGCGGTTCATGGCAGCCAGGCTGACTGGTCGCGGTGGCCGGACCCATGACATTCGAGGCTAGCGGGAAGCCGAAGCCGCAACTTTGCCGAAACTCCGTGGTTCTTTGCAGGTTGTCCAGGGTCCACGTTCGGCGGAGCACGGAAATGGATGCTCTATCGGAGGCGCTGACGTCTGTGCGCATGACCGGCGCCATCTTCTATCACGCCGAGTGCACCGCTCCCTGGGGGTTCCGGGTGCCGCCCCTGCAAGACGTCGCCCATGTGCTTGCCCCCGGAACCGAGCGCCTGGTCAGCTATCATCTGGTCACGGACGGGAAGGCGATCGTGCGCTTCCAGGGCGAACGGGACATCGCCGTCGCTGCGGGCGACATCCTGATCATCCCCCACGGCGATGCCCATACCGTTTCGAACGGCTCGCCATCGACCTACCACGACAGCGGAGCTTCGCTCGGCGAGTTCCTGGTCGGCCATCTGACCACGATGCGATTGGGTGGCGGAGGCGAGGTGACGAGGTTTGTCTGTGGCTATTTCGGCTGCGAACGTCATGCCGATCGGCTCTTCCTTGCCGGCCTGCCGCTGATGATCAAGATCAACCTGCGGGGCGACCCGGCCGGCGAATGGCTGGAGAGTTCGGTTCGCCATCTCGTCTCCCAGGCTGGATCCGTGCGACCGGGACAGTCGGTCCTGCTATCCAAGATGGCGGAGGCGCTCTTCATCGAAACCATTCGCCGCTACATGGAGGCGCTGCCGCCGGAACAGACCGGTTGGCTTGCAGGTGCGCGGGATGCGGTCGTCGGTGGTGCGCTGGCGCTGCTGCACCGAAAACCCTGTCATCATTGGACCGTGGAGCAACTTGCCGCCGAGACCGGCGTTTCACGCTCGGTCCTTGCCGAGAGGTTCTCCCGGTTTCTTGGCGAGCCGCCACTGACCTATCTTGCGCGCTGGCGATTGCAACTCGCCGCAAGGATGCTGCAAACCACGCGGGAGGCTGTGATCCAGATAGCCTCCGAGGTAGGCTACGACTCGGAAGCGGCGTTCAATCGGGCGTTCAAGCGCGAGTTCGGCGTTCCGCCAGGAGAATTCAGGGGCCAATTCCAGCGATCCTGCGCCCGATTGGACCTGGTTGGAGGCGACGGACCAACCGGCATTCCCTCGGGCACGGCGTGAAGGGAATCAAAAGGGTATCCCGTGGAGACCTTTGAGGTGCGCGCCCCGATCCGCTGGTTCCGGTCTACCAGTAGATCAATCCTCGTTTTGTCTTTTCGGCGCCGCTTCTGGCAAATGCCGCCGCGAGCCTTTGCTTTTCGGCGCAATGTGCAGCCAGGGTCTCGTATAGCCTTGCCTCGATGAAGGGTGCGTGTTCCCTGCTGGTCGACGCGGCTTCGGCGGTCGCGGATATCAGCGCGCTGATTTGGCGTATCAGCAGATCGTCTGTCGATGGCTGCATGACCTTCTCCTTCGATCACGGTTAGGCCAGATGATTCCTGATTTCGGTCCACCGCAAGTCGGCAAACCAGCGCAATCGCAAATGCGGCCTGCGACAGATTGCTCGCGCTTCGTTAGAGCGTTTTCCAGCGAAGTGGGGACCGGTTCGCGTCAAGAAAACGCGTCAAATTAAAAATCTAGGGCCCCGTTCCGATTCCATCGGAACGGAAGAGGCCCTAAGCTTCAGCGAGCAAGGGTGATCTTGCGCATCTCATGCAACCGAGCGAGGCAATATTCCCGGTAGAGCAGGTCGATGATCATCCACATGATCGACTCCTTGTCTGAGGATCACGTTACGACGATATCGTTTCGGGATTCCTTCTTCGGCCGGGAAAATGGCTTCGTGCAAGGCGCGGAATATTTCATGCCATTCGCGAGCGGCGAAACACCCTCACGGTGCGGTGACTGCTATGCATCGTGCGCTGGATTGCTCTTGCTGGCGAACGAGCACCGTCACGCGACATGCGAGTTAAGGCTTTGGCGGGCAACCGCGATGGAACTACGGCGCCGCGTTCTTCCTCAATGCATTCGCCGTGGAAACGTTCACCATCGGCACGTGCGCACCACGACCGGCCACTGCGTCAGGCGACACGCTCACGATCGCAGCTTCAGTCCGATACTGCGGCAGATGATTTTCGAGCGAGTAGAAAACGCACAGTGCGAGGCTAGACCAGACCGCCAGGCTGAAATAAAGCGACATCCAGGTGATCTCGTCCTTCCACTCGGCAAGGTCGTGCGTCACCACCCAGCGCGTGCTGACGTCGCGCAGGCCCTCGCGGGGCGTCAGGCGCTTGTCGCCATCGGCATCTCCGGTCCGCCAGCGGTTCAGGTACATCGGGACGTCGATCGTCATCAGAAACGCCAGAAAACCCGCAATGCCTGCGATGGCCATGGCCAGGACCACGCGAACCGCACCATGGAATTCCGGCAGCAGGCGGCAAAGGCCGACGCCGACGACGAAGAAGGCAACCGCCCATAGCGAATTTTCGATGGCGTTGCCGAGATAATTCCTGGTCAGCACCGCATACCATGAGAGGCATTCCGCGATCAGGATCAGCGGTACGATCACCCATGCGGCATTCACGGTCGTTTCCGCCCCGGTCATCGTGCCGAGCTGGTGCAGGAGGATCGCCCATTGCGCCACAAAACAGATCTCGGCCACGGTCGCCACCGTCCGTCCGACCAGGACGCTCGACCACCAGGTGTCGAACAGGCAGATCCGCTGAACGTCCGCGCGCGGCAGAAACGACCTGAAGGCGCAGCCGAAAACATAGGCCGCACAGAACAGCAGCATGGCTCCGACGCCGGCCGCGCTGCCGGTAGCGCCGGCCGGCTGGAGCGGAAGCTCGCGATACAGCACGAACCAGACGGCGATATTGACGCCGCTCACCAGGGTCAGCAGACCCCACCACCAGGACACGGGATTTGACCAGGCCAGGGAACCTGACCGCGCCTGCCATTCCAAGCTCATTTGTCGCTCCGCCGTAATCGAACTGACATCTGACTGTAATAATACAGTCATACGTCAAGGCCAATCACGACGGCAGTATGTCCGTGGGGCAGGGGCAGGAGACGGGGATGGCCCTCCGGTCGTGAGGAGGGCCACGATTGTGACAGCCGGGCCTGCATCCTTCGAGACGCGGCGAAGATGCCGCTCCTCAGGACAGGAATTTCACGCCGTAGGTCTTGCCCCGGCGCCAGACGACTTCGCACGACTGGCGCGTCGCATGTTCGGGCACCAGCGCCAATTCAAAGCTGTCCCTGATATCGAGCGCGGCGTCGGTCGCGACCTTGGCGCCGCCCGGTGAGACGTCCAGGACGACGCATTCAATCTTCGTCATCCCGTTGTCGATCGTCATCCATGTCGGCCGTTTGCGCAGCTCGCGCCGCGGTTCGCGTTGCACTTTTGTCCTTTGCTCGTCGACAATCATCGTGACCATCCGTCGTTGGACCCAGTCGTCCGGGTCTTCGAAACAGGCCATCAGAATGAAGGTAATTTCGTAAAGTTCCCTTAGCTTATCGTTTCAAATTTACTGGTTTGGTTCGCGAGTTGTAAGGCGAGCTCTCGCAACTTGCCTGCATCGTCCTGCGCTTTCGGGCATCAGCCATTGTCTTCGCGGCCGCAGCAAAACCGGGCGTAGCCCGCGATACGCACGCCCAAATTGAGTTTCAACCAGTTCGGAAAACGCCTACGGTTGATGTTAGCCGGGCAGCGCAGGGGAAACCCGGCCGCAACACAAGCAATACCCTCAAATCAATATACTTGGGAGGAAGACATGCGTCGGAATGTTTTGGCGATTCTTGCGGCTTGCGTGGCCGTTACGATCTGCAGCCGGGCTCAGGCCCAGCAACCGGCAGCCGCCCCGGCGGCGGTGCCCGACCAGATGCCGTTCGATATCCCGTACGGAAATTCGATCACCGCCGATCGCGCCGCCGATGTCGTGAAGGCGATCGTTGCCGAGGCCACGAAATCGCCCCGCAACTGGAAGCTCGCCATTTCCGTCGCCGATACGCACGGCGAGCTCGTCTATTTCTACAAGATGGACAGCACGCAGCACGGGTCGGTGGTGATCTCGCAGAACAAGGCGCGTACTGCGGCGCGCTATCGGCGCCCGACGCAGATCTTCAACAACGCGATGCAGACGCCCGCCGGCGCCTATATCGCCACGCTGGAGTCGCCTTCGCCGACGGCATCTCCCGGCGGAATTCCGCTTGTCGAGGGCGGCAAGATCATCGGCGCGGTCGGTTGCAGCGGCGCGACCGGCGACCAGGACGCTGTCGCCTGCAAGGCCGGCGCGGACACGGTGAAGTAGTCGGGCTGGTAGGGTGGGCAAAGCGCAGCGTGCCCACCATTCAAGCACCGCTGCCGATAGGTGGTGGGCACGGCGCAAGCGCGCCTTTGCCCACCCTACACCCCGACGGCACGCGCCAGACTAGCTTCTCAGAAATTTACCCGGTTCGAGATCGCGCCGTCGACGACGAGGTTGGAGCCCGTCGTGAAGGAGGAGGCCGGGCTCGCCAGGAATACGGCGGCGTTGGCGATTTCCTGCGGCGTTGCCATGCGGCCGGTCGGGTTGCGCGCCAGCGCGTCCTGATAGCGCTTCGGCATGTTCTGCTCGACCATGTTCCAGATGCCGCCCCTGAAATAGACCGTGCCCGGCGACACCACGTTGACGCGGATTTTCTTGGGCGCGTATTGCCGCGCCAGTCCCTTGGCCATGTGGATCAGCGCCGCTTTGATCGGGCCGTATGAACTGGCGGTATCGGCCTGCGCCGCCGAGACCGAAGAGATAATGACAAAGGCCGCGTCGCCGGTCTTGTCGCCGCTGGCTTCGAGCCAGGGCCGCGCAGCCTCGAACGCGTTCACGGCGCCGAGCACGTCGAGCCGGAAGTTCTGCTCCCATGAAGCGGGATCACCGCCTTGCGCCATGGCGCCGGCATTGGAAAACAGCATGTCGATGCTGCCGAGCTCTCTGGCCGCATCCGATATCCACGATTTCAGCGCGGCGGCGTCGGTGACGTCGACCGGAGCGCCGGTTGCGCGCACGCCCGCCGCGTTCAGCTCAGTAACGGTGCCGGCGACCTGATCCGCGTTGCGGGCACACACCGCGACGCCTGAACCTTCGCCGGCCAGTGTGTCGGCAATCGCCCGTCCGATGCCGCGCGTGCCGCCGAGCACGACCGCGTTTCTGCCCTTCAAACCCAAATCCATATTGTTCTTCCTTTGTTGATCCGCACGCATTGTAGCGGCCATGACGCGGAATGACCTCCCGGACGGTTGCGCCAAAACGCCGATTTTGCAAGGCGGATCAAGCTGATTTGGGTCGTCCAGCCCTTCGCGCAAAAATATTCCGCTTAACATGTCACCCAAATCAGCGGCATGACTCCGCCCGTCTCGCGGCAGATGAGGGGCGGCTCGCGATCGTCACGAACGCGCGGTGAGATGCGATGGACGCTGATGGCGCGCTAGACGTACGCGCCGGACGCGTACGGTGAAGTCGTGTGGTTCGGGCGCCGCGGTGCTGGCGTTAAGTTGGCGGGAAGTGTCTCGCTGGCGACGGAGGCAACAGAGCCGTTCTCCGGGAAGAGCACGAAGTAAGCCGTAAAGCCATTGCGCAGGGAAGGCCGGAATGCTCCCGCTGCCCTGTATGCTCGTGTGCAGTTTTGTTTGCGCAAATCGCACGCGAGACCGCGGGTGCAGCAAGCACCCGGTCTTCCCTGCGCCCTCTCTAATTTCGAAGAGGGCAAACGAAGATCAAACCTCGGACGCAATGCGCCGCGAGATCGTGAAAGTATGTCTGCCGTAGGATGGGTAGAGCGAAGCGAAACCCATCGTCACTCGCCACACGCACCGGCATTGATGTCTACCCGGATTGCGCTACGCTCGATCCGGGCTACGTTGCTACGTTGCGTGCGATTAAAAAGAAAGCGTTACGGAGGAGAAAGCCGATGCAAAGCCCCAGGGAAATCCTCTCCGATATCTGGACCTCTGCCGGCGGCGAAGCTTCCGCGCTCGACGCGCTCACGCTGACCGGCGATGAGCCGCAACTGCCGTCCTCGTTCCGTGTCGCCGCCGCCGCTCAGGTCAGTGTCGCCGCAACCGGACTGGCGGCGGCCAGGCTCTGGAAGATGCGCAGCGGTGAGGCGCAGAAGGTTGCGGTCGACATGCGCCACGCTGTGGTCGAATGCCGGAGCGAACGCTATCTGCGCGTCGACGGCAATCCGCCGCCGCCGGCCTGGGACGCGATCGCCGGCGTCTACAAGACCCGCGATGGCTTCGTGCGCCTGCACACCAATTTTCCGCACCACCGCGACGCCGTCTGCAAGGTGCTGAACTGCAGGCCGGAGCGTGACACGGTGCAGGCCGCTCTGATGCAATGGGACGGCGAAGCGTTCGAGACCGCGGCCTATGCCGGCGGCTGCGTCGTCGCCTTCATGCGCTCCCATGATCAATGGTCGGCGACGCCGCACGCCAAGGCGCTTGCCGGATTACCGCTGATCTCGATCACGAAGATCGGCGAAGCACCGCCAAAGCCGTGGCCCAGGGGTGATCGGCCGCTCGCAGGCATTCGCGTGCTCGATCTGTCGCGGGTGATCGCAGGTCCCGTGGCGGGGCGAACGCTCGCCGCGCATGGCGCCGACGTGCTGCTGATCTCGGGGCCCGAGCTGCCGGCGATCCCGTGGCTCACCATCGACACCGGCCGCGGCAAGCTGACGAGTTTTGTCGAACTCAAGAGCGAGCAGGGGCGCGGCGTGCTGCGCGAACTGCTGGCCGAGGCGGATATTTTTTCGCAAGGCTACCGGCCGCGCGCGATCGCCGCCCTCGGCTTCTCGCCGGAGGATGCCGCGCACATCAATCCTGGCATCATTTACGTCACGCTGTCGGCCTATGGTGCCGCAGGTCCGTGGGCCGAGCGGCGCGGCTTCGACTCGCTGGTGCAGACCGCGACCGGATTCAACCATGCCGAGGGGCAGGCCGCCGGCGTCGACGGACCGAAGGAATTCCCGGCACAGATGCTCGATCACGCCACCGGCTACATCATGGCGTTCGGCGCCATGATGGCCAAAGCGCGCCAGGCGCGTGAAGGTGGAAGCTGGCACGTTCAGGTATCGCTGGCGCAGACCGGAGGCTGGCTGTGGAATCTCGGCCGGCTCGCCGACGGCCTCGGTACCCGTGATCTTACGGGGGAGGCGGTGATGCCCTTTATCGGGGAGCTTCCGTCAGGCTTTGGTGCGCTGCGGTCAGTCCGGCATTCGGCGATCCTGTCGAAAACCCCTGCATTTTGGGCCCGTCCGGCCATGCCGCTCGGCAGCCACCCGCCGCAATGGCCGCCACCGGCGTAGGACCCTGCCGGCGTTCGGGCCGGCTCTCCAAACTTTAATCCCTCCCGCCGGGGCTATTTTCGTTTTTCATGTTGTTGGAATGTGAATTGGGCACTATTAGCGCAGGGTGAGGCAAATCGTCGCTGAGTGGTTCCGGGCCGGATGCATAACGTGTTTACCAAGCGATTGCAGACCGTTACCCGGCAGCGGCTGGCCGTTTCTGTCGGCCTGCTGGCGCTTGTTGGTGCGGGCGCGTACGGCTACGCCCAGATCGGCACTCCAAAGCGCGGCCATTCGGAAGTCTCGAGCCAGTCCCGCAAGGGAGGATTGCAGCGCTACACGCCGAGCGCCGCCGAATGGGCCAGCCTGACCATTCAGCCCGTCACCGAACGCGGGTTCCGCGCCGAACACGTCACCGAAGGCAAAATCGCGATCGACGAGGATCGGTCGACGCCGGTGTTCTCGCCCTATGCCGGCCGCGTCACCAGACTTTTGGCCCGCCCGGGCGATCGCGTCGCCAAGGGCCAGCCGCTGTTCGTGATCGAGGCCGCCGACAATGTTCAGGCGCAGAACGATTTCATCGCCGCGATGAGCGCCATGAACAAGGCGAAGTCCGTGCTCGATCTGGCGGAGTTGCAGGGCCAGCGCGCCAAGGACCTCTTCGAAGGCAAGGCGGTTCCGCTGAAGGACTATCAGCAGAGCCAGGCGACGCTGATCCAGGCGCAAAACGACATGCGCGCATCGCAGACGGCGATGGAAGCCGCACGCAACAAGCTGCGCATTCTCGGCCTCACCGATGAAGACATCGCGACCTTCCAGGAGAAGGGCCGCATCAATCCGGAGATCACCATCTTCGCACCGCTCGCCGGCACCGTGGTCCAGCGCAAGATCGGCCCCGGCCAGTATGTCAATGCCGGCGCCAGCGATCCCGTCTACGTGATCGGCGATCTCTCCACCGTCTGGATGACGGCCTTCGTCCGCGAGAGCGATTGCGCAAACGTCGCGATCGGGCAGGACGTGACCTTCAACGTGCTGGCGTTGCCCGGCCAGCCGCTGTCGGCGCGGCTCAACTATGTCGCTACCGCGATCGACCCGGCGACGCGCCGGCTCTTGGTCCGCGCCACCATCGACAACAAGGACTTCCTGCTAAAGCCGGAAATGTTCGCCAACGTCACGATCTATTCGGCGAGCGACCATCCGGCGGTCGGCGTGCCGAAGCAGGCGTTGATCTATGAAGGCGACCAGGTGCGGATCTGGGTCGCGCATGCGGACAAGACGATCGAACTGCGCCAGATCAAGCCCGGCCTCAGCAATGGCGACCTCGTCGAGGTGGTCGGCAATTTGAAGCCCGGCGAGCGGATTGTGACCAAGGGCGCGCTGTTCATCGACCGGGCTGCATCCGGAAGCTGATGCCCCGCTCATTGAAAGCTTCGATCTGAATGGATCGCCTGGTCGCCCTAGCCGTCAGCCGCCGCTACTTGATGGTCGGCATGTTCGTCGCCGTGCTGGTCGGCGGCCTGATCGCGTTCAAGCAGCTCAACATCGAGGCCTATCCCGATCCGACCCCGCCGATGGTCGACATCGTGACGCAGAGCCCGGGGCTGTCGTCGGAGGAAATCGAGCGCTACATCACGATCCCGATCGAGACCCAGGTCGCCGGCATCAAGAACCTGCGCACCATCCGCACCATCTCGCTGTACGGATTGTCCGACGTCAAACTGCAGTTCTCGTTCGACTACACCTATGAGGAGGCGCTGCAGCAGGTGCTGAACCGGCTGTCGCAACTTGCGCCGTTGCCGGGCAATGCCCAGCCGACCATCTCGCCGCTCAGCCCGACCGGCGAGATTTTTCGTTACCGCCTGAAAGGCCCGCCGAACTACAGCGTGCTCGACCTCAAGACGCTGCAGGACTGGGTATTGCAGCGCCGCTTTCGCGCCGTGCCCGGCGTCGTCGACGTCACCGGCTGGGGCGGCAAGACCAAGACCTACGAATTGCAGGTCGATTTCAACAAACTGGTCGCCAACGGGCTGACGCTGCCGCAGGTGCTGCAGGCGGTCGGCAATGCCAACATCAATGTCGGCGGCAACACCGTCAATATCGGCGCGCAATCCGCTGTGGTGCGCGGCGTCGGCCTGATCCGCTCGATCGACGACCTCAACAATACCATGGTGTCGCAATCGGCCGGCAATCCGGTGCTGGTCCGCGACATCGCGCAGGTCACGATCGGCGAGAAGCCGCGGCTCGGTATTGCCGGCCTCGACCAGGACGACGATATCGTGCAGGGCATCGTGCTGATGCGGCGCGGCGAACAGAGCTCGCCGACCATTGCCCGCGTCGAGCAGCTCGTCCGCAGCATCAACAATTCCTCGATCCTGCCGCCCGGTGTGAAGATCGAGCGGATCTACGACCGCAAGGACCTGATCGACATCACCACCCACACCGTGCTGCACAACATGGTGGTCGGCATCATCCTGATCGTGCTGCTGCAGTGGGTGTTTCTCGGCGACCTCCGCAGCGCGCTGATCGTCGGCGCGACGATTCCGTTCGCGCTGTTTTTCGCCGTCATCATCCTGGTGATGCGCGGCGAGTCCGCCAATCTGCTGTCGGTCGGCGCGATCGATTTCGGCCTGATCGTCGACGCCACCGTGATCATGGTGGAGGCGATCTTCCGGCGGCTGACGCAGACCACCGCGCTTTCCGCGGCCGAGCAGAGCCACATCTCCTTCGAGACTACGATGGGGATGAAGAGCCACGCCATCCTGTCCGCGGCCGCCGACGTGTCGCGCTCGATCTTCTTCGCCGCCGCCATCATCATCGCCGCCTTCCTGCCGCTGTTCACGCTGAGCGGCGTCGAGGGCAATATCTTCGGGCCGATGGCGCGGACCTATGCTTACGCTTTGGCGGGCGGACTGATCGCGACCTTTACGGTGACGCCGGCGCTCAGCGCAATCATCCTGCCCTCGCACCTGGATGAAGCCGAAACCTGGGTCGTGAAACGGCTCGACCGGCTGTATGTGCCGGTGCTGAACTGGGCGATCGCAAACCGCAGGATCGTGCTGACCGGCGCTGCCGTACTCGTCCTGATGACGATGGCGTTCGCACGGCTGCTGGGCCTGGAATTCCTGCCCAAGCTGGAAGAAGGCAACCTGTGGATCCGCGCCACGCTGCCGCCGACCATCTCGCTGCAGGAAGGCAACGCCTACGTCAACGAGATGCGCAAGATGATCCGCGCGCGCCCCGAAGTGGAATCGGTGGTGTCGCAGCACGGGCGCCCCGACGACGGCACCGACGCCGCCGGTCTCTTCAACGCCGAGTTCTTCGCGCCCCTGAAGCCCAACAGCGAATGGCCCGACACCCGCGACAAGGACGAACTG
The DNA here is from genome assembly GCF_036924645.1 of Bradyrhizobium sp. AZCC 2176. Lineage (NCBI taxonomy): Bacteria > Pseudomonadati > Pseudomonadota > Alphaproteobacteria > Hyphomicrobiales > Nitrobacteraceae > Bradyrhizobium > Bradyrhizobium sp. AZCC 2176. Next base: position 23,744 of record NZ_JAZHRX010000001.1, on the reverse strand, counting down.
ACCGCGCAATTGCTCGGCCAGTTGCAGGACAAATTCCCGGGCGTCGAATTCAACTTCTCGCAGTATCTGCAGGACAACGTCTCGGAGGCGGTCTCCGGCGTCAAGGGCGAGAACTCGATCAAGCTCTACGGCAACGATCTGCAGGCGCTGACTGATACGGCCAACAAGATCAAATCCGTGCTCGGCACCGTGCAGGGCGTCACCGACCTTGCGGTGTTCACCTCGCTCGGCCAGCCGACCATCCAGATCGATATCGACCGTGCCCGTGCGGCGCGCTACGGCTTGTCGCCCGGCGATATCAACGCCACCATCAAGGTCGCGGTCGGCGGCGACAGCGCCGGCGACCTCTATGAGCCCGGCAGCGACCGGCATTTCCCGATCATCGTTCGCCTTGCCCCGGAATACCGCAAGAGCGCGGAAGCGATCCATAACTTGCGGATCGGCGTGGCCGGGCCGGGCGGATCGATCACCCAGATTCCGCTCAGCGAGGTCGCCTCGATCAACCTGATCTCGGGCGCGGCCTATATCTACCGCGAAGGGCAGGAACGCTATCTGCCGATCAAGTTCTCGGTTCGCAACCGTGACCTCGGCAGCGCGATCCAGGAAGCACAGGACAAGGTCGCCGCCCAGGTCGAACTTCCGCCGGGGTCGCGCATCGAATGGGTCGGCGAGTTCGGCAATCTGCAGGACGCCATCAAGCGGCTCTCGATCGTGGTCCCAATCAGCCTCGCGCTGATCGGCGTGCTGCTGTTCTTCAATTTCGGCTCGATGGTCGACACGTTGCTGGCGATGAGCGTGATCCCGATGGCGATCTTCGGCGGCGTGCTCGGACTGCTGATCACGGGCATTCCCTTCAGCGTGTCGGCGGCGATCGGCTTCATCGCGCTGTTCGGCATCGCCGTGATGGACGGCATCATCATCCTGTCGCAGTACAACCAGCTCATCGACGAAGGCTATGAGCGGGTGCGCGCGGTGGTCCGCACAGGCGAATTGCAATTGCGGCCGGTGCTGATGACCTGCGTGGTCGCGGGCGTCGGGTTGTTGCCGGCGGCGGTCTCGGAGGGGATCGGTTCGCAGGTGCAAAAGCCGCTGGCGATCGTGGTTGTCACCGGCATGATGCTGGCGCCGATCGTGATTCTGGTGACGTTGCCGGTGCTGATCTCGGTGTTCTCGCGCCGCGCGCGGTAAACTCCCTGTGGGCATGTGCCCATGTTTCCTGCCCACTCGGTTTGTGGTTGACCCAATCCAGCGGCCGTCCCCAGATGTCGGCAGGGACAACCGCGGGAGAACACCATGCGGATCGAGGAAAGCCAGGGATCTACAGGCCAACAGAACGGCCATGCGCAGCCGGCGAAATCGCCGCCGACCGCCGAGCAGATTCTCGGCGAAATCCGCGACTTCTGCCGCGAGACGCAGACCGCTGAATCGACTTTCGGGCGGCTGGTGGTCAATGACGGCAAGCTTGTGTCGCGGCTGCGCGACGGTGCCAGGATCACGACGGGCACGCTCGACAAGGTCCGCGCGTATCTCGCCGAGCACCGGCCCGCTTCGAGCGCAGCGGAAGGCCAACCGTCGCCGTCAGCCAAGCCGCTGAACGGCGCGGCCGCCGCCAACGCCGTAGCGCCGCCGGGCTTCCGATTCTTCGACAATCGCCAGAAATACCTGCTGTTCGTCTCCACCTGCAGTGAGAAGACCGAGGTCGGCAACCGCATCTCGCTAGAGCTTGGCAATCTGCAGCCGGCGCCGCCGGCGCTTCGCATCTTCGACGCCGGTGTCGGCGACGGCACCGTGCTGTCGCGGGTGATGCGGGCGGTGCATGCGCGCTTCCCCACCATGCCGCTCTATGTCGTGGCAAAGGAGATCAGCTACGAAGACGTCCGCCTGATGCTGGAGAAGATGGCGGATCGCCTGTTCGAGCATCCCGCCACCGTGCTGGTCGTCACCAACCTCTATTACGCCGAGGCGCCATGGCTGACGCCGCGCTCGGTGACATCAGCACAAGGCCTGATCTGGAAGGATGTCACGCTGACCGGCAACAGCGCGCACGGCTTCGCCGAGCAGATCGGCGAGCTCGAAGGCTTCCTGGCCGAGAACTGGCGCGCGGGTATCAGCCCGACCACGGGCAATCCGGTCTACCAGCGTCCGGTCATCCTGACGCTGCGGCGCGAGGATCATTCGTTCCTGCTTGACCCGATCATGCCGCGGCCCGGCCGGGTGATGGCCGACTACGATCTCGTCATCGCTTCGCAGCCCTATCGGGCGCGGGCGAGCGTCGAGTTCAAGGCCTCGAAAGTGGTGACGCCGCTGGTCAAGTCGCTGCGGCCGGGCGGGCGGCTGATCGGCATCCATTCACATGGAAGAGATCCCGGCATCGAGATCATCGACCAGGTCTGGCCGGGCGATGATCCCTTCAAGACCGACCGCTACGCGATCCTGCGTCAGGTCAAGCACGAGCTTGGCGCGGCGGCCCGGCACTACAATTTCAACGCCTCCTCCGACGCGCGATCGATCTTCCGTTACCGCATGCACACGCTGCCGGACGAGGTCAGCGGCCCGATCGGGACCTCGACGCTGTTCGCGGCCTGGAACGCCGCGATCTATGTCGCGCAGATCGAGGACAACAGATTGTCGGAGGTGGTCCGCGACGGCCGTTACCTCGAGGCCACCGACCGCGTGCTGAAGAAGCATGGCGGCCTGTGGTTCAACGATGAAACCTATGTGATCTCGCGCCGCCGCGCGCCGGCATGACCTTGGGAGGCGCCCATGACCGTCTCCGATCAGGCATCTCCCAGACTGGCCGCGCTGCTGTCGTCGGCCTCAGTCGAAATCTCCTCGCGCGGGCATCAGATCGCCGAACTGCGTGACCATTTCGCTGAAGGCACCGACGTCACCATCACGTTCCTGCCCGGCGACAATTATCGCCACAATGTCGAGACCGCCACGGCGCTGCGCCGCGCCGGCTACAATCCGGTGCCCCATATCGCGGCGCGCGAAATGGCCTCGCGGGAGGCGCTCGACGATTTCCTGACGCGGGCGCGTGGCGAGGCCGCGGTGTCGCGGATCCTCCTGATCGCGGGCGATGTCGCGGCGGCCAAGGGCCCGTTCAAATCGACGCGCGATGTCTGCAGCAGCGGCTTACTCGAGGCGCACGGGATTGCATCCGTCAGCGTGGCCGGTCATCCCGAAGGCCATCCTTATCTCGAACTGCTGGATGCACTGAACGGCTTGAAGGCGTGGCGCGACTGGGGGCGGCGGACTGGAACGCGGGTCGATGTCGTCACGCAATTCTGCTTCGAGAGCACGCCGATTCTGCAATGGATCGGCGCCCTTGATCGCGCCGGCGTCGATCTACCTGTCATCGTCGGCCTTGCCGGGCCCGCCACGCCGGCGACATTGACAAAATTCGCGCTCCGCTGCGGCATCGGCAATTCGATGCGCGCGGTGCGGGCCCAGATCGGCCGGTTCGGCCGCCTGCTGACGGACACCGGGCCGGACGACGTGGTCAGGGGATTGCGTTGCGCGCCTGCAGCCACGACCGCGCCGATCGCGGGATTTCACCTGTTCCCGTTCGGCGGCCTGCGCAAGGCCGGCGACTGGCTGCGCACTTGCGACCACGACCTGCTCGGACTTGAGCAGGCCGCGATGTCGAGCGCCGGGCTTCAGAACCCGTAAAGCTGTGCCGGGTTGTCGACCAGGATCTTTTTGCGGATCGCCGCGTCCGGCGCCCACACCGGAAGCTGGTTCAACAGCCGCCCGTCGTCGATCTGGAACAGCGGCGTCACATCGCTGATCTTCTTGTCGGCAGGCGTGACTATTACCTGAACGCCGCCCGTACCTCCCTGATCGGCGCCATCTCGCGCACATAGGTGAACGCGCCGTGATCCTTCATCTCGCGGGCGCTCTTTAGGAACGCGGCCAGCGCATAGCGGGCCATCGCGCCACCAACGCTGATGCGCTTGACGCCGGCTTTCGAGAGTTGATCGACGGTCAGCGTCGGATCGGCAAAGCCCATCACCAGATTGAACGGCTTGCCGACCGACGCCACAACGTTGCGGATGGTGTCGATGTCGTGCAGGCCGGGCGAATACAGCACATCGGCGCCAGCCGCCTCGAACGCCTGCAGGCGCTTGATCGTGTCGTCGAGATCTGTGCGGCCGTGCAGGAAGTTCTCGGCGCGCGCCGTCAGCGTGAACGGGAAGGGCAGTGCGCGTGCCGCTTCGACGGCCGCCTGCACGCGCTCGACCGCAAGCGAAAAAGCGTAGATCGGCTGGCGCGGATCGCCGGAAAAATCCTCGATTGAGCCGCCGACGCAGCCTGCCTCAGCCGCGCGCGCGATCGCTTTCGCCGCGGTCTTCGGATCGTCGGCGCCGCAATTCTCCAGGTCGGCGTTGACGGGCAGGTCGGTGGCGTCAGCGATCATCCGGCAGTTCTCGATGATGGCATCAAGGCTGACGGTGGCGCTGCCGAGCGTATTGGCCAAGCCGAGGCTCGTGGTCGCGAGCGCCTCAAAGCCCATCGCGGCGAGCAGCTTTGCGGTGCCGGCGTCCCACGGATTGGGAATGATGAAGGCGCCGGGGTGCGCATGCAGCGCGCGGAACGCTTCGGCTTTTTCTTTTTGGGTTCGCATCGGTGAGCTCCGCTTGGTTTGTTGGCCTGTTCTGGCTGGCGGCGAAACTAGCGGGCTATCTCCCATCAGCCAAATTTGTTATTTCTCTAGATATCATCAGCTTTTTGCATGGACGAAACATGGACAGCGATGCGCTTCTCACCTTCCTGACCGTTCATCGCCGAGGCGGTATTTCGAGCGCGGCGAAGGCGCTGCACCGCTCGCAGCCGGCGATCTCGCGGCGCATTGCGTTGCTCGAGCAGGAGCTCGGTGTGCCGCTGTTCGAGCGGATCGCGGGGCGTACGATGCTGAGCGATGCGGGAAGGGTGATGGTGCCCTATGCCGAGCGCGCGGTCGCCGCCGCGCAGGATGCTGAGAACGCGGTTCGTGCGCTGGCGCGGCCGAATTCAGGGCCGATTGCGCTTGCGGTGGTCGGCACGCTGGCCGGTGGGCGGCTGTCGGCGATCCTGAAACGTTTCGCGGCGGAACACCCCGAGGTCGAATTGAGCCTGCGCACCGCGACCAGCGCGGAGGTCAGCGACATGATACGGCGCGGCGAGGCGACCATCGGCCTGCGCTATGACCTCGACCGCTCGCGTGATCTCGATTGCGAATTGCTGTTTGCCGAACGGCTGCAGGTGGTGTGTGCGGGCGACCATCCGCGCGCCGGCCGCCGGGTCGCAAAACTCGCCGATCTGCGCGGCGAGCGCTGGATCGCCTTTCCCGTGGTGCCGGGACGGCGCGAGATCACGGCGTCACATGTGTTTGCGCTGTTTCAGACCCATGGCCTCGGTGAAATCGACTGGACGCCGGTCGACAGCCTGACCGCGCAGAAGCGCCTGGTTGAAGCCGGCTTCGGCATCGCGCTGCTGTCGGAGAGGAATGCGGCCGAAGAACTGCGCTACGGGACTATCTCGACCATCGGCGTGCGTGATCTCAAGGCGAGCCACGACGTCGTCACGGTAACGCGCCGCGGCGGATTTTTGAGCGCTGCGGCGCGGCGCTTGATGGAGATTGTGCGGAAGGAGTATCGCGGGACGAAGACGCTTAAACATTAGCACGGTCATTCCGGGATGGTCCGAAGGACCAGACCGGAATCTCGAGATTCCGGGTTCGTGCTTCGCACGCCCCGGAATGACGGCTTGGAGGGCGCTTACGTCCCCGCCTTCACCTGCGCGGCGGCCTGCGCCATCAACTCGTCCATCTTGACGCGCACCTCGGCAGCGGTGATGGCGACGCCCTTGGCGGCAAGATCCTTGACGACCTTGTTCTGGACGTCCCGGTCGCCGGCTTCCTCGAAGTCGGCCGAAACCACTTCCTTGGCGTAGGCATTGGCGTCGTCGCCGGACATGCCGAGCTTCTCGGCTGCCCAAAGACCGAGCAGCTTGTTGCGGCGAACCTCGGCCTTGAACTTCTGCTCCTCGTCGAGGGCGAATTTCTTCTCAAAACCTTCCTCGCGCTTGTCGAAAGTGGTCATTCTTCGGTTCCAATCCCCGCAAAAGGTAAATAAGGCCGCGTTGTCGCGGCCCGATCGCCTACCTAGATAGAGGGGGCGAATCGGTAAAACAACAGGCCGTTCGGCCGCAGGCAACCGGGATAAGTTGGCCCCAATTGGGCCGGGTCGATTGTGCTGGATGGGCCAATCGGATAGGTTGCCATCAGGCGAGGTTCTTGTTCTGTTTCCGGTCGTTCTGTCGGGATCTGGCCTTCACGGCAGCTCCGTCGTGGTCGCAAACCCTTGTCATCCGGAGCACACCAATTTCATGGATTTCAACAAAACACGGTACATCCCAATGAGCCGTCGACGCCGTATTTATGAAGGCAAGGCCAAGGTCCTGTATGAAGGCCCGGAGCCGGGAACCCTGATCCAGCACTTCAAGGATGATGCGACCGCGTTCAATGCCAAGAAACACCAGGTGATCGAGGGCAAGGGCGTCCTCAACAACCGGATTTCGGAGTACCTGTTTCAGCACCTCAACGACATCGGGGTGCCGACCCATTTCATCCGCCGTCTCAACATGCGCGAGCAGTTGATCCGCGAAGTCGAGATCGTGCCGCTGGAAGTCGTGGTGCGGAACGTCGCGGCCGGCTCGCTGTCGCAGCGCCTCGGCATCGAGGAGGGCACCCAACTGCCGCGCTCGATCATCGAATTCTATTACAAGAATGACCAGCTCAACGACCCCATGGTGTCGGAAGAGCACATCACCGCGTTCGGCTGGGCGACGCCGCAGGAAATCGACGACATCATGGCGCTCGCCATCCGCGTCAACGACTTCCTGACCGGGCTGTTCCTGGGCATCGGCATCCGTCTGGTCGATTTCAAGATGGAATGCGGCCGGCTGTTCGAGAACGAGATGATGCGGATCATCGTCGCCGACGAAATCTCGCCCGACTCATGCCGGCTGTGGGATATCAAGTCGAACGAGAAGCTCGACAAGGACCGTTTCCGCCGCGACCTCGGCGGCCTCCTGGAGGCCTATACCGAGGTGGCAAAACGGCTGGGCATCCTGATGGAGAACGAGCGTCCGGCCGGTACCGGTCCGGTGCTGGTGAAGAGCTGAGGTCGAGATCGTGAAGGCACGCGTTACCGTTACGTTGAAATCGGGCATTCTCGATCCGCAGGGCAAGGCCATCGAAGGCGCGCTGAAATCGCTCGGCGTCGATGGCGTCGCCAGCGTCCGTCAGGGCAAGGTATTCGACATCGAACTGTCGGGCGCCGACAGGGCCAAGGCCGAGGCGGCGTTGAAGGACGCCGCCGACAAGCTGCTGGCGAATACCGTGATCGAGAATTATCGGGTCGAACTTCTCTAGGCGCGCCTTCCATGAAATCAGCCGTTCTCGTCTTTCCCGGAATCAACCGCGAGCGCGATATGGCGCGTGCGCTGAAACTCGCCTCCGGCCAGGAGGCAGCGATGGTGTGGCATGCCGAGACCGAGTTACCGAAGGGGACCGATCTCGTGGTCGTGCCCGGCGGTTTCTCGTACGGCGATTATCTGCGCTGCGGCGCGATTGCCGCGCGGGCGCCCGTGATGGATGCCGTGCGCAAGTTTGCGGGCGATGGCGGCCTCGTGCTCGGCGTCTGCAACGGTTTTCAGATTCTTTGTGAAGCGGGACTTCTGCCCGGTGTCCTGATGCGCAACGCGCGGCTGAAATTCATCTGCAAGGATGTGCACCTGCGGGTCGAGCGCTCGGATACGCCGTTCACGCGCGGCTACAACGCCGGCCAGGTCATTCGCGTGCCGGTCGCGCATGGCGAGGGCAATTACGAAGCCGACGAGGAGACGGTGAAGCGGCTCGAAGGCGGGGGGCGGGTGCTCTATCGCTATTGCTCCGCTGACGGTGTGGTCGACGAGGAATCCAACATCAACGGCGCCGCGCAGTCGATCGCCGGCATCGTCAACGAGCGCGGCAACGTGCTCGGCATGATGCCGCATCCGGAAAACCACGTCGAAGACATCATGGGCTGCACCGACGGCCGCGGCCTGTTCGCCGGCCTCGCCGCCCATCTGGAAAAAGCGGCGTGAAATTCTTCATGATGCGCTTGATGATGCGCCTGGCCGTTGCCGCTGCGGCCTTCTCGCTTGCCACCGTCGCCCACGCCCAGGACTATCCCAAGCGTCCCATCAGCATGATCGTGCCGTTTGCGGCCGGGGGAACGTCCGACGTGATCGCGCGCGTGGTCGCCGAGGAGATGACCAAGTCGCTCGGGCAGCCGATCGTGATCGAGAATGTCGCGGGTGCCGGCGGCTCGACCGCGCTGACGCGGGCGGCGCGCGCCGAGCCTGATGGCTACACCATCGCGATCGGCAACGCCGGCACGAGTGCCGCGACCTATACGATCTATCCGAAACTGCCGTTCACGCCGGAATCCTTTGTGCCGATTGCGGTGGTTGCGAAAACCTTCGGCATCGTCGCGCTGCGTAAGGATTTTCCGGCGAAGAACCTGCAGGATTTCATCACCTATGCGAAGAAAAATCCCGGCAAGGTCAATCTCGGCCATGCCGGCGTCGGCTCGTCGAATTTCCTGATCTGCAAGAGCTTTGCGCAGGCCGCCGGCATCGACGTGACGCTGGTCGGCTATCGCGGCGCGGCGCCGGCCCTGACGGATGCGATCGGCGGCCAGATCGACGGCGTCTGCGATTCGGCCGCCTCGGTATCGCAGGCGATCGACGACAAGCTGGTGAGGGGTCTCGTCGTCGGCTCGACGGTGCGGCTTGCGACCTTGCCCGAGTTGCCGACATCGGCGGAAGCCGGCCTTCCCGATTTCGAAGCGCAGGGCTGGAACGGCCTGTTCGCGCCGAAGGGCACGCCGCCTGCGGTCATCGCGAAGCTGAACGCCGCGGCCAAGACCGCCGTCGAGAGCGAGGCGGTGAAGAAGCGCTTTCACGATCTTTCCACCGTCGCGCCAGACGCCAACGAGCACGCCAGCGACGTGCTCGGCCAATTGGTAACGCGCGACGTCGAGAAATACAGGAAGCTGCTGGAAGAGAAGAAATAGCGCTCAGCAACGTGTACGAAAAAGCCCCGCGATGCGGGGCTTCTTGTTATCTACCGGTCGGCGAGCCGGGTCCTGTCGGTGCCAGCGTCGAGCCGCTGGGCGATGGATTGATGAGCGTATTCCCCGACGGGTTCGCTGCACTGTTCCGTCCGGCCGCGGCGCTGCCGGCGCTGTTGCTCATGCCGGCATCAGCGGGGCTGCCCGTCGCATTGCCCGTAGTCGTTCCCGTCCCGCTGGTGGAAGATCCCGTCGCCGTGCCGCTTGTTGCCGCGCCTCCCGTAGCCGAACTTCCGCCTGCAGAGCCGCCAGTGGATTGCGCGAGCGCGCAAGTGCCGGTGACTGCCAGCGCTGTTGCCAATCCCATTGTCGCAAGTTTCATGATTGCTCCTCTTCTTGCTACATGAACGCCAAACGAGATCCGTCAGCCTGCGTTCCCGCCTGCCGATCACAGTTCGTTGCTGTTCCGATGAAGATTTTCACTGGCCACAATTGAAATCGCTAACGGCGCGTCGGTCAGCTCTCTGCGGCAGCGCTATCTGTCGCCAGCGATATTTCGCATCCCGGTCGAACTCCAGCAGCGCGCCAGCGCGAGCAGCAAGGCACAGGCGCGCCAGCCGCGGCAGGCCCGTGGCGCGTCAGGTGGCAACGGCGCCTGTGCCTAATGGCTTCTTCCACTTCACCCGCTTGATGGTGCCTGAGAACGTGAACAGCGACCGTTCGCCGGATTTCAGCACGCCGCGCAGGAAGATCAGCGAGCCGCCGGCGCGGGTGATCTCGCCCTCGCATTCGACCATTTCACCCTCGCGCGCCGCATCGAGAAACTCGCAGGCGAACGATACCGTAACACCGGGTCCCTCCAGCACGGAGGAGGCGATCGCAAACAGGCAGTAATCGGCGAACGACATGAAGCAGCCGCCATGGACGTTGCGCATGCCGTTGAGGTGCTTCCTCTCGACCCGGAACGCGCATTGGACGCGCCCGTTTTCGTCCATCCGGTGCCAGAACGGGCCGTTATGGGTCTCAAAACTGTCGCGGGTCCAGGTCCGCCAGCCCTTGAATTCGCCCTCGGTTTCGACATGCAGGTCGGGGCGCTGTTGGAATGCATTTTTGGGGAGTTCGTTCACTAAAAATGGCCCTTCAATTGAGTATTTCCGCCCTTAAATCCGATCCGGGAACGATGTGCAAACGCCGATCCCGCAAACCTCCCCCCGCAAAGCTCTGGACAGGGCGAAAATGCGCCATAAAAGGCCTTTTCGCACCGCCTCGATCTTCCTATTAAGGCACCCATGAACGAGCCCCAGATCACCCCCGAACTCGTCGCCAGCCATGGCCTGAAACCCGACGAGTATGAGCGCATCCTCAAGCTGATCGGGCGGGTGCCGACATTCACTGAGCTCGGGATTTTCTCGGCAATGTGGAACGAGCACTGCTCGTACAAGTCCTCGCGCATTCATCTGCGGGGCCTGCCGACCAAGGCACCGTGGGTGATCCAGGGCCCCGGCGAGAACGCCGGCGTGATCGACATCGGCGACGGCCAGGCGGTCGTGTTCAAGATGGAGAGCCACAACCACCCGAGCTACATCGAGCCCTATCAGGGCGCGACCACCGGCGTCGGCGGCATTCTGCGCGATGTGTTCACGATGGGCGCGCGGCCTATCGCCTGCCTCAATGCGCTCTCGTTCGGCGCGCCGGAACATCCCAAGACGCGCCATCTGGTGTCGGGCGTGGTGGCCGGCGTCGGCGGCTATGGCAATTCGTTCGGCGTGCCGACGGTTGGCGGCCAGATGCGTTTCCACACCCGCTATGACGGCAACATCCTGGTCAACGCAATGGCGGTTGGGCTGGCCGAGACCGACAAAATTTTCTACGCCGCGGCGTCCGGCGTGAACATGCCGATCGTTTATCTCGGCTCCAAGACCGGCCGCGACGGCATTCACGGCGCCTCAATGGCGTCGGCCGAGTTCGACGACGATTCCGCCGAGAAGCGGCCGACCGTGCAGGTCGGCGATCCCTTTGCGGAAAAGCTCTTGCTGGAGGCCTGCCTCGAAATCATGGAAGCCGATTGCGTGATCGCGATCCAGGACATGGGCGCGGCCGGCTTGACGTGCTCGGCGGTCGAGATGGGCGCCAAGGGCGATCTCGGCGTCGATCTCAATCTCGACGCGGTGCCGACGCGCGAAACCGGCATGAGCGCCTACGAGATGATGCTCTCGGAAAGCCAGGAGCGCATGCTGATGGTGCTCAAGCCCGAGAAGGAAAAAGAGGCCGAGGCGATCTTCAAGAAGTGGGGGCTCGACTTTGCCGTGGTCGGCTACACCACGCCGAGCAAGCGCTTCGTGGTCAAGCATGGCGGCGACGTCATGGCCGATCTGCCGATCAAGGAATTGGGCGACGAGGCGCCGGTCTATGACCGCCCGCATGTCCCGTCTGTGGCATTGCCGGTGGTGCAGGCGCGCGAGGTAAACCCGCCGATCGGTATTTCCGCGGCGCTGGAAAAGCTGATCGCGACGCCCGAGCTGTGCTCGAAGCGCTGGGTCTGGGAGCAATACGATCACGTCATTCTCGGCAATACCGTGCAGCGTCCCGGCGGCGACGCGGCGGTGGTGCGCGTCGAGGATGGGCCGAAGGGGCTCGCACTCACCGTCGACGTGACGCCGCGCTATTGCGAAGCCGATCCGTTCGAAGGCGGCAAGCAGGCGGTGGCGGAAGCCTGGCGCAACATCACGGCGGTCGGCGGCCGTCCGCTGGCGATCACCGACAATCTGAATTTCGGCAATCCGGAGCGGCCCGAGATCATGGGCCAGTTCGTCGGCTGCCTGAAAGGTATTTCCGAGGCCTGCAGTGCGCTCGATTTCCCGGTCGTCTCCGGCAACGTCTCGCTCTACAACGAAACCAATGGCCGCGGCATTTTGCCGACGCCGTCAATCGGCGGCGTCGGCCTGCTCGACGATTTCGCCAAATCCGCCACGCTGGCCTTCAAGGCTTCCAATGAGGCGATCCTGCTGATCGGCGACGTCCAGGGCTGGCTCGGGCAATCGGTATACCTGCGCGATATCTGCGGCCGCGAAGAGGGCGCGCCGCCGCCGGTTGATCTCGCCGCCGAAAAGCGCAATGGCGACGTGGTGCGCGGCATGATCCACGCCGGCACCGCAACCGCGGTACATGACGTTTCCGACGGCGGCTTGCTGATCGCGCTCGCCGAGATGGCGATTGCCAGCGGCATCGGCGCGCAGCTATTGGCGGGGCCGGCCTCGATCGTGCCGCACGCCTACTGGTTCGGCGAAGACCAGGCGCGCTACATCGTCACGGTGCCGGCGGCGGATGCCGGCCTGGTGCTGGCCAAGATGAAGGGCGCGGGCGTGCCCTGCGCGCGGATCGGCACCACCGGCGGCGACGCGATTGCGGTTGCGGGCGAGGCACAGGTTGCGGTGAATGCGCTCAAGTCAGCGTTCGAGCACTGGCTGCCGGCCTATATGAGCGGCAAGGCGTAGGCTCTTGTAGCCCGGAGTAGCCAACGGGTCGCGCGAATGCGCGCCCGATGACAGGCTCCGCGAAATCCGGGACGGTCTCTCCGTGAATCCCGGGTTGCGCTGCGCTCCACCCGGGTTACGGACTGTCAAAGCACTCTCGTCGCGCCCGGGATCTGCCGCAACGCTCGCGTCAGCGCCCAGCTCGCCGCGATTGTCAGCACCAGCCCGATCGTGGCCTTGACGATCGCTGGAAGGTCATAGTCGAACAGCCAGTATTGCAGCCACAGTGCGATCGGGTAGTGCACCAGGAACATCCCGTAGGCGTCCGCCTGCATCGGATCGAGCAGCTTGGCTGAGCCTGATTGCCTGAACCTCTGGAAAAACGCCAGGATCAGAAACATGATGGCCACGCTGAAGACAGTGAAGCAGATGGCATAGAGCCCCTCATACCAGTCCGGCAACGGCGACGGGTTGCCGAGTATTTCGCGCTTGATGAAGATCAGCACCCACAAGAGGCAATACGGAACGATCGCCAGCACCAGCCAGTCCCAGCTGACTTTCGCCATCCGGCCGTCTGCAGCGAGCAGCCCGCGATCCATTTGCGCAACGCCGATGCCGGCACCGAAAAAGAAGTAGCTCGCATAGAGCATCACGCGTCCGTGCTGCACTGAGAACGGCCCGAACTCGAACCAACTGCTTGGTCCGTAGTGAACCAGCCCTGGAACATAGAACGCAGCGGTGACGGCAAGCATGATCGCGAAGAACACTGCGGGCCGGCGACGACCGTGCAGCGAGAGGCGGTTGATCGGATCGAGCAGGTTGGGTGATAGCCGGTACAAGATGCAGGCCACCACGTCGAAACTGAGCAGGACCCAGAGGAACCAGATCGGCCCGCTCGGCCACGGGCCCTTCGTGACCATATTCCACCAGTATTCCGAAAAGCCGATCTCGGGCTGGTGCCGCAGCGAGATAGCGTAATAGGCGAGCGGAATGACCGTGAAGGCGCAGATCACGAAGGGTAGGCCAAGCCGAAGCAGGCGATCGGTCAAATAGCTCAGCGGTCCCTTCCGGGCGATACCAGACCAGGCGAACAGTCCCGACAGGAAGAAGAACATCGCCATGAAGAAACTGTCGGTGGCGAGCACGACCATGTCGAAGCCGAAGAAGTACTTCGGATCGGTGTGGCCGAAGTAAGTATAGGGGATGACGGCATGGTGGAGCAGCACTACCAGCGTCAGGAAGGTCCGGGCGCGATCAAGCGAAAGGTTTCGCGATTTGGCTTTGGGCACTGCGCTGACGTCGGCATGCCCCATGGTGGAAATCGATGTCATGCAGGCCTCCCGGCCAGGCTATGTGGTCAAATGTTGCAGCCGGGAACTTGATTCAGCAAGGACGAATTGTGCCCGGCCGGGTTGCTGAGGAACCCGCGACGCAACCCGCAGTTAGAACCAAGTGGATGATCGGCCGCCATTGGCGCGGCCATGGGGTCGCGGAGCAAGCAATGACAATTCTCAAATGGGCGCTGATCTTCTTTCTGGTGTCGATCGTTGCCGGCATTCTCGGCTTCACCGGCATTTCGGCGGCTTCTGCCGACATCGCCCGCTTCCTGTTCTATGTCTTCGTCGTGATCTTCCTGGTACTCCTGGTCCTCGGGCTTACGATCTTCAGGGCTTAGCTCCACGCAGCATTCCGGGTTCGATGCTTTTCGCATCGCTCCGGAATGAGGTTGCCTCCTACTACGCCACTTCCTCGATCGTCACCTTGTCCGGATAGAACGCCAGATGGCCTGCGATCTCGGCCATGGCCGGGAAGGGCGTCTCATAGGTCCAGATCGAATTTTCGATGCTCCTGCCGTCGGCATTGATGCTGAAGTAGTTCGCATCCCCCTTGTAGGGGCAGTGCGTGGTCCGTTCGGTGCGGGCCAGGAGCGCCATATTGGCATCCTCGCGCGGCACATATTGCACCGCCGGATAGCTGGCTTCCTTGAGGGTCAGCGCGCGGGTGGTCTCGGCGATGACCACGCCGCCGGCCGAGACCCGGACGCGCTTGGGGTTTGCCGTAATCGTGATCGGATGGTCGGGACCGGGCAATTTCATGATTTTGAGCCTCTTTTTCTGTCAGCCCGAAATGATAGGGCGCGACGGGATCTCGCGGTGTCAAACGGTTCGGGCCCGGGATATAGTGCCGCCAGGCGTGACCTAGAAGAGCCTACGCGCTAGGTTCGGCCGTCACGGTCGCGCGAGCCGGCCGTGATTCGAAGCACCTGACGGAGACATGCTGGAATGCCGATGGACGCCCACGATATCGAATCGATGATCAAGGCAGCTATCCCCGATGCCGAGGTGACGATCCGCGATCTCGCAGGCGACGGCGACCATTACGCCGCGACCGTGATTTCGGAATCCTTCCGCGGCAAGTCGCGCGTGCAGCAGCACCAGATCGTCTACCAGTCGCTCAAGGGACAGATGGGCGGCGTGCTGCACGCGCTGGCGCTGCAAACCGGGGTACCTGGGGGACCCGGAGTGCCGGAAAGCTAGCCCCGACGGGCGGCAGCGGGGGCACATCGATGACGGACAGTCCACACGGCGCGATGTTTCGCCAGATCGCGCCGCACCAGCATCACCGCGTGACGTATGCCGAGCTGTTCTTCGATCTCGTCTTCGTCTTTGCGGTTACCCAGATCTCGCACACGCTGCTGGCGCACTTTACGCCGCTAGGCGTAGTGCAGGTCACGCTGCTGTTTCTTGCGGTATGGTGGGTGTGGGTCTTCACCTCCTGGATCACCAATTGGCTCGATCCCGAAAAGACCCCGGTTCGCCTCCTGCTGTTTGCGATGATGCTGGGCGGGCTGGTGTTGTCGACCTCGATTCCGGCGGCGTTTGACGGGCGCGGTTTGTGGTTTGCCATTGCCTATGCGGCGATGCAGGTCGGCAAGACGATATTTCTGTGGTTGTCCACGCCGCCGTCGCGCCCGCGGACACGCATGAATGCAATCCGGATCGCAGCGTGGCTGTCGATGTCGGCGATCTTCTGGATCGCGGGCGGATTGGCGCAGGGCCAGTCGCGCCTCGTGTTTTGGACGATCGCGCTTGCCATCGAATATATCTCACCGGCGGTGCGGTTCTGGATACCCCGATATGGCGCATCTTCCGTCGCGGACTGGGTGATCGAAGGCGGCCATATGGCCGAGCGCTGCGCGCTGTTCGTCATCATCGCGCTCGGCGAATCCGTCGTCGTAACGGGCGCAACATTTGCCGAGCTGGCCTGGTCGGCCGAAAGCCTTGCCGCGTTCGTTTCGGTGTCGGCCGGCAGCATCGCCATGTGGTGGATCTATTTCCACATCGGTGCGGAAGCCGGCTCCGAGCAGATATCAAAATCGAGCGAGCCGGGAAGGCTGGCGCGGCTCGCCTATACCTATCTGCACATGCCGATCGTCGCCGGCATCATCGTTTCGGCAGTAGCGGACGAACTGGTGCTGAAGCACCCGGGCGGTCATTCCGATCTCAAGACAGTAATAAGCGCGATCGGCGGTCCCTTGCTGTTTCTGTTCGGGACCGTCCTGTTCAAGTACAGCTTTCGCGGCTTCCTTCAGCTCTCGCACGGGGCCGGCATCATCGCGCTCTGCATGCTTGCCTGGTTCGCAAGCGAGCTGTCGCCGCTGATGCTGTCGACCCTGACCACCGCGATCATGATCGTGGTCGCGGTGTGGGAAACGATCTCGCTGCAACCCGATCCGGGAGGGTAGCACCTTTAATCAGGCAGCGATCGCCTGACCGGCATCATTGGCGAGGTGCTGTGCTGATCGACGACGTTTCGAAGAACGAGAGTTGACAATTGCACGACGAGCGCCCGCAGTCTGGCGTTCTCTTCAATAAGGGACGCCCGTTCGGTGTCCACCTCTTGATCCCAGGCATGGTCCCCGTGAACGGACGACGAGCTGGAAAATTCCTTCCGATTGCCGGACGCTGGATACGCATTTCCCATGACTGACATCCCCTGGCACGAACTCACCCCTAGCCGAGCCTGCCGTGGAAATTCAACTGAGTCCGCGTCAAAAGTTGGACCTTTCGAAGGGCAAACGACAGCGTAGATGGAGCGTTTTGCGGGCGGGTCGATAAAGATGAAGATTTGTTAAGAAGTTTGTCTATAGTGAGCGCGGAAGGTGCGGGGACGCGCGGCGGCGTAGCACTTTCCATCAGACCTTGACCAGCGCGATTCACTCAGTGCCCACGGGGATCCGTGGTGGGAATACGCGCCTATGAAACAAAGTGAAGCAAGAGTACGCATCATTCAGGAGTGGGACCGCTGGATCTTGACGCAGTCGATCGAGCAGGACGGACCAACTGGAAAAGACTCGTTGAAGTTCTTCCACGAATTGCAGGACGCTGGATCTCCGCTGTTGGATTTCCAGTCTCGCGGGCAGGACAAGTGGCGGATCATTCATGCATGGTTGCTGGGTGCAGACCGATTGTCCGATGACTGGATATCTGTTGCGCCCCGGATCGCCCCAGCACGCAGGCTGCGACCGGACCGCAGGCGATCGGACTGCAAGACGTGAATTGCCAGGCCTTGAAATCAGGATCTGAAATGCACAGACCTGAACTGCAAGGTCACGGACCACTCCTCAGTCTGACGCCACCAGCGCGTGAACCGAAAACATCCGGTCACGATCGGTCCAGGATTCCCGCACCGCCCAGCCGGAGTCGCGCGCCAGTACGGTGAAGCGGTCGAGGCTGTATTTGTAGCTCGACTCGGTATGGATGCTCTCACCCGGCCGGAATGAAAAATTTCGTCCGAGGATGCGCACGGTCTGCGCCTTCTTGGCGATCAGGTGCATCTCGATGCGATGGCGTTCGCGATTATAGACCGAGCGGTGCATGAAGGCGGAAACGTCGAAATTGCCGCCGAGCTCGCGGTTGATGCGGACCAGAACGTTGAGATTGAATCGCGCGGTGACGCCGGCAGCGTCGTTGTAGGCATCATAAAGCACACGCTCGTTCTTTTCGAGGTCGACGCCGATGATCATCTGCGCGCCTTCGCCGAGAATCTCGCGCGCGCTGCGCAGGAAGGCGCGCGCTTCATGCGGCTCGAAATTGCCGAGCGTCGATCCCGGAAAGAACCCGACCTTGGGCATCCCTTCGATCTCGGCCGGCAGGGCAAATGGCGCGGTGAAATCGGCGGCAACCGGATAAACGCCGAGCTCGGGAAAATCCTTGCGCAAGGCGCTGGCCTGCGCATTCAGGAAGTCGCCGGAAATGTCGACCGGGACATAGGCGCTGAAATCGCAGCGCTCCAGCAGCAGGCGGACCTTGGTGGTCGCGCCGGCGCCGAATTCCACCAGCGCTGCGCCCTTGGGGATGATGGCAGCGATTTCGTCGCCGCGGCTGCGCAGAATGCCGAGCTCGGTGCGGGTCGGATAATATTCCGGCAGGACCGTGATCTGCTCGAACAGCTCGGAACCTGCGGCGTCGTAGAAATATTTCGGCGACAGGCGCTTGGGAAATTGCGAGAGGTCGCCGATCACGTCGCCGGCAAAGACGGAGGTCTGCTCATCGAACGGGTAGCTTTGGGCCAAAGCGGCGGCGTGCACATTCATGATACTCTCCTGAACGCGCTTTCCGGCGCGCTGTGATCCATGTTGGGTCAGGCGTAATCGGCGAGGCGTAACCCCGTGAATTGCCAGCGGTGGTGCGGATAGAAGAAGTTGCGGTAGGTGATACGGCTGTGGCCGGGTGGGGTTGCAAGCGAGGAGCCGCGCAGCACCAACTGGTTGACCATGAACTTGCCGTTATATTCGCCCAGCGCACCCTCGATGGCGCGGTAGCCGGGGTAGGGGGAGTAGGCGCTGCGGGTCCACTGCCAGACGATGCCGAAGGCATCGTTGAGCTGGCCGGCGCGGGCGGCGACTTCCCATTCCATCTCGGTCGGCAGATGGCGGCCGGCCCAGCGTGCAAACGCGTCCGCCTCGTAATAGCTGACATGGCTGACCGGGGCGGACGGGTCGACCGGCTGCAATCCGCCGAGCGTCATGATCCGCCATTCGCCGTCGATCTGGCGCCAGTGGCCGGGCGCCTGCCAGCCCTCATTGGCGACGGTGGCAAAGCCGTCCATCAGCCACAGCGTGGCCGTGCCGTAGCCGCCATCCTTCATGAAGGCCAGCCATTCGGCATTGGTGACGAGATTGCGGGCGAGCCTGACCGGGCCGACCAGCGCGCGGTGCGCGGGCTTTTCATTGTCGAAATGGAAGCTGTCGTCGGTGTGCCCGACCGTGTGGATGCCCTCGTTGAGGGTGACCCATTCCTCTGCCGAACGCTGCGATGCCGGGAAGCGCCAGGATGGATCATAGGCCGGCGGAATCGGGTTCTGCGCAAAGGCGTGCAGGATGTCGGTCAGCATCAATTCCTGATGCTGCTGCTCGTGGTTGAGGCCAACCTCGACCAGGGGGGCGAGCTGGGCGAGGCGCTCTTCGCCGGCGGTCTGGAAGAATTTGACCACAGCCGCATCGACATGCCGGCGATAGGCGGTGACTTCGTCGGCGCTCGGGCGGGTCAAATGGCCGCGCTGGTGACGGGCGTGCCGGGGACCGGCGCTGACATAGTAGGAATTGAACAAAAACGCGTAGTCAGGGTGGAAGGGCTGGTAACCCTCGCAGTGCTCGCCGAGCAGGAATTGCTCGAAGAACCAGGTGGTATGGGCGCGATGCCATTTGGCCGGGCTGGCGTCGGGCATCGACTGGATGAGCTGATCCTCGGGGCTCAAGGGTGCGGCCCGGCGCTCGGTCTCGCCGCGGACGGCCAGATAGGCTTCCACCAAATTCTGGGCGAGGGTGCCTGAATCGGAGAAAAGTGACGGGGTAGGGCTGGAAAGCGACGCGGCGGATACTGATTTCGTCACAGGTGTCTCCGGTGAGCGGGGAGAACGTTAGTCCGGCAAACTGGTTCCCGACGGGCGGTCCGTCCTAGATAGGGGTTCCGATCCGGGAAAAAAGCCTTCGCCCGCTATGATATTGATGTCGTCAGACTATGGGCGCTGGTCGCCCGGGGGGCCCCCGATTGGCCCTGCCCATGCCGGCTCCTCGCCATTTTACTTTGGATGCACAACGGTTTGGGCTACATATATGACAAGTAATCGGGTTAAACGGGACGAGCCGGCCCGTGAGAAGAAAGCCGCCAGGGGCCAAAGCCCCAAAAGGAAGCAATATGAACATCGAGCAATTCATCGACAACGAAGTGAAGTCGAACGACGTCGTGCTGTTCATGAAGGGGACGCCGCAGTTTCCGCAGTGCGGTTTCTCCGGCCAGGTGGTGCAGATCCTCGACCACGTCGGCGTCGGCTACAAAGGCCTGAACGTCCTGGAATCGGCCGAACTTCGCAACGGAATCAAGGAATATTCGAACTGGCCGACGATCCCGCAGCTTTACGTCAAGGGCGAGTTCATCGGCGGCTGCGACATCATCCGCGAGATGTTCCAGGCCGGCGAGTTGCAGCAGATGCTCGCCGACAAGGGCGTCACCGTCGGCGCGGCGGCCTCGGCCTGAGCGGGCCCGCGCGCCAGATCGGCAGAGCGCGGCTGGAAGTCATCGTTGCCGACATCACCACGCTGCGCGTTGACGCCATCGTCAACGCCGCGAATTCGTCGCTCCTTGGCGGGGGCGGCGTCGATGGCGCGATCCATCGGGCGGCGGGGCCGGAGTTGCTCGCGGAGTGCCGCACGCTAAATGGCTGCGCAACGGGCGACGCCAAGATCACCCGGGGATACCTGTTGGCGGCGAGGCATGTGATCCACGCCGTCGGGCCGGTCTGGCACGGCGGCAACCATCGCGAGGATGAACTGCTCGCTTCCTGCTATCGCCGCTCGATCGAACTGTGCGCGACGCACGGCCTTGTTTCGGTGGCCTTTCCCGCGATCTCAACGGGCGTCTATCGCTTCCCCGCCGAACGCGCGGCCGGCATCGCCGTTCAGACCGTCGTTGATACGCTCTCGGCTGCGCCCGCACTGGAGCGGGTGATCTTCTGCTGCTTCTCCGACGCCAGCGCGGAGTTGCATCAGGCGGCATTGAACACCTTCGGTAGGCCTTGTGCCGACTGACAGGCCACCGCTACACTCCCCTGCGAATTCCGGGGAGAGGGGTACGATCCAATGAATTCATCAGGAATGCTGCGCGCGCTGGTTTTCGGCGCGCTGATGCTTGCCACGCTGTCGTCCGCCCGCGCCGAAGGCGCCTTCGATATTCCAGCGGGCGCGCATTTCAGCAAGGACAAGCTTGCGAAGATCACCGAGTTCTTCAAGAACGAGGTGGCGACGGGGAAGATCGCCGGCGCCAACGTCCTGATCCAGCAGCACGGCAAGCCGGTCTATCACGAAACCTTCGGCGTCCAGGACGTCGTGTCCAAGACGCCGATATCGGACAAGACCATCTTCCGCCTCTCTTCGCTGACCAAGGCGATCACCTCCGTTGTGGCGATGCAGTTGGTCCAGGACGGCAAGATCAAGCTCGACGATCCCGTCTCGAAGTACATTCCCTCCTTCGCCAATATGAAGGTCGGTGTGGAGAAAAAGGCCGAGGACGGCACCAGGACGCTCGAACTGGCGCCGCTGACCCGGCCTATTACCATTCTCGACCTGATGCGTCATACCTCCGGGATCACCTATGGCTTCTATGGCGACAGCCTGGTGCGCAAGGCTTACAAGGAGGCCAATCTCTACGCGGGCGAATTCGACCTTGCCGAATTTGCCGAGCGGATCGCCAAGCTGCCGCTGCACAACCAGCCGGGCGCTCTCTGGCAATACGGCCATTCCACCGACATCCTGGCGCGGATTATGGAGATCGTGTCCGGAAAATCATTGTTCGAGATCGAAAAGGAAAAGCTGCTCGATCCGCTCGGCATGACCGACACCGGCTTCTTCGTTACCGAACCGGAGCGGCTCAACCGGCTCGCCCAGCCGGTGCCGAACGACAGTGATTTCCGGGTCGGCCGCTTGTACAGGACTGAAGTTCGCCAGAAATGGGAATCCGCCAGCGGCGGCATGGTTTCGACCATGTCGGACTTCTCGAAATTTGCGCAAATGCTGCTCAATGGTGGGACGTTCGAGGGCAAGACCTATCTCAGCCCGAAGACGTTCGAGCTGATGGCATCGGACCACATCGGCAAGGACTCCGGTGTTGCGCGGGATCATTACTATTTTCCCGGTGACGGCTTCGGCATGGGGCTCGGGCTGGCCGTGCGCACCGATCCCGGCAACGCCAAGCCGCCGCCGCCGGGATCGCTCGGCGAACTCAAATGGGACGGCGCCGCCGGCTGCTATATGGTGGTCGACCGCAAGCAGGACATGTTCTTCGTGGTGCTGGAGCAGACGCCGACGGAGCGCCAGCGCGTCCAGCGGACGCTGAAGCAGTTGGTCTATGAAGCGCTGGAGAACTAGCGGCGCCGCAGAGCGCTGCCTTGTTGTAGCGGCGCTGGCCATTCTCCTGGCCGCGGCACGGCTGCATGAGGTGCGAGCCGAGCCGAAAGCGCCGAACGCGCCCACTTTCTCACGCGCGGCGCTTGACCGGATCGGGGACCAGGTTCGCAATGAAGTCTCTGCCGGCAAGATTCCCGGCGCAATCCTGCTGATCCAGCAGCACGGCAAGCCGGTCTATCTCGAGTGTTTTGGCGTCCGGGATCCGGCGACGGGCCAGCCGATGCCGCCGGACGCGATTTTCCAGATCTATTCGATGTCGAAGGCCGTCACCTCGGTGGCCGCGATGATGCTGCTCGACGACGGCAAGCTGGCCCTCGACGATCCCGTGTCGAAATACATTCATGCCTTTGCCGATGCAAAAGTCGGCGTCGATCTTTCCGATGAAGCCGGACAGTATCCGCTCAAGCTCGAGCCGTTGAAGCGCCCGATCACGATCAGGGACCTGCTGCGGCACACGTCGGGTATTACCTATGGCTTCTTCGGCGAAACCGCGGTGCAGAAGCTCTATGCCGATCCCAAACTATACGCCGGCGATTTCGACAACGCCGAATTCGCCGACCGGATAGCTACACTGCCGCTCGCCGACCAGCCCGCAACACGCTGGAACTACAGCCATTCAACCGACGTGCTCGGCCGTGTCGTCGAGGTGGCGTCGGGGCAAACGTTGTTGCAATTCGAGAAGCAAAGATTGTTCGATCCGCTCGGCATGTCCGAGACCGCGTACTACGTTGCGGATAAGTCGAAGTGGCCGCGCGTCGCCCAGCCATTTCCCGTCGATCGTCTTCGGGTGGCCGGAATCAACGAGCCGACAGTGGCACGGCGCTGGGAATCCGGCGGAGCGGGTCTGGTCTCGACGACCGCCGACTACGCCCGCTTCCTGCAAATGCTGCTGAATGGAGGCGAGCTCGACGGCAAGCGGTACCTCAAGCCCGAGACCGTCGCGCTGATGACGTCGGATCAGATCGGGCCGGAGACCGGGATCATCCATGACCCCTTCTATTTTCCGGGCCCGAGCAGCGGCTTTGGCCTTGGCTTCGCCGTGCGCACCTCGCCGCCGCCGAATACGACATGGCCGCTGGGCGAATACCGCTGGGACGGCGCGGGCGGCAGCTTCTATTTTGTCGATCCCCAGGACGACCTGCTCGTTGTCTTCATGGTGCAGGCCCCGACGCAAGGCGGCCGGATCCAACTGGCGCTGAAGACGATGATGTTTGAGGCGCTGGGCAAGGGCCTGCGCAAGGATTGATAAAGGATTGAGGATCGCCTGATCACGCCACGGTGTTTCGCGCGATCGTCTCGCGATAGAACGACGCGCTCAGCTTGGGCGTCCGACGCCTGGTCTCGAAGTCGACGTGATAGATGCCGAAGCGCTGTTCGTATCCGTCCGACCATTCGAAATTGTCCATCAGGCTCCATAGGAAGTATCCGAGCACGGGCAAGCCCTCGGCGGTCGCGCGCTGCAACTGCGTCAGATAGTTGCGCAGATACATGATGCGATCGACGTCGTAGATGGTACCGTCCGCGGCCGGTTGGTCGCTCGCCGATGTTCCGTTCTCGGTGATGTAGATCGACTTCACGTTCCATAGTTTGGCCACATGGCGCGGCACCCAATATAACACCTCGGGGCCGGGCCTGAGCCAACCCGCTTTCATGTGCGGAAACGAGGCCGGAAACGGCGCCAGCGCAAAGCCGCGCGCGTTGTCGGCG